>NZ_VTOK01000021.1 GCF_009765375.1 Alteribacillus sp. YIM 98480
GCTCGACTTGCATGTATTAGGCACGCCGCCAGCGTTCGTCCTGAGCCAGGATCAAACTCTCCAATAAACTGGTTTGTTTGATACAAGCTGTATCTTACATAATCATTAAAGAAATTAACAGACGCTTGACTTTCATTCAATTTTCAAAGGACAACTTGGCGCTGTCTTTCAAAGCGGCAAGTAATATCATAACAAGTTGCCAAAACGATGTCAACAACTTTTATAATATTTTTTATGAGTTTTTTAAAATCTGTTCGCTCTTTTCAGCGACAAATAATAATTTAACATTCGTGATAAAAAAGTGCAATAGTTTATTCAAAAAAAAATAAATTTAATTGCTTTTGTTTTTTGTTTGTTTATAATCACGGATTTCCTATTGTAACTTCTTTACGGTAAATGTCAATAACAATTTTTATAATAGAACTTCACATAAGAATGAAAAGGTCCACGGCAACAAGCATGACTACCCCTGGAATACCAAGCAACCCTGAAACCATTACTGTAAAGGCATTGATAGGAAGATGATAACCAACAGCACTTCCAAAAGCATTTAGAAAAAACAAAGCCAGCGCTCCTATAATTAAGCGAACAAAAATTCCACCGGTCCATCTAAACGCCTTCATCCCGCCACCCAGCAACAAGAACAAACAAACACCGACACCTGCTATTGAGATGTAAAGTATTGGATCCATGTTTTCCCTCCTGCAGCATAATTAACACTAAATATTTATTTTCATCACATATATATGTACAAGCTGATGGATTATCCTTAAGAAAAGAAAAAACTGCTCGGAATCTCCGAAGCAGCTTGAGTCATTACATATTTTGCTCACTATTTAATTTACGGTAACGAGCCTCTTTTAATAAAAACATATATTTCGCCCTCTTCTTTTTTAGATCCGCTTGAATTTCTTGTGAGGGCTCTACACTATTGGCTACGATGTATTCATAACGGTCGAGTTCTTGTTTTACTGCATAAATGATTTGAGCCAATCGCTCGTTTTCTGCCTTTCGTATCGTTTTTTTTCGAAAAAGCAAGTGATTCCACCACCCTAAAGTTCTCTTCTCCCCTCAATAGCTTTTGAGAGCGTCACTTCATCGGCATACTCTAAATCTCCTCCAATTGGGAGACCGTGCGCTATACGGGTTACCTTAATACCGGTGGGTTTGATCAAACGGGAAATGTACATGGCCGTTGCTTCTCCCTCAATCGTAGGATTGGTCGCAACAATTACTTCTTGAATCTCGTCATTCTGAAGGCGTTTAATTAACTCAGGTATTTTAATATCTTCCGGTCCAACACCATCCATTGGTGATATAGCACCATGCAGAACATGATATAAACCAGAGTATTCACGCATTTTTTCCATGGCTATAACATCTTTTGAGTCCTGCACGACACAAACCACGGACTGATCCCGCTGTTGATCTTCACAAATTCTGCAAGGATCAATGTCTGTTATATGATGACACACAGAACAATATGTTAAATCCCGTTTAGCATTTACTAGTGATTTAGCAAAATCTAAAACGTCCTCTTCTTTCATATCAAGAACGTAAAAAGCCAGGCGGCTCGCCGTTTTGGGGCCAATACCCGGCAATTTCATAAATCCTTCTATTAACTTTGATATAGGCGTTGGATATTGCACCGCATCCTCCTCCTAAAACATTCCTGGGATGTTCATTCCTTTGGTGAACTTACCTAAATCTTGTTCTGCGAGCTCATCCACTTTCTTCAACGCTTCATTCATTGCAGCAAGAATAAGGTCTTGGAGCATTTCCACGTCTTCTGGGTCCACTACGTCCTCATCAATTTCAATGTCAACAATACGTTTATCTCCAGCAGCTGTAACTTTAACAGCACCGCCTCCTGCTGTAGCTTCAACCGTCTTTTCTTTTAATTCTTCCTGTGCTTTTTGCATCTGCTTTTGCATTTTTTGCATTTGCTTCATCATATTACCCATGTTTTTCATTTTAAGAGCCTCCATTTTTGAATTAATTACACTTTATTACTTTTCTTTTATTTCTACTAATTCAGGACCGACTAATTTAATGGCTTCATCGATAACAGGGTCCTTGCTTTTTTCCTCAGATGAAGAAGTTTCCTCTGTTGATTGCTGTATTTTCTTAAAGCCTTCTTTTATTTTCTCCCACTGCCCAGAAATAATGGTTAAAGGCTGTAACGTTTTCCCGCATACTCCTTCTAAAGCTTCTTGTACTAAAGATCGGAACTTTGTGTCCACCATATTTCTATGCATTTCATTTTGAAAGGACAGTAAGACGGTTTCTCCATCTGAGACTACAGGCTTTGCGTCACTTAACCATGCATGCGCTGGCACACTTTGCTGTTTCACTCGTTTCATCACATCAGGCCAGCTGCTAGTAACGAATTGAAGCTCTTGTTTTGTCGCCCCTTCAAGAATAGCTTTTATTTTTCCTTCTCCTTCAAGACCGGTTGCTATCGTTTTGGATGTTTGTTCACGGGCGGCCTTACTCTTTTGAATCGTCTCGGTAACAGCTGTACTTTCTTGAGTGTTCGGCGGAGGCTGTTTCCATTTTTTCACTTCTTGCTCTAATTGAGCAATTTTCCCTCTAAGATCAGCCACTTCCCCCGATACTTCAGCCGTTTCAGAAGATGAACTTTTCGGCGTATGACATATATTAATGAGAGCCATCTCAAGAAAAATCTTAGGATGACTTGCCCACTTCATCTCTTGATGATATTCATTTAAGCCGTTGATCACATCATACAGCCATGACATTTCAGTGTTCGCTGCTAAATCCTTGAAAGATTCATCAACCGAAACGCGGTCCATAACTTCATCAAGGCGAGGGGCGGTTTTATACAAAAGCATGTCCCGAAAATAGTATATCAAATCTTCCATAAACTGAAGAGGGTCTTTTCCTTCCTGAATCAGTGTATTGGCTGCTTCTACAGCAGGTGCCGTATCTTTTTCTTTTAAAGAATAAACCACTTTCGTTAAAAATTGCTGTGAAACGGTTCCTGTGATGGCTAAAACATTTTCTGCTGTTACCTTTTCTTTTGAAAAAGAGACAGCTTGATCGAGCAGGCTTAAAGCATCTCTCATACCGCCTTCTGCTGAACGAGCAATTAGATGTAAAGCCTCTTCATCTGCTTCCCACCCCTGCTCTTGCATAATGTATTTCATTCTCATAACTAAATCTCTTGCGGTAATTCTTTTGAAATCAAATCGTTGACAACGGGAGATGATGGTTAACGGTATTTTGTGAGGTTCCGTGGTGGCTAAAATAAAAACGGCATGCTTTGGCGGTTCTTCTAGTGTTTTTAAGAGAGCGTTAAATGCACCTGTGGAGAGCATGTGAACTTCGTCTATAATGTATACTTTATATTGAATGTCCCTAGGAGCAGCCATTACATTTTCACGGATATACCTTATCTCATCTACACCATTATTAGAAGCAGCATCAATTTCAATTACGTCTACTACAGAACCATCTGCAATTCCCTGGCAAGCCCGGCATTCATTGCAAGGCTCTCTGACCGGTGCTTGTTCACAATTTATAGCTTTAGCAATAATTTTGGCAGCGCTGGTTTTCCCCGTTCCTCTTGGACCGCTGAATAAGTATGCATGAGAAAACTTTTGCTGTTCTAGAGCATTTTGAAGTGTTTTCGTAATATGTTCTTGTCCTACCACATCTTGCAGGAATCGGGGTCTCCACACTCTATAAAGTGCTTTATAGCTCACTCCCGGGACCTCCTTCCTTCACTTTTTTCATTCTTAATTATACCGATTAAATGGCGAATTTTCAAAGCACAAACTATTCTCTTTCCCCTTATTTTATTCGGATTACATTTTATGAGAGTATGAAAAGCGCAAGCGCCCTGGTCAGCCGCGACAGGACGTTCGCGGTTTTAGCAAAAGTTCCTCTTTATCGTGTACGCCTGAGCGGCTGGGCGCTGAAGCTAGACATGTAAAACGCCAAATATTTATACCCTTTAAAAAAAAGAACAGCCCCATCAGGAGCCGTCCTTCATCATTGTATGTATAAAGCCGTGCACCTTCTGTCGGCAATGCTTCCATGAGCGTTACCCGAGCAGTTAGCTCGGCCCAGGCGACTCTGCGGCACACGAAAGAGTCCGCTTACTGCTGCTTCCTTCCGGACCTGACAGGGTTCACGGGTTTTCGTTGCGCAGAACCCGGACGTCTACACCACTTACTCAGGGCAGACCTCACGGAAACAAAGCCTAAAGAAGGGATTCGGTCCCGCTATAGCGGATTGCGAGTACAGGGCACCGCTACCTCCCCACTTAGCACGGCAAATTCGATAACTTTTTAAGGCGCTTTTTTCAGCGCATTTTTCATTATATCTTTTATAGACAAAGAATGCAATAGTAAATTTAAAAAGATCGCCATTACTTATCTGTCTCTGTAACTAAAGAACATAAATATCGCTGATGTATATATCACTTCTTATTTTTTATCTGCAGTTTGCTCTTGCTGTTGTTCTTTTTTTTCAAGTTCAGCAATTTTTTCCATGATCACATGAGGTGGTGTATGAACGATGTGTTCTATGGGCATGTTCAGCTTTTTAGCCAGTTTCTGAGCTGTTTCAGCAGAAAATTGATTTGGACGCACGTTTTCCCCTCCCACTATTAACATTACTATATTCAATATATCATGGGCGAAAGAGGAATCCAATCCACCAGATTTATTCTTGGTTAAACATTTTATGTCGTTTATTTTTTTTATTTTTACGTATCTGTCGAAAGAAAGTGGTTAAAAGGTTTGAGCATACCTCTTCTAATATTCCGTTAGTGACTTCAGCACGATGATTAAAACGCTCTTCTTCTAGTAAATTCATTAAGGTACCAGCGCAGCCTGCTTTTGGGTCTGCCGCACCGAACACAACATGTGGAATTCGCGACTGCACAATAGCCCCCGCACACATAGGACATGGTTCTAGTGTTACGTACAACGTACAATTTTCAAGACGCCAGCTCCCTATGTATTCACATGCTTGTTGAATAGCTATCAATTCTGCATGCGCTGCTGACTGCTGTTTCGTTTCTCTTTGGTTATATCCCGCCCCAATTACAATGCCATCGTGAACAATGACGCAGCCAATAGGGACTTCGTCTTTTTCTTGAGCCTTGTATGCTTGTTCTACTGCAAACTGCATCCATTTTTCATGTGGAGTCTTCATCATTTTAACACCCCGGAAATAAAATCATCTATTTGACTTTGTATTACTGCTTTAAAAACTTTGTCGTTACCAATAAAATGAAAATAGTAGTGATAGTCAAAACCATAAGGTGCACTTCATTCATACGATTTGCTTGTACTGCATCGTAGATATCAATAGATAATGTTTGCGTTTTAACAGGAATATTACCTGCCACCATTAAGGTTGCTCCAAATTCTCCTTCGGCCGGGCAAAACACTACCCCAGCAATAATTCCTTTTGTAGAAAAAATCCTTTATCGCCTCCCCTCCGAAATGGCTGGTTCCTCAAAATCGACACAAAAAACCTCCTAGATTTCCTAGGAGGCACTAATATTATTGTTTATATACAACTGTGTTATTTATTGACATAAATAATAAGTATGGCGGAGGAGGAGGGATTCGAACCCCCGCGGGCCGTGAAGCCCCTGGCGGTTTTCAAGACCGCTCCCTTCAGCCAGACTTGGGTACTCCTCCGTGTGAAATATGTATTTTTTCGCTGACAAAGACTATAATAGCACAACCCCAATAACGAAGCAAGTATCTTTTCTAAAAAAAATAAAGAAATTTTTCAAACAGCAATGCCAAACCCAAATGGCGGAACTCTTAGTTTTTGTTATACATTGTGCTTTAATAAAGTTAAACGTTCCTAACGCATAAGTTAAGCCTGCTGCCATTTTATTATTTATTGCTTTTCGGGTCAAATGCATCACGAAGACCGTCACCAATAAAGTTAATAGCCAGCACAGTCAATAAAATAGCCAGCCCTGGCGGTACCCATGCTTCTGGAGCGCCTGTTAATACTCTCATGCTCCTTGCTTCATTAACCATATTTCCCCATGTAGGTGTAGGCTGCGGTATGCCAAAACCAACGAAGCTTAGTGCTGATTCAAGTATTATCATAGAAGCCATCAATATCGTTGCGTTAACAATAATGGGACCAACAGCATTTGGTAAAAAGTGTTTCGTAATGATACGCCAATCTGAACATCCTGCTGATCTCGCACTTAAAATAAAATCCATTTCTCTTAATGATAAAAACGTACCACGTAAAATTCTCGTTGTATTGGGCCAATTAGTTGCAGCGATAACCAACACAAATAGTGGGATCGTTATATTTTGAATAATTGCAATGATGGTTAATACAAATAAAAGAAAAGGAAGAGTTAAAACAATATCTGCCGCACGCATAATAATCCCGTCTACTAATCCACCGTAGTATCCAGCAAGCGATCCTAGAATCACCCCAACAATAATGACACAGAACATGGACAAAAAACCAATAAGAAGTGTAACGCGTGATCCGTAAACGAACCTTGCAAAATTATCTCTTCCTGAACTATCCGTGCCTAGCCAATTTTCCGCATTAGGCCGAGCCATCACATTTAATAAATCATGTTTGGTAGGATCATGCGTCGTCAAAAACGGAGCAAAAATTGCAATAAATGTAAAAAAAACAAGAATAATAATACCTATAAGAGCTAGTTTATTTTTTAGAAACCGTTTCGTGGCCAATGTAAGCAGGCTGTGTCCCTTTTGCATTTTATAAGGAGCATGTTCCATAAGCTCCCTCCTAATCGTATCGAATTCTCGGATCAACCACGGCATAACAGATATCAGCTAGAAGATTTCCGACTAAAATGGTTACCGAGAGAATAAGATTTATTCCCATGATAACAGGATAATCCCGATTAATGATTGAATCTAGAAACAACGTACCAAGACCAGGATAATTAAATACAGCTTCAGTAATAACTGCTCCGCTTAATAGCATGCCAAATTCAAATCCGAGCAGGGTAATTACAGGGATAAGGGCATTACGCAGCGTATGCTTGTATAATACACTTCTATTTCCCATTCCTTTAGCTTTTACTGCTCGAATAAAATCGCTCGTCATCACATCGAGCATCTCGCTTCGTATGTACCTCATATAAATAGCTGTACTGGCTAATCCAAGCGTAGTACCTGGCAGAATCAAATGTCTTATTTTATCAAAAAAATAATCAAATCCTGACAATCCTACGGTTGAGACAGAGCCCTGTGATGGAAACCACCCTAGTTGAAAAGCAAAAACATAAATTAGCAGGAGACCAGCAAAAAAATTAGGTATTGCAAGTCCTAAAAATGCAAACGTAGTAGCTCCATAATCTAAAAGAGAATATGGTTTTCTAGCCGAATAGATACCGATAGGCAATGCAACTATTATAGTAAAAAGTAAAGAAAAGACAGATAAGTATAACGTATTATCTATCCTCGATAGAATCAACCCTTCTACGGTGCGGCTATTATAGTTGATAGAGTTTCCTAACTCCCCTTTCGCCACAGAACCGAGCCAATCAAAGTACTGCACATAAAAGGGATCATTTATCCCTAAAGCTTCACGTCGTTGATCCAACACTTCAGCATCCACCGCTGGGTCTATACGTTCTCCTGTGAGCGGATCACCTGGTGCAATAAAAGCAAGCATAAACACAATAAATGAAACAGCAATCAACATAGGAATAAAAAGAAGGATCCTTCGTATAACGTATATGTACATAATTTCTTTTCCTCCTTTTTAAGAACATCAGAAATGATGTTAAAATCCTCACATTATTAGGCGTACGGCCGTATTTCAGCCATACGCCCCCTTTGTTTTAGATTATTGTTCCAACCACCATTCGTGGGAATTATCCACGATTGTGTGAGGTTTTTTTGTAATACCATGTAAACTGCTGTTGTGAGCAAATACATTGTTCTCGGAATAAAGCGGGATTTCAGGAAGCTCTTCAGAAAATAACGCTGCCCATTCTGCATACTTTTTTTCTCTATACTCCAAATCGAATGCTTCAGGCGCCTGTTTTGCTTCTTGAATAAGTTTATCGCTTTCTTCATTATCCCAACGCAAATAATTATAAGCGGATTCAGACTCATGAAGAGGAGCCGGATCCGGATCACCAGAAGCAAGGCCCCACCCTGCCAAATACATGTCCCAATCGGTATTATTTTTTTCAAGTTCTACAAAGTGAGCAGATGCATCACGAGGATTGCGCAGATCAACCTTTAATCCTACATTTTCCAGGTTGTCTTTAATTATCGGAGCAGTATCTTCACGCACTTTGTTTCCTGTAGGATAATCAAGATTTAACACAAACTCTTCTCCCTCCGGATTTTCGCGGAATCCGTCCTCGTTTGTGTCTTCATATCCTGCTTTATCAAGAAGTTCATTTGCCTTGTCTTCACTGTGTTCATATTGATGCACAGCATCCGAATCATAAGCCCAGGATGCTTCTGGGAAAGGAGCATTTAGAACTTGACCGCTTCCATACAACAGCCCTTCAATGATGCCTTCCCGATTAATGGCATGTGCGATAGCTTGACGAAGTTCTTTATCCTGCACTTTGTCGTTTTGCTCCCATGTGCTTTTATCTGTTACAGAATCATTTGGTCCACGATGATGTCGAAAGCCAAGATACTGATACCCTAGGTCTTGCTGTTCAAACATTGTAATATGTTCCATTTGTTCGACCGTTTCTATATCTGCTTTTGGCACACCGCCAGGATCTTTCACTAAGTCAAGCTCTCCATTTTCAAGCATTCCAGTCATAATTTCTTGATCAATTACCTGCCACTGTATCCTATCGAGATAAGGTTCTCCTTTCCAATACTCCTCATGTTTTTCTAAAATGTACTGCTCTCCATCCTCCATCTCAGTTAATTTAAATGGCCCTGTACCTATCACTTCGCCAGCATCCGTGGAGGCAGGATCTTCAGCCATATCTTCGACTGCTATATCAGAAAACACATGTTTAGGAATTATCGGAAAACTTGTATTATAAAGTGCAGTTACATTCGGTTCTTTAAATGTAAAGGTGACCGTATAATCATCTTCGGCTTGAACACCTTCTAATTTATCAGCTTCACCAGCTGTATATTCTTCATATCCTACTAGCTTATTTACAAATTCTGTTCGTAATCCGCCTGAATTAATGTACTCCGGGTCTGCCATAGAGGTAAAAGTAAATACGACGTCATCTGCGGTAAATGGTTCTCCATCATGCCAAGTTACGTCTTCTTCAAGAAAATAAGTAATCTCCGTCTGGTCCTCATTAAACTTCCAATCATGAGCTAATTCCGGGGTGAATTCCAGGTTTTCGTCCTGGGCTACTAAAAAATCATGTGTAAAAGACAATATATTGTTTTCATATGCATCTTCATAAAAAATTGGATTAAATTGTCCTCCCGGCGCTGAATACATTGCGGCTGTAATGGTTCCGCCATGTTGCGGCTCCCCGCTTGGTTCTTCCACCGTTTCTTCTTTTATTTCTGTCGGATCTTCGCCTTCAGCTGCATCTGTCTCTTCTTCTTCGATTGGTTCATCTTCCCCTGTGCAAGCTGAAAGGATAAATCCAAAGGAAAACAGAGAAATGAAAATAAACTGCAAACTTTGCTTTTTCATTTTATTACCCCCTTAATCTTTTCAGTAGAAAAACTTGGCTTTTCCTCCTTTTTTGACGTAAGATTTTCTGTTTTCATCGCTGAACGTCATATTCTGTATATAGATGACAGGCAACATAGTGATCATTACCCATATTTTTTAATTCAGGCCGTTCTATTGTACAACGATTATGTGATTCCGGACATCTAGTGTGAAAAGGACAGCCAGAAGGTGGATTTGATGGACTAGGCATATTTCTTTCGAGCTTTACCTTTTCTCGTTTTCTATCTACACCTGGAACACTTGCAATAAGTGCTTTTGTATAAGGGTGAAGCGGCTCTTTGTACAATGAATGCTTCGGAGCCATCTCTGCAATTCTGCCTAAATACATAACTGCTATTCTGTCACACATGTGTTTTACAACGCTTAGATCATGAGAAATAAATAAATATGTAAGGTTTAACTTTATTTGCAATTCACTCATTAAATGAAGAACTTGCGACTGTACAGAAACATCTAGCAATGAGACAGGTTCATCTCCAATAACTAATGCAGGACGGGGAGAGAGGGCACGGGCAATTCCAATTCTCTGGCGCTGTCCTCCGGAAAACTCATGCGGGTATTTAAACCGAGTGTCTTCACCAAGTCCTACAGTGCCCAGAAGCTCAATGACCCGGTTTTGTCGTTCCTTTTTTGTCAATCTATCATGCAAAATGAGCGGCTCTTCAATTAAATCTCCAACGCTCATTCTAGGGTTAAGTGAACTATACGGATCTTGATATATCATTTGCATGTTCTTTCGATAAGGACGGATTTTTCGTTGAGAATAGCTGGTAATGTCTTTGCCATTAAAAATGATTCTGCCTTCCGTAGGATTAAGCAGTTTTAAAATTAAGCGGCCAAGTGTTGACTTTCCAGATCCTGACTCTCCAACGAGACCAAGTGTTTCACCTTGATAAATGCTTAACGTTACGTCTTCCACTGCCTTTACGTGTCCAATTGTCCTTTTTAAAATGCCGCCTTTCACAGGGAAGTATTTTTTGAGATTTTTCACCTCTACTAATTTATCTTTTGTCTCTGATGATGTAAGAGAATTAGTTTGTGTTTCGCTGTTCATGATTGTCACAGGGTCTAGTCTCCTCCCCTCTATACAGAATACACCGAACCTCGTGATCATTGCTGCTTTCTATTAGTTCAGGTACTGTTTTTGTACAAGCTTCTATAGCATGCTTACATCTTGGTGCAAATCGGCATCCTTTTGGAAAAGCGTGGGAAGGCGGTACCGTTCCTTGAATAGACTCTAGTCTTTCTTGTTCAACTTCTATTCTGGGTACACTTGCTAAAAGTCCAATCGTGTAAGGATGCTTTGGATTACGGAACAATTCTTTCACTGAAGCTTTTTCGACAATTTGGCCGCCATACATCACCATCACTTTATCTGCCGCTTCGGAAACGACTCCAATATCGTGGGTAATCATAAGAACGGCCGAATTTGTTTGATCCTTCAGTTCTGTCATCAGACCAAGAATTTGTGATTGAATGGTAACATCAAGAGCAGTGGTCGGTTCATCTGCAATAATCAGTTTCGGATCACAAGACATAGCGATAGCAATGACTACCCTTTGTACCATTCCTCCTGATAATTGATGGGGATACATCTTTACTATTTGGTCTGCATTGGGCAGACCTGCCATTACTAATAATTCGACAGCTTTTTTGTATGCTTCTTTTTTCTTCATTTTCTTATGTTTTCTTAATGGTTCAGCTATTTGCATACCTATTGTAAACACAGGATTCAAAGAAGAATGAGGATCTTGAAATATCATTCCAATCTCATTGCCTCGCACCTTTTCCATTTGCTTTTCGGAAAGCTTAAGTAATTCTTTTCCCTCAAGCTTAATGGATCCTTCTACAATTTTGCCGGACGGTTCTGGAATAAGTCGCATAATCGACATAGATGTCATACTTTTTCCGCTTCCTGATTCTCCGACTAAGGCTGTTGTTTCTCCTTTATGTATAACAAAGTCCACTCCATCGACCGCTTTCGCTTGCTTCTTGTTTTCAAGTGTAATATAGGTTTTTAATCCATTCACCTCAAGCAGCGGCTCATTTTTCATATACACACCCCGCATATTTATCGTTTCCTGTTTTTACATGATTTTCTATGGGAGTATATAAGAAAACGAATCTTTGTACTGTTTTAATTCGACATTTACATCCGCATTTAAAATTCCGTCAATCTGCGATAATTCTGTATTGACAAATTGGACTAAATCCTCATTATTCCTGAAGTAAGCTTGTATAATTAAATCATGTTTTCCTGAAAAAGCACCTATAAATCGAACTTCTGAATAGGTATTCAAGCATTCAGCTATATCTTCTTGCTTTCCTAATTTTGTCGATAAACCTATAATCGCTTGAACTTTCAGTCCTACTTTGTTTGGATTTGTATGGATAATAAATTCAAACACGTTGTTTTTCAACATTTTATTAATACGTGAACGCACAGTACCTTCACTAACGTCAAGAAAACGAGCTATTTCACTATAAGAACGTTTCCCGTTTTCTTGAAGATAACCTAAAATTAAGAGATCAGTTTGGTCTAAAGTCTTCATATACCTCACTTCATTTCCTTACTATTTTAAGAATCTCTTTGTATTTTTTACGAAAAAAATAGGTATCTAGACTGTTTGTTAATAAATTCGTAAAATACCTGCAATCAAAGTTATTATAAGTAATTATAATATATATTGCAATCCAGTTTTCAGTTTTTTTCGAATCTTTATTTTATATACACTTAAAATTTTCCCATTAAATTCAATCATTTCAACCTATTCCACAAAATCGGGTGCCCTTAAATTTTACAAATACTTAACCGTACAGAAAAAGTAAAAAGAAGGCAGTTATACATACCCGCCTTCTTTTTTCTTCGTTTTATGGCTTTTTGATATATTCTTTGCTGCCCATATAGGATCGTAAAACTTGAGGAATTTTTATACTGCCATCTTCTTGCTGATAATTTTCCATAATAGCAGCAACCGTTCTTCCAATGGCAAGACCAGAACCATTCAATGTATGCACGAATTCCGTCTTAGACTTTTTATCTCTTTTAAAACGTATGTTAGCACGTCGCGCTTGAAAGTCTTCAAAATTACTGCAAGAAGAAATTTCTTTAAAGTCTAGATAGCTTGGAAGCCACACTTCGATATCGTACTTTTTAGCTGCAGTAAATCCAAGATCTCCACTGCACATATTCATAACACGATACGGGAGTTCTAGAAGCTGAAGAACTTTTTCAGCGTGTCCTGTTAATGTTTCTAATTCTTCATAAGAATCTTCTGGTTTTACGAAACGAACAAGCTCCACTTTATTAAATTGATGCTGACGAATTAAACCACGCGTATCTCTTCCTGCAGAACCTGCTTCGGAGCGAAAACAAGCACTGTATGCAGCGTATGCAATCGGTAAATCATCAGCTTGTAAAATTTCATCGCGGTACAAATTTGTTACTGGGACTTCCGCTGTAGGTATTAAAAAGTAATCTTCTTCTTTAATCTGAAAAGCATCTTCTTCAAATTTTGGAAGCTGCCCCGTACCTGTCATACTGTCACGATTAACCATATAAGGAGGGAGCAGTTCTTCATATCCGTGCTCTTCCTCATGTAAGTCCATCATAAAGTTAATTAATGCCCGTTCTAATTTTGCTCCAGCACCCTTATAAAACACAAATCTGCTTCCTGTTACTTTAGAAGCTCTTTCAAAATCCATCATTTGCAATTCATCGGCAAGTTCCCAATGAGCTTTCGCTTCAAAAAGGAAGGAAGGTATTTCACCCCATTGTCGAATTTCTTCATTATCTGTCTCATCTTCTCCGTACGGGACACTTTCATGAGGAATATTTGGAACACGAAGCATGAGATGGTTCAACATTTCTTCCACTTGCTTTAATTCTTCATCTAACGATTTAATGTCAGCTGAAACTTCTTTTGTTTCCTTTATTAAATCATCAGCGTCTTTCTTTTCTCTTTTTAGCTGAGCTACTTGTTGTGAAACTGTATTTCTTCGCTGTTTTAACTCTTCTGTTTTTTGGATAAGCGTTCTGCGTTTTTCGTCTAGTTCTTGAAATTTGTCAATTTCACTGATATTTTCTCCCCGTTTATCCAGCTTTTGTTTTACCTCGTTAAAGTTATTACGAAGTCTTTTTACATCAAGCATAGGAAGTTCCTCCTTTATCTATAATTCCATTAGAGAAGGCGGCTGGCCATACTATGGTGAAGGTGAGTTCACCGATTGTCTTACCTATACATTCATAAAAAAACCCGTCCCTTCTCTCACAGGGACGGGTTTCACCCGCGTTACCACCCAATTTGCAAAGATTTAATCTCTGCCTCTTTGGATCCTGTAACGCGGATGAAACGGAGAGAACTACTTATTTTCACTCTCTCGCTCAGAGCAGGATTCATTGCATTCTGCAGCCGGTTCACACCAACCACCGGCTCTCTGGGTGTCAGAAATGCAATTACTATTGCTCCTCAACGCTTTTTATGTCAATGCCATTGAATCAGCAGCTGCTTCTTTTGATTCTCTTACCATTTGTACAAAATATTGATGAAACCGTGCATCCTCTGTTAATTCAGGATGAAACGAACAAGCCAATAAATGATTCTGTCTGGCAGCGACAATTTCTCCTTCAAACTCGGAAAGAATTTCTACTTCTTTTCCTACTCCGGTAATAAGGGGAGCACGAATAAATACTGCTTCGACATCTTCTCCTACATCTTTGACGGAAATCTTTGTTTCAAAACTTTCCCGCTGCCGGCCAAAAGCATTCCTTTGCACTTCCATATCCATTAATTGCAAGTGGCTTTGTGTTTCACCTTTAATGTCTTCAGCCATTAAAATTAAACCAGCACAAGTACCAAAAATCGGTTTCCCCGCTTCAGAAAACTGGCGAAGCGGTTCAAAAAAGCCATATTTATTAACTAAACGGCGCATAGTTGTACTCTCTCCGCCGGGAAACACTAAACCATCAATTTTTTCCAGTTCTTCCACACGTTTTACTATCTTCACTTCCACATCAGGGGCATGTAAACAGTTAACATGTTCCCGAACAGCACCCTGTAACGCGAGTACTCCTATTTTTAACATGGTTAACCCTCCTTCATGTTAAATTTGTTTATTGAGGGCTCGTTTACCAGCCGCGGTCCTGCATACGTTCGGAAGGCTCAAGATTAGAAATCTCCATACCTTTCATTGCAGTACCAAGACCTTTAGACAGACGTCCAATCAATTCATAATCTTCATAATGAGTTGTTGCTTCTACGATAGCTCGTGCAAATTTATCAGGCTGGTCTGATTTAAATATACCGGAGCCAACAAATACACCGTCTGCTCCTAACTGCATCATCAACGCTGCATCTGACGGAGTAGCTACACCGCCAGCTGCAAAGTTTACGACAGGCAGCCTTCCGTTTTCTTTAATTTCAAGCAGCAATTCATAAGGAGCTCCCAAGTTTTTCGCTTCTGTCATTAATTCATCCTTTGATAATCCAGTGACTTTTTTCACTTGAGACTGCACCATTCTCATATGACGTACAGCTTCTACAATATTTCCTGTCCCTGGCTCGCCTTTTGTTCTAAGCATGGAAGCACCTTCCCCAACACGTCGAAGCGCTTCGCCTAAATCACGGGCGCCGCACACGAAAGGTACAGTATATTCACTTTTATCTAGATGATAAACCTCATCGGCGGGAGTTAATACTTCACTTTCATCAATATAGTCTGCCCCAAGAGCTTCTAAAACTCTCGCCTCCACAATATGACCAATACGTGCCTTAGCCATTACTGGAATAGATACAGCACTCATCACTTCTTCTACAATGGTTGGATCAGCCATGCGAGCTACTCCTCCAGCAGCACGAATATCTGCTGGTACACGCTCTAAAGCCATAACCGCTACAGCTCCAGCTTCTTCTGCAATTTTTGCTTGTTCTGCATTTACAACGTCCATGATGACGCCGCCTTTTTGCATTTCTGCCATTCCACGTTTTACTCTGTCTGTTCCTCTGTCTGCCATCTTTTATTCCTCCCGCATTATCGAAAAATATATTTATTAGTATTGTTTACCTGTAAATCACAAGAATATAGATTGGATTTTATTATGATAATTATTGTAACACTACCTTTTCCGAGAATAAAGTACTATCCTCTTCTTTCCGGTTATTGCTGTTATGCTGTCACCCAATCTTTATTATTATCTGCTTTTAAAATAAACCTCTAACAAAACTGGCTGCATTACTCCACACACTTCCAAAAAAACTGCCAATACCGCGAGCAGTCAATGCTAACCACCCTGCTTTTTCAACATCTTCATCCACGACCAATGGCACTTGGTTGTTATCTGCCATGTTTTCTTGCAAGTAATTATTTCCTTCTTCATCCACTGTTACAGTTCCAACGACTGACCCCGATTCAATTGGTGCTTCTAACTGCCCCTCTTCATCGAGTAATTCTTCATCTAATGACACTACTGTTTTCATATTTTCTGCTTCTCCCTCTTCAACTAACACAGACAAAGATTCACCTGCAGAGACAGTGACTTCATCTTCTTTTCCTTTTGTAACAGGAACTGTTTTTTGTTCTTCAAATTGGGCTCCTTCTGCGACAACTTCTTCAAAAGAGAAATCATCAAATCCATAATCAAGTAATTTAGCCGTTTCTTCAAAACGTGCTTCTCTTGATTCGGTTCGCATAACTACAGATATAAAACGAAGTCCATTTTTTTCAGCTGTTCCAGTAAAAGCATTACCAGCGAGGTCGGTAAAACCAGTTTTTAATCCATCCACACCTTCGTATGGCATGGGTCCCTCTGGAAGCATCCAGTTCCAATTTTGCATTTCTATGTAATCTTCTGTGCCTTCTTTAAATGTTTTTGCCGCAATACTTACTGTGTCAAGCACTTCTGGATAATCATTTAATAAATGGTACGTAAGGACAGCGGTAGCTCTTGCAGACATCATATTTTCAGCATCTGCTTCTGTTCCGTCTGGGTGAGCTCCGTTCATTGATTTATTATTAAGTCCAGTTGAATTAACGAACTCATATTCTTCCAAATCTAATTGTTCTGCTTTTTCATTCATCATATTTACAAAATTGCTTTCTGAACCGGCAACATGTTCTGCTAATGCCACCGTAGCCCCATTCGCAGAATAGATGGCCATTGCTTCATATAACTCTTGGACTGTATATGTTTCATCTTGCCGCAAAGGAACATTAGAAAGTGCCGTATCCAGTGACAGCTGCCGTACCTTATCGCTAATGTCCACTTCTTCATCCCAAGAAATTTCTCCATTATTAACCGCTTCATGAACTAAATACTCTGACATAATTTTAGTCATACTAGCCGGCGGCAAAATCAAATCTATATCGTTTTGATAAACAATTTTTCCAGTTTCTGCTTCTACTAAAATCGCAGAATCTGCTTCTAATTCAGGCTCTGCAGCTGACACTATATGCCCTGTCCCAAATAGAACGCTTAAACATACAGAAAAAATAACACTTTTTTTTATCCAATTCATTCTTTTCAAATTATTGCACCCCCACGGTCTTCTTGCACAAACGATATTTTATCATAGGTAGAAGTAAAAAAATAGATAGACATGAGACCTATTTCCTGTCTCCACCAATATTTCCCGGGAAAGAAAAAAACTGCCTCAAAAGAAGATATTTCTGAGGTGTTGTCTCTCTTAAAAGAAAGACAACAACCTTCTTTATTCAGAAATATCTTTTTGAGACAGTAACTAATTATAGGCTGGTCTTATAAGTTATAGTTAGGAGCTTCCTTAGTTATTTGAACATCGTGGGGGTGACTTTCCCTTAAACCGGCATTGGTAATGCGGGTAAAACGAGCATTTTCTCTGAGGTCTTGCAGGGTTTCCGTTCCGCAGTAACCCATACCTGCACGGATACCCCCAATTAATTGGTGCAAGGTATCAGACAATGGTCCTTTATAAGGGATTCTTCCTTCAATACCCTCAGGCACTAATTTTTGATTATTCTCTTGGAAATAGCGGTCTTTGCTTCCTTGTTCCATCGCTCCCATAGAACCCATACCGCGATACACTTTAAACTGTCTGCCTTGATAAATTTCTGTTTCCCCTGGGCTTTCCGTCACACCAGCTAGTATACTGCCAAGCATCACTGCATGGCCTCCCGCTGCCAATGCTTTAACAATATCACCGGAGTATTTAATACCGCCATCCGCGATGATTGGCGTATCATATTTACTTGCTTCACGAGCGCAATCATATACAGCAGTGATCTGCGGCACTCCTACACCTGCTACAACACGTGTAGTACAAATCGAACCTGGACCGATTCCTACTTTCACCACATCAACACCTGCTTCAATAAGGTCTCTTGTCCCTTCTGCAGTAGCTACATTTCCTGCAATAATGGTTAAGCTGGGATGTGCTTCTCTAATTTCTTTCACTTTATTTAAAACGCCTTGCGAATGACCGTGTGCTGTATCAATAACGATGACATCAACTTCTGCATTAACTAGAGCGTCCACACGCTTTAATGCATCATTTGTTACGCCTACCGCTGCCCCTGCTAATAAACGGCCATGATCATCTTTTGCCGAATGAGGAAATTCAATAACTTTTTCAATATCTTTAATGGTAATAAGACCTTTTAACGTTTGGTCTTTTTCTACAAGAGGAAGTTTCTCTATTTTATGTTCCTGAAGAATTTTTTCTGCTTCCTCTAAAGTGGTTCCAACAGGTGCTGTGACAAGATTGGAACTTGTCATGACATCTTCTATTTTAATGGAATAATCTTCAATAAAACGCAAGTCTCGATTTGTCAAAATACCAACTAGTTTTTGATCTTCATTGACAATAGGCACCCCTGAAATACGGTATTTACCCATTAAATGTTCTGCATCAAACACTTGTCGCTCTGGTGTTAAAAAGAAAGGATCTGTAATTACACCGCTTTCTGAACGTTTTACCTGATCTACCATCTCAGCTTGCTCTTCAATGGACATATTTTTATGAATAATTCCCAATCCGCCTTCTCGAGCAATCGCTATAGCTAGTGAAGCTTCAGTAACGGTATCCATTCCGGCACTAATAATAGGGATATTCAAATTTAATTTCTCAGAAAGAGAGGTTTTCACGGATACGTCACGCGGGTGAATATCTGAGCGGTCCGGAACCAACAGCACATCATCAAATGTCAAGCCTTCTTTAGTAAACTTGTCTTCTCTCACAGTTATTTCATCCTTTCTTTTATGTTTTCTTAGACAAAATTAGTGGACGTGACTAAGTGCTTTTTTCTAGAAAACCACCCGTCATAATTAACTCAACTGTTGTTCAAACTAAAATAAATGATGACTATTTAAGATTTTTAATTTAAACAATTAGTGTGTCTTTATTCCTGATATTTTCTAATATCTTATCATTTTTTTTGGAACGGCACGAGTAAAAGAAATAAGTTTAAACATTCCGACAAATCAACTGAAAAGAATCTCTAACTGAGATCGATGAGACTAAAAACACTTCCTAAGGAACATAACAATTATCATAACAGGAATGAAAACGCAATCAATAATTATTTGAATGTTGTAATATAATCATACTTGGGAAGGAGAGACTTGCCAATAAAAGGAGGATTCGACACAACTATGCATACAGATTTTTTTTCTTATTACTCTCCTTTCGAATCACAAGAAGTACTGCGCCGCTGGCTATTACAAAGCTATCAGCTTCGGCCTGCTTTTAAAGAGGAGGCCTATACTTGGAGCTACCAAAATACCTCTGTTTTTCATTATGAATGGCTAATTGGAAGAAATTATTGGATGGAAGGTATCAATTCTTCTTTATTGATAAAACCTCTGCTTCTTTTTTATGGACTTACCCACTTGTTAAAAGGTCTTGTTTTAATAGAAGACCCACGTTATCCTGCTTCCGTTGAAGTTTTAGCGCATGGAGTTACGGCAAGAAAAAGAAAAAAGAAAGGGTATACCTTTTTGGAAGATGAAATCAAGATTCAAAAAAGAGGTTTTTTCCCTCATTTTTCAAATTATCTGTTTCACGTGGAACATTTACCAGGAGAAAAATGGAAAATGAATGAATTGCTTTTGCTCATTGATGGCATGGCCTCCCTCTATTTTAAAGTGAGGGGAACAGAGGATTTGTATAAAGTGTATATAGAAGATTCATTTTTCACTATACAAACAAGCAAACAAATTCAAAGAGAAGACGCTGAACTATTTTCTAAAGCGCTTGAAAACATAAACATATCTACTGACCATGTCACTAACATAAGTGATTCATCTATTACTTTTAAAGTGAAATCAATCACCAATGATCAAAAATCTCTACTTTTAAAGCACAATAATCAACTCTACCTGCCACCTTCATTTCCATCTAAATACTGCTGTCTACCTGAGTTGTGCTTACATTACTTACTGTTATATAACTTAAGTATGATTTGCAGATATGAAGGAGAATGGTGGGGAGAGGTGATTTCACAACAATTTTCAGAGGATTTCCCCATGATCAAAACATATTTAACCATTGCTGGTGAAAAAGTTCCTTCTCTTTTCCAATCTTTCTTTGTCTAGCAAAAAGGATAAGTAAAGCTACGTAATCATGTTGGAAACATATGTTGACTTAAATACTACCGTTTTGCTTACCTGTAACTTTTATTAAAAACGTAAAAAAACCCTCGGCTATATGCCGAAGGTTGGTCTTATTCGTCAGAATCACTCGTTTCATCTGTAGAAGTAGTTGTCGATTCTTCCTCTTTTTCATTTTCTAATGTTTCTTGACTGCTTGGTTCGCTTGATTCGGTTGGTTCCTCTTCGGGAGTTTCAACTGGTGCCACGGTAGAGACTTCTTCGCCATCAGCGAGACGGATTAATTTGACTCCTTGTGCATAACGGCCAAGTCGAGAAATTTCTTGGGTTTCCATACGTATTAAAACACCATGAATAGTCATAACCATAATATCATGATCTTCTGATATACATCTCATGGAAACAAGATCACCGTTACGTTCTGTCAAATTACAGGCTTTAAGACCTTTTCCGCCACGATTTTGTATCTTGAATTCATCGACCGGGGTTCGTTTTCCATATCCTTTGTTTGTAACCATTAAAACATCTTTATCTTCAGAAGAAATATCCATCCCAACTACTTCATCATCTCCAACTAAGGAAATAGCTTTAACACCAGTTGCCGTGCGCCCCATGAACCTCACGTCTTTTTCATGGAAATGGATAGCCATACCGTGTTTTGTCCCGATAATGAGGTTTTCATTTCCCTTCGTCAATCGGACTCCGTGAAGCTCATCGTTCTCTCTGACATTGATTGCAAATAAACCGCCTTTGCGGATGTTCGAAAAAGCGGAAAGTGCCGTTCGTTTAGCGATCCCTTTTTTTGTTAAGAAAAAGAGATACGCTTCATCGGAGTACTCTTCAACCGGAATCACTGTGCTAATTTCTTCATCTTTATCTATTTGTAAGAGATTGATAATCGGAATCCCTTTAGCAGTTCGTTTTAATTCGGGAATTTCATATCCTTTCAACCGATACACTTTCCCCTTATTAGTGAAAAAGAGAATCGTTTGATGAGAACTTGTTGTAAATAAATGTTCGACAAAATCATCGTCGTTTGTTCCCATTCCTTGAATACCGCGGCCGCCGCGTCTTTGACTGCGATACGTATCAATAGGCATACGCTTTAAATAACCATGGTGAGAAATGGTAATAACAACATTTTGACGAGGAATTAAGTCCTCATCCTCAATTTGGTTTTCCCCTGCGGTAATAACAGTTCTGCGTTCGTCATTGAACCTTTCTCTTAAATCAGTTATTTCTTCTCGAATAATTTCGAGTACACGTTCTTCACTTGCTAAAATAGCTTTTAATTCTTTAATTTTTTCCAAAAGATCTTTGTATTCTTGTTCAATTTTATCTCTCTCTAAACCTGTCAAACGCTGCAGACGCATGTCTAAAATAGCCTGGGCCTGATCGTGACTGAGAGAAAATTTCTCCATTAATCCGTTTCGTGCAATGTCTGTCGTTTCCGAGCTGCGGATTAGTTCAATTACTTCATCCAAGTGATCTAAAGCTACTCGTAAACCTTCTAAAATATGGGCTCTTGCTTCTGCTTTTCTTAATTCAAAAGCAGTGCGGCGCTTAATTACCTCTTTTTGGTGTTCAAGATAGTAACTCAAACACTCTTTTAGGTTCAATACTTGCGGACGGCCGTCTACTAATGCAAGCATATTAATTCCGAAGCTTGTTTGAAGGGCCGTTTGCTTATACAAATTATTCAACAATACATTTGCATTGGCGTCTTTTCGGACTTCAATAACGATCCGCATTCCATTTCTGTCCGATTCATCACGCAAATCCGTGATACCTTCAATTTTTTTATCTCTTACTAGTTCAGCAATTTTTTCTATTAATCGCGCTTTATTGACTTGGTACGGTAATTCATCCACAATAATTGATTGCTTACCACTCTTCTGTTCGTCAATATAAGCGTTTGCTCGAATAATAATCGAGCCTCTGCCTGTTTGATAAGCCTTTTTAATACCAGAGCGTCCAAGAATGGAAGCACCGGTTGGAAAATCAGGCCCAGGAATATATTCCATTAATTCAGGTACAGTAATATCAGGATTTTTACTGAGTGCCAGCACTCCATCAATCACTTCACCAAGCTGGTGCGGGGGAATATTAGTAGCCATTCCAACAGCAATTCCTGCTGCACCATTAACAAGTAAATTAGGAAACCTGGCTGGAAGGACTATCGGTTCTTTTTCATTTCCGTCATAGTTGTCTTGATAGTCAATCGTGTCTTTATTAATGTCGCGTACCATTTCCATTGAAATTTTGGCCATTTTCGCTTCCGTATAACGCATTGCTGCAGCTGCATCACCATCAACTGAACCAAAATTCCCGTGGCCATCAACTAACATATTTCGATAACTAAAATCTTGGGCCATTCTGACCATCGTTTCATACACAGCAGAATCACCATGAGGGTGATACTTACCAATCACGTCACCGACAATACGAGCTGATTTTCTATATGGCTTATCCGGTGTCATACCTAGTTCATTCATTGCATATAATATGCGGCGGTGGACAGGTTTAAGGCCATCTCTTACATCCGGAAGTGCGCGGCTGACAATAACGCTCATAGCATAGTCTAAAAAAGATGTCCGCATTTCCTGGCCAATATTTATTTCTGTTACTCTTGATTCGTTCTCTGCCATTCCTGCAACCTCCCAAAATTTTGGAGCTGTGATAAGAAAAGTGCAAGCGCCTTGCTAACGAGCGACAAGTCCTGGAGGAGCGACATATGGAAAGCTGATATTTGCTTTCGATTGACGGACCGAAGGAATCTCGAGCGAGTAGGCGCTGGAGCTAGACATGTAAAACGCCAAATATTTATACTTTCTTATCATTTAAGAAAAGCGCAAGAGCCCTAAAAAAATAACATTCGATGCTGATCATTCACCATACACTTGTCGGCCTCTAAACGACCGGGGCTCGCGCTGTATTCTACATTTCAATACCTCTTAAGCACAAAGGACAAGCGCCCTGAATGGCTATTACAGGCGCCTGCTTGCTTAAACATCTAAATTCTTAACGTAATGAGCATTTTCTTGAATAAAGTCTCTTCGTGGTTCTACACGGTCTCCCATTAACGTTTCAAAGATCTCATCAGCTTTCATCGCATCTTCAAGTGTCACCTGCAGGACAGATCGTGTCTCCGGGTTCATCGTTGTTTCCCAAAGCTGCGAAGGGTTCATTTCTCCAAGCCCTTTATATCTTTGATAGCCGGGTTTTGGCTGAGAAGGAAGTTCTGCAAGAACCTTTTCTAGATCCTTTTCTACATATGCATAACGCACCGACTTGCCTTGCTGAATTTTATATAAAGGAGGCTGGGCAATATAAATATATCCTTTTTCGATCAATGGACGCATATACCGATAGAAGAAGGTCAAAATCAATGTGCGGATATGAGCCCCGTCTACATCTGCGTCGGTCATAATAATAATTTTATGGTACCTTGCTTTAGCTATATCAAATTCATCTCCAATACCCGACCCTAAAGCGGTAATAATGGAACGAATTTCGTTGTTAGCAAGAATTTTATCCAACCTTGCTTTTTCGACATTGATAATTTTTCCTCTAAGCGGCAGTATAGCTTGGAAGTGCCGATCTCTTCCCTGTTTAGCAGATCCTCCAGCAGAATCTCCCTCCACAATATATATTTCACTAATAGAAGCATCTCGTGAAGAACAATCCGCTAGCTTCCCTGGCAGCGAACTAACCTCTAATGCATTTTTCCGGCGAGTAAGTTCTCTTGCTTTCTTTGCCGCTTCTCTCGCTCGTGAAGCCATGAGCCCTTTTTCAACAATATTTTTAGCCGTATCAGGGTTTTCTGCTAAAAACCTTGAAAAGTTCTCACTGAATAAAGAGTCTGTTATTGTTCTAGCCTCACTATTTCCAAGTTTCGTTTTAGTCTGCCCCTCAAATTGCGGATCCGGAATTTTTACAGAAATAATAGCGGTTAAGCCTTCACGTACGTCATCTCCAACTAAATTAGGATCATTTTCTTTGAATAAATTGTGCTTTCTCGCGTAATCATTAATAGCACGTGTTAACCCGGTCTTAAAACCAGATTCATGGGTTCCGCCTTCATGCGTATTAATATTATTAGCAAAGGAGTAAATATTGCTCGTATAACTGGAATTGTATTGCACCGCTATTTCTACTTGAATTTCATCTTTTTCGCTTTCAATAAATATCGGCGGCTCGTGAAGAGCTTCTTTTTGACGATTCAAATACTCAACAAAAGAAGCAATACCGCCTTCGTAATAATATTCAACTGGCTCTACTTCTTCATCACGTTTATCTTCAAATATAATGTGTAATCCCTTATTTAAGAAAGCAAGTTCTCTTAGACGAGTGGCAAGTATATCGTAATCAAATTCACCTGTTTCCTTAAAAATCTCGGTGTCTGGCTTGAAATGAATCTTTGTTCCGTGTTTTTCTGTTTTCCCGATAACTTGGAGATCTTGCTGTGGAACTCCTCGTTTATAATTCTGATAATACACTTCTCCATCTCTATGCACTTCTACTTCTAACATTTGTGATAGAGCGTTAACTACAGAAGCCCCTACACCATGAAGACCACCGGAAACTTTGTAGCCTCCGCCGCCAAATTTACCGCCAGCATGTAATACGGTCATAATAACCTCTAAAGCTGGTCTTCCCATTTTCTCGTGCATACCGACAGGGATGCCGCGGCCATTATCTTGAACCGTAATGCTGTTATCTTTTTCAACTGTAATATAAATATAATCGCAATAACCGCCCATGGCCTCGTCAATGCTATTGTCTACGATTTCCCAAACCAAATGATGAAGGCCCCGTCCGCTTGTTGAACCGATATACATTCCCGGTCTTTTGCGCACTGCTTCTAACCCTTCAAGTACTTGGATTTGGCTTTCATCGTATGAATGCTGTTCTATTGACAATTCTATTCACCTTCACTTCCCTACATGTTCGTTTGAACATAAGCAAAACTATTAGGCAAACTGATGTTTCGCCGAGTCATCAGGCGAAAGTAGTTTGTCTTGTATTCTTTACCGGTTTTATTTAAAAATTTCCTATCAGTATTGGAAAGACTTAGGCCTTTCGCCGAATCTACATTTTAATAGGCTCTTTGGCCAATCTATAGATGCTGCCTTTTCTAGAATAAAATAAAAGTAATAATTAACGCTTTCGCCATTGACTTACCGATAAGCAAAGTTTCTCTAGAAGAGCAGACACCAAGTTTTCATTTCTTCATTCAATATCTTAAAGCATCGTTAAGACTGAGAACTTTCCCCAACATCTTCACTATAATCTTCAAACTCTGAAACCACTTGAGCACGACGTCTTAATGTTAAAGAAGAAATGGGAGATAAATATACTCTGTCGATCGTCACAACTACGGACTTTGTAAGCTCTTTTGAAATTTCTATTACATCCCGGTTTTCATGCGAAGATAGAAATTGTTTGGTGATACTTGAAGAGTCATGTGTATCTTGATCTAGAATAGCTACAACATCTTTAGAACGTATAACCGTATCTCCGCCTAAATGAATAAACATTGATTCCACCTCATTTCATTATTTCATTTGTTTCACTGTGCCTGCCTCAGCATAAAACGTGGAGGCTTGTTTTAATGTTTCGTGTTCTATTCCATCTACGCTGGTCGTAGTTACAAATGTTTGGACTTTCCCTTGTATAGTGTTTAGTAAATGAGACTGTCTATAATGATCTAATTCAGAAAGTACGTCATCCAATAATAAAATCGGGTATTCCCCGATGTTATCGTGTATTAGTTCGATCTCTGCAAGTTTCAAAGATAGCGCTGCTGTTCGCTGTTGTCCTTGAGAACCAAAAATCTGCACTTCTTTATTGTTAATCAAAAGTGATAATTCGTCTCTATGAGGTCCGCTCAACGTCATTCCTCGACGAATTTCATTTTGTTTATCCTCTTTTAATTTATATTGAACTCTCTCTTCTATCTTCGACAAATCCATGTCTTCTGATACCTGTGCGGCAGGAACATACGTGAGAATGAGGTTTTCTTTTTCTCTTGTAATTTGTGAATGGATGTCTTTAGCCCAGGTTTGGAGCATTTCCAGAAAAGAGAATCTTTTCTTTATCACTTTAGCTGCAGCTTGAGACAGTTGATCTGTCAAAACATCGAGCATAACTTCCTGTTCTTGGTCAGGAACAGGAAACATACTTTTAAGCAGCTGATTTCTTTGTTTTAAGATACGCTGGTAAATGGTAAGGTCATGAAGGTATACAGCACTAATCTGGCCTAATTCCATGTCAATAAAACGGCGCCGCATACGCGGTCCGCCTTTCACAAGACTTAGATCCTCAGGAGCAAACATTACCACATTACAAGAACCAACAAATTCGCTCAATTTTCTTTGTTCAAGTCCGTTAACCCTTGTTTTTTTCCCTTTAGAAGAAACAATGACTTCTAGGGAAAGAGAACTATTTTTACGGGAAAGATCTGCTTCTAAACGAGCAAAATCTTCATTCCACTGAATTAATTCTTTATCTTTGGACGTTCGATGTGATTTAGCAAAAGCAAGCACATAGATAGCTTCCATTAGATTTGTTTTGCCTTGAGCGTTTTCTCCAAGAATGACATTAACTTTGTTCTCTGCATTTAGTTCAATATGACTGTAATTGCGAAATTGTTTAAGGTAGAGTGAATTAATATGCAAGAAAATCCCTCTTACTTTTGAGTAGAAGAAACCACGAAAGTGCCGGCTCCTTCAACTTTAATTTCATCACCGCTGTACAGCTTTTTTCCGCGCCGCTGTTCCACTTCTTGATTTACAAGGACTTCATGCTCTGACAAAAACCATTTCGCCATACCGCCAGTGTCAATAACACCTGCTTCTTTTAGAAACTGTCCTAGTGTAATATACTCCGTTTCTATCTCAATTGATTGACTCATGTTAACCCTCCTGTGCTTGCTTACTACATCGACGTTCATTTCCGTTCCTCATTTTTAAAATAATTAATACCATTCGAACGACACATGAATACATTATATATTTTACTAAAATATAAGCCTAACGCCAATAGGAACAAAGAAGAAAACGTGAAGTACCATCAAATTCCTGTTAACAGAGTAAGAAAGTCCCCAGGAAATCCCAGGGACTGCTTAAATTTAATAGGTGCGGACGGGTGAAAACAAGTGAAGCATTTGATCGTGATCTGTCGGACGAAGAATAAATGGACTCATCGCCCCGGTGAACATAATGTGAACCATTTCGCTGTCGATAACTTTTAATGCGTCTATAATGTTTTTACCGTTAAAAGATATACGTAATTCTTCACCTTCTAGACGGCGGCAGTTTATTTTTTCGGTTACTTTTCCTACCTCTGATGAAATCGACGTGATTTCTAACACTTCTCCCTCTAATGTTTTCAGGTTAATGACATTGTTTTTCGCTTCTTTTGAAAGGAGCAATGCTCTTTCAAGAGATTGCAGCAACTCTTTTGCAGGGATTTCCATTTGAGTTTTAGATTGCTCTGGAATCATATTTTTAGTTAGTGGATATTTTCCATCTAGCAATCTGGAAAAGAAAAGCAAGTATTTAAATTTAAACAGTACCTGGCTGTCTGTTACAACAACTTCTATCAGTTCATCTGTGTCTTCTAAAATTTTGCTTAACTCATTTAAACTTTTTCCAGGAATCACTATATTAGAAAGTTCCAGATCTTCCGAATTTGTTTCCATGAAAGCTTTTCGCATAGCTAAACGGTGACTGTCTGTTGCAGTACAGGTTAGTTGTCCGTTTTCTCCTTCAAGGTTTACACCTGTCAACACTGGACGTGTTTCCTGAGTGGACACTGCAAATACCGTTTGTTTAATCATATCTTTTAATAAATTTTGCGGCAGACTGAACGTTCGGTTTTCATCTAACTTAGGAAGATGTGGATATTCTTCTGGGTCTAATCCATTTAAATTAAATACAACACTGCCAGAACGCAATGTGGTAGCAAATTGATCTTGAACAATGATTTCAATTTCATTGCCAGGCAGCTTTTTAACAATATCAGCAAAAAATCGAGCTTGTAAAACAATACTGCCTTCTTTTTTTATTTCTACATATTCTCTTTCTTCATCAGCAGACGGGATAAAAGATTCAATAGATATATCTGAGTCACTTCCTGTCAGTGTCACTCCTTCTGATGAAGCTTCTATTTTTATTCCTGTCAGGATTGGAATGGTTGTTCTGGAAGATACAGCTTTATTAACGTGCTGTACACTATGAACAAAATGTTCACGCTGAATGACAAAATGCATACTACATCTCCCTTTATATATATATTTAATAAATAATAGCCGTAATAGTAATAGAGGTTGTGCACTATGTGGATAATCGACAATATATGCTGTCCCGCAGACTTATTCACATGTGGATAAACTGTGTACAATTATGGATACTTTTACACATCATGTTTTTAACTTGTCGATAATTTCCTGCAGACGTTTTTGCAGTTCAGTATCAGCCTGCAGCAATTTTGATATTTTTTCATGAGCATGAATAACAGTGGTATGATCGCGTCCGCCAAATTCCTCACCAATTTTCGGCAAAGATGATTCTGTCATCTCTCTTGATAAATACATAGCGATTTGACGAGGAAAAGCAATCGTCTTGGTCCGTTTTTTTGCTTTTAGTTCTTGAACTTGTATGGTGAATTGCTGTGCCACTGTTTCCTGGATATCTGGGATGGTAATTTTTTTTGGTTTGGAACTAGGAATAATATCTTTTAATGCTTCAGCGGCAAGGTCAGCGTTCATATCCTGATTAATAAGAGACGAATAAGCTACCACCCTGATTAATGCTCCTTCTAGCTCCCTGATGTTCGTATCAATTTGATTTGCAATATAAAGCATCACTTCATTTGGGATATCAAGTTTTTCTGCTTTTGCTTTTTTCCGTAATATAGCAATCCTTGTTTCTAAATCTGGAGGAGTAATATCTGTAATTAATCCCCATTCAAAACGAGAACGCAGTCTATCTTCTAATGTTGGTATTTCTTTTGGCGGCCTGTCACTTGAGATGACAATCTGCTTACTTTCTTCGTGCAGAGCATTAAATGTGTGGAAAAATTCTTCTTGTGTTTGTTCTTTTCCAGCTAAAAATTGAATATCATCTATCAAAAGCACATCAACACTGCGATATTTATTTCGAAAATTTACAGCTTTATTATCTCTAATAGAATTAATGAATTCATTTGTAAATTTCTCTGAAGATAGGTAAACGACACGGGCTTCGGGGTTATGATCTATTACATAATGACCGATAGCGTGCATTAAGTGAGTCTTTCCTAGTCCTACCCCTCCATAAATAAATAGAGGATTATACGCTTTAGCTGGTGCTTCTGCAACGGCAAGCGATGCTGCGTGAGCAAAACGGTTTCCTGAACCAATAACAAACGTATTAAAAGTATATTTATCATTGAGCATGCTTTTTGGAACTTCATCTGTTTGAGGATCGGATCCAGCCGGCATTTTTTTTACTTCTTGCTCTATGGAAATGTCGTTTTCTTCCCCAGTGTCAGGGATAATAAATTTTACTTGTAATTCAGCTCCGGTTATATCTTGCAACGTATCCGAAATTAGACCGGAATACCGGTTTTCCAGCCAATCTCTTGCAAACTCATTAGGAGCTGTAATGATTATGGTATCTTCGTGAAGTTCTGAAGCTTTTGTTGATTTCAACCACGTTTCAAAACTAGGTTTACTAACTTTTTTTCTAATAACTTCTAACGTTTGATCCCATAAATCTTTAATATTCTCCATAAACGGCACCCTCCTTTACTTTATATTTGTAATCCGATCCCCTATTTCTCTTAAAGGGCAAGAAAGGCCTCCAATTCTTTCTAGATGGGAAGAAGGAAGCCTTCGTGAGCTATTTACGAGTTAAGTAAATGTTTGACACTGTTAGGAAAATACGAGGGGAACACTTCATACTTATCCCCAGCATCCTGCATAACTATCTAATTAATTATAATATAGTAGAAATTCGAAGTATGCACATTATTAACAAAAGTGTGGATAAACTAGTCCAAAGGGTGTGGAAAATTATCCACATAGTTATTAACAGCTGTGGAAAAGCAATAAGCAGTAATTAGTTATCCAGAATAAAAACAAATACATCATACCAAAAATAAAATCTAGTGACAACGGCATTTGGACAGGTTATCCACATAATCAATAACTTGTGTATTAGTTTTGTCCACACCACTATATTATGTGTGTAAGTTGTAGATAATCGTGTCGAAAAATGACTGTTCGGGTGTTAATATTTATCCACAAGCGTATTAGAGGAGAATGATGAGTTAGAGTGAAACTCGTAGTATTGATTTCATTTTTAAAGGAACCTTGACAATAAGAAGTAATCATCTATATAATTTACGGGAATGTCATAAATAGTTGAAAGTCCTCAGGGAGGTGCAAAATAAAATGGGTAAACCAACTTTTAAGCCTAATAATCGTAAGCGTAAAAAAGTTCATGGCTTTCGCGCACGTATGAGTACAAAAAATGGTCGTCATGTTCTTAAGAACCGCCGCCGTAAAGGAAGAAAAGTATTATCCGCTTAAGACCACTGATTTTACAGTGGTCTTTTTTCCACTATTAGAGCGGTTTACATAAAAGATTCTGTTGAAAATGGTTTAACGGAGGGGCAAGAAGATTGAAAAAGGGGTATAGAATTAAAAAAAACCATGAATTCAGTCGTGTTTTTGAAAAAGGCACCTCTTTTGCGAACCGTCAATTTGTCGTTTATGTGCTAAATAAAGAGGATCAGCCTCATTTTAGAGCGGGATTGACTGTTAGTAAGAAGATGGGGAATGCTGTAACGAGAAATCGAATTAAACGACTTTTAAGAGAAGCGTTGAGAGAAATAGGAGATCAATTAAAAGGGGAAAAAGACTATATTATTATTGCAAGAAAACCAGTTATTGATATGTCCTATGAAGAAATTAAAAAAAGTCTCAGGCACGTGATGGGTGTAGCTGGTGTAATGAATAAACGATATAAAAAGTAAAAAAATCACGATTGGACTTTTCAACGCTTTTTTCTTATGCAGAATTACAATTGTTTTCTTTATTTCTTGTCTATTCTCCGCTAAAATGTAATGTGTTCAACGTAAATTTGTGTAACCAATGTCAGCGCTGTCATGCGCTTTTTTCGGTTGCTAATATTACCAAGGAGGAAACTCTTGTGTACAAGAAAATAGGTCTGACAGTAATGGTGATTTTGCTAATGACGTTATTGACGGGCTGTCTGGATATTGACGACCCGATAACTGAGGATAGTGAAGGAATTTGGAATTCGTTTTTTGTTTATCCTCTACACTGGTTGATTGTCACAGTAGCAGAATCAGCTGGAGAAAATTATGGACTTTCTATTGTTGTTGTTACTATAATATTGCGAATTATCATTTTGCCATTAATGATTAAACAGACAAAAAGTGCCCGTGCTATGCAGGAACTTCAGCCTGAAATGCAGAAGTTAAGAGAAAAATACAGTGCAAAGGATCAGCAGACACAGCAAAAACTGCAGCAGGAAACAATGAAGCTGTTCCAGGAACAAAATATTAATCCGTTAGCTGGATGTTTTCCTATATTCATACAAATGCCGATATTAATTGCTTTTTATCACGCAATTATGCGGACAAGGGAAATAGAAGGACACGTTTTCTTATGGTTTGAATTAGGGCAGCCGGATTATGTTCTTCCATTAATTGCCGGGGTGACCACGTTTATTCAACAAAAAATGATGATGGTTACAGATAATCCCCAAATGAAAATTCTCATGTATATGATGCCCTTTATGATTACCGGATTTGCTTTCTTTTTCCCTTCTGCCCTGGCATTGTATTGGGTAATTGGTAACCTGTTTATGATTGCTCAAACCTACTTTATTACTGGACCTGGGGCAAGAAAACGAGCAGATGAAAAAGCAGAAGCTAAAGCGGGGGGAGCGAAGAAAAAGTGAAAACAGTAAAAGTTTCGGGAAAAACAATAGAGGAAGCATTAAATGAGGCGTTAGAACAGCTTGAAGCAGCTAATAAAGAGGAAATTGATTATAAAGTGATTGAGGAACCTTCTAAAGGCTTTTTAGGTTTGATCGGAACGAAACCAGCAGTATTAGAAGCGTCGTTAAAACCCGACCCGATTGATGAATCGGTACAGTTTCTCCAAAAAGTCATCCAAGATATGCAGGTAAATGTAAATGTGGAAGTGAAAAAACGCGGCCGGGAAACAGAACTTTCCTTAATAGGAGAAGATCTTGGAGTCATGATTGGAAAGCGCGGGAAAACATTGGATTCTCTTCAATATTTAGTAAATTTAGTAGCAAATCGACATGCTGATCGGTATGCGCGAATTGTATTAGACGCAGAAAACTACAGAGAACGAAGGCAGGAAGCGCTTGAGCAGCTTGCGGAACGTCTGGCTGCAAAAGCTTTTAGAACTGGTGAAAAAGTAGTACTTGAACCAATGAATGCCAGAGAGCGGAAAATCATTCATGCTGCTCTTCAAGAAAAAGAAGGAGTAGAGACTCACTCAGATGGTAAAGAACCTCGTCGGCATGTAGTTATAACTCCTCTTTCTTAGTTGCATTATTTTCCCGAATTTTACTGAAAAAACATGTATAAAAGCATTCGTCATCTGGTTAATACCAGTGCGAATGCTTTTTTTATTGGAAGGTAAGAAATTATAAATATTTGGTCTAGCTTCAGCGCCCAGCCGCTCAGGCGCACACGATAAAGAGGAACTTTTGCTAAAACCGCGAACGTCCTGTCGCAACGCAAAAGGCAACACCTCCAGTGCAAGCCCGTTCAGCGTTGTCACAGGACGTGACGCTCGTAGCCGAACTTCCTTCTTTTAAAGCGTTTGTGCTTTTCTTAGAAAATTTAAATTTGCTAAAGGAGTGCTCTAATGAAACATCCTATGATTTGCAGAACCTGTCACGGGCTGAGTGGAGAGCTTGTTTTTCTAAAGTGCTTCTTTTTTTCTTCTCACTGTTGATAAAAGCGGTAAAAAGCTATAAAATAAATTATCCACATGTGGATATTATTTGTCTTTTTCAAATGACTGCGATATGGTATTCTATTAAGTTGGGGATATATTAGATCCCTTTGTATTATAAAATTATTCCAATGTTGTTCATACTGTTAAATATATATTATTAAGATAGATTGCATAGTGCCGCATTCAAGGATAAAAGTGGGGTTCATATACTGTTTTGCGATTAGAAAAACTCGTGTTGCCGCCAAGTCTAAATGGCGGATGACGTAGTTTTCCTTATACTTTGATCCTTAAACAAAGTTAAACATTCCTAAAGAATAAAATTAAAGGAGGTGAAGAAGGATGGAATTTGATACGATCGCTGCCATTTCAACACCATCTGGAGAAGGAGCTATCGCTATTGTACGATTAAGCGGAGAGGATGCTTTGTCGATTGCAGATAAATTATATAAAGGAAAGAGCCGATTAATAGAAGCACAGACTCACACTATTCATTACGGACATCTATTTGACCCTAAAATCGAGGAGGCAGTAGAAGAAGTGATGGTATCCGTCCTTCGGGCCCCTAAGACATTTACAAGAGAAGATGTCGTTGAAATAAATTGTCATGGCGGACTAGTATCTGTAAATAAAGTGCTCGATTTGGTTCTAAGTTATGGAGCAAGATTAGCTGAACCAGGCGAATTCACAAAACGTGCGTTTTTAAATGGCCGTATTGATCTTTCTCAAGCAGAAGGAGTGATGGATCTTATCCGCGCCAAGACGGATCGGGCCATGAATGTTGCCTTAAAACAAGTAAATGGACGCTTATCTGATAAAGTGAGACGTCTTCGTCAGAAGCTCCTTGAAACTGTGGCAAATGTGGAAGTTAATATAGATTATCCAGAGTATGATGCAGAATCTGTCACTCTTGAAAGGTTGAAAGAACACGCTGTAGAAGTAAGGGACGAAATAGATCAGCTTCTTGCGACGGCCAAACAAGGTAAAATATTACGTGAAGGACTTGCTACTGCCATTATAGGACGTCCAAACGTTGGCAAGTCGTCTTTAATGAACAGCCTTGTTCATGAGAATAAAGCGATCGTTACGGATGTACCTGGTACTACACGTGATGTACTAGAAGAGTATGTAAATGTACGCGGCGTCCCCCTTCGACTTATTGATACAGCTGGTATTCGCGAGACTGAAGATATTGTTGAAAAAATTGGAGTCGAGCGTTCCCGGCAAGTTTTGACGGAAGCAGATCTTATTTTATTAGTAATTAACAGCGCAGAAGATCTGACAGAAGAAGACAAAGCTCTATTTCAAGCGATTCAAGGTTTAAATGCAGTCGTTATTATGAATAAAACTGACCTCGATAAAAAAATCGATGTGGAAAAAGTTCGAGAATTAGCTTCTGGCCGACCGATTATTGCGGCTTCCTTATTAAAAGATGAAGGAATTGAAGAGCTAGAACAAGCTATTTCAAGGATGTTCTTTGAAGAAGGGGTTGAAACCGCGGATTTAAGTTATATTTCAAATGCTCGCCATATTGGATTGTTAAATCAAGCAAAAAGGTCGATTGATGAAGCATTAGAAGCGGCAGACCTGGAAGTTCCGGTAGACATGGTGCAGATAGATATTACGAGAGCGTGGGAGCAGTTAGGTGAAATTGTAGGAGATAACGTTCATGACAGCCTTATCGACCAGCTGTTTTCACAGTTTTGTTTAGGAAAATAAGAAAGTAAAAATTAAAAGGAGGTAATAAGGATGCATTATGAAGGCGGCGAATTTGATGTCATTGTTATTGGTGCAGGTCATGCAGGGGTAGAAGCTGGTCTTGCTGCTGCTAGAATGGGCTCAAAGACCTTAATGCTTACACTGAACTTGGATGCCGTAGCGTTTATGCCATGTAACCCTTCCGTTGGTGGACCGGCTAAAGGTATTGTCGTTCGTGAAATAGATGCGCTAGGCGGTGAAATGGCGAAGAATATAGATAAAACTCATATTCAAATGAGAATGCTTAATACAGGGAAAGGTCCAGCTGTACGGGCATTGCGTGCTCAGGCCGATAAGTTTTTATATCAACATGAAATGAAAAAAACATTGGAAGAGGAAGAAAACCTTCTTCTTCGTCAAGGGCTCGTAGAAGAACTCATTGTCGAAGACGGAATTTGTAAGGGAGTCGTTACCAATACTGGTGCCTCTTATTATGCGAAAACGGTTATCGTTACAACAGGAACGTATTTGCGCGGTAAAATTATTCTCGGAGATTTAGCGTATGAAAGCGGACCGAATAATATGCAGCCATCTGTCAACCTTTCTCATAGTTTAAAGTCGCTAGGTTTTGAGATGGTGAGATTTAAAACAGGAACTCCTCCACGTGTAAATGGAAGCAGTATTGATTATGATAAAACTGAAATTCAGCCTGGAGACGACAAACCTCGTGCCTTTTCCTATGAAACGACAAAATATATTACGGATCAGCTGCCTTGCTGGCTGACGTATACAGGTGAAACAACACATTCTATTATTAACGAAAATCTAACACGGTCCCCGATGTACAGTGGAATGATTGAAGGCACAGGACCACGCTATTGTCCATCGATTGAGGATAAAATAGTACGTTTTCATGATAAACCAAAGCATCAAATCTTCCTCGAGCCAGAAGGAAGAAATACGTCTGAGGTTTATGTACAAGGACTTTCAACCAGCTTACCTGAGGATGTACAATTTAAAATGTTAAAAACAATTCCTGGGCTTGAAAATGTTCGAATGATGCGTCCAGGTTATGCAATTGAGTATGATGCAATTGTGCCGACACAGCTCTGGCCGACTCTTGAAACGAAAAAAGTAGAAAATTTGTTTACAGCAGGACAGATTAATGGCACTTCCGGATATGAAGAAGCAGCGGGTCAAGGCATTATGGCCGGAATAAATGCAGCTTGCAAAGCGCAAGGTAAAGATGGAGTTATTTTAGATCGTTCAGATGCATACATTGGCGTTTTGATTGATGACTTGGTGACAAAAGGAACAAATGAACCGTATCGTTTGCTAACATCAAGAGCAGAATATCGTCTGTTATTGCGTCATGATAATGCTGATCTTCGTCTAACCGATATTGGTTATCGTATTGGTCTAATTCCAAAAGAGCGCTATGAACGCTTCAACAATAAAAAAGATTCTATTGCAAAAGAAAAAGCCCGATTGGAAAAAACGATTGTTAAACCAAGTGATGAATTGCAGCAATTACTTGAGGAAAAACAATCTTCACCAATGAAAGAAGCAGTATCAGCTGCTCATTTGCTTAAACGTCCGGAACTTGGGTATGAAGATATTATTCCGTTTGCTTCAGGAGAAGAAAATGTTTCTCCAGATGTCGCTGAACAGGTAGAAATTCAGACAAAATATGAAGGATATATTACGAAACAATTAGAACAAGTAGAGCGTATGAAAAAGATGGAGAAAAAGAAAATTCCAGAAAACCTGGATTACGAACAAATCTCTGGAATCGCAACAGAAGCAAGGCAAAAACTTGCTGAAGTTCGTCCTATTTCGGTAGGCCAGGCTTCTAGAGTTTCAGGTGTGAATCCATCTGACATCTCGATTTTACTTGTATATTTGGAGCAGGGAAGATTGGCAAAAACAGCTGAAGCGTAATAGCAGCTCCAGCGCCCCTATTTACTTTAAAGTTTGGGTTGGCGCTGGAGTTATTTATCTTACATAAAAAAATCTAAGTGAAATTTGGAGACTTTTATACTTTAACAGGTAAAGGTGGCTTATTTTAATGAGTAAGCATCAATTTGGAAGCTGGCTGCAAAAAGAAGGAATACAACTGACAGAAAAGCAGGAGAAACAATTTGAAGTGTATTACCGAATGCTGGTAGATTGGAACCAAAAGATTAATTTGACTGGGATTACAGAAGAAGCTGAAGTGTACGAAAAACATTTTTATGACTCATTAACTGCTGTATTTTCCCATAACTTCCATAACGTTAATGACTTGGTGGACATTGGCGCAGGTGCTGGTTTTCCGAGTATACCAATAAAAATATGTTTCCCTCACCTTAAAGTCGTTATTGTCGATTCATTGCAAAAAAGAACGAGATTTCTCGAACAGCTTGCAGGGGAAATACAACTGCAAAATATTGACTTATTGCATGGACGTGCCGAAGAATTAGCACACAATCCTGCACACCGTGAAAAATATGATGTCGCGATTGCTCGGGCAGTAGCGAAGATGTCTGTACTAACAGAACTTTGTCTCCCATTTGTAAGAAGAGGCGGGACACTTTTGGCTATGAAAGGATCAACTGGATTAGAGGAAAAAGAAGAAGCTGGTAAAGCATGTCGGACACTTGGTGGAAAATGGCTGGATCCCTGTTCGTTGAAACTTCCAAATGAAAAGAGTGAAAGGTATATTCTTCGGATGGAAAAAATTGATTCTACTCCTAAAACTTATCCTCGAAAACCTGGAACGCCATCAAAAAAACCGCTGGTTTAAAGTTATGTCTGCCCTTAACATGGTAGACAAAGGATTCAAGCGTGGTAAAATATATGCAGAAAAGGTCGAAGGTTAAAAGAAGGGTTTTCGCACGGCAGCGGCGAAAATGATATATTGTAGTTTCTAGTAAGGTGGTGTCAGGCAATGAAGCAATCGCTTCAAAAGTGGTTTGGCCTTGGAGACCAAGATGATGGCAAGGAAGAAGAAAAAGTGGAACAAGAGGAACGTCCGCAAGAGGAAGTGAAATACCTTCCTGTTGATAATATTATTGCCAATCCATTTCAGCCGCGTACGATTTTTCAAGAGGAAAAGATTGCGGAGCTTGCACAATCGATTCGCACTCATGGGCTGTTGCAGCCAATAACTGTACGACAGCGGGAAAGCCGTTATGAAATAATAGCAGGAGAACGCCGGTGGCGTGCAGCAATAAGTATTGGCATGGAAGAGATTCCAGCAATAATTAAAGATTTTAATGATACGCAGACAGCTTCTGTTGCTCTTATTGAAAATCTCCAACGAGAAGAATTAACTGCTATTGAAGAAGCTGCTGCATACGCCAAGCTTCTGGATTTACACGGATTAACACAGGAAAGTCTGGCACAGCGCCTCGGTAAAGGCCAGTCTACTGTTGCAAATAAACTCAGGCTTCTCCATCTAACAGAGAACGCTCAGAACGCCTTGAAAGAAAGAAAAATAACCGAAAGGCATGCTCGGGCTCTTCTGCCTATTAAGGACGCAGAAAAACAAGAAAAAATATTAAAAGAAATTATTAATAATGAATTAAATGTTAAACAAACAGAAGAGCTAATAAAAAACTTTCAAGGAAAAGAACAAAAACCTAAAAAGAAAAAACCAACCAGGAAACATTATTCCAAAGATACTCGTCTTGCAATGAATACTATAAGGCAATCAGTAGATATGGTGACCAAAAGCGGAATGAATATTGAGACGGATGAAGAAGAAAATGAGGAATATTATCAATTTACGATACGAATCCCGAAGAAATAATCTACCAAAGCAAACGGTAGATTATTTTTTTAAAAGGTAAGAATTATAAATATTTGGCGTTTTACATGTCTAACGCAAGCGCCTACTCGCTCGAGAACCTTTCAGTTCGTCAATGGAAAGCAAAGATCAGCTGACCCTCCAGGACTTGTCGCGGCTGACCAAGGCGCTTGCGCTTTTCTTACTAAAATCACGTTCTGTACTTCACGTCCATTTTTAATCGCACTTTTTCAAAAATGAACCGGAAAAGTTGTCGAAAAAACCTTTGCGAAATTATTCAGAAAACATGATAAAATAAAAGACAATGAATAAAAATAATTATTTTATATCAAGTGAAAAAGATAAGCAGCTAGAAAGGAAAGTAGGTGTCCCGATGGCAAAAGTAGTTGCTATCGCAAACCAAAAAGGCGGTGTAGGGAAGACTACTACTGCCGTGAATATAAGTGCGTGCCTAGCATACATAGGGAAAAAAGTACTTCTGGTAGATATTGATCCGCAAGGTAATGCAACGAGCGGTGCAGGTATTGAAAAAGGGGATGTTGATGAATGTGTTTATAACCTTTTAGTAGAGGATGCAAAAATTAATCAAGTTATCAAACAATCAAGTGTAGAAAACTTGCATGTTGTTCCATCTACTATTCAACTCTCAGGAGCAGAAATAGAATTAGTGCCGACTATTTCCAGGGAAATTCGTTTAAAAAAAGCACTAAGTGAAGTTGATGGGGAGTACGATTATATAATTATAGATTGTCCCCCGTCGCTTGGTTTATTAACGATTAACGCATTAACGGCTTCTGACTCTGTGTTAATTCCTGTACAATGCGAATACTATGCCCTCGAAGGATTAAGTCAACTTCTAAATACCGTTCGTTTAGTACAGAAGCATTTGAATACAGACCTTGCTATTGAAGGGGTGGTGTTGACGATGCTGGATGCACGCACCAACTTAGGTTTGCAAGTGATTGAAGAAGTGAAGAAATACTTCAGAGAAAAAGTGTTTAATACTATTATTCCAAGAAATGTGCGTTTAGGAGAAGCACCTAGTCATGGACTCCCGATTATTTTGTATGACGTTAAATCAAGAGGGGCGGAAGTATATTTAGACCTAGCAAAGGAAGTGGTGGCCGGTGGGTAAAGGACTTGGCAGGGGGTTAAATGCTTTTTTTCCTGACGAGACGAAGGGACAAGATAACGTTATTAAAGACGTAAAAATAAAAGATTTACGTCCTAACCCTTATCAGCCTCGACAATCTTTCACTGAAGAAGCAATCTCAGAGCTAAAAGAGTCGATTGAAGAGCATGGAGTACTTCAACCGCTTATTGTACGAAAAAGTATTAAAGGATATGAAATTGTAGCCGGCGAACGAAGGTACAGAGCGGCAAGAGCAGCAGGGTTAAAGACAGTGCCAGCTGTAGAAAAAGAATTCTCAGACGAAAAAATGATGGAAGTAGCCCTTATTGAAAATTTACAAAGAGAAAATTTAAATCCATTAGAAGAAGCTAGAGCGTACGAGAAGTTAATGAAATATTTAGGGGTTACGCAAGAGGAGTTATCAAAGAGACTGGGAAAAAGCAGGCCTCATATTGCAAATCACCTGCGTTTAATGCAGCTTCCTAAAGATGTCCAGCATAAACTTGCAGATAAAACAATTTCAATGGGGCACGGTAGAACGCTTTTAGGGTTAAATGATAAGACAAAGGCTAGCGAAGTATTAAATAAAATCGAAAAACAATCTTTAAATGTCCGTCAAACAGAAGAATTAGTTCAACAAATAAATAATGTTTCACGTGAAACAAAACAAAAAGAAGTTAAAACGTCTGACAATACCTCTATATTTATTAAATCGAAAGAAGAAGAATTACGTTCTTATTTCGGGACATCTGTTTCTATAAAAAAAGGAAAAAGAAAAGGAAAAATTGAAATTGAATTTATAACAGAGGATGATTTGGAGAGAATTCTTGAATTATTAGAGCAAGAAGAGAAAAAATAATCTTTTTCTGTCTAACAATGGTAAAGTCCCGCAAAAAGGGGCTTTTTTTGTGCTTCGTGAACGTTTAGTAGATATTCCTTTACCTGGACGGCCTCCTTTAAACATGACGGCAAGCCAAGTTCTTCTAATTGCATCCACAATGGATAGGACAGTAAGTACTTGTAGTGGAAGCGGTTCAAAATCTTTCAATAGGGTAAATTGGTTGTTTTTTGCTTATCGTTGCTCTTCCATGCAATAATTGTGAGGGGTGGGGGCTTGATGAGCATTTGAGATAACAGCAGTATCCATTGTTTGCAAATTATAATTAGTCAGAATTTTAAGTGATTTTCAAAGGCAGTATAAGTACAGTCGCCCCCTCTGTTTACATGTTTAAGACTCGTCACTCGGCGGGTTTTCTTTATGAAGACTTTGTTGAAGTGAAAAAGCTAACTCTGTTTTGGATAACCCTTTTGTGTGAACTGGTGTTTGGGAAACATTATTTTTTGTAATAGAGCCAGAATGAACTTTTAATTTATTATCAGCTAATATGAAGCCTTGGGATATACAATCTGCCATTGCCATTACTGTATATAACCTCGTATTTTGTAAAACAAAATATTCCATCATTCCACTAACATTGACAATACCTGTCACGTGCATTTCTCCTACGTGTGGAAGCTTCTTTTTCATAGCTGCTCCAGGGATGACTGGACCTTCGGAAAAATTTATTTTCCCTACATTTTTGACTCGGCCGAGACAAGCGTCAATAGCTACTATGAATGGACGGTGATGATAACAATGAATCATTTCTATAGTTTCCTCTAAATTAACCGCATGAACGGGTTTGGCTAAAGTTCCATATACATATAGCCGCTTAAGAGAACTCTTTTCTAAAGAAGAACCGATAATAGGTCCTAAAGAGTCACCAGTTGATCGATCTGTGCCAATACAAACAACCACAATATCACGGTAGGATGGAACCTTATCCAGTTGCTCTGCTAACTGGGAAGCTAGTCTAGAAGCTGCCCCGTTTTCTTCTGAATGAACTTGATAAGAAAAGGGAATTCGAGTGGAAGCGGGTTTTTTTCCAAGCATATTGGTCTCTCCTTTTTCATATTAGTCCCAGTATAGGAACCTTTTTCAATTTCTATACGTTCGCCTCTATAGAAGGTGAGCCTAGACAAAGGGAGAGAGCAGATGATAGTCAATGGATTAAAATGGATGTTTTTAATTATTGGTACAACTATTGGTGCAGGATATGCTTCAGGACGTGAAATATGGCAATTTTTTGGTCATGAAAGTGGACTGGCTATTATTTTATTTACTCTTCTTTTTGTTACAAGCTGCCATGTTGTATTAAGCATAAGTTTTCGTCATCAAACCGATGATTATGCAGAAGTACTTTTAGAATTGATGGGACCGCGTTTTTCAAAGGGATATGATGTTATTATTGTATTTTATTTATTTACAACGACGGGCATCATGATAGCAGGAGGTGGAGCAGCTCTTGAATTTTTCCATGTTCCCTTTTCAGCCGGAGTAATATTTATGTGTGTGCTGCTTCTCATTGTAGCCGTTCGTGGAGTTAAAGGGTTGACAGGAGTTAATAGTTTTTTGATGCCTGTGTTAATTATTAGTTTAGCAGTTACACTTTTATCCTTTTTTTGGTTTAATGCCGACATTGAAGGAATAGATTGGAAAACACAACATAATTGGCCAGCTGCATTTACCTTTACTTCTTTGAACTTACTTCCGCTTGTTGCTGTATTATCAGCTACAGGTAAACAAATAAGGAATTATGGTGAGATATGGATAGCTAGTGTTGGAAGCGGAGTAACTCTAGGAGGAATATCATTTCTATATAATGAGTCATTAATTGCAGCCGCAGAAGATATCATGTTGTATGAAATACCTTTGTTTGCTTTATTGAAATCCTACCCAGATTATATGACCGCTTTTATGGCCGTTCTTTTGTGGACAGCGATCTTTACAACCGCGGCCTCAGGGTTATTTGGCTTATCAAGCAGGCTTCATTCTATTATCCCTCTTCCTCTTTGGGCACTGGCTCTTGTGCTTTTATGTTTAATGATTCCAGTGACTCGAATTGGTTTTTCAAGTTTAATTGCTTTTCTATACCCATTATACGGTTTTGTAAATTTATACTTGCTGGTTGTTGTCTTAATTCATCCTTTTTACCTAAAAAAAAGATCTTAAACCTATTTTTAAATATTTTTTAAAGATATATTTCGATATGAAGGTTCTAATTACCTGGGAAATGATTTATATTTTAATGTTTTCTTTTGTTAAAGGATTAAAGTATAAGCAAATTACAACTTCAGCCGTTTGGACTTGGTGCAAAGCCAAGTTTTTCTAAAAAGGTAAGAAATTATAAATATTTGGCGTTTTAAATGTCTAGCTCCAGCGCCCAGCCGCTCAGGCGCACATGATAAAGAGGAACTTTTGCTAAAACCGTGAACGTCCTGTTGCAACGCAAAAGTCAACACCTCCTGTGTAAGCCAGTTCAGCGTTGTCACAGACGTACTTCCACACGATGCACACTCGTCGCCAAAAACGCCACGTCCTGTGGCATTGGCGACATTCGCACATCCTATGCGTCGACGTGTGCGATCTTAGTAGAAGTTCATGAAAATGAGCTGAACGTCTGATGTCTTCCCTTTCGACTCCGGGCGGCAGGCGACCCTGCGCGAAAGCTCCAGAACCTGTCGCGCTGACCAGGGCGCTTGCACTTTTCTTATGGAATGATTGTTTCTTTTAAAGAGATAGGATAGGATAATAAATAGACATGTAACTTCTGCCTTAGCAGGTTTTACTGGAGTTTGTGCTGGTTAATTAAAAAGGAAGGTATGTAGAAATGAGGTGACGGAAATGCCGGATATTCCGTTTTCATTAAATGATATTGTAGAAATGAAAAAACCGCATCCATGCGGTGAAAACCGGTGGAAAATTATTCGCATGGGCGCTGATATCCGAATCAAATGTCAGGGATGCGGCCATAGTGTCATGCTTCCCCGCCGAGAGTTCAGAAAAAAGATAAAGAAAGTCTTAGAAAGCGAGAAAAATGCATAAGAAATGAATGAGCAAGGGGCAGTCTAAAAAGACTTGCTCCTTCTTACATACGTAGTAAAAACATATATCCTTGTCTTTTTATAAAGTTCTTTCTATAATTGGGAAGGATAAACACAACAAAAATGGAACAGAGCTGTCTTTATAATAAACCAATAATTGGTTAATGTAATGGAAAAGGAAGTGACTTTATATGGCTTTAACAACAGGGATTGTAGGCCTTCCAAATGTCGGAAAGTCTACATTATTTAATGCCATTACCCAAGCGGGGGCTGAATCTGCCAATTACCCGTTTTGTACGATAGATCCTAATGTCGGTATTGTGGAAGTGCCTGATTATCGTCTTCAAAAACTAACTGAACTTGTTAATCCTAAAAAGACGGTTCCCACGGCGTTTGAATTTACCGACATTGCAGGAATTGTAGAAGGAGCCAGCAAAGGGGAAGGTTTAGGAAATAAATTTTTATCTCATATTCGTCAAGTAGATGCAATTTCTCATGTTGTCCGCTGTTTTAATGATGGAGATATTACTCATGTCTCGGGAAGTGTGGACCCGATTCGTGATATTGAAGTTATTAATCTCGAACTTATACTTGCTGATTTGGAAACGGTAGAAAAACGAGCAGCTAAAGTAGCTAAGCTTGCTAAGTCAAAAGATAAAGATGCTATAGCTGAACATGAAGTGCTGCAAAAGCTGATTACTGCTTTTGAAGAAGAAAAACCTGCTAGAAGCCTGGATTTAACAGAGGAAGAAAAAAAAATTGTGCATGGGTTCCAGCTGCTTACGATGAAGCCTGTCCTTTATGCAGCTAACGTAAGCGAAGAGGACTTACTCAGTGATGAAGACAATGACTATTTAAAATCTGTAAAAGATTATGCTTCTAAAGAAGGTTCTGAGGTAATCACAGTCTGTGCAAAAATAGAATCGGAAATCGCTGAACTTGAAGGGGAGGAAAAACAAGAATTTCTTGAGGAGCTCGGTATAGAAGAAGCAGGATTAGATCAATTAATTAGAGCTGCCTACACTCTTCTTGGGTTAGAAACATATTTTACTGCCGGTGAACAAGAAGTAAGAGCTTGGACCATTCGCAGCGGAACAAAGGCACCTCAAGCTGCTGGTGTGATTCATACGGACTTTGAAAGAGGATTTATTCGTGCGGAGGTAGTAAGCTACGAAGACCTTGTTGCTGCTGGTAATATGAATGCTGCCAAAGAAGCAGGTAACGTGCGGTTAGAAGGTAAAGACTATGTCGTGAAAGATGGAGATGTCGTTCATTTCCGATTTAATGTATAACATGTATCAATAAGCTGGACGGTAATGAGTGTTATGTCCAGCTTTTTCTTTTATACTTTAGGAATGTTTAACTTTGTATTATTGTCACGGGATACTCGTTCTGCTATAATCATTAATTGTGAGTAAAATTCATTAACCGTATTTTGCTCCTTGCTCTTTTTTGAAAAAGAGCCGTAAGACCAAAAGGAGGTGACGCAGCATGCGTAAATATGAAGTGCTTTATATCATTGCTCCAAGCGTTGACGAAAATGGTGTAAAAGAAACCATTGAACGTTACAACAACGTTTTAACAAATAATGGAGCTGAAGTCGAGAAAGTCGAAGAAATGGGAAAGCGCCGTCTTGCTTATGAAATCAATGATTTAAAAGACGGTTATTACGTTGTGGTATACACAAAAGCTGGCCCAGAAGCAACAAACGAATTCGATCGTCTCGTGAAAATGGATGATAATATCATCCGTCATATTGTTGTAAAAGATGAAGAATAATGACCTAAAATGGGAGGGGTTCCGATGATAAATCGTGTCGTTTTGGTTGGCCGTCTGACCCGCGACCCCGAATTAAGGTATACACCAAATGGTGTGGCTGTCGCAAATTTCGGGATTGCCGTCAACCGTCCGTTTACAAACCAGCAGGGGGAAAGAGAAGCTGACTTTTTTAACTGTGTCGTTTGGAGAAAACAGGCGGAAAACGTTGCAAATTACTTGAAAAAAGGCAGCCTAGCCGGTATTGATGGCCGACTGCAAAGCCGCAGATATGAAAATCAGGAAGGCCGTCGTGTAAACGTTGTAGAAGTTCAGGCGGAAAGTGTACAATTTCTAGAACCACGCAACGCTTCTGGCGGCAGCGGAAGCCCTCGTAATGATTATGCAGGTGCTCAAGGCGGAGGAAATCAAGGGTACGGTCAACAGAACCAAGGAGGAGGCTCCTCTAACCTTAATGATGATCCTTTTGCTAACGATGGCCAGCCTATTGATATATCTGATGACGATTTACCATTCTAGGAAACATTCTCCCGCGTCTATAAATAATAATCTTTCTTAAAGGAGGTTGAAACGATGGCACGTCGTAGAGGAAAGCGCAGAAAAGTCTGTTACTTTACAGTCAATAAAATTGAAAAAATTGACTATAAAGATGTAGATTTGTTGAAAAAGTTTATTTCTGAACGTGGTAAGATTTTACCGCGTCGTGTAACTGGTACTTCCGCTAAGTATCAACGTCAATTGACAAAAGCAATTAAGCGTGCTCGTCACGTAGCATTGCTTCCTTACGTTAAAGAGCAGTAAATTCTTTCAGCGTTCCCCGGCCGTCTTCCGGGGAACGTTTTTTGTGCTTCAGGAAAGTTTACCTTTGTTAAAGGATCAAAGTATAACTATTCTAAAAGAATAAAGTGTGTAAGACAATTTTGGGTTTTGTTGTCTGGAATCGATAGTCCTTTTTTCTTATTTATCAACGGAGAAGTTTGAGGAAGTGCGGGTTATGGGTAGGAATATGAATAACAGCAAACATTTTACAAAAACATAGTTGATTTCTTCAAAATATATTTAAAATGTTAAGGAGGAAGAAAAAATGGAAGTAAAAGAATACATTACTCGCATTAATGATCAATTAGAAGAGTTGAAAAAGAAAGAGGAGAAGGAAATAGCAGATTTTGATCGTTCGGTTTTTCCTGCAACATCCTTTAGTTTTAAACTTCCTACTGCGAAATAAAAAGTTTGATTATTTCAAAAATTAATAAAGGAAACGGCAGCAGCCCGAATGATAGACGCAAAAATGGTCGTCTGTGATTCGGGTTTTTTGTACTTTAGAAAATTTACATTTGTTAAAAGATCAAAGTTATCATGAACGAAACTAGCCCCTAATCGTAACAACGTAGATTAATTTGGTAATACTAAATGACTAGTAAACATTACCAAAGCAGAGCTACAATACGAAAGGAGCTAGTAATATGAATGATATCACAAAATACGTAGGTTTAGACGTATCAAAGGAAAAAATTGCAGTAGCGGTAGCAGAGGAGGGTCGTTCTAACCCAAGATATGTTGGTATGATTCCCTATACGGTAGAGGACATTAGAAAACAAATGAAAAAACTAGGAGAACCTGAACTACTTCGAGTTTGTTATGAAGCTGGAGCAACTGGATACGGACTCTATCGACTTTTGAAGAGTATGGGTATTGAATGTGAAGTCATTGCCCCATCGTTGATCCCACAGAAGCCCGGCGATCGTGTAAAGACCGACAAACGCGACGCCATTAATCTTGCCAAACTTTATCGTGCTGGAGAATTGACACCTATCTATGTACCAACAGAAGATGATGAGGCCTTACGTGATTTAGTTCGAGCACGGGAGGATGTAAAAGAAGATAAGTTAAGAGCTAAGCATAGACTAACAAAATTCCTTCTAAGAAATGAAATCAAACCGCCTAGAGGCACAAAAAAATGGACAGTAAAATATTGGGATTGGCTGGATAAATTGACATTTAAACGATCGGCATCCCGGGTGGTATTCCAAGAATATTTGCAGCAACTAAAAGAGTTTCAGCAACGATTAAACGTATTGGAAAAGGAAATTGAAGAGCAAGCCAAAGAAGGTGTTCATGCCCCAATGATCCAAACTCTTATGACATTACGAGGAGTAGCCGTTAATACAGCGACTAGTTTGGCTGCGGAAATCGGATCCTTTAAGAGATTCCAGGTTCCAACACAATTTATGGCATACACAGGGCTGGTACCAAGTGAAAGTTCCAGTGGGGAATGCCGGAGATTAGGTAGCATAACCAAAACAGGGAATCGGCACGTACGGATATTGTTGATAGAGGCCGCGTGGAGCTATAGATATCAACCTGCAGTCAAAGGGGAGTTGAAAAAACGACAAAAAGGACACCCGACTAATATTTTGGGCATTTCATGGAAGGCTCAAAATCGCTTGCATAAAAAATATTTCCGTCTATTAGGACGCGGAAAAGAGAGTGGGAAAGCCATTACGGCCATTGCGAGAGAATTAGCAGGTTTCATTTGGGCGATTTCCCATGAGTTTGATGGTGAAGTTCAAACGAATGGTGCGGATTAAGTTACGAATAAACTAGAAAAAAGATGATGTAAAAAGGGAATGAATATAGGGCTCGGAGGCAAAGGTGAAAACCGTAAAGGAGAACGCACGACTTATACTTGTGCTAGCCATGAATTGGTGAATGCACGCTCAAAGTTCGTGAAAGCTCCTTAGACGGAGAGATAAAATGTGAAAACCCACGGATACCAGTATGCTCATCGGAGTAGAGATTTTTGCCTTCGTGCCGTGTAGTTATCTCCTTTATATATAAAAGAAAGGAGATAACCTTACGTGCTTCTTAGCATTTTGTAGTGTCTCAACCCACTGATTGATTGTCAAGTGCTTTCCTTGACTATCAATCAGTGGGTTGAGGAAAGGTTGTTAAGCTAAGAAGAAGGAGATATTGTAGCATATTACTGCTTACAGAATATAAATCAAAAAAAGAGCCGTGAAAGACTCTTTACTTAAGGTTATCCAAAAAATGTATATTTAAATAAATTGGAGGGGAATTTGACAGTTTCGTTCATATCAGTATAAGCAATACTATGATTTCATCATTTGGAGTTGGCGGCAAGCCGAGTTTTCTAATGTTATAAAGCCCCGTTCGACAAACCACGTATTTCTATCTGTTAACGTCTTTTCGCAGGCAGTATTTTGACCAAAGTACTTACGCAATTTCATATAATCTTTCTTTTTTAAAAAGAATCAATTACAATAGACGAATGGATTTATATTAAAAAATGTGATTACGGAAATATAGATGAGGTGACGGTGTTGCGGCAAACAAGAGGATTAACGGAAGGTGCAGTATTAAGTGGTGTATTTATAGTTATGCTGCTTCTTTCTATTTTTGTGCCTTTCCTTATTACTATTTTGATGTGGTTTTTACCTCTTCCATTTATTGTTTTTGCAGTACGGCATGGGTTAAAACCCGGATTTATCATGTTTGCAGTAACTATTTTACTTTCAGGGATTATTGGAGGAGTTATAGGTTTGCCTCATGCATTACTAGCTGGAGCGGGCGGGCTTACTGCTGGTGAACTTATTCGTCGTCAGAAAGAAGCTTTATTTGTGCTCGCTGGAAGCAGTATTGCTTATATAGGTGTACTTGTACTGCTGTATGCCGGGTCCATTCTAATATTAGATATAGATCCTATAAATGCGATGCAAGATGTCATGCGGCAATCAACACAGCAAGCAGAGTCTATGCTGGGGGCACTTGGACAAGAGCCTTCTGAAAACCTGGAAATTTGGGAGGAAATGATTAATCAAATTGGGTATCTTGGCCCGGTATTGATTGTCTTTACAGGTGTTGTATATGGATTAATTACACAATTAGCTGCCCATATGGTTTTGCAGCGGATAAAAGTCAGTGTAGAGCCTTTCCCTCCTCTTAGAGAGTGGAATTTTCCACGTTCCTTGCTTTGGTATTATCTAATTACTTCTATCATTTTTTTCATAGGAACTGAAGAAGGAACAGCGTTGTATGTAGTTATGTGGAACCTATTCCCGTTATTGGAAACAGCAATGGCTTTGCAGGGGTTTACGGTTGTGTTTTATTATTGTTATGTTAAGTCTATTCATAAAGTTTTTCCTATAATATTGCTTATTTCTGGATTATTTTTACCCTTTGTTCTTCTTCTTGCTCGTATTTTGGGTATAATTGATTTAGGATTTCAATTGAAAAAACGTCTGAAACCTGACACGAAGTAGGGGTTGACATTATGCCTAGGTTTTTATTGAGGCGGTGGCACGGTTATCATGTGGTGTCTCTGTTTTTTGTAGCAGTGCTTTTTATCGCTTTTTTGACTTTTTACCAATGGCAGCTTGGTTTACTCGGTTACTTTTTGCTAAGCCTCTTAGTGATATATATCATTCAGGCTAGAAAATCATTTGAAAAAGACTTGGAGAAATATATATCAACGCTTTCTCACCGAGTAAATAAAGCTGGGGAAGAAGCGGTGACAGAACTTCCGATAGGGATTTTATTGTTTAATGAAGAGTATGAAGTACAATGGGCAAATCCGTTTATGATGAACTTTCTGCCGCGGGAATTTTTAGGAGAATCACTAGAAAAGATTTCCGACGGGCTTATTCCAGCTATCAAAAAAGGGGATTATGAAACAGAGCTGACCCTAAATGAACGGCATTACTTTGTTTATATAAGGCAAGAGGAACGCCTTTTGTACTTTTTTGATATGACAGACACAGCAGAAACAAGGTCACTGTATCAAGACGAGCAAACAGTGATTGGGCTTATTTATTTAGATAATTATGATGAAGTGACACAAGGAATGGATGATCAGATCCGCAGTAAACTAATGAGTCACGTAACGTCATCATTAAATTACTGGGCCAATGAGTATCAAATTCTGCTTAGAAGCATTGCTTCAGACCGTTTTATAGCAGTTATGAATAAAAAGGCGTTAGATGAGCTTGAAAAAACAAGGTTTGAGCTGCTCGATGAAGTTAGAGAAGTAACAGGAAAAGAAAAAGTTCCCATTACATTAAGCATTGGAGTAGGCAGTGGAGAATCTTCGTTAAGAGAATTAGGAAATCTTGCTCAATCAAGTCTTGATCTTGCTCTTGGAAGAGGCGGAGATCAAGTAGCAATTAAAGATACAAATGGGAAAGTCCGTTTTTACGGCGGAAAATCTAATGCCATGGAAAAAAGAACCCGTGTACGTGCCCGTGTCATTTCACATGCTCTTCGTGATTTCGTTTTAGAAAGCGATCAAGTGATTATTATGGGACACAAAAATCCAGATATGGATGCGATTGGGGCAGCAATTGGTGTGTTAAAGATTGCAGACGTTAATAATACTGATGCTTATGTTGTCGTTGACCCTAATGATATTAACCCTGATGTTCAGAAACTCATGGACGAAGTGGGAGAACATGAACATCTTTGGTCTCAATTTATTACACCGGATGAAGCATTAGATGAACTGACTCGCCATACCTTACTGGTCGTAGTAGATACGCATAAACCATCTCTTGTTATAGAACCGCGGTTAGTTGATGCGGTCGACCGGGTCGTTGTACTCGATCACCACCGCAGAGGAGAAGAGTTTATAAAAGACCCGGTACTGGTATACATGGAACCCTATGCTTCTTCTACGTCTGAATTAGTAACGGAACTATTAGAATATCAGCCTCAGAAATTGAACATGGATGTGTTAGAAGCAACGGCGATGCTTGCTGGTATTATCGTGGATACGAAAAGTTTTGCGATTCGTACAGGCTCGCGGACTTTCGATGCTGCTTCGTTTTTAAAGTCTCATGGAGCAGACACAACATTAGTACAAATGCTTCTTAAAGAAGACATTGAACAATATGTGAGACGATCAAGATTAATCGAAAAGGCGTCCATTTATCGTGATGGTATGGCGATTGCAAAAGCTTCTAGAGAAGAAACGTATGATCAAATACTTATTGCTCAGGCAGCAGACACCCTTCTTACGATGAATGATGTAAAAGGATCTTTTGTGATTTCTAAAAGACAAGATGGAAAAACAAGTATCAGTGCCCGTTCTTTAGGGGAAGTGAATGTGCAGCTAATTATGGAAGCATTAGATGGCGGCGGCCATCTAACCAATGCAGCTACCCAATTTGAGGGTGTATCTATCGAAGAAGCAGAAGACAAATTAATGCAAGCTATAGATGAGTACTTGGAAGGAGGAACAAAAGAATGAAAGTAATTTTTAATCAAGATGTAAAAGGAAAAGGGAAAAAAGGGGAAGTAAAAAACGTATCTGAGGGTTATGCGAGAAATTACTTATTTCCAAATAATCTTGCTGTAGAGGCAACTAAAGGAAACCTTAAAAACCTAGAAGCCAAGCAGGAAAGTGAAAATAAAAAAGCGCAGCAGCAGCTTGAAGAAGCAAAAGAATATAAAGAAAAACTAGAAAAGACCAAAGTAGAAATAAAAGCAAAAGCTGGAGATGGCGGCCGCTTGTTTGGGGCAGTATCAACAAAACAAATCGCAGAGACATTAAAAAGCATGAATTTGAAAGTAGATAAACGAAAAATTGAGCTTGATAATCCAATCCGTACTCTGGGAGTCACAAAGGTTCCCATTAAAATTCATCCGCAAGTAACTGCAACGGTAGATGTTCACGTCAAAGAAGAGTAAGAATGAAAGGCAGGAGGGGCAGTCATGAGTGATGTGTTAACAGACCGGAAGCCGCCTCAAAACATCGAAGCGGAGCAAGCCGTTATTGGGGCTGTTTTTCTTGAAGGAGAAGCACTCGTTACAGCGACAGAGCGTCTCACACCTGAAGACTTTTATCGTGTCTCTCATCAGCGAATTTTCCGTGTAATGGTTGAAATCGGTGAGAAAGGAAGTCCGGTAGACCTCGTCACAGTCACATCTGCTCTTCAAGATTATCAATGGTTGGAAGAAGTAGGAGGCATCTCTTACTTAACAGATCTTGCTAACGCTGTGCCCACTGCGGCAAACGTGGAATACTACAGCAAAATTGTACAAGAAAAATCAATACTGCGCCGGCTCATTCGTGCTGCAACTGATATTGCATCTGAAGGTTATGAAAGCGAAGAAGAAGTAGAAGATATTTTAAACGATGCAGAACGGTCTATTTTAGAAGTTGCACAGCAGCGAAGTTCCGGAGCATTCGTATCTATTAAAGATGTTTTAATAGAAACCTATGATAATATTGAAATGCTTCAAAACCGTGAAAATGATATTACTGGTATATCAAGCGGGTTTGCTGAACTTGATCATATGACAGCTGGTTTTCAACGGAGCGACTTAATTATAGTAGCTGCAAGGCCTTCTATGGGGAAGACAGCTTTTGCTTTAAACATTGCTCAAAATGTAGCCACGAAAACGTCGGAAAATGTAGCTATATTTAGTTTGGAAATGGGAGCATCGCAGCTTGTTCAACGGATGCTTTGTGCAGAAGGCAATATTGATGCAACCAAAATGAGAACCGGAGCACTAGAAGAAGAGGATTGGGAAAAACTCACAATGGCAATGGGCAGTCTGTCTTCGGCAGGTATATACATTGATGACTCTCCGGGGATTAAAGTAAATGATATACAAGCTAAATGCCGGCGGCTTAAGCAAGAACGCGGTCTCGGAATGATCTTGATTGATTATTTGCAGCTAATCCAAGGATCCGGTTCAAAAAGTGGAGAAAACCGTCAACAAGAAGTCTCAGAGATTTCAAGAAGCTTGAAAGGAATTGCTCGTGAACTGGATGTTCCTGTTATCGCCTTGTCCCAGCTTTCACGTGGAGTAGAATCCAGGCAAGATAAACGTCCAATGATGTCGGATCTTCGTGAATCTGGAAGTATTGAACAAGATGCTGATATTGTTTCTTTTCTTTATAGAGAAGATTACTATGATCAAGAAGCTGAAAATCAAAACATCATCGAGATAATCATTGCCAAACAGCGTAACGGCCCGGTAGGTAACGTAGAGCTTGCTTTTATAAAAGAGTATAATAAATTTGTGAACTTGGACCGGCGTCATGATGAAAGTCAAGCGCCGCCTGGTGCATGAATATAAAACCCGGATTGGATTTTCACATACCAATTCGGGTTTTTTTATTAGGTAAGAAAGTATAAATTTTGGCGTTTTACATGTCTAGCTCCAGCGCCTACTCGCTCGAGATTCCTTCGGTTCGTCAATGGAAAGCAAAGATCAGCTTTCCATTCTATTTATCACGAACATATTTATAGATTTTAATACATAATGTTCGTGTTTGATTGACTTCTTTCTGCGAAATTGATACACTATTTGAGGGTTTTATTCTGATTGTAACTAACTACATATAAAAGATAGTGAATTATCAAAGCAGCCTGTTAATACAGGTGCCGGAGGTGGACGATTTGTCGTCAGTAGTAATTGTTGGTACCCAGTGGGGAGACGAAGGAAAAGGAAAAATCACGGATTATCTTTCAGAAAATGCAGAAGTCGTTGCAAGGTATCAAGGTGGAAATAATGCAGGCCATACGATTGTTTTTAATGGTAAAAAGTATAAGCTGCACCTTATTCCATCAGGTATTTTTTATGATAACAAGACTTGTGTCATTGGAAACGGCATGGTAATAGACCCAAAAGCTTTAGTGGAAGAGTTGAAATATTTGCATGAACGCGGTGTGGACACTAGCAACTTACGGATTAGTAATCGTGCTCACGTCATTTTGCCATACCATGTGAAACTAGATGCTGTGGAAGAAGAAAGTAAGGGATCGAATAAAATCGGGACAACTCGAAAAGGAATTGGCCCTGCTTATATGGATAAAGCAGCTAGAACAGGGATCCGTATATCAGATTTACTAGATAAAGAAGAATTTGGTGAAAAGCTAGAAAGAACATTGCAAGAAAAAAATCGTCTACTTGAAAAAATATACGAAGTAGAAGGGTTCCAAAAAGAAGATATTCTTGACGAATATTATGAATACGGCCAGTTTTTTGCTGACTATGTTTGTGATACGTCCGTGGTGTTAAATAATGCCATTGACACAGGACGCCGGGTTCTTTTTGAAGGAGCACAAGGGGTTATGCTAGACATCGATCAAGGGACATATCCGTTCGTTACATCTTCTAATCCTATTGCAGGCGGAGTGACCATTGGGTCTGGTGTGGGTCCTTCTAAAATCCATCATGTTGTAGGTGTATCGAAAGCCTATACCACAAGAGTAGGAGATGGTCCGTTTCCGACTGAACTTACGGATGAAATCGGGGACAAAATTCGTGAAGTAGGTAATGAATATGGAACAACTACAGGGCGGCCGCGTCGAGTAGGCTGGTTTGACAGCGTCGTTGTGCGACACGCACGAAGAGTCAGCGGGATAACTGACTTATCCCTTAATTCCATTGATGTTCTCACTGGAATAGATAAGGTGAAAATTTGTACGGCGTATAAATACCGTGGAGAAATTATTGAAGAATTTCCAGCTAGTCTTAAGGTACTAGCTGAATGTGAGCCTGTTTATGAAGAAATGCCTGGATGGAACGAAAACATCACAGAAGTAAAATCATTGGAAGATCTTCCTGAGAATGCTCGCCATTATTTGGAGCGGGTTTCGCAGTTGACGAATATTCCTGTCAGCATTTTCTCTGTTGGTCCGGATCGCAATCAAACGAATATGGTCAGGGGCGTATGGGGTGTTTAAAAACACTTCATTTCCCTCTTTCTTCGTCTGCTTTTTAAGCTTGTTACATGAAAAAGCAGACGGGGGAAATTTTTTTAAGAAAACTCCTTGAAAATAAAAAATCAACGTGGTATTATTAATCTTGTCGCTGTCAAGGAAGCAGCATCAACCATGATCACTTAAGTTCTTCACGCAGTGAGGGACAAAAATAAAAAACGCTTTAATAAAGATAAGGTATGCATAGTAAATAAATGTGTCATTTATAAATAAGAGCCATTAGCGAACCGTAAACCCCACTGAGTAGTCAACAATGTAGGTTTGCGAGGAGCAGTGATGCGAAGCATGACGCGACGAGCACAAGACATCAATGAATAAGCATCAACCATGTTTATTTTTCGTTCTTCACGCAGTGAGGGACAAAAATAAAAAACGCTTTAATAAAGATAAGGTATTCATAGTAAATAAATGCACCATTTATAAATAAGAGCCATTAGCGAACCGTAAACCCCACTGAGTAGTCAACAATGTAGGTTTGCGAGGAGCAGTGATGCGAAGCATGACGCGACGAGCACAAGACATCAATGAATAAGCATCAACCATGTTTATTTTTCGTTCTTCACGCAGTGAGGGACAAAAATAAAAAACGCCTTAATAAAGATAAGGTATGCATAGTAAATAAATGTGCTATTTATAAATAAGAGCCATTAGCTCAGTTGGTAGAGCATCTGACTTTTAATCAGAGGGTCGGAGGTTCGAATCCTCCATGGCTCACCATTTTCAAAACGGCCCGTTGGTCAAGTGGTTAAGACACCGCCCTTTCACGGCGGTAACAGGGGTTCGAATCCCCTACGGGTCACCATATTATTTATTACAGTTAAGTACAACCTTTTCTTCATCCAACTGCCTTTTCAAAGAAGAGAAGGAAGGAGCGTACCAAAGTACGTGACTGACAGAATGAAAGCAGCTGACGAAGAGATTCGTCCTAAAGCTAATCGGTCTTTTTTGAATAAGAATCAAGAAGGTCGAGGAAGCAAAGGAGAGAAGGAAGGAGCGTACTAAAGTACGTGACTGACAGAACGAGAGCAGCTGACGAAGAGATTCGTCCTAAAGCTAATCGGTCTTTTT
>NZ_VTOK01000022.1 GCF_009765375.1 Alteribacillus sp. YIM 98480
GTATCTTACATAATCATTAAAGAAATTAACAGACGCTTGACTTTCATTCAATTTTCAAAGGACAACTTTCCCCGCCTCAATTGGCGACTTTTATAATTTAACATTTCCCTCAAATCGTGTCAACAACTTTTTTTAAACATTTTGTTAAGACGTTTTGATTTGATGTGTAATGCGCTTTGTGTGAACAGCGACAATAAATAATTTATCACCTAAAAAGAAAACAGTCAACACTTTATTCTAATTTTTTATCATAAATTTTTATAAAACATATTTATAATGAAATACTCCTGATGTCTTTGACGGTTCTTCTACTTTTTTGACCTGGCCATTTTCCACTAAATATTGGAGTAAAATTTCAAGATCAATGACATAGTCATTTACTTCAGGGGACTTTTCCAATTCAGTATAGCTCCATCCTTCATTCTTTTTTTCCATGACCGAAGCAAGATGAGCTTTTCCTATATGTATTTTTGAACGTATAGCAAATTCTATTGCAATCATTAAAAGTTCAAGTCTTTTTTCTATTCCTTCGTCACCTACAATTAATTCATGATAAAGCTTATAAGTTTCTGGATCTACTTCTCTAACTTGTCTCCATACAGTGACTTCCGGATATAAACCTTTTTCAATAACAGACAACCTTGCCAAGTGATGAAGTGCATGTAATATATGATTAAACGCATCTAAGTAATGATGAAGGTGAAATAAAGCTTTTCCATCTTCGAACCTTCGAATTAATTTTGCAAACTCATTTCCGGTTTTTCGCAGACGATCTTCTGCCGGAAACTCACTCAAACGTAATTTCAAATTAGTGATATATTCATTTTTATTAAAAAGGATTTTACCTCTAAACAGCCAGTCTATCATTTTTCTATTCGTACCAGACAGGATCCAGTAAAATAGTTCCTCTTCTGTTACAACGTGTAACGCTGCTTCTACCCCAGAACAATTATAATGTTTTACTTTCGCAGCACTCGCTTCTTCACTGATAATTATAATAACAGCGTCAAAAAAATCAGTAAAAGGTTCTTGTCCAAATACTTTTTCGACTAATAAAACACCTTTGGTTAACGGATCACTAGCACGCTCTTGGTACAAATGACGTAACAGCCCTTCCATTCCTTTCTCCCCTTTCATATTTAATGATTCTCGCCTTTGCCGCGTACAGAGTATAACAATTATTTTTGCTATTTATGGAAAATATGTTCGACAAACCTATTAAAAACCCTTTTTCTTTTAAATCATTTCTTAATGGAAGTGCATGGTGCGTAATTAGAAATTTTTTGCTATACTTTTGAGTCAGGAGGGTAATAAATGACTGCAAAAGCAACCAACAAAATAAATCGGATAAGAACATTTGCTTTGTCTTTGGTGTTCATTGGAATTTTCGTTATGTATGTTGGCATCTTTTTTCGTTCTTCTCCTGTAATCATGACTATAACTATGCTGCTTGGTTTTATTTTTGTACTTTCAAGCAGTGCAGTATATTTCTGGATTGGCATGATCTCAACGAACACTGTGAAAGTTGAGTGTCCGAATTGCGGCAAAGTGACAAAAATACTCGGACGAGTGGATGCATGTATGTACTGTGATGAACCGTTAACAATGGATAAAAATCTTGAGGGGAAAGAATTTGACCAAAAATATAACCGCAAAATCAAAGAACATTAGAAAAACTGACCTTACCACCTAAAGGAAAGGACCCGACAAACAATACGTCCTATTCGTTGAATGTTCTTATACTGATTACCGATAAACCCCTATGCTTTTTAACAATATAGAAAAGGCTGTCCCCAATACATTTTTGGAGACAGCCTTTTCTATATTGATTAGATGATTTAGAATTAATGCTTTGAAATATTTTTACACTCCGGGCACCTGCCGTACACTTCCATTCGATGGTTGTTCACTTGAAAACCTGTTACATGCTCTGCAAGAGTTTCCACTTCGTCTAATCCAGGATAGTGAAAGTCGACAATCTTACCGCAATCAGAACAAATCACATGATAATGGTCCGTAGTCACACAATCGAAACGACTGGAAGAATCTCCATAAGTTAGTTCTTTTACAATCCCGACTTCTTTAAAAACACGAAGATTATTATAAACTGTTGCAACGCTCATATTTGGGAATTTCCCTTCGAGGGCCTTGTATATTTCATCTGCCGTCGGATGGCTCATCGAATCAAACAAAAATTCCAAAATGGCATGACGTTGCGGAGTCATGCGAACCTTCGTTTTCTTTAAAGCATCAACTGCTTCTTGAAGTTGTTCGTTCGCCATCGTCATGCACCTCTCTTTCCTTATAAAACAATTCTTACATTATAATTCTTATAATTTATTTTATCTGATTAGAATGAACGTTGTCAATAAAGGCGTTGCCATTAGAATGTTATGAAGATGATTTAGCAAACAGCATAGCATCTTCTGCAGCTAAGATAAAAGAAGTATACCGGTTTGAGGTTTCAGATCGTTTACGCTTCTTCTTTTCATATGATATGCAGATTTCTTTTAAATCTTGCTTTAATTGTTCAATTTTCTCACTATGAACACCAAATAAGAAAGTGGTGTTTCCTTTTTTTAAAAAACCGCCGCTGCTTGACAGCTCCGTCATTTGATATCCTTTTTTCTGCATTTGCTTTTCGACTTCTGCTGTATAAAAATCGTTGACGATACAGACCATTAAATTCACTTTAGATTCCCCCTCATGCTTTTTTCATTTGGCAATAGATTTATTTCCCCATATTAATAGCCGCGTTTTACATCTACCTCATTTATAAATCGATTCTCTCCTTTCCGATAAACCTTTAAATTTTGCTTAAAAATATCCATAGCACGCGGAAGGTAATAACTTGAAATGCCTGAAATATGAGGAGTGACGGTTACGTTATCCATCTCCCAAAAAGGATGATCTTCTGGTAATGGTTCCTGATCAAACACATCTAATATAGCATGGGCAATTTCACCATTATGTAAGGCATTTATGAGTGCTTCTTCATCAAGGGTTTGTCCCCTTCCTATATTTATAAAAACAGCCTCTTTTTTCATTGTTTTAAATGCCTTTTTGCCAATAAAATGGTGTGTTTCTCGAGTAGCAGGAAGGACAGAAACGACATAATCAGCTTCTTCTAATAGAACCTCTAAATTATTTCTCGTCACAGTTTCATCTATATATTCAACCTGTGATCCATTCTTATTTAAACCGATTGTTTGGAGGCCGAAAGCTTTTGATAGCCTGGCTATCTCTTGTCCGATTGCTCCGGCTCCCAAAATTCCAATCGACTGCTGATTAATTTCTGTCATCTCTACTTTTCGATTCCAATGTTTCCTTTTCTCCTGTTCTTTTAAAACATCTGATTTTCTAGCATATTGAAGGATCATAGACATGGTATATTCAGCCATTGGTTTTTTATGAATTCCTTTAGCATTCGTTACTAAGATTCCTTTGTCATAAATAGCCTCAAAGGGCATTAAATCCATCCCAGCCGATATAACCATTATCCATTTTAGCATTTTTGCTTCTTCAATGTCCTGTACGGTTAAATCCTCACCGAGTGTAATTAAAATTTCTGCATCTTTTAAGTGAGGTTTTGCTTCATCTATATTTGAGCAAAACCTAAAGCTTTCATTTGTAAAATTAGTTTTTAATTCCTTACGTAATTCAGCTGTCAGCATTGAAGTAGAGAGTATGGACACTATCAGTCTGCCCCTTTTTTTATAAATTTTCTTTGATGTAATTCAGCGCTTCTTTCACATGACCCTTTACTTTTACTTTCCTCCATTCTTTAACCAGCTTTCCATCTTTATCAATAATAAAGGTAGATCGCACGATTCCCATATATTCTTTACCGAAATTTTTCTTTAACTGCCATACATCATATGCTGCTGCGGCTTTTTTATCTTCATCGGCAAGCAGCAAAAACGGTAACCCGTGTTTATCAATAAATTTTTGATGTTTTTTGATTGGGTCAGGGCTTACACCAAGGATAACTGTATTCGTCCCCTCAAATTCTTCAGCATTATCCCGAAAGTCACAAGCTTCTGTAGTACATCCAGGGGTCATGTCTTTTGGATAAAAATAAAGAACAATGTTTTGTCCTCTATAATCAGACAGACTAACTTTCTCCCCATTACTTGCCGGCAGAGTAAAATCTGGTGCTTTGTTTCCAACTGGTACAGACATTTTTTTCATCCTTTCTATTTTATTTGTATATATAAGCGTACCTTCATTTCATCTATTTAACAAATAAACTGAATAGATCTTTTATCTCCTATCAAATTTATGCTTAAATGGTACAATGAATAAGGATTTTCAAAGGAGGAGCTTAGATTGGAAAAAACTCATTCAGAAACATTATATAAAGAAGCGTGTGAACATATTGTTGGAGGAGTAAACAGCCCTTCGCGCTCTTTTAAAGGTGTGGGCGGCGGAACACCTATATTTATGGAAAAAGGAGAGGGAGCATATTTTTACGATGTTGACGGGAACAAATACATAGATTACTTAGGAGCTTACGGCCCCATTATAACCGGTCATGCTCATCCCCACATCACCCGTGCAATTACGAATGCAGCTCAGAATGGAACTTTATATGGAACCCCTACAAAACTTGAGAACAAATTTGCTATGATGTTAAAGAACTCGATTCCTTCTTTAGAAAAAGTGCGTTTTGTTAATTCAGGTACAGAAGCAGTTATGACAACGATCCGTGTGGCGAGGGCTTACACGGGCCGTAATAAAGTGATTAAATTTGCAGGCTGTTACCATGGCCACTCTGATCTTGTTTTAGTAGCTGCTGGCTCAGGTCCATCAACGCTTGGATCTCCTGATTCTGCCGGGGTGACAAAAAATATTGCCGAGGAAGTTATCACCGTTCCATTTAATGATCCCGACAACTTAAAAAAAGCCTTAGAAAAATGGGGTAATGAAGTTGCAGCCGTTTTAGTTGAGCCGATTGTAGGCAATTTTGGAATTGTTGAACCAGCTCCTGGATTTTTAGAGGCTGTTAATCAACTGGCTCATGATGCAGGAGCACTTGTCATTTACGATGAAGTGATTACAGCTTTTCGATTTATGTATGGGGGAGCGCAAAATTTGCTAGGTGTAAACCCTGATATGACAGCTATGGGAAAAATCATCGGAGGCGGCCTGCCTATTGGAGCTTATGGAGGAAGAGTCGATATTATGGAAAACGTGGCTCCTCTCGGACCAGCTTATCAAGCAGGTACGATGTCAGGGAACCCAGCTTCCATCAGCGCTGGGATCGCTTGCTTAGAAGTCCTTCAAGAAAAGGGAGTATATGAAAAATTAGATTACTTAGGTTCTCGTTTAGAAGACGGTTTAAATAACATTATTAAAACTCACACGGTACCAGCTACTGTCAATCGCTTAAAAGGCGCATTAACTCTTTATTTCACTTCAGAAAAAGTACAAAACTATGATGATGCTGACAACAGTAACGATTTACTTTTTAGTAAGTTTTTTAGAAAAATGCTTAACCAGGGAATCAATTTAGCTCCTTCAAAATACGAAGCATGGTTTATCACTACAGCTCATGAGGAAAAAGACATTGAAGAAACGCTAAAAGCAGCAGAAAAAACGTTTGATGAAATAGAAAAAGAACAGTGAAGTTGCTTTTTTATGGATACTCATTTCCTTTCGTGGAAATATAAAGAAACAGTAATCGACCTTGCACGTAAATGACATCAAAAACCTGTCGGATTCTGCCGATGGGAAAGAAAGGAATCGAACGCTTTCATGAAACTCGGGGCAAGAATTTTCAAAACTGGCCTTTCCATTGTTTTAGCTATGTATGCTGCTGCGTGGGCAGGCCTTGAGCCCTCGTTTTTCGCAGCAATTTCAGCTACTTTTGCAATCCAACCCTCTATTTATAAAACGTATCAAACGATACTTGAACAAATTCAAGCAAATGTTATCGGTGCAGCTATCGCTATTTTATTTGCAATAACATTCGGTCACGATCCAGTTATCATAGGAACAGCAGTTATACTTGCTATTGTAATTATTTTAAAATTAAAGCTTGAATCATCTGCTATATCGCTAGCTCTCGTTACGATAATAATTATTATGGGCAATCCGCAAGAAGGATTTTTATTCTTTGCATTTGAACGATTTTCATTAATAATGCTTGGGGTTTTTGCAGCATTTATTGTTAACCTAATTTTTTTACCCCCTAAACACGAAACAAAATTATATTATAAAATTTCTGATCTAACAGAAGAAGTTATCCGCTGGATCAGACTTATTACTAGACATGAGACAAACCAGCAATCACTAAAAAAAGATATCCCGTTAATAAATGAATCGATCATTAAATTAGACAATTTGTACCTGCTTTATAAAGAGGAACGTAATTATTTTCTTAAAAACAAATTAAGCAAAGGACGCAAACTTGTTGTATTTAAACAAATGATTGTAACGTTAAATAAATCATTTGTCATTCTTAAAACATTTGATCGTTATGAAAATGAAATTCAACATATGCCAGACCGTATGCAGAAATTAATTAAACAACAGCTAGATTACCTGACAGATTACCACGATAGAATTTTGCTTCGATATGTAGGAAAAGTAAATATACACTTAACTGAAGAAATGGCCGAAGAAGTGGATGAAGGAAGAGAGTCTTTAACAGATTTATTTATGGATTTATATGATCATAAAGCAATTGATCGTGAAGAATGGCTTCACATTCTTCCTGTCGTATCTCACATTATTGAATACAATGAGCAGCTAGAACATTTAGACACTCTGGTAGAAAGCTTTTTTAGCTATCATAAATCTGATAATAACGTAGATATTGAAAAAAGAACAGAGTAATCAACTCTTACTTTATATATAAAGGAGGCAGTCGATTATATTCGCGCTGCCTCCTTTTTCACCCTAAACGTTTTGTACTTCAAACAACTTTCGATAAGAACCTTCATGCTGCATTAATTGAGAGTGATTACCTGATTCAACGACTGTACCATCTTCTATTACAATAATCCGGTCAGCATGCGTGATCGTTGAAAGTCGGTGAGCCACAATAAATGTTGTTCTATTTTTAGCCAGGTTTTGCATTGCTTCTTGGATAAGATGCTCACTTTCCAAATCGAGAGCCGAGGTAGCTTCGTCAAAAATCAAAATCGGCGGATTTTTTAAAAATACCCTCGCAATTGCAATTCTTTGTTTTTGACCTCCAGATAATTTCACCCCGCGCTCTCCTACCGGAGTGTCATAACCATTTGGAAGTTGATTGATAAAACCGTCTGCGTTTGCTGCTTTGGCTGCTTCCACTACTTCTTGATGGGTTGCATGAGGATTGCCCATTAATATATTCATTTTTACAGAATCACTAAATAAAATATTGTCTTGGAGAACCATCCCAATTTTGTCTCTAAGGGTTCGTACTTCATAATCGCGAATATCTATTCCATCTAGTTTTATCGCACCGGAACTGACATCATAAAACCTTGGAATAAGACTGACTAATGTACTTTTCCCTCCACCGCTCATTCCAACCAAAGCAATTGTTTCTCCAGCTTTTACGGATAAATTAATATTATCTAATACGATTTCACTATTTTCTTCATATTGAAATATAACATTGTTAAATTCTATAGCTCCGCTCGTGTGCTCAAGTGGTACAGCAGTACTCTTATCTTCAATATCGTATTTTTCATCTACAAATTCAAAAACACGATCCATCGAAGCTATGGATTGCGTTAATGTTGTAGAAGAATTGACCAACCTCCTTAATGGGTTATACAAACGCTCCATGTATGAAACAAATGCTACCATCTCACCGACCTCAAGCCCTGATGTTAGCACAAAGTAACCCGCAGCTAGTATAACAATTAATGGAGCGATGTCTGTAATCGTATTTACGACGGCGAATGTCTTTGCATTCCATTTTGTATGATCTATCGCTTTATTAAGAAAATGACGGTTTCTCTTTCCAAATTGCTCTTGCTCATAATCTTCTAGCGCAAAGCTTCTGATTACATTCATCCCTTGCACCCGTTCATGTAAGTGGCCTTGTACATCTGCTAATGCTTGTGAGCGGATTTTAGTTAAATCACGCAGTCTTGAGTAAAAATATTTGATTGAAAAAACATACAAAGGAAATAACGCAAGAGCAACTAATGTTAACCAGCTATTCATCGTTAACATGATAATCACTGCAATAACAATCGTTACCATGTCGAGCCAAATATTCATTAACCCCGTAATAACAAAATTTTTCGTTTGTTCGACATCATGTATTACCCGGGAAATGATTTCGCCAGCTTTTCGATTTGAATAAAACCGCAAGCTTAACTTTTGAATATGAGCAAATAATTGATCTCTAATGTCGTATAAAACCTTACTGCCCGTCCATTGAGCAAAATATTGCCGATAATATTCAATCGGGGGTCTTAATACAAGAAAAGCTAGAATTGCCCCTCCAACAAGCCAAAATAACGTATTTAATTTTTCATCGGTTGCTATCGTTTCTGCTAGAATTATGTCGTCTATGACATAAGCTAAGATCAGTGGAGTTAAAAGTGGAATTCCAAATTTTAATACACCAATAATAATTGTAATAAAAATAATTTTTTTATACGGCTTTACAAATTGAAAATACCTTTTAATACTACCCATGATTCACCTCTATCAACGAAAAAACAAATAACGTTCATACCATTGTTCCACAAACTGGGGATCAAATGGCCCCTTTCTTTGATAAATCCAGCTCTGAAGTTCCTCTACGGACTTAGAAATTTGCAGATTAATTTTTTCTGGATAATTCATTTCTTCTTTATGTTTTTTGAATTCATCTTCATCTAGTAAATGATATGTCATGTCAGGAAAAACTTTTATATCTAAGTCATAATCTATATATTTCAAAGCTTCTTCATCCCATACAAAAGGAGTACCTAAGTTACAATAATAATGAATTCCATCGGCTCGAACCATCCCAATAACGTTAAACCACTTTTCTCTATGAAAATAACAAATTGCTGGTTCTCTAGTTCTCCATGTCCTTCCATCGGATTCATGAACTAGGATTCGATCGTTTCCGCCAATCACTTCTTTGGATGTACCTTGTAAGATCAGGGTTTCCTCCCAGATACGGTGAAGAGTTCCGTCATGCTTATAGCTTTGAATTTCTATTATTCTTCCGGTTTCCGGGAATTCCATGCCCTTCTCCTTCCTCTTTTCTATTCTCTATCTTATGTATTATACATCTTGTTTACTATAAAGAAAACTAAACTAAAAAATTGCTTCTTCTTTATAAATATTATCAGTTTTTCTGCTGCCAGTTTGAACATGTTTATGAAAAAGGAAGGGAGGGAAAAGTTCAGTAAATTAAAATAGGGAGGAAGTGTTATGGCAAGAAGAACTCCGGATCATGAATATGAAGAAAGACATATAGAGAAAAAAGAAGATAAATCTAATGTAGCAGCCACCTTTATAAAATATTTTGCATACGTCCTTATCTTTTTTGGATTTTTATGGTTTTTAGTAAACTATGTTTTCCCTATGTTTTAATAAAACAGAGTAGCTAAGTAAAGCGCAAGCGCCTTGCTCACGAGCGACAAGTCCTGGAGGGGCGGCATATGGAAAGCTGATCTTTGCTTTCCATTGACGAACCGAAGGAATCTCAAGCTAGTAGGCGCTTGCGCTAGACCATGTAAAACCCCAAATATTTACCTTTTAAAAAAAAGGGCTCCTCGGAAGCAACCCTTCCAAAGAGCCCTTTTTTGTCCTAGTTATTGCTGACGTTGGTTCGGCTGTTGCTGATTCTGTTGTTTCTTTTGTTGAGACTGTTGATTTTGTTGTCTTACTTGCTGTGCATCAGTTTCGCTTGCAAATTCAGTCTGCTGGCTTTGATTTCTAGCAGCTGCTGCGTTTTGCTGGCGAACTTTTTGTGCGTTAGTTTGTGAAGCGTTTTGTTGTTGGTTTTGATTTCTATCCATCTTATTCACCTCCACATGGATTAACTTGCCCCTGAAAGACAGAATTTATCCATAAAGAAATGAAAAATTTTTTAGGTTAAAAGAGAAATGCCTCCATCAATAACGATCGTCTGCCCCCGAATCATCGATGCTTCATCTGAAATCAAAAACATAACCCCGTTTACTAAATCCGTCATGTCTACCATTCGGCCGGCAGGTGTCTTTTTCTTTGCTTCTTCTAATAACTCTTCGCGGTTAGGAAAATGCGTTAATGCTTCAGTATCAACAGCTCCGCCAGATACAGCATTAACCACAATACCTTTCTCAGAAAGTTCTACAGCCAAATATCGTGTCAGTGCTTCAACAGCTGCTTTTGAAACCCCAACGGCTGTATAATTTTTTAAATAGCGCTGAGAACCTAAGGAACTCAAACTTACAATTTTACCGCCATTATTTTTTTCCATTAATTTAGCCGCTTCCTGAGCACAGAACAATAATGCTTTACTATTAATATTCATCGTCCAATCCCAATGATTTTCTTCTAATTCCATAGCTGGTCTTAGAACTCCAGAAGCTGCATTATTTACAAACACATCCAAACGACCAAATGTTTCATTCACTGTCGAAAACAATTCTTTGATTTTTTCCGTTTTTCCTACATTCGCTTTCACGATGGCTGCTTTTACTCCTAATGATTCAACTTCATCAGCAGTTTCCATTGCTTTTGTTTTACTTCGAGCATAGTTAATGACGATATTATATCCTTTTTCAGCTAACTTTAAAGCGATTTGTTTTCCTATTCCTCTGCTGCTGCCAGTGACAAGTGCTACTTTATTCTCCATTCTTTTCCTCCTATACCTTTAGACAATCTTCAAATATTATAACGTATAAGGTTTCCTCCTCACAGATAAAATAATGTTAAAAAGAGGTGAGGCTGCATGTATGTTGGGCGTGATTTCTCTGAATTAGTAATGACTTCCAAAAAGAACTGGACTGATAAAGAACTTGCTCATTTTCATGAAAGCTTTCAGCAAATACTGCCATATCTAAACTCTGAAGGCGGCATGATTTATCGAGAAATAATGGAAGAAATAAAAAACAGACATTCTTTTTATCTTAATGAAGCAAGCTGGGAACGTGGTTCAACCATTCATCCCGAATAAATAATCCTATGCAGAACTGTCCCAAAACTTGGAGGGACAGTTTTTTGTTTGACAGCATTCCGCGCAGCTGCCTTGTTCATTATGGCAATAAGAGTTAGATCGGTTATTTCATGTTAATAATTATTATCTCATGTACCCATAAAACACCTTTTATCCTTTATAATAAGTGTAGAAAGGATGGTCTATTCATGATACAACCAGCACAACGAATGAACGCGCTTTCTTCAAGTGTTTTCACAGAGTTGGCAGAGAAAAAAAATAAAAAAATACAAGCCGGCGAAAATATGATCGATTTAAGTATTGGGAGTCCAGATCTTCCACCACCGGAATCTGTAAGGTCTATTCTTTCCAAAGAAGTAAGAAAAGAAGATCAGTACGGGTATTCTCTTAAGGGAACAAAGGAATTTCAGGAAGCCGTTGTTTACTACTATAATCAGCAATTTGATATTGCTTTAAATCCAGAAGAAGTATTGCAGCTTATGGGGTCTCAAGATGGGCTTGCCCATTTAGCACTGGCTTATTTAGACCCTGATGATTACATTATAACTCCTGACCCAGGTTATCCTATTTATTCTGCTTGCGCTTCCCTGGCAGATGCCCAATTGTATACTGTTCCCGTGCATGAAGAAAATCATTTCATGCCCGACTTTGAACATATTCCTATAGAGATAATAAAAAAAGCAAAAATGATGATTCTAAATTATCCTGGTAACCCGACTGCAGCCATGGCCGATTTAAACTATTTTAAACAAGCGGTATCTTTCGGATTAGAACATAACATTTTAATTGTCCACGATTTTGCGTATGCAGAACTCGTTTTTTCCAATCAAAACCCTTTAAGTATATTTCATATTCCTGAGGCAAAAAAAATAGCAGTTGAATTTAATTCTTTATCTAAAAGTTTCAACATGGCCGGGACACGAATTGGTTACTTAATAGGCTTTCCGTCTTATTTAAAACCTCTGGCTGATATTAAATCTAATATAGATTACGGTGTTTTTCAGCCTGTTCAAAAAGCAGCTGCCTATGCTTTAACCAATGAACTTGCTTATTTAAAACATCACCGCAGTGTGTATAAAAAAAGGCGTGATGTCTTTATCAGCGTATTGCATGAAAAAGGCTGGAAAGTACGCATTCCTGATGGAGGGATGTTTATCTGGGCAAAAGTCCCTGCTCCGTATACATCTTTGTCTTTTTCATTGGAAGCTTTAGAATACGGTGTAGTTGTAACCCCTGGAAATGCTTTTGGAGCTGGCGGTGAAGGGTATGTTCGTATCGCTCTTGTACAAGAAGAAGATTTACTAAAAAAAGCAGGCGAAAGATTGGCTGCCCTTATAAATAAGTACTAAGATCATATATTCGCTAAGGAGGCTGAAACAATGAAAGCTGTTGTTTTTAATCAATACGGAGGTCCAGAAGTGTTAGAAACTGCATCTGTTGAAAATCCTTTACCAAAACCTGATGAAATATTAGTAAAAGTAAAAGCTAGTGGAATTAACCCTGTTGATACTTATTTTCGGAAAGGAATAAGGGAAGTTCCGTCCTTTCCTCATATTCCCCATTTTGATTTAGCGGGAGTTGTAGTAGAAGTTGGGGCTAATGTTGAGTCCTTGCAAATAGGAGACAGAGTTTGGGCGACAAACATAAAAGGTACAGCGGCTGAATTTGTAACAGCTTCTGTTGATTATGTCTATCGATTACCTGACAATATAAGCTTTGAAGAAGGAGCCACTTTAGGAATTCCAGTACTTACCGCACATTTATCTTTATATAATAGAGCTCAATTAAAACCAAGAGAAAATGTATTAATTTATGGTGCTTCAGGTGCAGTTGGAAACGCAGCAGTACAATTAGCTGTTGAAACTGGCGCAACAGTAATCGCTACAGCCAGCTCGAAGGTAAAAGAAAATATAGCGAAGAAAGCAGGAGCTCACCACGTTATTAATTACAAAAACGAAAGTCTTGAAGAAAAAGTAGTGGATGCAACACACAATGAAGGTATCGATGTCATTTTAGATATGTCTTTAAGTGAAAACATGGAAAGTGATTTTAACTTGTTGAAAACCGGTGGAAGGATTGTAGCAATAGGCTCTCCCAAGAATAATGCACCTGAGCTTCCTTGGCGTTTACTAAATCAAAAACACGCGTCGTTATTAGGTGTATTATTATTCACTGCCCCGGTTGATGTCCTGCAACATGCAGCTGCCGAAATAAATGATTCTCTGGCAAGTGGAAGTCTTAGGCCTCACCTTGCGAAATCTTTCAAATTAGAAGAAGCTGAAAAGGCTCATAAAGCGCTTGAAGCTAATACATTTAATGGAAACATTGTTTTACAAATTGGTTAATTTTTATTCAGTGTAATTTATTCCTATAGAGGGTATAGCGTCTCTAAAAAGAAAAAGGAGAGATTTCAATGGAGCGCAATACCTATTATGTACAATTAGAACCCTCTATTATGGGGATTTCTGATGTCAAAACGAGTGAAAATACAATTCAATATGAGATAAAGGCTACACCAAAAGAAAAACAAACATTAGAGAAAAAAATGAATGCTGTACAAAAAGAAGATTTAAGCGGGGGTCAAATATTAGCTCGTGTGCATGATGAATCCAAAGCAGATCATGCAAAAAATGAAATGCAAACAGAAATGAAAGAACTTTATCAAAAGATCTATGAGCTTGGAACGCCAGCAACTAGAGAATTATTTGAAGAACTAGGAATTGATTCCTTGTAAAACATTAAAAAAATTGGCTGGACACCAAGCCCTTTTGCTTTTTAACAGTACATTCAAAAGATTAGTTTTAAGGGTTTTTCACTAGCAACTGGAATATGCGAGAATTCTAAAGGAATTAGGGCAATATAAAGACCCTGAAGTAAAGGATTTGCTCACAAGGAGACGAAACCGTCGCACGTGTGCCTAGAAAGTGAAAACAAGTATATTCCAGTGCTCTTGCCAAAAACTGACTATGGGACGCCTCCTTTTATAATGTATAAAAAATGTAAGGAAACGCAAAATATTAAATAACTGATAAGGAGGCAATCCCAATGAATAAACAAAAGTATTACGTAAATTTAAACCCTATCAGCATGGATGATGTGAGCAAAGTAAAAATTCCAGACAGCACCCTTATCCAATACGAAATTGAAGCTACTCCAGAAGAGTTAGAGCAATTAGATAATCTCTTAAATGAAACACAAGACCATGATATGGAAATTCGAAATCTTTTTTCATTTCGGCATTTTGATGAATCCATGACAGAAACGGATCAACATGAATACCAGCGTGGCATGGATAAAATTTTTGATATGTTATACGAACTTGGCACGCCAGAAACAAAAAAACAAATCAAGGAACTCCATCTGCAAAACCATGAACAAAAAAAGAATATGAGAAAACAATAACCAATAAATTGTCTTTTGTTACCCTTATGCTTTTATATAATCTGCGGTGCTGCCAAATAAGGAAATATTCTTTTGCTTCTCAATCATTGAAACATTGCATAAGAACAGCCAGCGTTTAGCAATAATACTGGTTTGACCATTATTCAGTATGGGCAGTACATAGGGGCATACACACACGTATATGAAAAAATGATAACTCTACTACATATTCATCTTAGATTGACCGCCGTCTACATTTACACTTGCACCGGTTACCCATGAAGCTTTGGCTGATGCAAGAAATGTTACGACATTAGCCACTTCTTCTACTGTCCCAAACCGTCCAGCTGGAATTTCTCGTTGAACAAATTCATTAATCTTTTTTGGGTCATCCTCGAAACGTTTCTGCCAATTGCCACTAGGATGCAAAATGGCACCTGGTGCTACAGAGTTTACTCTTATACCTTCTTTGACAGCTTCGTCAGCAAACGCTTTCGTAAAACTAATTAATGCAGCTTTAGAATTGTTGTATGTAGGCTTTCCACCTGATTCTCTTCCAAAGATAGAAGTAATATTAATGATGCTTCCTGCCTGGTTTTTTTTCATAACGGAAAAAGCCATCTTGCTAAAATGTACAGCAGAAAAGTAGTTTAAATTCATTGCTTTTTCAAAATCTGCCATAGTTGTATCTTCTACTTTTCCCCCGCTGCTTCCCCCTACATTGTTAACAAGAATGTCTACCGCTGAAAATTTATCTACAAATTCTTTAAACGCTCTTTTTCTCTCCTCTTCATACAGTAAATCAGCTTTTATTGTATAAACATCCTTTAAATTATCCTTTGCCTCCTTTAACCCTTCTTCCGAACGGGCCACAATACCTACTGCTGCTCCTTCTTGAATAAAAGAAGCAGCAATACCTTTACCAATGCCTTTTGATCCGCCAGTAACTAGAACTTTCTTATTTTTTAAACCTAGCTCCATTATTGATTCCCTCTTTCTTTTTGTGCTTTTAATATTTTTTGATGAGAAACCGGAAAGGCAAGCCCTTCTGTCTCTAATGGATCAAGCCACTTACAATCTTGTATGTTCTCAGGAAATTCTAGAACTTCAGCTTCATATACAGTAATGTTCCAAACCAAGTGTGAAAATACATGCTGAACTTTTTGTACTTTCGGTCCTATGTCAGCTTCTATACTAAAGCTATCTTTTAAATATGTCTGTACTGTTTCCTCTGGAGAAACACCAGCAGGGATCTCTACATTTGGATATTCCCATAATCGAGCTAATAAACCTTTTTCTCCACGTTGATGAAATAAGGTCTGGCCTTTTTTATTTTTCAATACAACCGCTGCCATTTCTTTTGCTGCTGGTGCTTTCTTTTTTTCTTTGACAGGCAGTTCATCTTGCATTCCTTCTGCCCGTGCAGCACAGTGCTTTTGTACTGGACATAGTAAACATCCAGGTGACTTGGGTGTGCAAACTAAAGCTCCTAGCTCCATGAGTGCTTGGTTAAATTCTGATGGTTTAACACCTTTTAGGAATTCAGGAATAAAGGATTCAAACACCCTTCTTGTTTTTGCTTTGCCGATGTCTTCTTTTATAAGAAGAATTCTCGAAAAAACTCTCATGACGTTCCCGTCTACTGCTGGCTCTGGCTTTTCATAAGCAATACTTAAGACAGCTCCAGCCGTATAAGGACCTACACCTTTTAAAGACGAAAATTCTTTTTTAGAAGATGGAACATCACCTCCGTATTCTTGGACTACTTCTTTTACGGCTGTTTGCAAATTACGCACTCTAGAATAATATCCTAACCCTTCCCAAGCTTTCATCACCTTCTCTTCTTTGGCCTCTGCTAACGCTTCTGGTGTAGGGAACCATTCCATAAACCGATTAAAATACGGAATGACTGTATCTACTTTTGTCTGCTGTAACATAATCTCTGAGACCCAAACACGATAGGGATCCTGATTTTTTCTCCACGGAAGCTCTCGCTTGTGGTGGTTATACCAGTCTATTAAGTTGTGTTGAAATTCATTTATATCTATTTTCTGAAGATGCTGTTCCATGATGTCCCTCCATTAACGTAATTTAAGCTCGTCTGTTTTCGCTTGAAAGGCCCAGCAATGTATTTTCTGGACTCCGCCTTCTATACAATCATCTAATTTTCCAAATATATGATGAGACTTTGAACAGCGCCACTTTCTTAAGGTATGATAGTGAGACAGTGTCGGCACTTCAAATATTTCGACAAATAAACATTGTTGGTCAGCAGCGGAAAACCACTGGAATTTTTCAACTTCATAATTTGGAAGTACTTGAGCTATCTCTTTCATGATTCTAGTGTAATTCTGTTCTTGTTCCGGTATTATTTTATATTCCATAAAAATATGAAGTTTTTCATCCATTCATCTCAACCCCTTTTTACAACCTTTATAATAGGGTATAACTAAAATAAGGTCATCCTAAAGAACGGTTTCTACATAAGAGAAAGGAGGACTATGGCAATGGATACCGCAACACATGCAGTGATGGGTATTGGACTTGGAGGTCTAGCTGTTCTCGACCCCATAGTTGCTGAAAATCCTGCAGCCTTGCAGACGGTAATGGCTGCAACCATTATCGGATCGCAAGCCCCCGACTTTGACACGATACTTAAACTAAGAAACAACGCAGTTTACATTAAATATCATCGCGGTCCCACTCATTCGGTTCCAGCCGTCCTCCTGTGGCCGCTAATTGTTTCCGGAAGTGTTTATGCCGTATCTCCTGAAATCTCCTTATTTCATTTGTGGATATGGACTTTTATTGCCGTTTTTCTACATGTATTTGTCGATATTTTTAATGCCTATGGAACTCAGGCATTATCACCGTTTACCAGACGCTGGATTGCATTAGGCGTTATTAATATTTTCGATCCGTTAATCTTTCTTGTCCATATTTTTGGTTTTATCCTTTGGCGTTACGGGGCGCCGCCAGGAATGACGTTTCTATTGCTCTACTTTTGCCTGTTTCTTTATTATGTGTGGAGATTTAAGGCACGTAATAAAGTGCTTAAACGTGCAGCTCAGTTCCATCCAGGGGCTACTCATTTTTTTATTTCCCCAACTTTTAACTGGAATAAATGGCACTTGGTCATTCGAACAAAAGAACGGCTCCATGTAACGGAATCTCGAAACGGAAAACTTCAATACTTTGAAAGTTATCCATTTGAACCCATTCCTAACGATAGGATTATTAACGCAGCTCGAAACGATCGGAACCTGGAGGCTTTCCTATCCTTTTCACCTACTTACCGTTGGATAGTATCCCAAATAGATAATGGCTGGGAAGTCAAATTTATTGACCTGCGTTATCGAAGTAAAGGCTATTATCCTTTTGTTGCTGTTGTTAGGCTGAATAAGGATTTAAGTATATATACCTCCTATACGGGCTGGATTTACAGTGATGAAACGTTAGAAAAGAAATTAAAGCAGGGGGAAAAGCTATTTAAGTAAAATAGTATTTTCCCTTTTTTAATGCTTGAAATGATCTTCTTTATTTAGTTTGTCAAATTTCATATTTGTCGCTTCATACTTGTGCAGATGAGCTCCGTATTGTTCAATCCATTTGGTAACAATTGTTTCTGTTACATTACTTCCCTTGTACTCTCTGCCAGATCTTGCTCTTGTCACTTCAAAATCTTCCCAAAGATGTTCAATCCATGTTCTGGCTTGTCCCGCTGATAAATTTGAATTGTTATCTAATAACTTTTTTGTTAGCCGTTGAAACACGTCTTCCACTTTAGTTCCCCCCCCCCTTGTTTAATCTTCTAATAAAGAAATAGGTAATGCTTCAAGCTCTTCAGATCCATTCCGAAATCCCCAGGCAAATACTCCATTAAAATACTTGATGAAAAAAGTGCCGCCCTCCTGCTTTATTGCATAACGCTGCCCGGTCATAAAATCGTCCGGGTCTATTAAATAAGCTTCTGCCATCACTCGTTTTCTCTCCAAGACAGCAAATTCATTTACCATCCCCATTTGCTCTGCTTTTTTTGCTTTTTCGTTTAAATGTGCTATTTCATCTCTTAATTCTTTTTCGTTCATTTGACTATATCTTTTTTCCATCATCTTCATCCTCCAATAATTCTGTTCCTTGTAAGTAGTTATCAATTAAAGGTATCGGAAAACCTTTACGGTACAAAAATTCCTTGATTTTCATCTCCAAATTTTTGCCGGAATACTTGTTTTTAAACTTTTTCTTTGCTTTTTCTCCTTGCAGCCGTAAAGCTTTAAGCTCCTCTTCTTGAGAAACTTCTAAGTGTTCGTTTTCCCATGCTTGCAACGCTATTTCTAAGGAAAACCCTTTTTGAAGTAAACGATCAAGAAGACGTTTTTTCATACTTGAAGCCGATTCATTTTGTTTTTGTTTCCCTTTCTTTTGAAGAAATGTTTGAGCAGCTTCAAGTTGAGCTTTTAAAGTAAATTGAAGAAGCGCTTTCTCGGCTGTTTCAGAAGAAATGCCTTTTTGAAAAAGTTCTTCCTTTATTATGGCTGGACCTTTATCAGTTGTTTTTATTTTTGTCCGGACAAAAGCCATGGCAAATTCTTTGTCATCAATATATTGATACTCTTTCATTTTTCTAATTGCCTCTTCTATGACACCTTCGTTATATTCTTTTTTTATAAGGTACTGTTTTATTTGGTATTCTGTTCTCATTGAATGAGTGAGATAATAAATCGCATCGTTAAAGGCTTTTCTTTGCTGATCTGCTTGCAAAATCTCAACTTTTTCAGCTTTCGTTATAGTACTTCCCTTTTTCAATTGAAACTTCACAAGTACATTTTCATCAACACTAAACGCGTATTCTTCATAACCATTTTCATCGGTAAAAATATTAAAACGATCTTTTCTATTTTTTTGAGTAGTTATCTTCGATATTTTCATTGGTTTCCCCTTTATTACTCAGCTGGAATATATGAGATTATACTTTATTTATATCGGGTAAAGGTAGCATAGAAAATAAGAAAAACTCTGCTTTTCGCCAAACAAAAGGAAACCGCCTACAAACAAAGGAGTTGCTACTAAGTACCATCGCCCCACGGGATTCGGTGACAGGTCTAAGGAAACTTCAGCTGCATTAGTACATCCTGTCGTTGAATGCCATAATTCACTTGTACCGCTTACCAATAAAAACTATACTTTTTAACAGTGCAAAAAAGGAGCGAAGCGTATTGAATATTGCTGTGACAGGCGGTACTGGAATGGTCGGTTCCGCTTTAACTGGATATCTTACGAAAAATGGTCATCATGTTTACATCTTAACAAGAAACAGTAAGAACAAACAAAACAAAGAAAATATTACGTTTGTTGAATGGCTTCATGAAAAAAGCGCTCCTGAAAATCATCTACCTCCTTTAGACGCCATTGTTAATTTAGCTGGAGCACCTATAAGCAGCCGCTGGACAAAAGCCCAGAAAAAACTAATTCGTGACAGCCGCATAGATGCAACTCGAGAAGTTATACGCATCATACAAGCACTAAAAATAAAGCCAAACGTTCTAATTAATGCCTCGGCTGTCGGATACTATGGTATTTCTAAAACAGAAGTATTTACAGAAGAAAGCGGTCCAGAAGGCCTTAATTTTCTGCAGGATGTTTGTGAAAAATGGGAGTACGAGGCTTCAAAAGCAGAGGAATTTGGGATAAGAACGGTTTACGCAAGGTTTGGACTTATACTAGACGATAAAGCAGGAGCACTTCCAAAAATGATGCTTCCATACTCATTTTTTACCGGCGGACCAGTTGGTTCAGGAAATCAATGGTATTCGTGGGTCCATTTAAAAGATGTGGTCGAAATGATTGTCTTCGCTATAGAACATAACAAAGCAAGCGGACCAATAAACGTTACATCTCCACACCCAGAACAGATGAAACATTTTGGTCAAAAATTAGCAAAAAGGATGAATAGACCTCATTGGCTCCCCGCTCCATCCTTTGCTGTAAAAAGTTTGCTCGGTGAGATGAGCATCCTCATACTGGAAGGACAAAAAGTGATTCCTGAACAACCATTAACTTGGGGATATTCTTTTTCATTTCCGTATTTAGAAGATGCTCTTGAAGATTTGCTAACATAAAGATCTATTTAGATACGTAATGCAGTCCGACAAGATAAACATTTGATGATAAAAGCCGCCCAAATAAATTGAGAGCGGCTTCTTTTTTCGTATAAAACAGGTGTTAACATGCTAATATTAGATGGCTTCTGTTAAAACAACTTTCCATGCCGATGTAACAAGGTGATTAATCGTCTTAATGCAATCGAATAACAAGTAAATCTCATCGTATGTTCTCTAGTTGTAAAGTATTCATCATAAACTTTTTTAAAAGTTTCCTTCATTTGACTGCTCATTTCCTGTAATATTTCATCTTTCGAATAGCTTTCGGTTACTCGGCTTTGTTTCCACTCTAAATAGGATACATGCACCCCGCCAGCATTAGCCAGAATATCAGGCACAATGATTTTGCCTTTTTCTTGCAAAAATAAATCTGCTTCAACCGAAACAGGAGCATTTGCACCTTCTACAAGAACATCAGCCTTTATATCTTTCATGTTTTCTTTTGTCACTTGATCTTCAATAGCTGCAAATATTAATACATCTGTGTGAAGTGTTAATATGTCTTGCGGTTTATTAATTTCTGCTTCCAGATTTGCTTCTTTTAATTGCTGAGATGTTTGTGGCAGTCTTTTATGTTTGTCGGTATATACAACTAATTTTTCAATATTTAAACCTTCTTTATTAATTAAAGTCACAAATTGGTCTGATACAGCGGTAACTCGATGTTTGACTTCTGAACAGTTATACGCTTCAAGTGCAGCTATGCTTCCTACGTTACCAAAACCTTGGACAGCCACTTCTATTGGATCTGCTTCTTTGAATTTATTATAAAGTTTTTCAAGTGTATTCCATTGTTTGCTTCTTTCTTTATATTCCATGCTTGTATTTTCTTTTTTATCCAAAAACCAAGCATTTAACAAATAAATATAACTTAAAAACGTCCCGATACCAGTAGATTCTCTCCGTCCTGTTGCACCGTTATTTTCTACACTTTTTCCTGTGAATGATCCGGTATAAGCTTGGCCTGGATTGATTGTCTTATATTCACCAACCATCCAATCAATGATCTTATCATTCGTTCCTAAGTCGGGAGCAGGGATATCTTGAGTGGGTCCTAAATTTAATGCAAAACGCTGAACATATTTTTTACTTATTAAATTAAGCTCTCTTTCCGTATAGTTTCGAGGGTTTACATGTACTCCACCTTTTGCTCCCCCAAAGGGAAGACCATGCAAAGCATTTTTTAATGTCATTAAAATAGCTAAGTTTTCAACTTCTGACTCACTAACTTCTTCGCTAAAGCGTATACCGCCTTTATAAAAACCACTAATATTATTATGCTGAACTCGATAAGCAGGAATACGTTCAATCATTCCTCCTTCTCTAGAAACCCGTATGTAGCTTTTTATTATTTTATCTGTTGTTTTTAAAATTTCTCCAGCGGAATTCAAAACCGTTTCACGTTCCTTTTTGTCCGTTATATCCATTTTTAAAAAATCCTGATCTTTTAATTCGGCAACCACTTCTTCGATTAATTTTTTTGTTTGGGATCTTTCCATTATTTCTCCTCCTTTTGACTTATTGCAGGCATACTCCCCTCATTACCTAATCATCATTTTTTGAAACCCTTGTTAGCTTCAATAAATCTTTCCTAAATCCTTTTTACTTTAGAAAAGCTCGGCTTGCCATAAATTAAAAGAAGCTGCCGGCAAAAATTTTACTATTATAATGCGATAACAGATGAAACAGTGCCCTTATTCTATCTCCCAAATATCTATTCATCTCATGATATAAAAGCGCCACGTACTGTAACAAGGGCGGCATCACTACGTCCATGCGTTGAAAAGTACAGTTCTTTTTCTTGTATCTTGAGCCAGCCAATACAAACTTTCCTAAAAGTAGAAAATAAGAAAAGCGCAAGCGCCTTGCTCACGAACGACAAGTCCTGGAGAGTCGGCATATGGAAAGCTGATCTTTGCTTTCCATTGACGAACCGAAGGAATCTCGATCTAGTAGGTGCGGAAGACATCAAAAACGCCAACTATTTATAATTTCTTACCCTTTAAAAACAAAAAATATGTAATGCATTGATAAAACTGTTCATCCAAAAATTTCAGATTTTTTCTTAAAAAATCTGAAACCCCAATGAAAGCTGATACATCAGTGCTTTTGTCAATCTTTTACCATAACCAAAAATCAATAACTTCGACAAAAACGGTGTATAACCAACTATACGCTAGCATTATGTAAGCGCGGCAAGTATTACTGGCAGCCATCACCATTAAACCTAACTAAGCACTATTAATCCTTATCAAGAGCATTTGAACTTTTATTCTGTCCATCCTATTATTAATTCATGAACAATTGAGAAACACATTGCTTCTCCACAAAGGAGAAGTATAGAGTGTTTAAGTTTCATAGTCAGGAGGAATAGGTTATTAAGGTCCTTATTAATCAAAACGAAGGTGATAATAGGATGGAAACGAAGATGACTGGTACTGTAAGCACTGTTGATTCACTAACATTTGAAAAGCCAACAGTTGAAGACGGAGCTGACATGTGGGAACTTGTAAAAAATTCAACATTAGATTTGAATTCTTCCTACAAATACATTATGATGTGTGAGTTTTTTGCAGAAACTTGCGTAGTGGCAAAAGAAAAAGGTGAATTAGTCGGCTTTGTCACAGCATTCATCCCTCCGGAAAAACAAGACACAGTTTTTGTGTGGCAAGTCGGTGTAGACACTTCCCAGCGTGGAAAAGGACTGGCATCCCGGCTATTAAATGAACTCGTAGAACGTACAGGTTGCGATGATGTGAAATATTTGGAAGCTACTGTCACACCTTCCAATGAGGCGTCACAGGCTCTGTTTAAAAAACTGGCCCGTACCCATAACACTAATTGTGAGGTTTCCGAATGTTTCGCAGAAGAACTTTTTCCAGGAGAAGGACATGAAGCTGAATTAACATTCCGTATCGGTCCATTTGATAAATAACTTTGAACCCTAAAAAATTACAATAATCGCTGATAGACCACTAAGGAGGATCTACAAATAGCATGAATCAAAATGACTTGAGCATTTTCAACGAGCATGAATCTGAGGTCCGCAGCTATGTGCGTGGATTTCCAACTGTATTTCATGAAGCAAAAGGCTACAAATTATGGGATTTAGATAAAAAAGAATACATTGATTTCTTTTCTGGAGCAGGTGCCTTGAATTACGGTCATAACGATGACAACATGAAAAAGAAATTAATTGAATATATTCAGGAAGATGGTATTACTCATTCTCTTGATATGGCATCTAAAGCAAAAGGTGAATTTCTTGAAAAGTTTCACGAAGTTATTTTAAAACCCCGTGATCTAAATTATAAAGTGATGTTTCCTGGGCCTACCGGTACAAATACAGTAGAAAGTGCTTTGAAACTTGCTCGTAAAGTAACAGGACGCACAAATGTTATTAGTTTTACAAATGGATTTCACGGAATGACAATCGGTGCTCTATCTGTAACAGGAAACGCTTTCAAACGAAAGGGTGCCGGCATTCCGCTTCAAAATGCTGTAACCATGCCATTTGACAATTATATTCAAAATACAAATCAGGAAATTGAATATATGGAACGTTTATTAGATGATAATGGCAGCGGTGTTGATACTCCAGCAGCTATTATTCTGGAAACTGTTCAAGGTGAAGGCGGTCTAAATGCAGCTCGTATGGAATGGCTTCAAGCTGTTGAAAAAATTTGCCGTGAGCGCGACATCCTGCTAATTATTGATGATGTGCAAGCTGGTGTGGGCCGTACAGGAACCTTTTTCAGTTTCGAACCTGCAGGTATAAAACCGGATATCGTTTGTCTTTCTAAATCAATTGGCGGTTATGGTTCTCCGCTTGCTCTTACTCTTATTCACCCGGATTACGATAAATTTGCCCCAGGTGAACATAATGGAACATTCCGTGGGAACAATATGGCGTTTGTAACAGCAACAGAAGCACTTAACTATTGGAAGGATGACCAATTAGAAAAGAGTGTGCAAAAGAAATCACAACGAATTCAACAATTCCTAAATGACATGATTGAAAAATATCCTCAATTAAAAGGGACTCACCGCGGCAGAGGATTTATGCAAGGAATTGCCAGTGAAGTGGACGGTCTGGCAGATAAAGTTGCAGGTAAATGTTTTGAACACGGATTAATTATGGAAACAGCTGGTCCAGACGATGAAGTATTCAAGCTTTTCCCTCCAATTACCATTGATGATGAAGGATTAGAAAAAGGACTTGCTATTCTTCAAAAAGCTATTGAAGATGTCGTTGCAGAAGAAAAAGATCTCGTTACATCATAATGAAACCATACAATTTTGTTAATCATAAGAAAGGCCTGGTCTATTAGAACAACCTTTTGATCAGGCTTTTCTTTTATGACAAACTCTATTCAAAAAAATTAGGAGGAAACAACATGAAAGTAGTTAAACTAGAAGATGTTTTAGGGACTGAACAAGAAGTGGATGACGGCAACTGGGTCAGCAGACGTTTAATTTTAAAAAAGGACAACATGGGGTATTCGGTCCATGACACAATCATAAGAGCCGGCACAGAAACACATATTTGGTATCAAAACCATCTTGAATCTGTATATTGCATTGAAGGTGAAGGAGAAGTAGAAACACTTAGCGACAATAAAGTACATCCAATTAAAGCTGATACACTTTATGCACTTGATGAGCATGATGAACATATGCTCCGCGCAAAAACAGATATGCGTATGGTGTGTGTATTTAACCCACCGGTCAGTGGTCGTGAAGTACACGACGAAAACGGTGTTTATCCTGCAGACGTTGACTAAAAACATTCCTTCAGCTGCTTATAACAGCTGGAGGTTTTTTATTTGCTTTTTTATATTAAATAAGAAAAGCGCAAGCGCCTTGCTCACGAGTGAGTAGGCGCTGGAGCTAGACATGTAAAACGCCAAATATTTATAATTTCTTACCTTTTTCTTACCTTTTAAAGAAGAAATGAAACATTTTTTTAGCACTTCCGTATGATTATGGTATAGAGCAATTTTGAAAGGAAAGGGTGTTAATAATTGGAAGTATTGGGTTTCTTTGGATTCATTCTCATGTTTATTTTAGGTCTTTTTTTATTAAATATTTTTACAAGTGTTTGGGCCTACCGTGATTCTATCCGAAAAGGCAACAGTAAAGAATTTGCATTAATTGTTTTGATAGGCACTCTCTTTTTTCCAGTAATTGGTTTAATTGTTTATTTAATTATTAGGAACAATTAACATTCATTAGTGTAAATAATAATATTTAAATATTACATTATCACCATTAGCTCCCATCTTATTTATGAGTGTGCGGACATCATTTAACGACCTGGCAGGGTATTGATAGTTGCAAATGGATGGTTTTTGTGCACTCATATATGAAGTTGTTATACAAACGGACTCTTCATATGGATCAAAATATATTATAAATGGAAGTTCATAAGCCGGATGGTTCACTTTCCCTTTATATACATAGTAAGCCATGCGTTTTACCCTCCTGCTTCAAAGGATAAAATCCAAATGAAGGGTTTTTTATTCCAAGTCAGCTACTTTATCATATTGCTGCAGTCTTTAGAACGGCAAGGCTAACGCGGGGCTTCATCGATTCTGGGTAGAAAAACTCAGTTCCTGTACGTAGTCCTGAAACTGCTAACCTATAATATTTCTAAGTAGTGTACAAAGAAAAAAGGCCTGTACCCAAAAAACTTGGGTGCAGACCTTTTTTATTCTATCGTTACGCTCTTCTTAAAGAAGATAACGCCGATATACGCTTTTTATGATTCGGCAATGATCATATCAATGCCGTTATCATTGAATAAAGTAATGAAGTCGTCTGATGGAAGACGATCTGTAATAATAACATCAGCTAAGCTCAAATCCATTCCTTTATAAAAATGCTTTTTATGAAATTTAGAATGATCGGCTAGTACATATACTTTGTCCGCCCTTTCAGACATTTTCTTTTTCACAGCAGCATCTTCTTCATGAGCGTAATAAAAACCATCTTCGCTTATTCCTACTACACCCATAAACGCTTTATCAGCATAGTACTGGTCTAATTTACTAAGAGTATTTGGTCCGAATAAAAAACGGTGCTCTGGATTTAAGCGGCCCCCTAGTAAATATATTTCTGTATCGTTCTTAGTAGAAACACTTTCGGCATTAACAATTGAATTAGTTATAACAGTTAACCTGCTGCTGTGAATCTTTTCAGCTGTGAACTGCACGGTAGTAGATGCATCTAGCATGATCACTTCTTCTGATTCAATTAACTGCGAGGCATGTTTTGCAATTTTATTTTTCTCTTCTGCAGATCGTTCTAAGCGTTCTGCGTAGTCTTTTAGTGATTCTTTTACTCGAGGAAGCATTACACCGCCATGGGTTCTAATAACAAGTCCCTGTTCCTTTAGCTTTACGACATCTCTCCTCGCAGTGTCTCGTGAGACGTGAAATTCCTGGCACATATCTTGAATGCTCATGCGTTGGTGACGTTTTAAATAATCAATGATAGCTGCCATTCGTTCTTCTTGATACATGAAACATACCTCTCTTCTCCCCTATCTTCCATTATAAGTTTTTTTAAGTATTTTTCAAGTATTTTAAAATAAAACACTTATAATGAAAGATTAGAAACCTTGACTTGTCGTCAAATTAATTACGGAGGTCTTAGTCTTACTCAAAATTATGAATTCCATATTCTTTATAACGCAAAAAAGGAGCTTATCCCTTAGGAAAGCCCCCCTGGTTACTTTAAGTTTCATGATAAAACGGCTAGTGGCGTTTGTGAAGTATAACCCAAATCTTTTGCTATTGCTTCATATGTTATATTACCATTCGCTACATTTATCCCTTTTCTAAGAGCTTCGTTCTCTTTAGCGGATTGAACGATTCCTTTGTTCGCAATCTCAAGAGCATAAGGCACTGTAACATTTGTTAATGCAATCGTAGAAGTCCTAGGGACGGCACCAGGCATATTAGCCACTGCATAATGCACCACATCATGCTTTATATACGTAGGATTATCATGCGTTGTAATCCGGTCAGCTGTTTCTATAATCCCGCCTTGATCAATGGCCACATCAACAACTACGGAACCAGCAGACATAGAAGCAATCATTTCTTCTGTTACGAGTTTCGGTGCCCTTGCTCCAGGTATTAACACTGCACCAATTACAAGATCTGATTGTTTAACTTCTTCATAGAGATTCATAGGATTAGACATTAGAGTTTGTATTTTACCGTTATACGTATTATCTATTTCACGGAGTCTTTGTGGATTTAAGTCGATAATCGTTACCTCAGCCCCTAAACCAGAAGCAATGATCGCTGCATTGGTTCCAACAACTCCTCCCCCAATGATAGTAACTTTTCCACGCTTAACTCCCGGAACACCAGAAAGTAAAATCCCTTTTCCTTCTTTTGGTTTTTCAAGAAACTGGGCGCCAATTTGAGCAGCCATCCTGCCAGCCACTTCACTCATTGGAGTCAATAATGGCAAAACTCCATCCTTTTCTACGGTTTCATAAGCAACTGCCGTCATACCTGATTCCGTTAAAGCTTTAACAAGTTTGGGTTCTGCTGCTAAATGAAGATAGGTAAATAAAATAAGATCTTCTCTGAAATATATAAATTCTTTCTCTAGTGGTTCTTTAACTTTCATGACCATATCCGCTTGTTTCCAAACATCTTCCGGATTTGATTTAATTATCGCACCTGCTGTTTTATACTCTTCATTCGAAAAACCGCTCCCCTCTCCTGCTGCTGCCTCTATGAAAACATCATGTCCTGCTTTTATTAGAGATACTACGCCTGCCGGTGTTAATGCTACACGGTTTTCATTATTTTTTAATTCTTTTGGAACTCCGATAATCATTGTTCGTCCCCCTATGTTTTTGTCTTACTGACATTATAGAGGAAGGTAATATGCTGCTTCATCGTTAATATTCCAAAAAATGAGAGCAGCCGTTTGTGAAAATTCACAAATGACTGCTCTTAATCACTTAATTCGGTTAAACTAATTTCTAAAAGCAAAGATGATTTTTGATGGGCATTCCCTATATCTATATTGGTCAGCTCCTCCACTCGTTTCATTCTATAAGCCAATGTATTCACATGAATATGCAATTTTTTAGAAGCTTCTTTCATATTTGCATCATGCTGAAGATAAACGGCCAAACTTTTGCATAAATCCGTATTATTTTTATGATCATATTCTTTTAGTAATTCTAATACAGGTTCTGTATAACTTTCTCGTTTCTTTTGCTCCAATAAAACCTTCGCATATCTGTAAAATCCTAATTCGTGATAAAACACAAATTTTTCTTTATCTGGTAGCAGCTGTTTATTTATTGTAATGACATCTAGAGCTTTCTCATAGCTATCTTTCACTTCTGAAAAATGTGAACACAACTCACCGCTTCCAGCAAGTACCTGGTTCACACCAATCCTCTCTTTTAACAACTGTATACACTGTTTTATAAACAGACGAAGACTTTTTTCTTCTCTATTGTGCACTGGTTCCACAAGCATAATTAACATATTTCTATCAGTTGTATAAAATAATTTTTTTATCTTTTGAGATGTGTTTGTTATATACACAATATTTTTGTGAACGTGCTCAACCATTTCTTCATTTGTTTCAAACACAACAACAGAAAAATGCTGCGGCATTTTAGAAAACCAATTTTGAAGATCATTTTGAATACCTTCCTCTTCCATAACCTCGCCTGTTAGTAATCTCCAGAATAATTCTTGACTGTTTTTCTCTTGTTCTTTTTTCAGATAATGAACTTGTTGTAATTGAGTAACTGCTTTTGCTGCAGCTGCTTGCAGCAACGATGCCTCCCGCTCCCCAAAAGAGCGGTTTACTTCTAGGACCCATATATATCCTAATATCTCGTTACTTTTTTTTATTGAAACGGCCATGCGATTACCTAAACCAATTTCTTTTATTTCACGAATATACATTGCCTCATTTTGGTGGTGAAGAGCAGGAATAATCCTTTCTTTCCAAAGTGTATTTATCACTTTTTCAGGTACTCGTCTTCCAATTATAGTAGAAACCCTGGCGGAATCCGTGTGTTCTTTATGGGTACTATATGCAAGCAGCCTGTGATTGGAATCCTCAATAGTCACCGGACCGTCAAGAAGTTCACTAATATAATCAGCAAATTCTTCTAATGAATAAAACCGACGTTGAAATTTTCTCAAAAACTGTTCGACCATCTTGACTCCCCCAATATGTACTAAAATAAACAATAATCTGGGAATTCTGTACTCAACCATATATATAAAGCGGCATAACTTGCATAAGGGGACCACTGCTTCCCACGTTCTTTTATCTCTTCTACAGAAGGTTTGTGATCTTTTCCCCAAAGTTTCTTTAAACCATTTTGAATTCCAATATCACCTGCTGGCAAAAGATTCTCTCTTCCTAATCCAAACAATAAAAAGCATTGAGCTGTCCAAGGGCCAATACCACGAATCGATGTTAAATCTTGAATTATTTCTTCATCTCTTTTGTAGGTCAAATTCTTTAGATTAAGGCTGTTTTTTTCAATTAGCTTTGATGTATCGATAACGTATTCTGCTTTTCTTTTACTAAATTGGAGTTGTTGTAAATCAAATGGTGAAAGGCCAGCAATTTTTTCAGGGGCAGGATAAAACCAAGCACCATCTACTTGTTCCCCATATGTTTGAACAAAACGGGTAGTTAGCGTATAAGCAAATTTCATATTCAGCTGTTGGTGAATAATAGTTTTCATTAAACAGCCATATAACTCAAAATCAAGAGCAAGCGGGACGCCTGCAAAACACTTGAAAAGGGGAGCTAAATCTGTTGTTAAAAAATGATCATATATTTTGGACAAGGGACGTTCCCATAAAAATATTCTATTCACTTGATAAAAAGCTGCTTCTTTACTGACCCTTTCTCCAAATAGTTCAGCTTTTACTCCAGAAGAAGTATCACTAAATTGCAGCAATACACCTTCTTTTATACCTCCATCTTCCACAGGTATTCGAATAGAATGCAATGATTTATTAATGCTTAATAATGGATCTGCTTTCATTCGTTTGAGAAGCAGTTTGTAATTATACAAATTCGTCAGTTCCTTTTCTATTTTCCACACATGACTCCCCCCTTGCTTCAAAAATCTTTTTTCTGTATTATACCATGTCCTCCTTCATTTCCTAAACTTACTAGCCCGTGAAGACTTTATTATTTGGTAAAATAGAAGCAATTCCAACAAAAAAAGGAGGATATCATTGACTATATCTACAGACCTAGCTTCTATCCATATTTTGTCTTCAGTCTATCAATCTAACAACATTTCTGAAACTTTCTCAAAAACTGTTAATACATTGTGTGAAAAAGTGGATTATATTAATTGGGCAGGGATATACTTGCATGAAAATGAAGAAACCCGCCTTCATGCTTTTGCTGACGACGGAGAAAACATGCAAAGTCAACTAGCTTTTCCAATTAAAAACCGTAACAAAGAAATTGGTGTATTAGTAGTAAAAAGCAAACAATGGATTGTATTTGATGTAACAGATGTTTCTACTCTTGAAACGGTAGCTTCTGAATTAGGTGATCTTTGTACATAAATACATATTTACACACTTAGGACGGAAGCTCCCATGAACTTCCGTCCTTTTCCAATTGTTTAAGGGGTTTTAAACAATAAGTCATCCAAACTTTTAAAGGTATATCCTTGTTTTTCACATTCATCAATTACTTTTTCTAAAGCTTCCGCGTTATCTTCTGAAACAGAGTGTAAAAGCATTACTGCTCCCGGGTGAACTCTTCTCATAATACTTTTATAAGCATGATCTGGTCCTTTCTGACCATTTGTTTCCCAATCTACGTAAGCAAACGACCAAAAAACATTGATATACCCCATTTTTTGAGTTTGAGCAAGCGACCTTTCATTAAAGGTTCCTTGCGGAGGTCTTAAGTAAATCATATCTTTTTCACCAGTAATTTGTTCGTATTCTTCCTTCACTTTTGACAATTCTTTTTTCATCCGCTTTTCGCTTATTTCAGGCAAACTTGGGTGATGCCATGAATGATTGCCAACAATGTGGCCTTCTTCCTTCATTCTTTTAACCAGATCGGGAGCCGATTTCAAATAATGACCGGTTACAAAAAAAGCGGCTGGAACATCCTTTTCTTTCAATACGTCCAAAATATCAGCTGTATAGCCATTTTCGTACCCATTGTCAAAGGTCAAATATAATGTTTTGTGATTGGGGTCCCCTATAAAAAAACCACCGTATTTGTCGAGTAAATCTTTATACATTTCTTCCGTATCAGATGGCTCATTATTTTTAGCAGGCTTAAAATTCCATCTATATATTTCTTCACCAAGTGCAGTGTCAATTGAAGAAGAAAGACTTAGGAAGAGGAATAAAAAAGTAACAATAATATATTTCATTTGGCATTCCTCCGATTTTTACTTTATAGGTTCTACTTTTCCTCGTTCTTTATTCAAAAGAGCACTTAGTTCATATGAGGCACTTTAATACTTTATATGAATAAAATAATTTTCATTATAAAAAGGGTTTTATCCATCTAAGAAAAATGATATAAATAATAATAAGTAAGCGTTTTCATTTTTTGAAGGGTGGTATGTTTATGTTCATAACAAGTAATTGTTACTAAATAGTAACTTATAAGCTTAAAATGTAAACGAATTGTATTTTATTTGTAATGTTTTTGTATATTATTTTAGAATACTATATTATTGTTTATATATTTAAAAGGGGGAAATACATTATGGCGGAGGATGCCAAAAAACAAGGGATTGTCCAGCGTTCACTGGACGTTATAGAAAAGGTAGGCAACAAACTGCCGCACCCGATTACTTTATTTGCTATTTTAGCTATATTTGTCGTTATTGCATCCGCTGTTCTTTCTAACGCTGGATTACAGATTGAAGATCCGGCAGAAGAAGGAGAGATCATTACTATCACCAATCTTCTTTCTAGTGATGGCATTGAATACATGTTCACAAGCATGGTTGAGAATTTTATTAATTTCGCACCGCTCGGTGTTGTTCTTGCAACAATGATCGGCATCGGGATTGCCGAGCGGACTGGACTTATTGGTGTCCTTTTGCGCAGTTTTGTTTTATCTGTACCTAAATTTCTTCTTACAGGAGGATTAGTTTTTGCAGGTATCATGTCAAGCGTAGCTTCCGATGCAGGCTATGTCGTTCTTCCGCCTCTTGGTGCCATGCTTTTTGCCGCTTTAGGGAGACACCCTCTCGCTGGGCTGGCTGCAGCATTCGCCGGAGTGTCAGCCGGCTTTAGTGCTAATTTATTACTTTCTGCTACAGATCCGATGCTCGGGGAATTAACAATACAAGCAGCAGCTACTATTGATGCTGCATACGCAGAGGGTATGAACAATGCAATGAACTATTACTTTATCATAGCATCTACGTTCTTTTTAACTATTGTTGGTACGTTGGTAAGTGAAAAAATCGTAGAACCGCGTTTGGGAACTTATAAAGAAGTGAATACCGAAGAACTGCAGGACATTACTTCTCAAGAGAAAAAAGGTATGCTTTGGGCAGGAATTTCCACTCTTGTTACCGCCTTTTTACTCGCATTGTTAATTGTCCCTCCTGGCGCTCCATTACGTGGAGAAGACGGGGCTATTGTCCAATCTCCATTTATGAGTTCATTAGTTGTTGTCATACTCATCATTTTCTTTGTACCTGGCTTAGTATATGGAATAGTGACAAGATCCATAAAAAACGACAAAGACGTTGCAAATCAGCTTTCAGAAACAATGGCATCGATGGGAATGTTTATCGTCCTTGCGTTTACAGCCGGTCAATTTGTCGCTTATTTCAATGAAACGAATATGGGGCTTTTGTTAGGAGTATACGGAGCTGAATTTTTAGACACTATTAATTTAAGCGGGATTCCTTTAATTATCGCCTTTGTTATTATAACAGGTTTTATTAACTTATTTATCGGAAGTGCGTCTGCTAAGTGGGCAATTATGGCACCAGTTTTTGTTCCAATAATGATGCTGCAAGGTTATTCACCTGAGCTTACCCAAATGGCTTATCGTGTAGCTGATTCTACTACCAACATTATTACTCCATTAATGACTTATTTTGCAATCATTATTGCGTTTGCTCAAAAATATGACAAAAAAATGGGGATTGGATCCTTAATCTCTGTCATGCTGCCTTACTCTATTATATTCATGATTACATGGACCATTATGTTAATTGTCTGGATGGCTTTCGGGATTGATCTTGGACCAGGCGCCCCTATTGAATATAACGGTTAATCTTAGAGAAAGACGCTGCATCAGCACCTGAACTGCAGCGTCTTTTTTAATACCGGAGTTTTACTCGATTGATTCTAAATGATGATACTGATTTATATAATGAATAGAAAGTTTATCGCCTCTCCAGCTTAGTTTGGTCACTCCTGTATTGTTTATCTGAAATGGACGGTGCAGTGTATTCCATTGTTCTCCAGCGAGCAGATACATTAGGAAAATAGTGAGGAAGCCGCCGTGAGAAACGACAGCAGCTTTTTCATTTTCTTTTATGTTCATTAACGTTTTATAAAAATGACGGCATCTTGCTGTTATTTGTTCATCTGTCTCCGTTCCAGCAAGTCCTGACTGAAGTAAATTTTTATTTTTCACTTCAGGGTATTCCTCATATATTTGTTCTCTTGTTTTGCCTTCGAGCGGTCCTAAATGTATTTCTCGAAACTCTTTTGAAGCGATGGTTTGAACAGATTGATACTTTTCTAAAGCTTTTGCTGTTTCATATGCTCTAGCCAGATCACTGCTGTAAAGGTAGTCAAGTTTAACTGTTGAAAAATATTTCCCCAGCTTAACCGCTTGTTTTTTTCCTTTCGTAGTTAAGTCAAAATCTTCACAGCCTTGCAATTTAGCTTCGCGATTGCCTTCTGATTCACCATGCCTTATTAAATAAATCTCCATCCTACCCTGTCCTCTCAATCCCAATCTTGTTTAAATTGTTTTATTTTAACTTTTATTTGATCAAACATATGATCAAGTCGTTCTAAATCAGATGACTTGACGTCGTCTGTTTCTTCCATCTGTTCTACCATTTCCTGTATCAATATCACTCGCTGCCTCAAATACTTTAATTGACGCTTTTTATTATGAACTGGGCTGCTCATAACTTCCCCCTCTTCTCTTTTAGTTATCTTTTTGTTCTTCGTGAAAAATATTAATATTTCTCCATTTCCCAAATCGATAATAGGAAGCAGCTATCACACTACTAACAACAAAACTCAATCCAATACCTATAGCAATGCCGATTTCAGAAAAGATAGAGGAGAAGGCCCAAGCAAGCGGAAAACGCAGCACCCAGAAAGAAATAATGTTAAGAACGAGCACTTGAAACATGGCCCCTGAAGACCGAACAATTCCATTTAATACAAAATTAATGCCTAAAAACGGATAAAAGAAGGCTATAATTTTAAGGTAAGACGCACCAAAATCAATGGTTGCTTGATCTTCCACAAACATCCCCATCAATAGCCCGGCAGATAGAAATACAAACAAGCTGATCGTTAAAGAAACACTAACAATTAAAAGCAAACCACTCTTTGCTATGTCATTAACTCGGTGCCATTTATCAGCCCCTATATTTTGCCCAGCCATACTCGTAATAGCAGAACCCAGCGTTATAGCAGGAAGCATAATAACACTGTCTATACGTTGTGCTGCACCATAACCTGCTATGACTGTTTCCCCAAAAGACGTTACAACAGTCATAATAGCAAGCACACCACCTGAAATGGCCATCATTGAAAAACCAGATGGAAGTCCTAGTTTAAAAATTCTCTTAAATTCCGGCCACGGCGGAGGTGATGGAATAGTAAACGGCAGACCTCTTTTCTTTATAGAATAAACAATTCCGAAAAGAAATGCGCTGCCTTGGGAAAGGACTGTGGCATAAGCGGCTCCTTCCATTCCATAATTAAGCACAGATATGAATACGGGATCTAATACCGTATTTAAAATTACTGCTAAAAAAATAAAACGCAAAGGTGTTTTACTATCCCCAACCGCACGCAGCACCGTTCCAATAAAATTATAGCCAAACAAAAATATGATCCCAATGAAATTAATACGTAAGTAATTTAAAGCCATGGGCATGATACTTTCTGGTGTTCCCATCCATTTAAGAATAAACGGAGATAAAAAATAACCTGCCGCGCCTAAAAAAATCGATAGTGTTCCTAATACAAATACAAAAGCATTTAATGAAACACGCAGCCCTTCATTGTCTTTTGCCCCTGTTCTTTGTGAAAGCACAGTCAATGTCGCACTATTGATACCAATAATAAATGATAATATAGTGAATATAATAGTCGCGGAAATAGATACAGCTCCTAGAGCATCTGCTCCAATCAAGTTACCTACCCATAAACTGTCAATAATTTGATAGGAACTTTGAAGAAGGTTTCCTAAAAAGATGGGAGTAGCAAAAAAAATCATTTTTTTCATGATGCTGCCTTCTGTAAAATCCATTTGTTTATTTTCGATACCCATCTTTTTCTCTCCTGTTCTAGCTCGATCGTTTCTATTGGTATGTTTCTCTAACAACCTTTCAGGTCAGCTATCATTTTTTTAATTCAAACGTTTCCGTAATATGAATACTATCCTTAACAGACTGCACCATCGAACAATTTTTTCGTGTCCATTCCAAATTTTTCTTCATTTGTGTTTCTGTTACATTCTCAGCATAAACGATAAAATGCAAATGAATTTCTTGTACTTCATTTGCTCCTTGCTCACTTCTTTTAACGTCCGCTTTTATATAAATATCTTTAATAGTCTGCCTGCGTTTTTCCATAATTTTTCTTAGTACCCCGCCGCTGCAAACAGCAACCGAAGAAACAAGCAATTGATACGGTCTAAAGCCATGGTCTGCATTGCCAGAAATTTGTAAGTCTCCAAACTCTGTTTCTGTAGTAAAACTGTTTTCTTGCATCCAAAATTCCATGTATGTTTTCTCTCCTCTGTTTATAATAACTCCCCTTATTTTTAAAAAAATAAATCAGATACGTCAAGGGACTATGAAAATTTCAAGGATTCTTTATATATATTAACAGAATCATCGTAGTTTTCATTGCATTATGCTTTAGATCGTTTATTTAAAAATCAGCAATATCCTTATGTAACTAACATCATTAGAAATAATCGGCTTACCGCCGAGTCCTTATGGCGGAAGTCGTAGTTTTAGTTATACTTTGTTCCTTTAACAAAGTTAAACTTTCTTAAAGTATAAAATAAAACCGGGCGGCCATGGCCCGGTTTTAATTTTATCTCACTTTTTCGCCGTATACTTTGTTTAATACTTCATGAGAAGCCTTTGAAGTTAAATTTTTAGGGATGCTATCAATAACTTTTGCACCAAGGTGCTTTTCAAGATCACGAATGGATTCTTTATTTCCAACAAGGTAAACACCTTGCTGGTTTCTATTTTTCACTTCTTTATCTATAACCGGAGCAAGGTTTTTATACCAGCGCTGCCGATTTTCCTCAAAGCGCTGCTGTACTTCATCTACTTGAGTGGAACCAGAAGAAATTCTTTCTGTTGCTGAATTTCCTTCATATTGCTTCCAATCCTCTGATTCAACTTCCCAGCTAAAATGCTTTTCCTCTCGAATCTCTCCAAGTGCAGTATCTATAAAATGAACATCGCTTTTTTGTACCATAACTATTCCAGCAGCCGGATAATTTGACTGCAATTCTTCTAATTGGCCAAGCTCTGGTTTTTTTTCCCAATGAAAAGCAGTCTCAACTGGAACCTGAAGAATTTTTTCCATGAGAATATTACCGTCAGCAGAAGCTATAAAAACGTAACTTTTTTGCAAGTTCATCTGCCGATCGTATATGTGTTGATCTGCTTGGTCCGCTACCTTTTTAAATGCCTTTTTTTCATCAGCCGTGCCGCTTGTGTCCACATACTCTTTTAATTTTTTCAATCCATTTTTTAATCGTATTTTCCATTCTCCACTATGCTGGCTGCCATCACCAAAATCTGTATTTAAATAAATAGTCAATATGCCCGTTTCATCTTGCTGTTGAGAGTAATTCTTGAGCTCTTCTAATAATCCCATAACCAATGCCTCCTTTTACGAACTTAACAACACTACATTTTTCTTATTTCCTTTTAAAAATGAACATAAACTTAATATTTAGAAAAAGTTCGCTTGTTTAGTATTAAAGGCGGCATTTGATTATCCTAAAAATAAGAGCTGCCATTTTAGACAACTCTTTTTACTTACATTTCTTTTGAAACATTATGGCCGGTGGGAAGTCTTTCTACATTGTCAGCTTGATCTATTTGTTTCACTTGTTCTTCTGATTCCTTCTCTTTTAATTCTTTTAGTTCTTCAGCCGTTTTTTGGGTTCTTTCTTTTACATTTAAAGTAGTATCTTTTAAATGGCTAGCCCTTTGGGAAATTTGTTGAATGTCTTCATTCGCTGATTTTAATAAGTCCGATAATTCATTAGAAGCTGTTTTAACCTGTGAAATGATTTCTTCTCTATTTTCAGACAAGAATTTACTTGCTTCATTGATCGCAGCAGCTGTTTGTTTTGTTCCGTTTATTATTTTTTCTCTCGTACGACGATTCCCAAATAATACAACAGCAGAAGCGCTTCCTACCGCTAAACCAATTTTCAGCCCTAGTTGTGATCGTGATTGTTTCTCTTCTTTATTTTCCATTCCTTCCATCCACCTTCCTTCTTTTTTATCTTCTACATTCATTATATAGTATTTTCATACCACCAATGAAGCAAGATTATTCTTTTATTTACAATCTTAATTTGAGTGAATGATCATTCATTAAATTAAATGATATAAAAACTTGTTTTAAAAACAAGTCTTAATAACAAAAAGCTAGTTTATTTTATACAGTTTAACGTAAACATTTCATCCTTTGTAAGCAGAATAATAAAGCTTATTTTTTTGTACTGTGACAGATAGTAAATTTTTCTCTTCTAATAAATCTAAGTGACCTAATATTTCAGACATCGTTAAATCCGGCTGTATATCGACTACTTCCTTAAAAAACAAAGCACATATTTGATAGCAATCCTTCGAACCGTGTTTTTTCAATAAATTCAATAGTTGTTCCGCTCGCGCTTCCTGATCCTTTAAACGAGTATTTATTAAATCATTAACATTTATTACCGTCTCACCGTGACCGGGATGCACTTTATCAATCGGTAAATGCGCACATTTTTCTAAAGCTTTACGGTATTGAAGTAATGATCTGCTCCTATTCTTTTCTCCAGGGTACGGGGCCTCAATAATAGCGTTAGAAGAAATGTGACCCAGAATGTGATCTCCTCCAATAAAACATCCATCTTCTTCTCTCAGCATAGATACGTGGGTTTGTGCGTGACCTGGTGTTTCAATTATTTTCCATCCACTTAATCCATCTATCAAATCTTCATTTTTAAGAGATGAACTAAGTGTTGTTGTTTTCATCATTCGCATATAGTTTTTATTCTCTTTTAATATTTTGTTCTTCAAACGCAAGGGTACATTTAACCGGTCATATAAGGTACTAAAAAAAGCAATTATGTTAGAAAAAAATTCTGAGTCAGCCTCGAGCCAATAATTATTTTTCCAATTCCCTTTTATTTCTGCTGTTTCAGCAAAACAGTATGTTAACCCGGCATGATCAGGGTGATGATGAGTTAATATAATTTGATCAATATCTTCAGGCTGATATCCTCGAACTTTTAATGATTTCGTCAATACTTCCCATGCTTCTGTCGTATTAGGACCTGTATCAACCAGAGTTAAAGCATCCCCTTCAATTAAATAAACATGGACTGGTCCCACCAAAAAGGGGGTTGGCAAGGTGATTTGATGAATGTGATGGGTTTTTAGGAACGTTGGTGACATGTGTTACCTCCTTTCTATACTGCTAAACTGTGTCATTTAAATTTCACATGGTTAACAGTGAAAAAAAGAATGTTTAACCTCTCTTTAGCTAAACATTCACTAAAATAGTAATTAGTTATAAACTTCTAAAATGAAATCATCTGTTTCAAGCTGTTCAAACCTCTCCTCACTATTATGCTTAAGATTATTTAACTTTGTATTTAACTCCTCAATTTGTTTTTCTATACTAACAATTGACTTTTTTTGAGATACAGTCATTTCCCACCCTCCCCTTTAAATTGAATATTCTGACTAGTGTAACATTAAGTTAATACAAGAGTACCGTATTTAAATTGAAATAAATTTATAAATATTCTAACACTTGTTTGATAATTTGTAAATAACCGTTCTTTTTAGTAAACGCTTACAAAACAAAAACGAATTTTTATGAAGTTGATTTTGTTTTTATATTGCAATTTTTTAAAAAATATTAACATTTTTCTTGTCTATTATGTTATTTAAAACGTTATAATGGGTAATGGATGGACGAGAAAATATTATAAAGGAAGGTTTGGATAATGAGAAAACCAATGCGCTCCACCTTAGAAGAACTAATCAACGAAAACAAAGAAGAGCTTTTAAGGGATCCAGCAGCAATAAACAAAATAGAGAAAAAGCTGGATGAACGAAAAGCTAAAGAGGTTTATGTTGAAGAATTAGAAGAATATAAAGAAAAAGAAATGAAGTACGCAAAATGATAAAAAGGCCGTCCCCTGGTCATAGTGGGGATGGCTCTTTTTTTCATAAACCGAGGTAGTCTGATAAGCAATAGTGGGGTTTTACTCATTTTCCCTCCACATCTTAATAAGCTTTATCAAGATAACTTTTAATCGGTCAAATACTTTATAATCAAATCGTAAACCACCGTTCTTTGTTCTTTTCTTTCGTTTATTAAATGATGGCTTCCCTCATCTACTAACATCCTTTTTGCTCTTGGAAACAACTTAAGATAAGCCTCCAAATTATGTTTCCAGTCTACCGTCTGATCTTCTGTCCCTTGAAGAATAAGAATATTATGATTGATGGGAGCTTTTGCTTTCAATTGCTTTTCCCATTCAAACATAGCATCAACCCATTTTAACGAAATAATTTTTCCTTGAAGTGGATCAGCTTTTAACTTTTTCATAAATGCAGTGTTTCCTGAGTTCATACGAAACCTTCTCGGCAATTCGTCCCGAAAAAGAGACACCAATGGGGTAGAAAGTTTGCTCACCCACCATTGGTTTGAACGAATCAGTGGTGAAATTAAACAAACTTTTTTAAATGGAGCAGGACCGCTCGTTAACAGATAATCTGCTAATATAGCCCCCCCTGTGCTGTGTCCCACACCATGTAGTTCTGTAATACCGCGCTTCCTTAATGTTTTTAATATGGATTCCAGCGCATTTTGATACTGCTGAAAAGAATCTACTTTAAAGCGCTCCCCTCCTGAGAGGCCGTGACCAGGCAAATCAAAAGCCGCCACACTATATCCTTGGTTAAGGAGATGCCAAATTAACGCGGCATTTGTTCCCGTATGGTCGAAAAAACCATGGAGAAACAGAACAGTTTTTTTTCTCTCCAAAGGATGAGTAGGTGAAAACAATTGAAAAAATAATGAGCTGTCGTCATATTTCACCCATTCATATTTCACATTTTCATGAGGCAAATTGTATTTGTCCACGTATTTTTTAATTGTTTTAGATTCCGTATTCATCCCGCTTTATTCCCTTCTTTTTAATAACCCGAGTCTTTTTAGCAAGTATTATATCTTTATATCTTATGTTATTTATCAGCTTATTATATAACGTTAGAAAAAACTCAGTTTGTCGACAATTCCTTATGTTTAATGCCATATACTAAAAGTGAAAATAAAAAACTGTTCTCTCATCTTTTAGGAGAGAACAGTCTTTTTACTACCTTTTTATTGCATACGAGGATCCGCCAATAAACGTTCCATTTCTTCCATGTGACCCGTTTCATCAGCGATTAAATCTTCTAATTTAATTTGAAGTTCAATTAAACCTAATTCATCAGCTTGCTTTGCCCGTGTTTTGTATCGTTCAATGGTATCTTTTTCTGATTGAAGAGCATTTTGAAGCATTTCTTTAACATCTTCCGTTTGTTTTACGTCAGCTGGCCGGGTCGTAGGAGTTCCGCCAAGTGTCTTAATTTTTTCCGCTAAATAAAGAGCATGTCCCTGCTCATCAGCTATTTCTCCTTCAAAGAAAGGCTTTAAAACCTGGCGGTATAATCCAGAAACTACCGCAGCATTGTTATTGTACATAATTACGGCTGCATATTCATTTGCTAAGTCTTCATTTAAGCCATCGATTAGTTCTTTCATTTTTGCATCCATTTAAGACTCCTCCTTCAATAACTACAAAGATTTTAGATATTTGCTGTGCTATTCTTTATTCTGTCAAAAACATGTTTTCCATTATAAATAGTACCCTTTTACAGAAACGGTTAAACATAAGAAAAGCAAAAGCGCCTTGCTCACGAGCGACAAGTCCTGGAGGGTCGGCATATGGAAAGCTGATCTTGGCTTTCCATTGACGAACCGAAGGAATCTCGAGCGAGTAGGCGCTTGCGCTAGACATGTAAATCGCCAAAAATTTACTTACTTACCTTTTTTAAAAAGACAAACATCTCATTTATGGAAAATGGAAAATTCCACATTCACCTCAAAGGTTTAGGATTTCCGAAAATGTTCAGAGGTCCATACTTTTAGCAGAATATCTTCTCTAGCATTTTGCGTATTGGGATATGACATGAATGTAACTAAACTCTATTTTTGAAACAGTTTTCGATATTCTCCATACCCCTCTTCTTCTAAATTATCTTTAGGAATAAATTTTAATGCTGCAGAGTTAATGCAATATCTTAATCCATCAGGCGGCGGGCCATCAGGGAAAACATGACCAAGATGCGAATTGGATTGTTTCGTTCTTACTTCTGTTCTTCTCATACCAAACGAAGTATCTAATTTTTCCACAACGCTCTCCGGGTAAAGGGGTTTTGTGAAACTAGGCCAGCCGCAATTCGATTCAAATTTATGGTCTGAACTAAATAAAGGTTCTCCAGAAATAATATCGACGTATAACCCTTCATCCATCAAATTCCAGTATTCATTATCAAACGGACGTTCAGTTCCGTTGTTTTGAGTGACTTCAAATTGAATAGGTGTAAGCTTTTTTTTCAGTTCTTCTTTATTATGTGCCATTTTCATTCACCCCAATATTCTTTTATAAACCCTTCTCTTCCTGAACCTTTACGATACATTAAATAATGGAATTGGTTTTTTTTGTGATAATCCTGGTGATATTCCTCAGCTGGATAAAAAGTCTTGGCAGGTATTATCGGTGTCACAATAGGTTTATTAAATGGGCCTTCTTTATCAAGCTCTTTTCTCGATTGTTCGGCCTCCAATTTTTGCGGCTCATCATGGTAAAATATAGCAGTTTGGTAGGATTCTCCTCTGTCATTAAATTGACCGCCGTGGTCTGTAGGATCAATTTGCTTCCAAAACGTATTTAATAGCTCTCTATAAGATACTTTTTCCGAATTATATTCTATTTGAACTGCTTCTACATGCCCTGTTTTATTCGAGCACACTTCTTCGTAAGTTGGATTTTCAGTGGAACCGCCAGTATATCCTGAGGTAATGGATAAAACTCCCTCAAATTGCTCAAAAGGGCCGACCATGCACCAGAAACAACCTCCAGCAAATGTAGCTAATTTCGTTTTATCAGCCACGCTCCTCCTCCTTCCTGCTTTTACCTTATCTTAAATTATATCATTAAGTTCATTTATATACTGAAAATCTGCTTTAGAAAAACATACCGCCAAGTCCTGATGACGGAAGCCCTAGTTTTTTTAAACTTTAGCAAAGTTAATTTTATTAAAGTATAAGAAAAGGACAGCCTCCAGACGGCTGCCCTTTTCTTGATGGTTTATTGAAGCTGTTTTATAGATTCTCGGTTAAATGCTGGTAAATCATCAGGGGTTCGGCTTGTTACAAGATTATGACAAACAACCACTTCTTCATCATGCACATCTGCTTTTGCATATTCAAGATCTACAAGTATAGAAGTAAAGCCGGTCACTTTTCGTCCCTCTAATGCTTTTGCTGTTATTAGAAGCTGTGGTCCGTGACAAATAGCAAAAACAGGTTTATTTTCATCTACAAAATGCTTAGCAAATTTCACAAATCGTTCATCTGCACGCAGCATATCCGGTGAAAAACCACCTGGAATAAATAAAGCATCAAAATCAGCAGGATTCACATCATCTATTGCAGCATCAACTGTGGCTTTCGCTTCTCCATTTTTCCCTTCCACTGTCTTACCTTTCTCTTTCTCAATGACAGTTAATTGGTGACCTTCTTTTTCAAAAGCTTCTTTTGGGCTCGTGTACTCGGAGTCTTCAAACATATTGGTCATGACTGCTGCGATTTTTTTACTCATCATTTATCACTCCTTCGTGTTTCTCTCATAGCCACGTTGGTATTTATACCCTTCACATTTTCCTTTAAACATCATTTTCTTCCATAGTCTGCTTTTATTTCTCCCCATTCCTTTGTGTTCCACTTTAAAATAGGGTTGTCCCACTCATTATGTTTCAGCCAGTTTTCCGCTCGTTCAACTAAGCTCCAAATTTCCTCTGTTTCTTTCGAACGTTTTAAGCTTGAATTTGCTTTCTTTTTTTTCACCCAGTTCATTGCTGTGCCCGAATCTGTATATATTGGTTTTTTACTACTATTCTTTTGGCAATATGAAAGGGCATGGACGATTGCTAAAAATTCGCCCATATTATTAGTTCCCATATCTACTCCAGGATGAGAAAATATTTCTTCTCCAGTTTTTGTACAAACGCCTTTATATTCTACAAAACCAGGGTTGCCATGAGAACCTGCGTCCACTGAAATGCTTTCTTCTATGTATGGTTGATTGCTTTCCTTATTAACGTGAGTAACATCCTTATTTTCATCATTAAATGCACGTTCTGCTTCCTCTTTTGATAAGAAAGAACGAAAGGACGCCCCTGAAAATCCTTTAACTTGTTTTTCACATTCCGGCCAGCTGCTATATATACCTGGTTTTCTTCCTTTCCAAACAACATAGAATTTCTTTTTTGCCATTATTAAACACTCCTGTAAAAGTTTTCATTAATTACCGTTGTTTTTTTAAGTGGACAATATTAGTGTCTCTTTTTATGCGATAAGGCTGCATGTAAGAACGGAAAAACGGTACCGTTAAAACATAAAGGAGAATTATCAAAGGGAGAGGATACACGTAAGCATATAAAAATGTAATCAACCACCCTTTTATCTCCAATCCTTTCAGTATTAAACCATGAAATACAATAGAACTCGTTGCGCACATCATCACAATAAATATTATATTCACAATATGAAACAGAAAAAAGGGTTGTTTATGATTTACTTCTTTTTCAAGCATCCATTGCATCGCAAGAGTTACGAACATTGTTATAATAGCTGCAGTAGAAGGCAGAATGATGATAAATATCAATTCTTTCACTGACATTCTGTTTTCCCCCTTCAATGATAAACTATTTCTTATTATTTATATTGCTGCTGCATTACTTATCTTCAATCTTAAATTTTAAGAAAAGCGCAAGCGCCCTGGTCAGCCGCGACAGGTTCTGGAGCTTTCGCGCAGGGTCGCCTGCGACCCGGAGTCGAAAGGGAAGAAACCCCGAGCGGCTGGGCGCTAAAGCTAGACATCAAAAACGCCAAAATTTATACTTTCTTACCTAATTAGAAAAACTTGGGTTCTCCAAGTCCTTAATGGCTAAAGCCTTAGTTTTTCTTATACTTTAATCCTTAAAAAAAGTTCAACTTTCCTAAAGTATAACAAAAGAAAACATACCTATTAGCAAAGTAAATTTTTTTCACACAAAAAAGAGCCCCTCTTTAATTTAAGGGCTCTTTTTATAAGATAGCTATTATTATTCTTCCTCTTCTTCTTCCATAGCACCATCTTCATTGTCTTCGTCTTCCATGCCGCCGCCATTTTCTGCGTCATCTTCAATTTCTACATCCTCTTCTCCTCCACCATTGTCACCTTCCATTGCTGGATCTTCTTCTTCTACTCCCCCGCAAGCAGCCATTACACCAACAGCTAACACACCGGACAATGCAGCATAAAGTAACTTCTTATTCATTAAAATTCCTCCTTCTGTTGTTTTTACTGACGGTATTTTGATTTCCATCACAAACATTTCCCAAACGTGCGAAGTGGATTTTACACATTATTACATCTTTTCAACTAAGCACAATAGGAAAAATAAGTTAGTGATAAAAGTTTGTGCCTTTTTACCAAAAAATATGCATTTTTATTTTTTAAGCGAAAATTGCTGAAAAATTGTGTCATATTGAAGTGGATAGATTTCAAAACCACACATATCGTTTATAATCGTTTGGTTTCTTAATACCGATAAAGCTAGATTTGTTGCAGCTGTCCCATGTGAATGATCTAAATTAGTTAACGTATAAATATTATGAGATCTCTTATCATTAAAAACAAGACGGTAGTAATCATCGACTTTATATCTTTTATTATCTTCCCAAACTAACTCAGCCATTTTTGTTATCCACTTAGGAATATTTGGTTTGTATCCCGTCGCTAAAATTACTTTATCTGCTGTTTTTTTAAACCTTTCGCCCTTTTGCCACTGTTCGCAGTATATGTTATATTCTTTATTCTTTCGTTTAATATCTTTTATTTCTGTCATAGGCTGTAAGGTAACAGAAGGATCTTTTCTTTCAATAGAACGGTGATAGAGCAGTTCATAAATTTTCATCAGCGTTTCTTGTTCGATTCCTTTTCTACCTTTATCCAGTTCAGGCAATGCTTCCAATCTAGCGTCAAACCCTAACGAACGAAAATAATTAATAAAATCTGGTGAAAACACTTCCCTAGCCAGCTTTGCTGCTTCTGATTGATAGAAACCTGCTGAGCGAGTAAACCAAGTAAGGTCATAATCATAGTGTTTTTGGTCCACGAGCAGATCATAAAATATTTCAGCTGCACTTTGTCCTGATCCGACAATCATAATCTTATCTCCATTTTTTATTCGTTCTTTTTTGAGTCCATATAAACTGCTGTGATAGATGTCTTCATCAATTTTGTCATCTAATCCTGGAGGGAAAAGCGGAGTGCTCCCAGTACCCACTACCACGTGGCGGGTGAAATAGGTATGCTTTTCTCCGTTGTTAACATGTATTACTTGAATTTTATAACATTCTTTTTCCGGAATTTCTTCTACATCGGTTACCCGATATCCGAAATGACAGGCGGTGAGCTTATTAGCAACCCATTTTGCATATGAATTATATTCTTTTCTCGGAATTTTTAAATCTTTGTTAAAATAAAATTGGTATAATCGATTATGTTTATGTAGGTAATTTATTATTGTGTAGGGGCTGGTGGGATCTGCAAAAGTGACAAGATCAGCAAGGAAAGGCGAATTTAGCACGGTACCCTCAAGCAGCATTCCAGGATGCCATTCAAACGTACTATTTTGTTCAAAAAATAGACCGTTTATATTCTCAACCCTATCTAGTAAAGCGGCTAATCCCAAATTAAAGGGACCAATTCCAACTCCAATTACATCATAAAGATTGTTTGTATTCATCGATCTCTACCTTTCTTCCCATTTCAATATCAAATAGGGGCTGGGACATAACTAGCCCGAAATAGTAAAAAAGATTCCGATTATCGTTTTTTGATAATCGGAATCTTTTTTGATTATTATTCAGGGGGCCATGATGTTTGGAGGCGGTATACTTTCTCAAGTTTACCACCATGAATGCAAATCCTAGTTCATTTTCTACTTTTTCTTTGCCTCTCACCGACATTCGAGTGAAACGC
>NZ_VTOK01000023.1 GCF_009765375.1 Alteribacillus sp. YIM 98480
TTCCGATTATCAAAAAACGATAATCGGAATCTTTTTTACTATTTCGGGCTAGTTATGTCCCAGCCCCTAAAATAAAGTTGTTTAACTTTTGGTGCAATTAACGAATAACAATCCATAGATGTAACAATAAAGTCGTTTAAATTGATGGTTGTTCAACAATCGGACCATTATATAAGCGCCCGGTTGCAGAAGATTTATAAGCTCCACTCTATTTAAACTAACGCACCCGCTCGTAATATAAGATTAGCCAGATTTTTCTGGTTGACCTTATATTACGAACGGGTGCAATAGTGGAACAAGGAGTTGTCGATTCGGCAGCTCCTATTGTGTTAAAGGGCAGAATAAAGGAGAAACAAAAACCCCAACTAAGCTGAATATGAATTTTGCTTAGTTGAGGTTCTTTGGTTCTACAGGTTTGTCATCTGGCAGTGGCATGCCATCTATATTTAATTTATCTTCAGAATTTGGTAGGGGTAAAAGTGCATTAGGCTTGGCTTCCTTATCGAGGAATTTTTCCAATTCCTTTTCCTGATGTCGCTCTTCTTCTTCAGAAAGTTGGTTGTGATATATATTTCCGTCAATTCTGTTGTTCCATTTTTGACTACTGTCTTCAACATGTTCAGAAATCCCAGTAAAGGCAGTTAGAATGACGCCCAGAAAGACTAATGCCAGGTTTCTCATATTTCCACCACCCTTTTCTTAATTATCCTATGCAAAGCCAATGTATTTTTAACAGGCACTACTATACATTTTCTAGAGAAACCATTATATCCCTTTTATCATAACAGTTAACTGTTTCTCCATAAACGGGCGCAATCCTGGAGTAGGACTGCGCTCTTTCTTTATAAAGAGACAGATTGTCGGAATACTTATTGTACGTATGGGGAGGGTTGGGATGCGTTGCAAAAAAACAAAAGGTGACATATAACTGAAGTTGACCGAAAAAAGACGTCCAAAGGACAAACTCCTTTAGACGCCTTAACTGGTTGCCAACTTTTTTGTAACTGAACAAATCATAACATATTTATTAGGAAAGATCTTTTAAGTTAAAGAAAGATCTTTTGGGTAAAGGAAAGAACTTTTTCGTAAAAGAAAGATCTTTCACGTCAAATAACAATCACAAAACTCTGCTTTCTCTACTTATTCCACCGTTACACTTTTTGCTAGGTTTCTAGGCTTATCTACGTCGCAGCCTCTGTGCAGTGCTGCATAATATGCGATGAGCTGCAGCGGTACAACGGATACTAGCGGGGTCATCAGTTCATGGATGTCTGGTAATACAATCTGGTCGCCTTCTTCTTTTGTAGAATCGGTACTTATAATGCAGGCTTTCGCACCGCGGGCTACTACCTCTTGGACATTACCGCGAATATTCAAATTCACATGTTTTTGAGTCGTAACCGCGACAATTGGCGTACCATCCTCAATCAAGGCAATAGTGCCGTGCTTCAGTTCTCCACCGGCAAATCCTTCTGCCTGAATATAGGAAATTTCTTTTAACTTCAGCGCGCCTTCTTGAACTACGTGGTAATCAAGGGCACGGCCTATAAAGAAGCAATTTCTTGTTTCAAACATATAATCTCGTGCAATTTGTTCCAATTTATCTTTCTGATCGCAAAGTACTTCCATTGCATTGGCAATTAAACCAAGTTCTTGCATCGCATCAAAATCCGTGTTTATTCCTTGTGCATACGCACTATCCATCGCAAGAATAGAGAAAACAGCCATTTGTGCTGTGTAGGCTTTTGTGGAAGCCACTGCAATTTCTGGACCAGCATACGTGTGAAGGGTGAAATCTGCTTCACGAGATAAAGTGGAACCAGGAACGTTGGTAATAGTTAACGAATTATACCCCTGTTTTTTAACATTCACTAATACACCGCGGCAATCTGCGGTTTCACCGCTTTGCGAAATAAAGATAAAGAGCGGTTTCTCGGAAAGCATTGGTTCATTATATAAAAACTCGCTGGCAATATGCACTTCTACCGGTTTTTTTGCTACCTTCTCCATAAGTTCTTTTCCTACAAGACCTGCATGGTAGCTCGTTCCGGCTGCGATAACATAAACACGATCCGCATCATTAATGGCTGATCGAATATCTTGATCCAGCTTAATCTTTCCATTCGCATTTTGGTATTTTTGGATGATATTACGAATAACAAATGGCTGTTCATCAATTTCTTTTAACATAAAGTGATTGTAGGTACCTTTTTCTGTGTCACTTTCGTCAATATCAGTCGTAAACGAATCTCGAGCCACGTTTGTACCGTCGAGGTTTTTCACTTGAACACTGTCTTTTTTCACGATGACTACTTCTTGGTCCATGATTTCAATGAATTCTTTTGTAATATGAAGCATTGCCATCGCGTCGGACGCTACCACGTTAACTCCGTCTCCAATACCGACTAGAAGCGGGCTTTTGTTTTTGCCGACATATATTGTATCGTTGTCCTGATTATCTACCAAAGCGATGGCATAGGATCCGTGCAATAAAGAAAGTGTGCGGCGAAAAGCCTCTTCTGTACTTAGACCATTTTCTGCAAATGTTTCGATGAGCTGTACAATAACTTCTGTATCAGTTTCACTTACAAGCTTTACGTTCTGAAGGTGCTCACGCTTTAGCTGTTGGTAGTTTTCAATTACGCCGTTGTGAACGAGAGTAAATCGTTTGGACACACTTTGGTGCGGGTGCGCATTTTCTTTGCTAGGCGCGCCATGTGTTGCCCAGCGTGTGTGTCCAATCCCCGTCATACCAGCGGCTTCTTTTCCGATTGTCTTTTCCAGTTCAGCAATGCGGCCTTTTTCTTTATATAATTCTAATCCATTATCACCGACAAGAGCGATACCAGCAGAGTCATAGCCTCTGTACTCCAGCTTATGCAGCCCTTTGATGAGAATATCTTTTGCTTGTTCATTTCCGATATATCCTACAATTCCACACATACTGTCATGACCTCCCCAGCGGGGCCATGGCATGCTGCGGGGCATACCACGCCCCGCTCTTATCTTTATTAATTTATTAATCGAGGACGTCAATATTCAAGTTTTTGTTCACAGAGTCACCTCAATGTTTTAACCTGAATTTACGGTTGTGACGTGCAACCGGGAGGCATCCGCCGATGTATCGATGAACCTCCTCCTCGTCAACTGCTCTTTCGTTCCGTCCATAAACAAGCAGTCCGGGCGCTTTAAAGTATGAAGTTTTTGCGATCCTCCTTATCTTTCCTTTAGAATCTTGATTTATCTTACTACAGGCTGCTTCGTTAAGCAATCATTATCTGCTAAGATTTCTTTGAAGGTTTACCCTTTGTGTAACTTCTTCAAACTTCCCCTATATATTATGTTTTTATAAGGGATTTGTTCTATAAAAAATGGTTCATTATCAAACTATGCACAGCCTGCTATGACAGTGCAAGCTGTGCACATACTACATTGTATTTACTCTTTTTTCCCCATATGCTTTTCCACAACAGAAGCTATTTCCTGTACATATTTATCGCAAAGTATTTCTGACTCTGCTTCTGCCATGACACGAACAAGAGGTTCAGTACCTGAAGGACGAACCAATATACGTCCGTTCCCTCCCATATCCGCTTCTACTCTGTCGATAGCCTCTTTAACATAAGAATTGGAGGTAACTTCATACTTATCCGTTACTCGTACATTTACAAGTTTTTGCGGAAATTTCTCCATCTCTCCTGCTAATTCAGATAATGGTTTCCCTGAAGCTTTTATAATATCAACGAGCTGCAGAGCGGTAAGCATACCGTCCCCTGTTTTCACATGATCAAGAAAAATAATATGCCCTGATTGTTCACCGCCAATACTATATCCGCCTTGACGCATCTCTTCCATCACGTACCGATCGCCAACTGCTGTCTTTTTTGCAGCTATGCCGAGTCTTTCAAGAGCCTTATACAGACCAAGATTACTCATAACCGTCGTTACAACCGTATTGTGGGCAAGCATCGCTTCCTGTTTAAGATGCTTAGCGCAAATGTACATGATCTTGTCCCCATCAACATACTGACCTTTTTCGTCAACTGCAATCAATCGATCAGCATCTCCGTCAAATGCCAGCCCAACATCTGCATCTTTTTCTTTCACAAAAGCTGCCAGTGCTTCAGGATGTGTAGAACCTACCCCTGCGTTAATATTAATACCGTCAGGATTATTACCAATTGTAGAAATGTCAGCATCTAAATCTGCAAATAGATGTGGAGCTAACGAAGATGCAGCCCCATGAGCACAGTCAAGCGCAATGTGAAGACCAGAAAAGTCTTCACTTACCGTTTGTTTCAAAAAATGAAGATATTTTTGACCGCCTTCAAAATAATCATTAACAACTCCTATGTTTTTTCCAGTCGGGCGGGGCATTGTATCTTCCTGATCCAATAATGCTTCAATTTCAGCTTCCTGGTCCTCTGAGAGCTTAAATCCATCAGAACCAAAAAATTTAATACCATTATCTTCTACTGGATTATGTGAAGCAGAAATCATCACCCCAGCTTGCGCACTCATTGCCTTTGTAAGATATGACACACCTGGAGTTGATATGACTCCTAAACGCATTACTTCTGCTCCCATTGATAATAACCCGGAAATAAGAGCTCCTTCTAACATTTCTCCTGAGATTCTTGTATCCCTTCCAATAAGAATTTTCGGTTGATCGGCTTCTTTGGTTAGAATATACCCCCCGGCACGGCCGAGACGAAAAGCAAGTTCCGGTGTCAGCTCTGTATTGGCAATACCGCGCACCCCGTCCGTTCCAAAATACTTACCCATACTCCATCTCTCCTTCAGTTCAACAAGATGTACTGGCATGTTCAGAAGTTCCATCTGCTTTTAAAAAATCTTCTTTGTAAATTTCTTCAAATGTTTCTCTAAAGTTTAATCTGCCTCTTCTGTTTCTTCAACGGTGTCTGTCCCCTCATTGTCCTCCGCTTGGGACCATTCAACCTCAATTTCATGAACTTCTGGTTCAATATTGACTTCAGATGGCCCGGAGCTCAAAACAGGCAGTGTTTGCAAGTTCCCTTCTTCCTCTCCATCTTCCCAATCAGCAATTAAAGTAATGTCTTCTTTATTTATGTTCTCTAAAACAGCAGAAGATCCGTAAATCGTTACATCTGAAACACCTTGATCAGGATCTGTAATTTCAAAGGAATAATCTTCTGGAATGTTTTCTACTTCTATCGGAATTTCTTCAAAAGCGGTTTCTTCTCTCTCTCCAACCTCTACTTCCACTTCAACTGTTTCGGGTTGAATGTGTTCTACTCCTTCAGGATATATCAAATCTACTTCTATTAATCCATCACCTTCAATTTCCGATAAATCTAGAATAGCTTCAACATTACTTATGTCTTTAATATCAGGCAGCGGTCCAAAAATTGTTGTTTCTGTTGGATCCATATTAAGCGCTTCTATGCTTAGATTATCAGGCAGTGTTCCTTCCCTCGATAAATTTATCGGTACTTTTTGAAAAGGACTGGTGATTGGCACTTCTACTTCTACAGTTTCTGGATTAATGGGTACATCCAGCTCATTTCCATTTTGATCGTAAGCTACTACCTCAGATTCTGACTCAACCCGCTCATCTGCTCCTTCCGCATCGACAAAAGCTTTCAATGATGCAATTTGATCATGAACAGACGGGGAAGCCTTTACGTCCACTTCAGAAGGAGTAACTTTTGCCCCTCCCAAAGTATAACCTTCAGCTGTTTCCTCTTTATTCATCACCTCTGCCTCTACCGGGTACGAAACTGTTTCTAACTGCTGAAGTTCCACACTTACAAAACGAGGTGTAATAGAAACATCAAGATCAGCAGGAAAGTCACGATATTCCAATCGTACATTATGTACGCCGGCACCTCTGTCTTCAAGATCTACATAAACTTCATAGGCCGGTCTTGATAATTGAAACAGCATAATAGAGGTTTGAGGGCCTCTTAGCTCTACATCAACGGTTTCTTCCAGCTCAACTACTTCATAGTTCTCCTCATCATAGTAAGCATTTACTTCTACATCTTTAATAGTATATGAACTATCATCGTTGTTGTCTGGAAGCACACCTGGCTGATTGCTTATATTATTCATATTTACCATCATATAAAGCATAACCGCAATCAGCAAGGAGACAAATTTGACAAACCAGTGATTATTGAATAATTTATCCATCTTTTTTGCCTCCCCAATGCCACAGCCCCGAGGTATTTTTGACATCAGCAATTAACTCTCGTTCGAGCATAGCCCGTAACGTTTCTTCATCCAGATCTCTATGTAAATCTCCATTTTTAGTTGCAGAAATGCTGCCGGTTTCTTCAGAAACAATAATTGTTAAACAATCCGTCACTTCACTAATCCCTAGGGCAGCTCTGTGGCGTGTTCCCAGCTCTTTTGAAATAAACGGATTTTCCGATAATGGAAGATAACAGGCAGCAGCCGCAATCTCTTGATTTCGTAAAATGACAGCTCCATCATGAAGCGGCGTATTCGGTATAAACGTATTAATTAACAATTCTGATGTAACGGTAGCGTTCATTGGAATACCTGTTTCTACATAATCATTCATACCGGTTTCTCTTTCAATGGATAACAGTGCACCGATACGGCGTTTTGCCATATACTTTACTGATTTCATAATAGCTTCTACTGTTTTAACGGTATCTTCTTCTTCTGGTATAGTTGAGCGCCCAAATAGCCGTCCTCTTCCTAATTGCTCAAGAGCACGCCGTAATTCAGGCTGAAAAATGATAATGATTGCTAAAAGACCGTAAGTAACGGCTTGTGACATGATATACTGTAATGTACGCAGTCCAAAAAAGCTGCTTAAAAACCAAACAGCTAAAATGACAGTAATACCCTTTAACAGCTGTACAGCCCGCGTTCCGCGAATAACAGTTATGAGTTTATAAATAACATACGCAACCAGCGTAATATCTATAACGGTTCCTAACACGCTTAAAAATTGAAAGTCTTCTCCAGGCAACATCGCGCTTCCTCCAATTAGCTCTTGCAAGAAAAAGAAAACAATACACTCATTATAGCATATTTTATTTTCTGCTCGCTTATAGGTCAATTCTATTTATTAGTTTAATCTGATTTATACTGTTAGCGATTTCTTAACAGAAGTAAGAAAAGCGCAAGCGCCCTGGTCAGCCGCGACAGGTTCTGGAGCTTTCGCGCAGGGTCGCCTGCGGCCCGGAGTCGAAAGGGAAGAAACCCCGAGCGGCTGGGCGCTAAGCTAGACATGTAAAACGCCAAATATTTATAATTTCTTACCTTTTAAAAAAGACACCTAGGAAATAGTCGACCTAGGTATCTTCTTTGTTACACAATACCTTTTGTAAAAGTATGTGAAACCTTAATTCTGTATTATTATTCATTATTTTTTTCTTCCCCAAAAGAAAAAACATCAGAAGTTATGCGCTTAGTATGATACCATATCCATTCTAATGCCTGATCGACTTCTTCGATTTCTCCAGACACATTCCCCGCCGATGCTAAGTACTGTTCACCGTTAATGACAGTAAGGTCACCTGTAATTTCTCCTTCGACTTCTACACGCCCGTTTTTAACAAAAAGGTCCCCTTCAACGATTTCTCCTTCTGGTACAATGACCATTCCATTCTCACGATCGATTTTAACATCTTGACTACCAATCACAGTAAGTTCTTCACCTGATTGATCCACCCAAACAGATAGCAGGCTGGAAGTCATTAGAAAAACAAATAATGAAGCAGCTATCAAGATAGGATGCTGTCTCATCCACTTTTTCCAATGTTTTCTTTTCTTTTTTACAGGAAGTCTATCCATCACAGATTCTGTAAAACCTTCTGGCGCTTCAATATGGGAGGAGCTTTGCACAAGCATAACTGCTTTCTTTAATTCTTTATAATGGGCTGCACACTCCTCACATGCATCTAAGTGATTGTAGAACTCCGTACGTTCTGACTCAATCATTTCCCCATCCAAGTATTTGTGCAGTTGGGTTTCGTACTTTTTATTGCAAGCCATTTTTAATTCCTCCCTCCCTACGCATCTTTAAGCCGTTTGCGCAAGGCTTCCCGGCCTCGATGTATGTGTGTCTTAACCGTATTAGCCGGAAGATCTAATATTTCACTAATTTGTTTTATAGGCAAACCTTCTATGTATCGTAATATAATAGCCGATCGGTGCTTTGGAGGCAAGTAGGAAATTTCTCTTTGTACCCATTCCTGCATTTCCATCGTAACTACCTGTTCCTCAGGCAGCTTCTCTGAAGCTGCTACTTGCGAATATCCAGTCAGACCCTCGGTTCCTTGCAATTCGGCGTCTAATGAATAATCGGGCTTTTTTTTCCGCAGGCGGTCAATACATAAATTTGTTGTAATGCGAAATAACCAAGTAGAAAATTTTCTCTTCTCATCGTAGCTTTCTAAATTCGCATACGCTCTTAAAAAGGATTCTTGTGCCATATCCTGTGCTTCATAGCTGTTTCCTGTCATCCGGTATGCAATTTGAAAAACTTTATCTTTATATAAATCTACTAACTCTGCAAATGCATCCTGGTCCTCTTCTTTTTTAATTGCTCTTATCAGCCGTTTAACTACCGCATCCATATCTAAACCTCCACCCATTTGCGGGTATCTTTCTTACGTATTTTCCACTTCATTCGTTTCAAGTTTTAAAAAAATTTCTTTATTATTTTGCTGTTATTTCTTCATGCAAAAATGAACAACCCATTGACCGAGTCGTTCATATTTTATTAATAAATTCAATCAAACGATTGATTTACATTTTTTTCTATGATATTAATTGTAACATGAACATTCATTCATTAGGATGAGGAAATTACAATTCTGTGAAACTGACATTAATTTTGTTTTCAAATCTTTGAAATTGGATAAAAATAAAATTAAATATCATCCACTCGGGGGTGAAAAAAGTGTCTGAGCAGTCTTTGCTGCATGAAATTGAAACGAAACGAGAAAAGTTGAATAGCATCGCATGGAATAAACCTCTGTTTTCTGATGAAGTCGTTCGTTTAAGCAGAGAACTTGATCAACTATTAAATAAATATGACAGTACATTATCTGCAACTAAAGCTTAATAAGCTTAGATGCAAAAAGGGTCTGACTTTTATTTAGAGTCAGACCCTTCCTGCTAATGTGAAAATAACATACAAAGAGCTCTATACACATATGAAGGTGAGAAAGAGATATGAAACGATTACCATTTGCTGGAAATCGAGTGATCAAAACAGGTGTAGCTATTTTAATCACCGCATGGATTTGTCAATTATTAAACTGGCCGCCAGTTTTTGCTGTGATTACCGCTATTGTTACTTTAGAACCTACTGTTTCCGATTCTATCAAAAAAGGAATCATACGTTTACCAGCTTCTGCTCTCGGTTCATTTTATGCCGTGCTTTTTATTTATTTCTTTGATCATTCTCCACTAACTTATGCCCTTGCCGCCGTATTTACCATTGCTACTTGTGTTAAACTAAAACTGCACGCCGGCCTGCTAGTTGCTACTCTTACTGCTGTAGCTATGGTAGAAGTTCTTCACGACAATTACTTTATTTCTTTTTTAATAAGGCTTGGAACCACTACGATCGGCTTATTAGTGTCCACTGCCGTAAATATGTTTATTTTACCCCCAGATTATACACAGGATATTATTCAAAACATTAATAAAATGGCGCAAAATACAGGAACTGCTATCGATAAGGTTTTTAGAAAAGCTCTAGAAAAAGATCAAAAGGACGTCAGCAGCCAAAAAGAATTAATGGATCAATTAGATAAAAAATTACATAAAACAGAATCATTGGTCCGCTATCAAAAAGAAGAATCCAAATTTCATCCTCTGGCGAGCAATGAAAGAGATTTGTTCCACCTTGCCCAGTATCAATTAATTCGACTGCGTTTAATTCGTTACCACATGGACAATTTACTTAATACACCGCTAGAAACCATTTCTTGGTCAGCTGAAGAAAGAACGGTGATTATGCAAGCGGTTCGTCATTTAGCAGAAAGTATGAAAAGCGATACTTATTACGATCAGCCGATTCATCACAAACAAGTACGTCACTTAATGGAATTGTTTTGGGAAGAAAATGAGGAAATTACAAAAAATAACAATCAGCACCCCACCCATTTTCCGCCAGAACTAATTGTTCTATATGAATTGGTATCGATTTACGAACAAGTCGAAGCATTTTATAGGAATATGCGTTAGGCCCTTAAGACTTGGCATTCGACCAAGTCTTAAGGCATAAACTGTCTTTTATCCTTAACATCTTGCCTGCATGATGCAAAACAATTTAACCACAAAAAAACACAGTTTCCGCACTGTGATTTAAATATAAACTATAAACTATTAATGGTGGAGCCTAGCGGGATCGAACCGCTGACCTCCTGCGTGCAAGGCAGGCGCTCTCCCAGCTGAGCTAAGGCCCCAAATATGTATGGTATGGAGCGGGTGATGGGAATCGAACCCACGACATCAGCTTGGAAGGCTGAGGTTTTACCACTAAACTACACCCGCATAATGGAGCGGAAGACGGGATTCGAACCCGCGACCCCTACCTTGGCAAGGTAGTGTTCTACCACTGAACTACTTCCGCGTCCGAAAAAGGTTATATTATGTAATTTACAGTTAATGGTGAGCCATGGAGGATTCGAACCTCCGACCCTCTGATTAAAAGTCAGATGCTCTACCAACTGAGCTAATGGCTCTTATTTAATTCAGTACTTTACTTTGTTAGTACTTTTTCGCCGATATTTTGTGCTCGTCGCTCATGCATTGCTTCTGCTCCTCGCAAACCTACAGAAATGATATTCATTAACGTTTACGGTTCGCTAATAAGCAACTAAAGAGTATTGTACAATAATTTGTCCTGTAATACAAATTTTAAACAAATGGTGGAGGGGGACGGACTCGAACCGCCGAACCCAGAGGGAGCAGATTTACAGTCTGCCGCGTTTGGCCAACTTCGCTACCCCTCCAATTAAGTAAGGCACCGTTCTATTTAAACAAACCATTAGAACTTTGTCAATGGTTTTCGGTATGTAAGAGAAATAATGGTGACCCGTAGGGGATTCGAACCCCTGTTACCGCCGTGAAAGGGCGGTGTCTTAACCACTTGACCAACGGGCCACATTTGCAAGAAAGAAGAGCCTCTCTTGCTGACATATGATATTATATCTTAATGCAGTAAATTGTTGCAAGGTTTTTTTAGATTTTTTTTGAATTATTTTAGAAAACTCTGCTTGCCACCGAATTTTTATGGAAGCCGCACCTTATACTTTAATCCTTTAGCAAAGACAAACTTTCCTAAAGTAAAAAAATTTATTTCTGCAGAGTAAGAAAAATCATTTGTCTTTAAACGAATGTCCTTCAACTTTAAGATAATGTTATGAATGCCACAGGAGACATATGCTTTCAGGCACAGGTCAAAGGATCTTCTGTTACGTTCGTAAACTCCCACTCCGGTCGTAGAAGTCACCACATCGTGCGGAACTACGTTCTGTCGGTTGAATCTTGTCATTTGTCCTTCCTGTATACGAAAAAAACAGTGCAATGAAGAAACCGCCCCTGTCGTTTCGGGACGGTTTCTCTTAAGTCGATACATTATGGTTTATTCGACTTAGATCCGCCTTTTACTCCTTCTGCGCTTTGCAGAGAGAAAAGGTTAGAGTCAATCGAGAATGTTAGCTTATCTCGTTCGCGCTTTCGTTTCAAAGCGAGTTGAATTAGCTGGTGAGTTAATTGTGTATAATTTTTGCCTGCTGGATCCCATAGATAAAAAGACAAGGACCCGGGAATAGTATTAATTTCATTAACGTAAACCTTATTTTTCGTTTGATCAATTAAAAAATCAATACGAGACACTCCACTGCAGCCAAGAATTTGAAACGTGTCTTTTGCGAGTTCCTGCACTTCCGTCGCAGTCTTATCATCAAGAGGGGCAGGAATGACACGATCTGTACTCTCCATTCCTTTTGCTGCATCTCCGCCTTTTCCACCGCCTTGATATTTATCCTGATAACTTAATATTTCCTCTGATTTCAATACTTCTTCAAGCACAGAAGCTTCCACTTCTTCATAATCTCCAAGAACAGAGCAGTTAACTTCTTTCATATCTTGAACCATATATTCTACTAAAATTTTTGACGCAAAGGACATTGCTTCTTCTACTGCTTCTTCAAGTTCCTCACGAGTTTGTGCTTTATTAATCCCAACACTAGAGCCCAAATTTGCTGGCTTTACAACGACTGGAAAATCGAGACGTTCTTCGATCATATTTATAATATCTTCACTATCGTCTGTCCAATGACTGCTGTAAAACCAAACATAATCTAAAACAGGAAGGTTGGAATCTCTAAGTATTTGCTTCATCATCACTTTATCCATACCAGCGGCAGATGACATTACGTCACAGCCAACATAAGGAAGATCGTATAACTCAAAAAGACCCTGCAGAACTCCGTCCTCACCAAATGTTCCATGAACAATTGGAAAAGCGACATCGATTTCTGCAACAGAACGCTTACCGAACTTAGGAACCGGATCTTTTTGCAATATTACGCTTCCGTTATCCGATTTAGTTACCGAGACTTTTTGAGCGTTTTCTAAAAGCCGCTTTAAATCTTTATATGCTTCAATTTCAAGGAGCTTATCCCCGGTGTACCAGTTTCTATCCTTGCTGATGTAAATAGGAACTGCCTCATATTGGCTGTCATCCATTGCTTTGATTGCTTGAAGAGCAGAGATAACGGACACCTCATGCTCGACAGAAACTCCGCCAAAAAATACACCCACTCTGGTTTTCATTACGGTTTTCCCTCTCTTCCTCACTCATTAAAAGTATCCGGTAAATCATTTTCCAACAGTACCACCGATTTTTGTACGGCCGCCTGGTTCATTTTATCCAATGCATCCTGAAGATTAGCCGCAACATAATATTGGTCTTCAGGGTATCCTTTTTCAACCAAACCATCCTGTAATGGACGAGTTTGTTTTTCCCCAACTAGAATGACAAAGTCACACACTTCTGCCGCATATTCAGCAAATGTTTTATTTAATTCATATTCTTTTTCCCCAAGCTCTATCATTCCAGGTGTAACTAACATTTTGTATTCAGGCATTTGCCCTAGTACTTCAAGAGCCATGCGAGACCCTACTGGGTTGGAATTAAAACTGTCATCAATAATGGTTATGTTTCCAGAAGGCTTTTTCAGTTCAAGACGATGCTCTACTGGCTGAACACTCTTAATCGCCCGTGCTATCTTTTCTAGCGGTATCCCTTTTTCCGACCCGATAGCAATGGCTGCTAAAATATTATAGATGTTATGACGTCCCAGCAGCTTCGTTTGAACCTGTACCGTGCTGCCGTCGTATTTGTATACCATGAATTCTGAACCTTTTGAGGAATATCGTATATCTGCTGCACGGTAATGAAGATCAGCTGCTTCAATACCATAAAAAATCGTCCGGCATTTGTTACGCTGGTTATAGGACATGATGTTTTGATCATCTTTATTTAGAAAAGCCGTCCCTTCATGCGGGAGAGTCTCTATTAATTCAAACTTTGTTTTTTTGATGTTTTCTAACGTCTTGAACGTTTCTAAATGCTGTTCACCAATCGCGGTTAGGATCCCATATTTTTGATGAACGAGTTCGCATATTTCTTGAATATCATGCTCTTGCTTTGCTCCCATTTCAGCAATAAAGATGTCATGGTATGGCTTAAGCATAGAACGAATGGTTCTAGTAACCCCCATTTTCGTATTATAGCTTTCTGGTGTCATTAACACGTTAAACTGCGAAGACAGCACAGTTTCTAAAATATGTTTTGTGCTTGTTTTGCCATAACTGCCTGTTATCCCAATAACTTCAAGATTAGGCATGGATTTAATAATTTTTTCTGCATCATGAAAATAGTATTGATTAATTTGATTTTCAATCGGCCAGTTCAATACATTAGCTGCCATCGTGTAAAAGTATGTCAGGATGGTTGCTGCAATGGTTAAAAGAACGAACCAAAAAAGAGAACGATCTTCTCCTGCTCCTAGCAGCAATCCGACACCTGCTGTGATTACGTACAGGATAGCAGTCGTAATAAATAAACGTTTTACTCTTGGTGTAATGACAAGCTTCTTTTTTTCCTGCTCTTCTTTCAATGTGTACGCCATTGCCCCGAAGATAACTGCTCCCAAAAGCAGTGCCCAAACGGAGCTTCCGAACAAAAATGGGAGCAGCGCTAGTGCAAGAAGGTAGTTGCGCGCAGGAAATACCCGGCTTGAGTTTGAAGTCATCCAATGCCAAAACCGTTCGTTTCGATAAGAATTTAATTGAAGCATATGCGCACTTTTCTTGATAAGCCTGGCTGTATAATAGCTCCAGGCAGCTAAAAAGATTATCGTTAAAATAGCTGTCATGAACTTTGCCCCTCCTTATCCTTTTGAAGGAAAGAATCGAGCACGATCAGAAATTGATTCAGTTTATCCAAATAGGCATAATGACCCGCCTTTTCTAAGATCACAAGACCAGCATCGGGAATCATTTCTTCCATCAATTGACCATCTGCTACAGGAGTTGCTTCATCATTTTCCCCCCACACAAGCAGCGTCGGCACATTAATATGAGGAAGATGGTGGCGTAAATCTTCATTTACTACCTTTACCATTGTCTGCTGCATCGTACCCGAGACATTTTTATAATCTGCTGAACCTAATTTCCCTTTAACTTTTGTTAAAATGACTTCTTCGTACCTATTAATAACTGGAAGCTTCAACAGTTTTTTAAAAGCTTTATAGGTATATACTTTGACGTAATACTTCAACTTTCGTCTTGGTTTAATACCGGCACTGTCCACTAACACCACTTTGCGAACAGTGTGCGAAGAAGCATATTTTATAGAGACTCTGCCTCCAAACGAATGTCCAACAAGAATTGGCTGATCAATTTCTAATTTGCTCAGGAACTTTCCAAGCATTTCTGTATAATCTCCTACCGTCCACGGTTCGGGTGGTTCTTCACTTTCCCCAAAACCCGGAAAGTCAATCGACCATACTTTAAAATGTTTTTCTAGCGATTGATGAACAGGGGCAAAAGCTTGAATATTAGCGCCCCATCCATGCAGAAGCACCACGTTCGCTCCTTCTCCGGAGACATGGTAATTTACTTTCACCCCGTCTATATCGATGTTCACAACATTAACGCTCCTATTCTTTTAAAGCTTCTATGTATTATTAAATGAAAAATCGATTGTTTTGTACACAATAACACCACTATATCTTATCATATCAGAAAGTAAACGAGAATTGTCTCTTTTGTCCTGTTTCATGAATCGATAAACGTTCATTAAATGCTCACCCTTTTTTATTTTCACTTTTGTTGGTTTGTGATATATTTCACATAATAATCCTATTTTACTGTAAGCAAAACACGGGTAGTATATATATACTGCATTCGTGAAGGGAGAATGCCTAATGTTTATGGAATATGATCCAGCAATGTACAGCAGGATATTAACAGGACTTACACTCGGTTTTCATATTATATTTGCTACAATCGGCGTCGGTATACCTTTAATGATTGCACTAGCAGAATGGATGGGAATTCGTAAAAATGACCCGCACTATCGTCTTCTTGCCCGTCGGTGGGCCAGAGGATTTGTCGTGACTGTAGCAGTAGGCGTAGTGACAGGTACAGCAATTGGGCTGCAGTTAAGTTTATTATGGCCGAACTTTATGCAGCTTGCCGGACAGACAATTTCGCTGCCATTGTTTATGGAAGTCTTTGCATTTTTCTTTGAAGCCATCTTTTTAGGTATCTACTTATATACTTGGGACCGGTTCAAAAGCAAAATGAAACACTTTTTGTTGATCATTCCTGTCGTCATTGGAGCATCTTTTTCCGCTTTTTTTATAACGACAGTTAATTCCTTTATGAACGCACCGCAAGGCTTTGAACTGGTGAATGGTGTCATTACCGACATTGATCCAATTGCAGCCATGTTTAATCCGGCAACCCCGACAAAAACTGCTCACGTCATTATCACTTGTTACTTAACTTCGGCTTTTGTACTTGGCATGATTGGGGCATTTAAGATATTAAAAGGCGATAGACATGTTTACCATAAAAAAGCTCTTCATTTAACAATGATGTCTGCCTTTGTGTTTTCAATTGCTACCGTGGTTATTGGCGACCTTTCCGGAAAATACTTAGCTGAGTACCAGCCGGAAAAATTAGCAGCAGCTGAATGGCATTTTGAGACAGAAGAAGAAGCCCCGCTTGTTCTCGGAGGTTACTTAGACAATAACGGAGAGATTAAGTATGCAATGGAAATCCCGTATGCATTAAGTATCCTTGCACATGGCACTCCTGGAGCAGAAGTAATTGGGCTGGACCAATTTCCAGAAGAAGATACCCCGCCTCTTATCATTCATTATTTTTTCGATGGGATGGTTTTCATAGGAATGTATCTTTCCTTTGTCTCAATGATTTATCTGCTCCTAAGCTGGAAAAAGCAGGAACTCATGCATAGTAAGGTTCTTTTGTGGAGCATTATTGCCGGTGGACCGCTTTCCATATTAGCAATTGAACTTGGCTGGGTGTTTGCTGAAATCGGGCGCCAGCCTTGGATTCTATATGGGATTATGCGTACTCCTGAAGGGGCAACGACATCTGATCACGTGGATGCTATGCTTTATCTCTTTATCGGGCTTTATGCCATCCTCGGTTTGTCTTGCTCCATTGTTCTTAAGAAAATGTTTAATAACAACCCAGCTGCACATGAACTAGAGCAAAGAGGACTTGAAGATCGAGGTGAGCGGACATGAGTTATGAAGTTATCGGAATCAGCGTCTTATGGTTTTTCTTATATGGCTACTTAATTGTTGCATCGGTTGATTTCGGCGCTGGTTTTTTTCACTTTTACAACAAGGTGTCCCATAAAAATTATCAAGTGAACAAATTGATTCAACGTTACCTTTCACCAGTTTGGGAAGTTACGAATGTCTTTTTAGTTTTCTTTTTTGTCGGGATCATTGGTTTTTTCCCCGACACTGCTTATTATTACGGAACCGCTCTGTTGGTTCCAGGAAGCATTTCGATCGTTCTCATTGCCATACGCGGGTCGTATTATGCCTTTAATACGTATGGTTCAAAAGACAGCAAAATTTATTCTTTTCTTTATGGAATGAGCGGATTGTTGATCCCCGCTTCTTTTACGATTGTGCTCACGATTTCCGAAGGAAGTTATCTCGATATTTCAAATGGTAATGTCACCTTAATGCTTGGAGAACTTTTAACAAGCGCGTACTCTTGGAGTGTTGTTTTTTTAGCGATTGTCAGCGTACTGTTTATTTCTGCTTCTTTTTTAACTTATTATGCTTATAAAGCAGGTGATGTTCCATCTTATTATCTTTTCCGGCGCTACACAATGTTTTGGTCGATCCCAACAATACTCGCAAGTGTGTTAATTTTCTTTGCAATACGTCATCACAACCCTGAACATTTTAGCAGTATGCTTGATCTCAGCTGGATGTTTATTTTATCCCTGTTGTTTTTTCTGACAGCTGTGTTTTTCATATATAAAAAAAGACACCTGGGTGCAGCTTTTATTCTAGTCATGCTGCAATTTTTCAGTGCATGGTTCGGATATGGGGCTTCTCATCTTCCGTATTTGTTATATCCTCACCTCACCATTTATGACGGCTTTGTAAATGAAACGATGGCTATAGCATTAATTATGGCTTTTCTTGCCGGACTGCTTTTATTGATACCTTCCCTTTACCTGTTAATGCGGTTGTTTTTGTTTGATGCGGACTACATTCAAGGGAATAAATAAAAAGGAGCTGTTAAAAATGTTTAACCTTGATTATATATTGATTATGATTGCTCCTCATTTGGTACTAGGTGCGGCTGTTCTAGGCGTTTTTCTATGGGGCGGCCGGCGAAAAGATTATTTTGAAGATAAATCAGCCGACGATTAGGAAAACTCGGCGTAGCGCCGTTTCCTATCGCTGAAGTCGTAGTTTTTAATTACACTTAAAGCATAAGAAAAAAGCAGTACGACCTTTTGAGTGTAAAGGACTGCTGCTTTTTTTACGTACAGTTATTAAAAAAACTCATCTTATCACATGTAAAAGAAACCTCTAAGAAAAGCGCAAGCACCTTAAAAGAAGGAAGTTCGGCTACGAGCGTCACGTCCTGTGACAACGCCGAACTGACTCCCATCCTGGGAGCCCGCGACAGGTTCTGGAGCTTTCGCGCAGGGTCGCCTGCTGCCCGGAGTCGAAAGGGAAGACATAAGACGTTCAGCTAATTTCAATGAACTTCTACTAAGATCCCACACGTCGACGCATAGGATGTGCTAATGTCGCCAATGCCACAGGACGTGGCGTTTTTTGGCGACGAGTGTGCAACGTAGAAGTCACCACATCGTGTGGAAGTGACAACGCTGAACTAGCTTGCACAGGAGATGTTAACTTTTGCGTTACGACAGGACGTTCGCGGTTTTAGCAAAAGTTCCTCTTTATCGTGTATGCCCGAGCGGCTGGGCGCTGAAGCTAGACATCAAAAACGCCAACTATTTATAATTTCTTACCTTGCAAAGAAAAGCACAAACTCCTTCCTTGAAAAAAGTCAATTTGATTGACTTTTTACTTCGAGTCCCGTAATATTTAAATGCTAACTTGAAAGAAAGAAGGGATAGGATGAGCTCTTCCGAAACTAGAAAAGAAACAAAAGATATGCAGCTTGATGAATTAACAAAAAAAAGGTTAATACGTCTAATATCTTTGATTCTCATTTTTGCCGTTATGAATGGCACAATGTTTAACGTCGCTATCCCTGACATTCAAAGTTATTTTGACCTTTCATCTTCAGAAGTAAGCTGGGTCCTGACTGGTTATATTATGGTATACGCGGTCGGCGCTCTTTTGTATGGCAAACTTGCCGACTATTATCCTATTAAGTCCATACTAACTTTTGGGATAACCTTATTTTCACTTGGATCGCTGCTTGGTTTTTTCTCGCCAAACTTTTTTACGTTGATTATTGCACGCATTCTCCAGGCTGCTGGAGGCGCCACTATTCCAGCGTTAGGGTTCGTCATTCCAGCCCGGTTTTTCCCGCAAGAGCGCGGTAAAATTTTTGGAGTTATTTCATCAACCGTTGCATTTGCTTCTGGAGCAGGCCCTATTGTAGGCGGAACAGTCGGCGGCTGGTTTGACTGGCGTTTTCTTTTTCTTTTCTCCGTTGCGTCTATCTTTGCACTTCCTTTCCTTCGCCGCTGGGTCCCTGAAGAAAACAGCAAAAAGGGATCGATTGATTTCATTGGAGCAGGTCTATTCAGTGGAGCTGCAGCCTCGCTGCTTTTATTTGTAACAACATTGGTTTATTGGCTTCCTTTCCTTTTTGCTGTATTTACAGGTTTGTTTATTTGGAGAACGATCAAAGCAAATGAACCTTTTATTCGTCCTGACATTTTAAAAAACAAATATTACACAGTCACCATACTTACTAGTTTTCTAGGTACAAGTGTATTATTTGGACTCCTTTTTGTAATTCCTATTATGTTGAGACAATTGTATGACATGAGCACTTTAGGGATTGGTATGGTTCTGTTCCCAGGAGCCATTATTGCTGGTTTTCTTGGCAGATTGGGCGGCGAACTCGTTGAACGCCGAGGTGGTGAATTTGTGGTTGTTCTTGCTTTATGCTTATTAGGGGGCGGATCATTTCTCATCTCCACCTTTGCCGGGTATGCGCCTTGGGTAGTTGCTCTTGCTCTTCTCGTCACTTACATTGGATTTCCGCTTATCCAAAGTTCCACAGCAAACATTTTATCCTCTATTCTTTCCCTGCGAGAAACAGGGGTTGGGATTGGAATTTTTAACTTGTTGAATTTTATGGCTGGAGCTGTCAGCAGTGCGGTATTTGGAGCTGTTCTAGAATTTAAAAATGTATCCCTCACCTTAAATCCCTTGTCAAAGCATGGTGATAATATTATTTTTTCCAACCTTTATATATGCTTAGTTTTGGTAGCCGCGGCAGCTCTCACGTTGTTTCTTATCACCTTTAAGAACCGGCCAGACACGTTCCACCGGGCAGCATCAAAGCCTGAACCTTCTGAAGTTCATTAATAGGTACTACCTCACAAGCTCTTAGGACAAAAGACACAATCTACTTCAAGTAGGTTTCAAATACGAACAGAAACAGATGTGTTATTCGATCAAAATGTTTTTTCGTCTACACAGAAAGGAACCACCCCTGGTTTTATGGGACAGTTCCTTTCTTGCTATAATTGTAAGCGTTATCATTTCAGGGCATGAAAAGCAATACGGCTGAAATAACAATCCCGGTATAAAGTAACGTAATGGTTGTAAAGCCCATAATATCCCTAATTTTCAATCCAGCGATAGCAAGCATTGGGATAGCCCAAAACGGCTGAATCATATTCGTCCATGCATCACCCCAGGCTACGGCCACAACTACTTTAGATGGATCGACTCCCATGTCAAGCGCTGCTGGCAATATGATTGGCGCTTGAATGGCCCATTGTCCTCCTCCAGAAGGTACAAACATATTTAATAGACCACTAGAAAGAAAGGCAAAAAACGGCAATGTGGTTTCATTAGCTAAACTAGCAATTCCACCAGAAATCCAAAGAGCCAGACCGGAAGCACTAATCATACCCATAATCCCTGCGTAAAAAGGGTACTGCAAAGCAAACTGCCCAACACTGCTTGAAGCTTTCATTAATCCATTTCCTAACTCTCTTACATTTCCATAGAGCAATAATGCTGCTGTTAGAAACATTAAGTTTACCGTGTTAAGATCTAGTGTAAATCCGTTTATTACAAAGTGATTTCCTAAATAGAAAAGTCCAAATAATCCCCCAAGCAGGACAATTCCTCTGCTTCTATCAAGCTTGTCATTAGGGCTCAATTGGTTAGAAGGTGTTTCATCTACTTGTACAGGGGTTTCTTTTAATAGTTCGGGATCTACTTGTATTCTTTGTTCCGGTTTCTTCGGGTGAATGAGTTTCATAATAAAAGGCAAAGTAATAAAGATAACTACGACTAACAGTATGTTCATGACAGAAAATAACGTATCAGAAGTAGGAATCAAGCCAACAGAGTCTTCAAAATTGTGACCAGAAGTTGCCACAAACAGCGCTGGAGAAGACGATAGGCCTCCTTCCCAAATAACAAAACCCGAATACCCAGCAGCAACCAGTACTCTGTAATCAACATCCGGTACTTTTCTACCAACCAGTTTCGCCATAATTCCTGCTACAACTAAACCCAGTCCCCAGCTGATTAAGGAAGCTGCTAATGCCGTGAATGTTACTACAATAATAGCTGTATTAGGTGTTTTACAAAGATCAGCCGCTTTTTCTAAAACTTTAGATACTGGTTTTGTCATAGCCAGTGCATAACTCATCACAAACGTCGTAATAATTTGAGCTGTAAATTCAAGTAATTGCCAAAACCCGTCTCCCCAATGAATAGCCATGTCATATGGCGTACTATCTGTGATAAAAATTCCGCCTAAAAATGTAACCAACGTTAATATAACGGCGAAAACAAATGCATCGGGCAGCCATTTTTCTGCTATCTTTGCAAAAAACATAGCTAGTTTCGAAATAAAATTGTTTTTTTCTTCCTTTCTAGTTTCAGGTTCAAGCTTTTTTGCAGGTTCCATTTGTGTTCACCTTCTTTTTATTATTTTGCTGTCCAGCCTCCATCTACATAAAGAATTTGTCCCGTTACATAACTAGCTGCTTCAGAGGCAAGAAAAACAACTGGTCCTTCTAAATCTTCCAGCTTCCCTACTCTTTTCATCATGGTTTTATCGACGATTTCATTGAACCGTTCCTCATCAGACAGCCACCCTTGTGTCATAGGTGTTTTTATATAAGCAGGTGCAATCGCATTCACATTTATTCCTTCCGGAGACAGTTCATCTGCCCAAACTTTTGTCAGTTGGTTAATACCTCCTTTACTTGCAGCATAACTTGTTTGAAAACTTCCTCCTATCCCGCCGAAAATAGATGAGATATTAATTATTTTTCCGCTTTTTTGTGTTCTCATTTGACGGGCAGCAGCTTGTCCAGTCAAAAAAATCCCTTTTAAGTTTGTATCAAGAACATTATTCCAATCGTCTTCCTCAATATCTACAAGTTTTTTTCTTATATTTCTGCCGGCGTTGTTTACAAGAATATCTAATGAACCAAACTCGCGGACCGTGAAATCTATAAGGTGGTTTACACTACCCTTATCTGTCACATCTGTCTGCTTTTGCTTTACAGTTGCTCCCAAAGAACGAATATCTTCTGCTGCTTTCTGAAGGTCTTCTTCACCCCTGCTGGCTATTACTATATTTGCTCCAGCCTTTCCAAGTGCTTTAGCCATACCAAGCCCTATTCCTTTACTTCCTCCTGTTATTAAAGCCGTTTTACCTGTAAGATTAAAAATTGGCAAACTCATAGATTACCCCTCCGCTATTTCAAATATTCAGATGATTTCGTTTCTTTAACCGTGCATTTGAACAAGCTTGTTTTTTAAAACCTTTCCTCCTGGATTTCGAGGCAGTTCTTGAACAAAGTCCACGTATTGAGGTACTTTATAATCTGCAATTCTTTCTTTTAAAAATCTCTTGATTTCTTCTTCATTTGACTTCACATTGTCTCTTGTTACCACATACGCTTTTACCTGCTCCCCAAATAATTTATCTGGAATTCCGACAATAGCTGCTTCTAATACAGATGGATGACCGTATAATACGCTTTCCACCTCAGCAGAAAAAATTTTTTCTCCTCCTCTATTAATCATGTCTTTCTTTCTGTCCATAATGTAAATAAAATCATCTTCATCTTTATAAGCCATGTCACCAGACTTCCAATATCCTTTATCAAATGACTTCTTGTCTGCTTCTTTATTTTTCCAATAACCTTGAACGACCATAGGTCCTTTTATCAAAAGCTCGCCAACTTCTCCATCACTAAGATCTTCCCCAGCTTCATCTACTATTTTTATGTCCCCAACCGGAACCGGCAGCCCAACAGAAGATAATTTTTTGTCGTCATATTCGACCGGCATAATGGTTGTTGGAGAAGAAGTTTCTGTAGCCCCGTATGCATTATGAAGTTTAATTCCTGGAAGCAGCTCTCTTAATTGTGCAATGGTAGCTTTAGATATCGGTGCACCACCATAAGCAATGGTCCTTAAATAAGGGTATGGTTGTTCATTAAATAAAGGATGAGACATCATCATGACGTAAATCGTCGGTACATTAAATAGGAAGGTAATATTTTCTTCAGTAAGTGCTTTAATAAAAGGCTCTGTTTGATACTTTTTCATCAAAACCGAAGTGCCGCCAATTAACACCATATAAAACATTTGTCCTATCAATCCTGTTACGTGAAACAGCGGAACTGCTATTAAAGTTCGGACCTTCTCTTTTTCCTGCAGGACCTCTCTATAATTGATGGCACTGTGAATGACCCCTGTATGACTTCCAATTGCTCCTTTAGGTGTTCCAGTTGTTCCCGATGTAAACATAATAAACAACGGATCTTCTTCTTGGACATTCACTCGTGTTCGATCAATGTTTAGAGGAGTGTTAATATAATCAATATAATTGGTATCCGCCGGTTCTCCATCAATCATTATCAGATCCCATGTTTTCTCCCATTGATATTTTGTGTTTAAATGAGAGATAGTATTGTAAAAAGAAGATTCACTAAATAATAAGGATACACTAGCGTGATTCAGCATATAAGCAAGTTCTTCTTCAGATAACCTCGTATTTAAAGGTACCGCAATAGCTCCAATACGTGCGCATGCAAATATAACATGAATAAATTCTGGCCTATTCCTCAATAATAAACCTACTCTATCCCCTTTTTGTATATTCGATACGACCTGCATCCGGCTCGCTAGCTGCTCCACTGTTTGATCAAGTTCACTGTACGTTTGACGATAATTCCCCATCACTACTGCTTCTTGGCGTGGGTATGTTTGAACTGTTTTTTTTAACATGTCATCGATAGTAGAGGGCCTGTCTTTATAAACCTGTACGCTTCTTCCAAACAATGTTTGTTTTGTTATCAATAGCATCACCTTTGGTTTAATTAGTCTAATAATTTTTAATTTTCTTTTTAAATTTGCAATAATTGTGCCAATAAAGCACAAAAGCGCAAGCACCCTGAAAAAGTTGATTGGAGAACGAATATTACCGTCTTCATTGATTCCAAATCGAATCACGATTCTTATTGTAATCGCTTACAATAATTTTGGGATATAACCGGCTGATAACTGAGAAGAAATCCCTTGTTCAGCCGGATATTCTCTTATTGTTCAAGATATCTTCTTTGGTCAGGTTTAGTTTTTTCATCTTTTTCACTAAAGCGGATTGACTTATGCCTAGTGATTGAGCAGTCTTTCGTGTCGTTAAATTTTTTACAAAGCGTTCTGTAATGACATTCTTTTCAAGTTCCATAACTAGATCTTTCAATTTATTTTCTTTTGTAAAAGGACTCTCTGTCTGATCACTTTTTTCATCACTCATTGCTTGTTCTACCAATTCTTCTGGAAAATCAAATAAACTGATTTCATTATGATCGGTTGTTACAGCTATACGCTCAATTAAATTTTCCATTTCTCTAATATTGCCTGGCCATCTATATTGCTGCATAAAGGATACCGCTTCAGGTTGAAATCTTTTCTTGAGATTGTACTTTTTATTTACTTTATTTATAAAATAATAAGCTAATGGGGCAATATCTGCTCTTCTTTCACGTAGCGGAGGAATTCTTATGGGAACAATATTTAATCGGTAATAGAGATCTTCCCTAAAAGCGCCCTTTTCTACTTGCCGCTCTAAATCTTTATTAGAAGCTGCGATGACTCTTACATCGATTTTCTTTACCTTTGTACTTCCGATCCGCATGACTTCAAATTCTTGAAGTACCCGCAATAGTTTTACTTGTAATTCTAATGGGATCTCACTAATTTCATCAAGAAAAATGGTGCCTCCATTTGCTTGCTCAAAGTACCCAGCTTTCCCATTTCGATCCGCTCCTGTAAAGCTTCCTTTTTCATATCCAAATAATTCAGACTCCAAAAGTTGAGAAGGAATCGCACCACAATTCACTTTTATATAAGGTTTGTGCGCACGCTGGCTTCCTGAGTGAATCATATTGGCAAACACTTCTTTCCCAACTCCGGATTCTCCCACCAAAATCACGGTAGAGTCAACATTTGAAACCTTCTGTGCAAGAGAGACTACTTTCATTATTTCTTGACTTTGTGCAATGACACCATCCAGCATCATTTTAATTTTTTCTTGATTTTTAAATGAATCTATTTCTTCTAATATCTTTTTTGTATAAGCCCTTGATTCATTCAGTTCTAGTTTTAAATTTGTTAGTTCCGTTAAGTCTCTGACATTTGTTACGACATGCGTAATATGATGATTTTCATCGTATACGGGGTTGCCCGTTACTATAACTTCTACACCATTCACTTTTTGCATAATTGTAATCGGTTTCTTTTCTTTCAATACTTTAAAGGTCACCGATTCTGATACGATACCTTCCTTGACTACTTCACGCATATTTTTACCTAACAACTGCTCGGGCTGCACATTCGTTATTCTCGTATAAGCTTCGTTTACCTTTAAACCATTCCCTTGTGCATCTGCAACATAAATCCCGTCATAACTGGACTGAATAATGGAATCTAATAATTTATTATTTTGTATCATTTTATTTACAGAATTAGTGTTATGGGCCACTCTTTTCATCCCCCTCTTCTTAGATGATTGTATTTTTTATTTTATCATAATTTTGGAACAATTTTTGCATTATTAATGATAGTAATTATCAGTAAAGGAGTCGTTGTCCATGTTTGATTTTAAACCATCAGAAGAACAACAGCACATCATTGATACAGCTAGTCAATTTATGAAAGAGCACGTTTATCCCAATGAGAAGTATATCGTTCCGCATCGCGGTTTACCTGATGATATACTAAAGCCTTTACAGCAAAAAGTAAAAGACCTGGGATTGTGGGCTGGCCATCTTCCTAAAGATGTAGGAGGGATGGGTACAGGCTTTGTCACGTTAGGATTGTTATCAGAAGTCATCGGCAGAAGCCCTATCGCTCCTTATATATTTGGCTCTATGGCACCTGACGCCGGAAACGGTGAAATTCTCGTTCATGCTGCAACAGAAACACAAAAAGAAAAATATCTGCTTCCGTTGGCAAATGGCGATATTCGCTCTTGCTTTGCAATGACAGAACCGGAAGTTTCCGGATCTGACCCTAGAACGCTTCAAGCGACAGCAGAGAAAGAAGGCGATGAATGGGTCATTAATGCTCATAAGTGGTTCACTACTGGTGCAGTTGGATCATCTTTTTCCATCGTAATGGCTGTTACCGATCCTGATGCTGAGCCTCATAAAAAAACAAGCTTATTTATCGTAGAAAACGATAATTCTGGATTTGAAATTGTAAGAGAAGTGCCTGTCATTGGGGACCATTTTGCCGGCGGTCATTGTGAAGTCCGCTATATGAACTGCCGTGTTTCTGAAGAAAATATGCTCGGACATCGCGGGGAAGGTTTTAAGTTAGCTCAGCTCCGCCTTGGTCCGGGAAGAATTACCCACGCAATGCGCTGGTTAGGAGTTTGTCACCGCAGTATGGATTTAATGCTTGATTACGCTCTGAAACGGGAAACGAGGGGAAAGACACTCGGTCAGTTTCAAAGCATTCAAAATTTTATTGCTGATTCTGCTGCTGAAATGCAAGCAGCCCGGTTAATGACTCTTCATGCCGCATGGTTAATGGATCAAGGAGATGAAGCAAGAAAAGATGTGTCTTTAATAAAATTCTATGGAGCCAAAGTTCTCCATGATGTCATTGATCGTGCTATTCAAGTACACGGCGCTCTTGGAGTCACTGGTGACACACCGCTCGAAGGATTTTACCGGGAAGCACGTACAGCCAGAATATATGATGGGCCGGATGAAGTACACCGTTACGTCGTAGCTCGTACCCTCCTAAAAGCCTTCGAAAAAGGAGAGAAGTTATATTGAGTGTAGCTTTAAATGTAGAAACCCCTTCAGAGACAAAAATAAATTGGGAGCAGTTGATAGAAAAAATCAAAATTCAACTTCCAGACGTAGATACTTCTTCTTTAACTGTCAAACAATTTACCGCAGGTTATTCCAATTTAACATACTTACTATGTTTTCCAAATAAACAACTCGTGTTAAGGCGGCCTCCTTTCGGGGAAGTCCCTCCTCGAGCTCATGATATGAAAAGAGAACACAACACTTTAAGTAAGATTCACCCTGTTTTCCCTTTAGCTCCAAAACCTTATTTATATGAAGAAGATCAAAATGTAACGGATAAACATTATTATTTAATGGAGAAAAAAGAAGGTGTTGTTATTGATGGCAGCATGCCCGAAGAATGGAAGCATATCAAAAACGCTCCAAAAAAAGTTTCGCAAGCAGCTGTTGATACGTTAGGCAGCCTTCATAACATTGATATATATCAACACGGGCTCGACTCCTTAGGTAGGCCGGAAGGATATTTAAAAAGACAGATTGAAGGCTGGCTCAAACGCTATGAACGGTCTATCGTGGAGGGAAATGACACCGTACAAGAAATCATTCCATGGCTGCTCGCAAATATTCCATCTCATTCAGAGCACTCCATTGTGCACAATGATTTTAAGCTAAACAATATGATGTTTGCTAAAGATAACCCAGAAAAAGCTGTCGGCGTTTTTGACTGGGAATTATGTACTGTCGGTGATCCGCTTTCAGATGTTGCGGGAACACTGGCATATTGGAAAGAACCAGGTGACGCAGAAACAGGCCTCATATCTGTCACAGAAAAAGAAGGGTTTTATTCACGCCGTGATGCAGCAGAAGCTTATGCCAAAAAAACCGGTCGGAATATAGAAAATATACATTATTATGTTTGCTTTGCCTTTTTTAAAATTGCGGTTATTTTGCAGCAGATTTATTACCGCTGGCACAAAGGAGAAATATCGGATGCTAGATTTTCAAGATTAGGAATTGGGATCAGCAACTTACTAAATCAAGCCGTCAGGGCTAAAAATAAAGAAATCATCTAATGCATGCTATTTTTCAACGATAAGAAAAGCGCAAGCGCCTTGCTCACGAGCGACAAGTCCTGGAGGATCGGCATATGGAAAGCTGAACTTTGCTTTCCATTGACGAACCGAAGGAATCTCAGGCGAGTAGGGCTGGAGCTAGACATGTAAAACGCCAATTATTTATAATTTCTTACCTATTCAGAAAAACTCGGTTTTCCACCGAGCCTTATGGTGGAAAACGTCGTTTTACTTATACTTGATCCTTTACCAAAGTTAAACATTCTAAAGTACAAGAGAATAAATAACCAATCTAATTTTTCCATATAGTAAAAGAAGAAGGGACTGTCTCTTAAGCTCTCTAGAGACAGTCCCTTTTTTTACTCCTCAACACCATAATACTCTTCTAGTGTTTGATCCTTTTCATGCATCGTCTCAGCTGCTTCCTTGCCTACATAACGAAGGTGCCAAGGTTCATATTGAAAACCAGTAATGTCTGTTTTATCTTCTGGATAGCGAATAATAAACCCAAATCTGTGGGCATTGTCTTTGAGCCATTGACCTTCTGGTGTCTCGCCAAATTCATCAGTTAAGGCAAGATCAGCAGAAGGAGAACTTACATCCATTGCCAATCCGCTTTGGTGCTCACTTTGCCCTGGCTTTGCACTATACTGATTTGCTTCTTCTTCTCCATCTTCCGCTGCATTTGCAGCAAAAATAGCTTCCTGACGATCATAGGATCGATAGCCGGATATAGCGTACAATTGGAGACCTTCCTCACTTGCCTCGTCAAAGAGCTCTTCTAAAGGTTTAACTGCGGGTTCTCGTATTTGTTTTTTAGGATGATCTTCTTCAAACGGAAAAGGTATGTCCGGTACTGTCAAGTCGTCAGGTTCATATCCTTCAGGAAGACGATACTCTCTATTTACGAGAACCTGCTCACTTTCCGGCTTTGTAAGTTCCCCTTTTTCATTTAACTGTGGTGCTTCGACCGCTTGTTCTTCTGTATCTTCCTCTTTTTCTCTGCTCTCATTCTCATCCCCTGCCACAGGCTCCGCTGCTTCTTCCTCTGTAACTTCTTCTTCCTCTGTATTCTGTTTATCCTCGTTAAAGTCCGTATTAGAAGAACAGCCCGTTATGATTAAAGCTGAAGCAACCAACATAGTAATATTTTTCATTTGTAACATGCCTTCTTTCTAATGCTGCTTTCTAAGATGAATAATATCAGTACTAAATACTATTATATTTTTCACATAGAAAAAAGGCAAAGATATCTATTACTATTGTATGATTTATGGAGTCTTCTCTTTCTTTATCATCCAGTAAGCAACAGCCATCGCTGATATTCCTCCTGAGAATTTCCCAAGTAACATCGGAACGATCATATTTTTGTCCACTGCTGCGGTAAATGCTAAATGTCCTCCCAGAATGAACGCTCCGCTGACAGTAAAAGCAAAGTTCATCACTTTTCCTTCTTCTTTCATTTCTTCAACTAACGCAAACATCGGTATTACATGAGCAAAGGAAGAAACCCACCCTGAAAGAGCGGGTTCATTCATATGAAAGCGTTCTCCTAACCGGAGGCTTTGACCATTCCAGTGATACTTCACAAATTGAACGAGTGGAAACGCTCCTGCCAAAATGAAAGCAATTGACCCAACAACTAGGAGGCCTTCTTCTGATGGATTCATCCCTGGTATAAGGGCCCAGCCTGTTAAAGCTTCTATTATAACAATTGCCGTAGCAAGAGTTGTAAATGCCACCACAGCTTTTCCAAACCGTTGAAATCCACTTACCATTATTGTTGGTTTACGCCATAAACCGATAACAATAAGAAGAGAAAACAATATGATTGGTACAAGATCAGCTAACATATGTTGTAGGGAAAACCCTGCTGCTGCCCCTCCGATCAAAAGACCGATTGGAATGGTTGCAATTCCAGCCAGCATTCCTTTTGCCATTGCTTGTTGATCTTCTTTATTTATTATGGTCAAGGCTACAGGTATTGTGAATGTTAATGCAGGTCCTAACATTGTACCGAGCAAAATGCCGGCAAACTTAGCAGATTCTTCTGTTTCTGCCAATTCTCCTGCAAGGGCATACCCTCCCATATCAAGAGCTAGCACACTTGTGGCGAACATCGCTGGATCTGCACCAAGAAATCGAAAGATAGGAACTACTGCCGGACGAAGAATTTCTGCCAGCACAGGAGCAAGAGAAATCATGCCGATCATAACTACAGCAATCGGTCCTATCGAGGCAAATCCTCTTTCAAATGCTTCTCCATATCCGTAACGATTTCCCAATACTTTATCTACTGCACCGATTACCATAAAGACGGCGAGTAACCATAGTATTATCTCTTGTAGTTCCGGCATCGTTATAACCCTTCTTTTTTTTAGCTGTTCTGCTGTTCTTCTTTTCTCATTTGCAGAAGATTTTCTTGGTGCATTTCTCCTAGATATCGTGAAAAAGAAAAGCTATCAACGAATGCTTGCAGAACATCATAGCTTCCTGCTTCACTAATTTCTTTTCGCAAAGCTTCAATATACCATCTGGAATCTTCAAGTCTGTCCTTCATTTCCTTTATATCCGTCGTTGCTTTTCCATGTCCAGGAATGAGCAATTCTATCTCTTTTTCTCCAATGATCTTTTCAGCCTTATCAAGCGTTCTACTGTATGCTTCACTATTATGGTGTATAAATGGAAATTCTATATCACTCAAATAATCACCGGCAATAAACACATTTAAATTGTTTATAACAGCAAATACTCCATCAGCTTGGTGCCCCGGAGCCAAATAAAAGGTGACAGATGTTTCCCCTACATCAATGGTTTGTTCATCATAATCAATGATGATATCCACTTTTGGGTAATCAATTAGATAAGGACGTTGTATATAATATTGGTCGTCAAAATCTTTTATTTCCTGAATCGTTTCCTTTTTTCCAGACCGTACCGCAAAACCTCTCGAAGCAATCGTCACTGCCTCTGGGAAAGCATTATATCCAATAATATGATCGAAATCCGAGTGCGTAAAAAGCAAATATTTGCGCTGGCCATTATCTCTTTCATTTACATGTTTTTGAATCGCTTGGATTTCTTCAGGAAGCCATGTAGGGTCAACTATTACTATGACATCTTTCGTTACTGCAACCGTTGAAGTCGTTTGGTGCAATGCGCTTTCAAAAATAGTAACGGAATGATCTTCGTATTGAACAGACATTCTACCACCCTTTCTGCAAACCTGGTGACTCTTCTTGTAATATTCTAGAAAACCTTGCTAGATTCCTGCTTTGTCTAATTGGGAGAAGGTAGAAAGCTGTTGTCCCTTATGTACATATCTTTTATTATTGCGAGGGGGGGATAATAACAAATGCTGCTAATTTCTTTACATAAAATTGCTCATATGTACGTGCACTGGCGTTTATTTTTCGGATACAAGTTTTCTTCTTTCTTTATTGCTGCTTTGTTTATACTGACAGCATGTGCTGAGGAATCTACGATCGACCAGACACACGAAACCAAACAATCTGTGGAAGAAGAAATCCAGGATGAACAAATATCACTTCCTGAAGACACTATTTCTGCCACAGTAACGGAAGTGGTAGACGGAGATACGATAAAAGTAAATATGGAAGGAACAGAAGAAACGATTCGTCTTCTTCTCATCGACACGCCCGAAACAGTTCATCCCACGGAACCCGAACAGCCGTATGGAAAAGAAGCAAGTGCCTTTGCAAAAGAGCATCTTTCTGTTAATAAAGAAGTTGAAATTGAAATAGACACTTCTATCCGGGATAACTATGACCGCTTTTTAGCCTACGTTTGGGTCGAGGATGAAATGTATAACAAAATGATCTTAGAAGAAGGACTTGCACGAGTTGCTTACATCATTGAACCTAACACTCGATATGTCGATGAGTTTCGAGACATTGAGGAAGAAGCAAAAGAGAAAGAAAAAGGAATCTGGAGTGAAGATGGATACGTAACCGATGAAGGTTTTCACCCTGATGCTGTTCGTAATTCTGCAGAAAGGAAGCAAGAAAATTCACCTGAACAAAGGGATTGCGATAATCCTCAAATAAAAGGAAACCACAGTTCGAATGGTGATCTTATTTACCATACACCCGATGGGCAATATTACGATCAAACAAACGCAGAGGAAATGTTTTGTACAGAACAAGAAGCCCAGGAATCAGGATATCGTAAATCACAAAGATAGTAGAGCTCGATACTCTTTTTCCTATATTTCCTCAAAATTCACCCATAGTTTTACACAAGCTTTTGGGTTGCGGCAAGGGGTTGTGTCTGTCTATACTGGCCTAAGAGCTTTCGACAGAGGCAGGTGAATTATTTTGACGACTTCATCTTCCCCTTTTCATACGACTGGAAAGAGGGACTATTTTTTTGACAATGCCAAATTTATACTAATAGCTCTTGTTGTAATAAGCCATGCCATTACGCCTCTTATCGAATGGCATCAATTCAGCAGGGGATTATATTTACTCCTTTTTAGTTTTCATATGCCTTTATTTCTTTTTATTTCAGGATACTTTGCAAAAAAAGCGGTAGCACAGCATGAATTTGTGAAACCGATCCAAAAGCTGCTTGTGCCTTATATTATTTTTCAAGTTATTTATTCGTTTTTTTACCATGACATAATGGGGCAGCAACTGAACGTGCCAATTTTTGAGCCCCATTGGTCCCTATGGTTTCTACTCACGTTGTTTTCCTTTTATTTCATTATTCATTTATTTAAATTCAGCCCGTATATGATCGTTTTAGCCATTTTACTTGGTGTTGCTATTGGATTCGGTGAACCAACCACTTTGTTTAGTATATCTCGTACGATTGTATTCTTTCCTTTCTTTTTGGCAGGGTATTTCATAAAACGACATCACTTTGAGTTTTTACAACTCGCCAGATTAAAAATAATCGGAGCTGCAATCTTTATATTATCATTTGTTATTTTTTATTTTTATGCTTATGACATTCCATATGAGTTGTTTTATGGTAATGAATCGTATCAAGCAATGGGATTTGAACATGCAGCAGCCGGCGGCGCATACAGGCTGCTTGCTTACGTGGCTACTATTGCGATTTCAATTGCTTTTTTAGCATTCGTCCCCCAAGAAAAACAGCCAATGTCTATTTACGCTAAAAACACTCTTTATGTTTATTTGCTGCATGGCTTCATTTTTCGATACTTGCGTGAAACAGAATTTTATGATGGCATGGACACTGTATTTGAAGTATTTCTTCTGGCCTTAGGATGTATTATATTCACATTCATTTTGTCCTCTGCCATTGTAAAAAAAGTCACACAGCCATTGATTGAACCATTCTCCTATTTTTCAAAAAAATAAACTACAGAACAAAAAGCACCTGGCGCGGGTGCTTTTTGTTTTGCAGAAACTTTCTATTATAGCTTTACCAGTGAATTTAGCTTGACTAAAAGTATAAACATGTTTATTAACTAGTTAAAATAAAATTATCCACCTTTGCTAAACGTGATAAAAGGACCGGTATATATGGACTAAATAATGGTGATTTTTTTCAAACGTCCCAAAGATATTTTATCTGTAAAATTTGTTGTATTATAAATATAGGTATTTTTTTCTTACAACATAAACTCTAAGTGACACAAATATAATCGTTTCTCAAAAATAGATGATATAAATAATAAAGGAGTTGAAAGTATGATTGGTCAAAGAATAGTTCACTACCGAACGAGACAAGATATGGCCATTTCTGATTTAGTAAAAAGAACAGGTATTTCTAACACCCATCTTCAAAAAATAGAAGAGAATGAATATCTTTTACCCTTCTGTTCAATGTATTAAAAACATATCACATAAACTAAGTATCCCTGTTCAATCTTTGCTTGGACCTCAAACCGTGGATGAAAAACAGAATTAGACGAAGCTTGGCTTGAAGTAGTAAAGGAAACCATGGAATCCGGCATATCAAAAGAACGCTTCATAGCATTTTTAGAAGAGAAAAAAATGAAAAACATGAGGAACAGGCAAAAACATGATGAATTATAAACTGGCTGGTAGGCATGCAGTCCACCATATTCCATTGTTTTTTTCTATAACCTTTCACGTTTGAGCCTCTCCTATTAAAAGTAATCCACTAAAATATTTCATCTATCCCAAAATCTCAATGTCCTATAATAATGGTCAGTACAGTAAGTTCATACAGAAAGTGAAAAGTATTTATTACAAATATATTAGAAAACCCCAATGTCTCGAATATCTAACTTATTATTTATTCGGAGCCAACGAAGTCATGACCGATGTGAAATCGAAAAACCGTTTGCTGTTTTAGGGCAACCCATCTAAAGCTTACGCCTCACATAATAGAAATCAATAAAAAGACCTGCTGCTCCTTGTATACAACAGGCAAATAACTATAAAACTCTGTGTTTTCGATCCGAAATGGCGGGTGTGATACAACTATGGGCACTTTTGTATTTAATTTCTGCAACTTCTTCCCTTCCCATATTATTATGATATTTTAATTCTCTCCTTTTACTCGCATTAATCATTTCCTATAAATTTTCTACTTTTTCACTTACGTTGTTATTTGAATAACTTGTATTCCCTTTCTCGATAATCCCTTGCTCGATCGCCATTGTTTTAGCCAATTTTGGCGCTGTCCATAAAACCGGTAACATAATTATTGAAATAGGAACCGCCGTAACTACAATAAACGATTGTAAGGCACTAATGCTTCCTTCCCCGATATTGATTAAAATTACAGAAATGGCTCCCATTAAAACAGCCCAGAATATACGCACCCCTTTTGGCGGGTCTCCTTCCCCTGTCACTGCCATAGAAACCGAATAAGACATAGAGTCCGCCGTTGTAATCACAAAAGTAATGGTTAGCAAGAGAAAAATGACAGCCATTAATCCACCCATCGGCAACTGACCAGCAATAGCAATAATTGCTGCAGGAAGCCCATTTTCCATTAATGGCTCACTTACAGATCCAATATTTTGCAGTTCATAGAAGATACCGCTCCCTCCTAAAATACTGAACCACACATTGGATGATAATGCGGTTACAATTGACACTACAAAAAATACTTCTCTAATAGTTCGTCCTCTTGATATTCTCGCAACTAAAATAGCCATGAGAGGACCAAATCCGATAAACCAACCAAAGAAAAATAACATCCAAAAACCGAGCCAGCCATTATCCCCTCTAAATGTGTGAATATTCATAAATTCTTCCGCGTAGGTACCGTAGGATGATATAAATGTGTCAATGATAAAACCACCAGGACCAATAATTAACATAATTACACCGATAGCAATGGCAAACCAAACATTAAAACGGCTTAAAAGCTGAATTCCTTTCTCAATACCTGTCACTGTAGAAATCGTAACAAGGGTAATTAATCCTCCTACAGCTAGTATTTGCGTGAGCAATACATCAGGAATACCGAATAAATCATGCATCCAATAACTGAATTGGAATCCGAAAAATCCAATTGTTCCTATGGTCCCGGCTACTGCGCCAATAATACAAAACACATCGGTTGCAACGCCCCAGGCATTTTGTTCAACTTTTTTTCCGAATATAGGATATAAAAGCGTACGAGGCTTTAAAGATAATCCTTTGTTATAGTGAGCATACATTATTACAATGGCGGTAATCGCTCCGTATACAGCCCAAGCAGTAAACCCCCAAGACATGAAACTTTGTGCCATAGCTACACCCGTTGCCTCTTCCGTACCAGCAGTGATCCCATTATGCATGGGCGGTACTTCCGTGAAGTAATACATCGGTTCTGCTGCAGCCCAAAATACCCCTCCTGCTCCTAATCCGGAAACAGTTATTATAGAAGCCCATTTGAAAAAACTCATACCAGGCTTCCTTGTATTTCCGAGTCGTACTTTTCCGTACTTCGAAATAGCTAACACTGCTCCTACAGCAAAGGTAGCCAGTAATAAAACTTGCCAAAAAGCTCCAAAGTAAGTGACCGACTTATCAAATCCCCAATTAACTAAGGCAGCTACTTCATCCGTAAACAAGAAGGACATGACAACAAACAACACTAACAGTCCTCCGCTAATAATAAATACAGTCCAATTAATCCTATCTTTCCAATTAATATTTTGCACTGCTTCTCCTCCTCCAATTACTTAATTTAGATACATATCATTCTTGGCCGAGTTAACCGGCATCACCAACGTTTAATTCAAGGAGGCAGTTTAAAAATTTCATCAATGTGCCATGTACCATACAAGTCAAAAGTAAGGTGAATCACCTTATATCTTCAGCGAAGAGATACTGACTACTATTCTCTTTTCTTGTTTATCAAAATATGCTTGGAGAGTTCTTTTTACTCCACCGTCTCCAAACTTAATCTCGTGAGAAGAATGACTTAAATCTTCTAAATAATCCACTATCAGTTTTCGTCTTTTCACTATATCTACCACCCCTTTTTATAAAACCATCCATCAATGACGTTAAATATTCCTCTATTAACGCCATAATGCACATTACAAAACTTAACGAACTTAAATTCCGGATAATTAAATTTCTTTCATGATTCTTTTCATAACACGAAACTTCCTTCTATTCTGTCATGATAGATTAAATAAAAGTATTTTCTTACCTGTTCGTTATCCTTTTTATACATGACAACTAAATCATCAATCGACGAGGAAGAGAAAAACTTAAGCGGTCTTAAAAAGAAATTCACTTCGATAAAAACCGTTTTATTAGCCAATCTCTGCGACAAAGAGCTTTCTATATACATATCAAAAACTTTTCCGCTTTTTGTTCCTTCTGTTTCATTCACATGCATGATGCCTATGTCTGTCTGTTGGTCACATGTTACTCGTATGCCATAGACACCTGAGCGAAGTGGTGGAGAATATTTTTTCAGATTTAAATTAATATTCGGAAAACCGATGGCGTGGTTAATATAGGGTATCTTAATAGTTTCAGCTGTAAATCTGGTTAAAGAGTGATTCCCTTGCTTTTTTAATATGGTGCTCATTGATACATGACAAAGCTCATAGGTTTGACAAAAAGATGTTACTTCATGATAATTCGCGATTTCCCCCTTGTTATTTAGTAGTTCACATATAAACGTATTCACTAAACTCCCATGTTTTCCAGCTACCTCCGCAGCCGCTTCAAAAACACTCCGGCGTTCTAACAGCCCATTCTCAGCATAAACAACGGGAAATACATGGCCGGGTCTAATAAAGTGTTCCGGCCTTGCTAACTCCATGTTCAATGCTTTTAAGGTGACTGCTCTTTCATTAACAGAAATCCCCGTAGAGGATGAGTGGTGGTCTACGGATACTGTACTCCCATTCCACCATCCATCACCAGCCATGATAGGAAGCTCGAGTCTTTCTGCCTGGTTTTTGTTAATACCTGCATAAATTAGTCCTTTTCCGAACCTAATCATAAAATTAACTTGTTCCGGATTCACTTTATCAAGGAGCCCCGTTAAATAACTTACATTGTGGTTTAGATCATCCACTAAAACGATAAGACGTCCTGTTTGCAGCTCATCGTATGCTGTTTTGAAAGACGACATATCATATCACACTCTTTCTACTCATTCTGACTCCTATTTATTATCTCATTACGAATGGATCAGCCATTGTTTCAGAAGAAGTGTTTATCCAAACAGTCTTCTTTTGAGTGTACTCATGCACCGACTCCAGCCCACCTTCTCGACCATAGCCGCTAAGCTTGGAACCTCCGATAGGGGCAATTGGTGAAATGGCTCGATACGTATTAACCCAGACAATGCCTGCACGTACACGTTTAGAGATCCGGTGTGCTTTTGCGATGTCATTCGTCCAAATACCAGCAGCTAAACCGTAATCTGTACTATTGGCTAAGTTGATCACTTCGGTTTCTTCTTTAAATTTCATCACACTCAGCACCGGGCCAAATATTTCTTCTTTCATAATACAGGAGCAGTGATCGGAATGTTCAAAGACTGTCGGCTCAAAGTACCAGCCGTTTTTCATGTAAGTTGGTCTTTTACCGCCCGTTAACAGCTTCGCGCCTTCTTTTTTCCCTAAATCTACATATCTTTCAATATTTTGAAGCTGTTGATGAGTAGCTACTGGACCAATTTCCGATGCAGCTGACATCGGATCACCAATTTTTATTTTATCTACACGAGACAAAAGAATATCCATAAACTCTTCATAAGCATTTTCGTGGATAAAAACCCGCGATCCCGCCACACAACTTTGGCCGGTAGCTCCGAATATTCCAGCAATTGCTCCCATGGCGGCGTTATATAAATTCGCATCATCAAAAACGATGTTTGGGGATTTTCCTCCTAACTCCAATGATAATTGTGCAAAGTTATTTGAGGAATTTTTAACTATATTTCGTGCAGTTTTCTCTCCACCAGTAAAAGCGATTCGACTAACAAGCGGGTGTGAAGTTAAAGGATCGCCAACGTCTTTGCCAAATCCAGTTATTACATTGACAACGCCTGCCGGAAAGCCTGCTTTTTCAACTAATTTTACGAATTCAAGGATGGAAGCAGAGGTGTACTCAGAAGGCTTAACAACAATTGTGTTTCCAGCAACTAATGCCGGCGCCAGCTTGATGAAAGTGAGGTAAAGTGGAGAATTCCATGGAGTAATGGCTGCGACAACCCCTAAAGGTTCTCTTTCCGAAAAAACAAACATATTCTTTTTGTCAATGGGCAGCGTTTCCCCTTGAATTTTATCCGCCAGCCCTGCATAGTAATATAGAAATTCAGGCATGTAATGTAATTGGCCTTTCATTTCGCGAATCAACTTACCGTTATCCCTTGTTTCATATACGGCAAGTTCATTTACATGTTCCGTTAGTAAATCAGCCAATTTTCTTAGTAAATGACCTCGTTCTGTGTATGTCATATCGGCCCATTTGGTACTAAAAAATGCATCGTGAGCTGCTTTTACCGCTTTCTCTACATCTTCTTTTGTTCCCTGAGCAACCTGGCTCCACGGTTCACCGGTTGCAGGGTCAAAACTTTCAAAGTATTGATGATTCGATGAAGGAATCCATTCTCCACCGATATACATGTTATATTTCTTTAATTCGCTCACCTTTATCCCCCTTTGTAGTCTTAACTATTTCGTTGAATAAACGTGTGAAGGGCTTTATTCACCGTTTCACTTCCCTCTATTGGAAGCATGTGCTTGTATTCCGGTACAATGATTAGTTCAGACTTTGCAAGTTTCTCATGCATTTCTTCTGCCATTTGTGGTGTGGAGCCGACGTCCTCTTTCCCCGTCATAATTAAGGCAGGGATAGTGATTTTGCTTAACAGCGGCCAAAGTTCTTGATCAGCGGTCGCGAACACTTTATACGCTTTTAAGTAAGAAAATGGATCGTTGTTTTCCAACCGTTGTCTTACTTTTTCGATCACTTCTGGATGATTCTGTCTGTAACTCTCATTGAACCAGCGTGTTATCGCTGCGTAAATCGGTGCTTGATGTCCTTTCTGCTCCACCTGTTTTACCCGGCTCCATACTGCTTGCTGCTGCTCTTTGGTACGGTTGGCAACAGTGTTCATAAACGTAAGTGTCTTCGCTTTATCGGGACAGTGAATGCCGAATAACTGAGCCACTAGTCCCCCCATGGAAAATCCTATAATATGAGCCTTGTTAATCGATAAATGTTCCATTAATTCTCGAAGCTGATTGACAAAATCAATGAGTTTGTATTCTTTGCACGGTTTTTCGGATAATCCGTGTCCGAGCATGTCGTATACAATGACACGGTAATAGGATGACAAATAATCAGATTGCTCTTCCCACATGGTATGGTCCATTCCCACACCATGTAAGAAGATGACCGGCTCTCCTTTTCCTGTTTCTTTCCAGTTTGTTTTTATGCTATTCAAGACTTGAACCGGCATTAAGTGAGCCCCATTTCCTTCATATCGGTATGTCTGTCACCAGTCCGTGGATGTGGACGGCTTCCTGTTGATGCTCCAATCACAATGACGATTTCATCTGAGCGTGGGGCATCTGGAATCATTGTCTCAAAAGTAATGTAATGGGATCGTTTTGATTCATCGTTTTTATGAACCATTGGAATAGTGATTGATGTACCAGCTCCACCTCGCTTATTCGTAAAACTTAAAATGCTTTTCCCTTTTACAGCATCTCTATACTTATTACCAAATTTCAATGTATGAATGAAAGCAGATGCATGCTCAATTTCTCCATCTACGCCCACAACTCCCGCCTTTCCGAAAGCTTCTACACTATCCGGAGAACCTACTGCATTCAACAGTTCATCGACTAATAGCTCTCCAAGCTCCGGTGCATATTCATCAATTTCCGGCTTTAAATCCTCTACAAAACCTCGGCCGGCCCATGGATTTTTTATGACTGCCATCGAAGCGACAATTTTAATTGGGGTGTTGAGTTTTTTTCCACCTTCCATATGTGTCTCCTCAATTGCTGTATATACCTTTCTTACTTCTAACATGTTATTTCCCCCTTTTGTTTTAAATATTGCTGCTTGAAATTGTTTCTTGTTTGAATTTTGGCATAACTTCTTCCGTGAAAAGTTTTAAACTTCTCATCTTTTTCTCGTGGTCGAGTCCATTGTGGTCCACCCATAACAACAGATGCTGCAAATTTAATTCTTCTTTTAATTCTTGAATTTTTTCTACAATATATTCAGGTGTACCAAACAATAAATTACGAGGATGGAGAAAATCATAGGTTAATTCCTGACCAGGTTTCAATTCTTCCCCAGGGTCTAGTAAATTACCCAGGCCTCTCCAATGACAAACCCAGCGGTAATTGTTTAATACGGCTTCTCCTGCTTCTTTCCTTGCTTGCTCCATTGAGTCGGCTACGTAAACATCTCTGACTAGCGCTATTCCTTCCCCAAGCGGTACGTCTTGTCCTCGCGCCTCAGAGGCAGTGTCTTTATACAATTGGAATCGATTTTTTAACTCTTTTACGGCAGGCATCCAAAAAATTCCACTGTTTCCAATTTTCGCTGCCGACTGGATGGAGCGCGGCGAGTCAATCGTTTGCCAGAACGGCGGGTGTGGTGTTTGGACGGGACTCGGAATAACAGATATTTTATTGATTTCTCCTTTATCCATATCCATAAATTTTTCGGACGGCGGGCTCATTGGATGACTCCATTTTAGTCCAGAAGGCGGGAACTCATAGAAGTCTCCTTGATGGGAAAAAAATTTGTTTGACAGCGCTTTCTTTAATACGTCAAACGTTTCTTCAAACAACTTTCGATTTAACTCTTGATTAGAAGGGTCAGCATTAATATTTAGATTAGCAGCCTCTCTTCCATACAGTCCGCGAGCTAACCCTATATCCAGTCGACCTCCGCTCAGCTGATCCAACATAGCTAAATCTTCTGCTAAACGAAGCGGATGCCAAAAAGTGATGACATTTGCTGCTTGACCAATTCTAATATTTTTCGTCCTAGCAGCAGTATCGGCCCCCATTAGTATAGGGTTTGGTATTAACTCATTCCCTTCATGGCCAAAGTGATGCTCCGTATACCAAATAGAATCATAACCGTTTTCATCACAATAAACCGCTTGTTCTCTTGCTTCTTCTAAAACCTTGTTAAACTCATTCAATCTCCCTTTTCCTGTCAAGTTGGCAAATATTCCGAATTTCATTAAATCACCCCTTTATTAGTTTTTGAGCTATACCTTCTTTTAATTGCTTGCCACTTGCCTCAACGTGAGCTCTCATCATTTCTTCCGCTTCTTTCGGATTTCCTTTCCGCAGGGCAGCCAGTACCTTTTTGTGTTCCAAAAAAGACTGTTCTAAACGATTAGGCACCTCAATACTTAGATAGACATATCGTTGATACGGCATTTGATTGAGTAGAAGTTCCAATAAATAACTTAGCTTTGAATTATCAGCCCCTTCTAATATAACTTCATGGAAATCTTTATTCGATTTCACAAATAAATCATGATCTTTTGTTTCTACAGCTTTTTCCATTTGATTTACTGCTTCTTCGATAGCATCAATTTTGCTTACTTCCTGATTCGCAGCTAATAAACCAGCTGCAAGTCCTTCTAAAGAGGCTTTGACAGTGAATAATTCATTTAGTTCTTTTTCTGTTGGTTTGGTCACACGGGTACCGACTCTAGGACTGATTTCTACTAATCCTTCTCTTTCTAATTGCTTTAAGGCTTCTCTTACAGGTGTGCGGCTAACACCATAATGTTTTGACAGCGCTGATTCGGAAAGCTTTTTTCCTGGCTCATATTCTCCTTTGACAATCTCATTTCTAATTTCCTTTGTTACTTGTGTAGTAATACTTGCTGTTGAAATTGTTATTTTCATGCACCTCTTTCATTCATACTCTCATGGTATCAACCAAATATTGCCCGTACTTTCACTGCTTTTAATCCATTGATGAACTCAGTAAAACTCTTCTGTCATCCAAAGTAAAGGGGGGAACTATATGTTCTCGTGATAATTCCCATTTGGCGTCTTATTATCATCATAATTCATACTTAATTTTTTTATTGCCGGTGTACTGCCTCTTTGTAATCTAGTTTCTCAGGTTCGCCCGCTTATTCCACAACCAAATTTTTCAGAGCATCCCCTAACTGCCATGTACCATACAAGAAACAACTTTGTAAAACTTGTATATTGAATGTACCATACAAGTTAATATAAAAATAACTGACTATTAAGAATTTGTCAATAATATTATTTAAATATTTCGCATTTTTAATCATCGGTTTTCCTTTACAATCCCTAGTTGCGTCAACAGAACTTTTGTGTAAAAAAGTTTTGAACCCGGCAAGAATGAAGATGATTTATATCTTCTTCAAGCTTTCCCTATCCACTAAAACGAGTCGGAGGAATTATTAGGTTTGAAGTTGTCTGATATAGATACGCATTAGAAAAACTCGACTTACTCCAAGTCTTTTTGGCGAAAGACGTACTTTGAAACTTTAATAAATTTAAACTTTCAATTTCATAAAGTAAAAAAAAGAAGTTCGCGTGGTTCATTCTCGACCTCATGTAGAAGTTCCATCTATAGTTGTGTTAAGAAGTTTTTAAAACATCCAAAACGATAACGTTTGTTCGTTTTAATGTTAAAAAAGGGGGGTCTTTAGTATGGAAAAGGAAATAATTGTAGTGGAGAGAATGCCTAAAAAGATGATTATTGAAACAGAAAACGCTATTATTGTAGGAGGTAGTGACGATGAAAGGGAGCATTGTAAAGAAAGGGAAAAAGTATTACATCGTCGTTGATGTAGGAGAAAAAGGGAATCGCAGGCAGAAATGGTTTAGTGGATACACGTCAAGTAAGGATGCAGAGAAAGACCTTCCGCATATCGTGGCAAAATTACAAGAAGGAACATTTATCGAGCCGACCAAAACAACAATGGCTGAGTACCTAAAAGAATGGCTAGACCTGAAAGAGACAGACCTAGCCAAGAATACGTTTGATTCCTATTATAGACAGATACACAACCATATTATTCCTTCAATTGGAAAAATACCACTGTCTAAATTAAAAGTTATGCACATTCAAAAGATGTATGGAGAATTGGAAAAGAAAAATCTTTCCAAAACAAGTATACACAAAGCGCACAGTGTTTTAAAGGCTTCTTTGAAATATGCGTATAAAACAGACTTGATCCCTGTAAATTTTGCGGATAAACTCGACAATCCCAAGAAAGAAGAAAAGGAAATGGGATATTGGACGAAAGAAGAAGGAAAGTATTTTTAGAAGCTGCCAAAAAGGAAGATGATTTATATATATTCTTCCACCTTGCGTTATCCACTGGAATGCGGCCGGGGGAAATATTAGGTTTGAAATGGTCGGATATTGATCCGCATAAAAAAGTAGTGCGTGTTGTTCGTTCTCTTACTCGTCAAATGGAGTTTAAAGCACCTAAGACGGGTACAGGGAAACGATATATTACCTTAGATGACGAAACCATATCACAATTAAAAAGCCATCGCACACGGCAGAAAGAAAAAATAATGAGAGCCGGAAAAGCATATGACAAGAAAAGTGATTTGGTTATCGCTACAAGATTAGGTAATCCAGTTAATCAGCGTAATGTTTTACGGACGTGGTACAGAATAACAGAGCCATTAGTAGAACAATGGAAGGTTAATCAAATTCGTATGTATGATTTAAGGCATACACACGCCAGTATGATGTTAAGTGAAGGCGTGCACCCAAAAGTAGTAAGTGAACGTTTGGGCCATGCTTCTGTTCGGACAACCTTAGATATTTATTCGCACATTACCCCGGGTTTACAGCAAGAAGCAGCTCAGAAAATAGGTGCTTTACTGGACTAAAGGCTAGAAGTTTGTTAGAAGTTGACCGCATCCCAAAAACAAGAGCAGTGTTCCTAATTGCTGGAACCTGCTCTATTATCGTATTTTTTATGGAGCTTCCTAGCGGGCTCGAACCGCTGACCTCATCCTTACCATGGATGCGCTCTGCCTGCTGAGCTAAGGAAGCCTATGTAAAATATAAAAAATTAAGCCTGGCAACGTCCTACTTTCACAAAGGGTTGCCCCTTCATTATCATCGGCGCTGAAGAGCTTAACTTCCGTGTTCGGCATGGGAACGGGTGGAACCTCTTCGCTATCGTCACCAGGCTTTGAATGGAGTCGTTTGATCATTGTCTCATGGAGACAATATCTCAACGATCCTTTTCTTATTAGGGATTGCTCCCTCAAAACTGCATAACGAATGTTCGAGCCTGCGAGGCGCTTTCCTTTGTATTGGATAAGCCCTCGACCGATTAGTATCTGTCAGCTTCACGTGTCACCACGCTTCCACCTCAGACCTATCAACCTTGTCATCTGCAAGGGGTCTTACTAGCTTGG
>NZ_VTOK01000024.1 GCF_009765375.1 Alteribacillus sp. YIM 98480
GCTGTATCTTACATAATCATTAAAGAAATTAACAGACGCTTGACTTTCATTCAATTTTCAAAGGACAATTTCGTCCGCCTCAATTGGCGACTTTTTTATATTAACACCTGCACAATGCAGTGTCAATATGTTTTTTGTTTCTTTTTTTTAATCAATTTCACGCTGTCTTTTCAGCGACAAATAATAATATATCAGCCTCTCATGTTTTATGCAACCCTTAATTTCAAATTTATAATAAAAAATTTGTTTCTATTTTTATTAGAGTAAAAAGACAGGCCTTAAAATAGGCTGGTCATTAATTAAAGGGAGTTTCCTTAAGAAAAAACGAAATATCATTTATAAGCATCACGTATGGAAAATTGAATGCCGTTTTGGTTGTTCACAAAATAACATTTAATACTATGCAACAGTGTAAAAAACCGGCCCGATGAACGGGCCAGTATCCACTAAAGATTTATTATTCATTTGATTGTTTACGCATTTGCGGAAATAATAACACATCACGTATGGATGCAGAATTAGTTAAGAGCATAACTAAACGGTCAATCCCAATCCCAAGACCACCTGTAGGAGGAAGACCATATTCCATTGCCTCCAAATAATCCGTATCCATCATATGAGCTTCATCATCGCCCTGTTCTCTTTCTTTCACTTGTGCTTCAAAGCGCTGGCGTTGATCAATTGGGTCATTAAGCTCTGTAAAAGCATTTGCGTGTTCTCTTCCAACTATAAATAATTCAAATCGATCAGTGAAACGCGGATCTTCCGCATTCTTTTTTGCAAGCGGTGATATAGCAACCGGGTGTCCGTATACAAAAGTCGGCTGTATTAATTTTTCTTCAACAAAGTGCTCGAAAAATTCATTAACAACATGTCCAAAAGCCATTGTTTCTTTCACTGGCACTCGATGTTCTTTAGCAAGAGACCTTGCCTCTTCGTCGCTCATATCCTGCCAAAAATCAACCCCAACTTCTTCTTTAATAGCATCCACCATATGGACCCGGCGCCACGCAGGGGTTAAGTCCACCTCATGATCTCCGTATGTTATAACAATCGTACCAAGCACTTCTTTAGATATATGAGCAATTAAATTCTCTGTTAAAACCATTACGTCTTTATAATCTGAATAAGCTTCATAGAGTTCCATCATGGTGAATTCAGGATTATGACGGGTCGAAATTCCTTCATTTCGGAAAACGCGGCCGATTTCATAAACTTTCTCCATCCCGCCGACAATTAACCGTTTCAAATGCAGTTCAATTGCTATACGAATGTACAACTCCATATCAAGGGCATTGTGATGGGTAATAAATGGACGGGCGGCTGCTCCTCCTGGAATAGCGTGAAGCATCGGTGTTTCTACTTCCAAATATCCTTGTCCATCTAAATAACGCCGCATCGATTGTAGTATTTTACTACGGACCACAAAAGTATCGCGCACTTCAGGGTTCACTATCAAATCAAGATAACGCTGGCGGTAACGTTGTTCTACGTCCTTTAAGCCATGAAACTTATCAGGAAGAGGACGCAGTGATTTAGATAATAGCACGAACTCAAAAGCTTTTACTGAAAGTTCACCTACTTTTGTTTTGAAAGCTGTACCTTTTAGCCCTACAAAATCACCAATATCCGTCCGTTGGAAAATCTCATAAGCCTCTTCGCCTACCTGATCTTTTCTTACATATATTTGTATTTGACCTGTCAAATCTTGTATGTGAGCAAAACCTGCTTTTCCTTTTCCGCGTTTTGTCATCACTCTTCCTGCAATTGAAACTTCTGCTTCTTTTTCTTGCAGTTCTTCTTTACTAAAAGATTGAAACTCTTCTGTCATAAGAGAAGCTGTATGCGATCGGTCAAAACGCTGACCGAACGGATCTTTCCCTTCTTCTTGAAGAGCTAGAAGTTTTTCTCTGCGAACCTCTATTTGGTCGTTATATTCCTGTTCCTGACTCAAGTGTATCCACCCCTTATAATATTAAGCTGTTACTCTCTCACAGTAGATATCCGCTTATTTCCCATTTAAAGGGACTGACCCTTCAGTCGCAAAAGGGGCAGTCCCATTGTTTTTAGTAAATAAAGAAAAACTATACTGCCGACGCTTTTTCCCTTTGAGCCGCTTCCAATTCATCGACAAAGTTATATAAAGCAGCAGCTACTTCATCCCGCGTATTTAACTGATTAATTTGATCCCGGACTTTTTTATTTCCTCGAAGTCCTTTTAAATACCACGCAGCATGTTTTCGCATTTCTCGAACAGCGACAACTTCTCCTTTTAATTGGATCAATCTATCCATATGAATCATGCAGACGTCTATTTTTTCATGAGGAGAAGGGTCTGCCGCCAGCTCTCCCGTTTCTAGGTAATGGATAGTGCGATACAGCATCCAAGGGTTTCCAAGTGCAGCTCTTCCAATCATAACACCATCCACACCAGTAGTTTCGAGCATACGTTTAGCGTCTTGAGGCGTTTTGACATCCCCGTTTCCAATAACAGGAATGTCCACCGATTCTTTTACTTCTTTCAATATATCCCAGTCAGCGGTGCCTTCATACATTTGCAGGCGAGTACGCCCATGAACAGCAACAGCCTTTCCTCCAGCTGCTTCAATCGCCTTAGCATTCTCAACCGCCAAAATATTCTCATCATCCCAGCCCATTCTCATTTTGACTGTCACTGGTTTGTCTACAGCTTGTACTGCTACAGAGACCATTTCATATATTTTGTCAGGGTTAAGAAGCCACTTTGCTCCGGCATCACACTTAGTAATCTTCGGTACCGGACATCCCATATTAATATCTATAATATCAGCATTCGTTTGCTGATCAACAACCCTGGCAGCTTCTGCCATCGTTTCTTTATCACCGCCAAAAATCTGCAGGCTTAAAGGCTTCTCCCGTTCATCGACGTAAAGCATTTGCAGCGATTTTTCATTTTTGTTTACAATGGCTTTATCACTGACCATTTCAGCACAAACAAGCCCTGCTCCAAACTCTTTTGCTATCAAACGGAAAGCTGGATTACACACTCCTGCCATTGGCGCAAGCACCACCTGGTTTTTCATTTCTATATCGCCGATTTTCAACATTTTTCCACCTCCTATACTGTTATCCTGAATGGAGTTCTTCTTTTGTAATGCCTAATGCCTCCACTACATTATCTAAAAATTTATCATCCGGAATACGACTGCCTCGCTCTACCTGTCCAAGAATAGAAACAGAAACTCCCATCTTATCGGCAAGACTTTCCTGTGTATATCCTTTCAACTTCCGAAAAGCCCGAATCCTGCTGGCCCAGAGCAGTTCTTCCATATACGGACACCTTCTTTTTCTTTAATAGATAGATTTTCGGCAAGTTCATGGATGTATTTATAGTTGGTTGGCTCCACAACATTGGAAGCTATTTCATTTAATGGAATAAGAACAAATGCTCTTTCTTCCAACCGCGGGTGTGGTATAGATAAATCGTCCATTCTAATATTTTCATCATTGAAGAGTAAAATGTCAAGGTCTATTGTGCGAGGACCCCAACGTTTTATTTTTACACGATTCAATTCTTGCTCTATCCACTGTGTTGTCTTTAATAAGCTTTCCGGTTTTAACGAGGTGTACATCTCCAGCGTCATATTTAAAAAAGCTGCTTGTTCGGTGACACCTACAGGTTCTGTTTCATAAATAGATGACAGCTGGGTCACTTCTATTTCTTTTTTCTCGTTTAATTTTTCTACTGCTCTTTGTAAATAATGAAATCGATCTCCTATATTAGATCCAAGGGCTAGATAAACTCGGTTTTTCATGTTCTTTTCCTCGTTATTTCAATCGCTACATACTCGTAATGTCCCGGGATGGGGGGATCTGGTTTGATTACTTTGACGGTAACTTCTGCAACGATAGGAAATTGTTTTAAAATATTAGCAGAAATGGACTCAGCTACTGATTCGACTAAATCATAGGTTTGTCCTTCGACTATTTCTTTCACTGCTTGATGGGCCTCCGCATAGTTGACACTTTTTTTAAGATCATCTTCTGCAGCCGCTTCCGATAAATCCGCTTCCATGATAAGGTCTACTTGAAAACGTTGGCCTAGCTTATTTTCTTCACGAAACACGCCGTGATAAGCATAAAATTGCATGCCTTTTAAGAAAATTTTATCCAATAGTTTTCACCTTACCTTTACCTAGCATGGCATCCATCATTTTTACTGTCCTGCTCATTTCAAGCACATCATGAACTCTTACAATATCACACCCTCTTTCAATGCCTAGACTAACAGTTGCGCCTGTTCCTTCTACTCTGTCATTGGCCGGAAGGTTGAGGGTTTGAGCAATAATAGATTTTCTTGACGTACCTAGTAATACAGGATACCCAAGCGACGTAAATTCTTCAAGCCTTCTCATGACTTCAAGGTTTTGTTCATACGTTTTGGCAAAACCGATACCCGGATCTAAAATAATACGGTTTTCTTTTACTCCGGCATTTTGACATATCATAATACTTTCCTTCATATCCGTTAAAATATCTGGCATCAAATCATGATAACCCAAATCTTCCCGGTTATGCATGATAACAATCGGAACATCATACTGTGCTGCTACATCGGCCATTTCCGGATCTGCTTTCGCACCCCAGACGTCATTAATGATAGAAGCACCAGCTTCGATAGCTTGTCTTGCTGTTTCTGCTTTATACGTATCAATGGAAATGGGAACATTTACTGTCTTTGCAATAGCTTCTATTATCGGGAGAACTCGTCTTCTTTCTTCTTCACCTTCCACTTTGACATGACCCGGCCTGGTTGACTCACCGCCAATATCAATAATATCAGCACCTTGTTCAACCATTTCATGTGCTCTTTCTGCAGCTTTTGTAACATTATCAAATCGTCCTCCATCAGAAAAGGAGTCTGGTGTAACATTTAAAATCCCCATCACGTATGTTTTTTTAGAAAAATCCAACGTCCAAGGTCCCCATGTAATAACAGTACTACTCATTTTCCTTCTTCCTTTCCTCAAAAAAAATCTCTTCTGAATTCCATAATTGTTGTCGGTATTTAATATACTCGTTCTGCAAAAAATCCACTACAGAATGACCTTTGTTTTGATCACGGTAATTAAAGGTGTACTGATCGACAGCTTTAAGACGTACAACTTCTTGAATTGAATTCGTTATAAATACTTCATCTGCATCAAAAAGCATAGCAGGTTTAAACCGGCCTTCTCGTATATAATAAGAGTGTTTTCTAGCAAGGTTTATCACAAAGGTGCGGGTAATACCGTTTAATATTCCTGTTTGAACGGATGGGGTATATATTGTGGTACCCTTTACCCAAAAGAGGTTCGAAACGACTCCTTCAGCGAGATCTCCTTGTTCATTCACAAAAAGACCTTCAATGGAGAAATCATCTCCTGCTTCTCTTTTACCCAAAATACTGTTAAAGTAATGATGGGACTTTAAACGCGTAGAGGCTTCTGGTGAATTTCTTCTTACCGTTAACAACTGCCCCTGTTTCTCAGCAGGTCGACTTTCTCCAGCCTCTGGGAGGGGTTTCATATAAATAATAATGGCAGGTGATTGATAGGACTTTGTTGTCAGTCCAAGCTCTCCTGTTCCTGCAGAAATATTATAACGAACATAGGCATTTTTCCACTGATTTGCTTCAAGCAAATCATTTAACTGCTGCTTTACTTCCTTACGTTTATACTTCCATTCTATATTCATTAACGAAAGACCCTTTTCCATTCTTCGGAAATGGTCATCCAGTAAAAATGGATGGCCGTTATATATTCTAAACGTTTCAAACAAGCCAAGACCGTACATAAAGCCGTGTTCAAAAACAGAAAGACGAGCATCGCCCGCCTCTTTTATTTCTCCGTTTATATAAACATACATTTGTTAAACTCCTTGCTGCTCCCGGTGTGCTTCAACAAAATTCCGAAGCAGTTTTTTCCCTTCTCCTGTCATAATCGATTCAGGGTGAAACTGAACTCCCTCTACCGGAAGAGAGCGATGACGTATACCCATTATTTCCCCCTCATTTGTCCATGATGTAATTTCAAAACAGTCAGGAAGGGTTTGTTTTTCTACTATTAATGAATGATAACGGGTAGCTGTAAATGGATTAGACAGCCCTTTGTAAACCGATTGTTCGTTATGGTTCACTTCTGACGTTTTACCGTGCATCAGCCGGTCTGAGCCAATAACTTTTCCTCCAAATACCTGAGCGATGGATTGATGGCCCAGGCATACACCAAATACCGGAATTTCACCAGCAAAATACTTAATAGCTTCCATACTGATACCGGCTTCATCTGGACTGCACGGTCCCGGTGACACCATGAGAAAATCCGGAGACATTTCTTCTATTTCTTCAATCGTTATCTTGTCATTTCTTCGGACAACAAGCTCTTCACCCATTTCTCCGAGATATTGAACCAGATTGTAGGTAAACGAGTCGTAATTATCAATCATTAAAATCATATACTTTTTCCTCCTCTGCTCGGCTCTGCTTTACAGCCATCTCTTCTTCACTAATCTCTTGCGCTTTCCATAATGCTCTCGCTTTTTTTAACGATTCCTGATACTCTGCTTCTGGACTCGAATCAATAACAATGCCAGCACCTGCCTGCACGTATGCCATACCGTCCTTAGCAACCATAGTGCGGATAGCAATATTTAATTCCATGTCTCCATTAAAACCGATCCAGCCAATGGAGCCTGTATAGACGCCGCGCCTGACAGGTTCTAACTCCTCAATGATTTCCATGGTCCGAATTTTAGGAGCACCAGTGATTGTACCTCCTGGAAACGCTGCTTTTATCATATCATATTCATCTACATTATCGGCAAGTTTTCCTTTTACATTGGAAACAATATGCATGACATGGGAATAACGCTCAATCACCATTAGTTCATCTACGCACACAGTACCGTACTTACATACTTTCCCAAGGTCGTTTCTTTCAAGATCAACTAACATTACATGCTCTGCCCGTTCTTTTTCTGTTGCTATTAACTCTTGTTCGTAACCTTCATCTTGTTCTGCTGTAGCCCCGCGCGGTCTGGTGCCAGCAATAGGTCTCGTAGATGCTTCGTCACCTCTTTTTTTAACTAGAAGTTCCGGCGACCCGCTGACAAGCTGAAAATCAGGTGTATGCATATACCCCATGTAAGGAGAAGGATTTAATTCCCTTAATTTTTCATAAATATGAAAAGGAGGGGTCAACAAATTTTTAGCCTGTCGAACTGACAGGTTTACTTGAAATACATCACCGGAACGTATATACTCTTGAACTTTCTTGACTGCCCGCGCAAACGTTCGTTCCGAAAAAGATGAACGCTGGCATCTATTCCTGTTAGCAGAGCTGAGCAAGTCATACTGCTCTAAACAACGCCCCCAAGAAAAATACGGGGGGTGCTGCCACATAGCTTTTAACCGCTGGATGTCAGCTTTTGCTTCAGCCTCTTCTCCCCTTGCATAATGAACAATAATCCATAACTTTTTATTATGATGGTCATATATAAATACCTGTTGAAAAGCTAAAAAATACAAGTCATCTGTGCTGAGGTCATCCCTTGTATCTAACGGCAGTTCTTCGACATAACGAATATAATCATAGCTGACAAAGCCTATTATCCCCCCTTGAAAATCTGGGAGGTTTGGGTTTGATTCTGTTTTATAAGGTTTCAGCCATTTTTTCATTTCTTCTAAAGGCTCTCCGCTTTTTCGAACGTTCCCTTCACGGGTTTCAATCAAAAGGTTGTTGTTCTTTCCTTTCATTACCGCAAACGGAACAAGGCCTGCAATGCTGTATCTTCCTCTTTGTCCGCTTTCTAACAATATATGCTGCTTTTTGTCCACACTTAACGCTTGATAGGATGAGAAGAATTCTTTCTCTGGATATTTAAATGAAGCCGCCATTACCTTATAAGATTTTGAATGACCCGGTAATGGAGCCAGATCTTCAGTCATGACTTCCCCTCCTGCAATTAACATTCAATTGATCTTATCCTATCACGAAACAGACATTTTATCATTATAAAAACTCAGCTTTGCGGCCGAGACTTTATGGCGGCCTTCGTTATACTGTTTATTAAATTCATCTAATAAGAAAAGCGCAAGCGCCTTGCTCACGAGCGACAAGTCCTGGAGGGGCGGCATATGGAAAGCTGATCTTTGCTTTCCATTGACAAACCGAAGGAATCTCGAGCGAGTAGGCGCTTGCGCTAGACATGTAAAACGCTAAATATTTATCATTTCTTACCTTTATAAAAAAGCAGAGCCTCATTAAAGGCTCTGCTTTTTACTCGTTTTAATTATTCTTCTTCAAATTGGTATAGAGGGGTGCTTAGGTAACGTTCTCCATTACTTGGAATAACCGCTACTACTTTCTTGCCTTTACCAAGTTTTTTAGCTTCTTCTAGAGCAGCATAAATTGCTGCGCCTGAAGAAATTCCACCGAGAATTCCCTCTTCTTTCGCTGCTCGTCTTGCATATTCAAAAGATTGCTCTGTAGTTGCTGTGACTACTTCATCATAAATATCAGTATCTAAAATCTCTGGAACAAACCCTGCACCAATTCCTTGGATTTTATGCGGTCCTTTATTTCCTCCGCTTAATACAGGAGAATCTGCCGGCTCGATAGCGATAATTTTTAGATTTGGGAAGTTTTCTTTAAGCAGCTTACCAGCGCCAGTAATCGTACCGCCAGTACCAATGCCAGATACAAATGCATCGATCTGACCGTCAACTTGCTCCAATAATTCTTTTCCCGTCGTTTCGCGATGAATTTCAGGATTTGCTTCATTTTCAAACTGCTGAGGAACGAAATAGCCGTTTTCTTTGGCTAATGCGTTCGCTTTGCTGATAGCTCCTCCCATACCATCTGGACCAGGAGTAAGTACCAATTCCGCTCCATATGCTCGAAGAAGATTACGGCGTTCCATACTCATAGTATCAGGCATTACAAGAATAGCACGGTATCCTTTTGCTGCTGCAACCATCGCAAGACCAATACCAGTGTTTCCACTTGTTGGTTCAATAATTGTGTCTCCAGGCTTAAGCTTTCCATCTCGCTCTGCCGCTTCAATCATTGCAAGAGCAATACGATCCTTAACACTGCTGCCAGGATTCATAAATTCAAGCTTTAAGTATACATCAGCGTCATTTTCTCCTGTCAAGCGGTTCAATTTCACCAGTGGTGTATTTCCAATTAGTTCTGTAATGTTATTTGCCACTTTCATGGATCAGATCCCCCTCGTTAATACCAAGTATTTTTATTGGATTTGTTGTTATTATAGTACCAGCCTTTCATAAAGGTGTCAATCAATTGAGATGCGTTATTGCACTTTATTTTCTATATTCCATGCTTGTTGGTGAAGTTCCTTTAAATCTTCAGCAGAAAAATGATATTTTTCATTACAAAAGTGACACTGCGTTTCCGCTCCGCCATCTTTTTCAATCATGTCTTGCAATTCTTCGCTCCCAAGAGAAATCAAAGCATTTGCTACACGTTCTTTTGAGCATTGACAGGAAAACGAGACAGGATGCCGATCCAATATATTTACATCTTCCCCAAAAATAACGTGAAGCATTTCTTCCGGACTTTTCCCCTTTTCTATTAATTTTGAAACTGGCGGCATATTGTTAATTTGGTGTTCAAGTTTATCTATCAGTTCATCATCAGCACCTGGCAGCAGTTGAATAATGAATCCGCCAGCTGCAAGTATGGAATTGTCAGGATTTACGAGCACTCCTAGACCTACAGAAGAAGGAATCTGTTCTGATGAAACAAAATAATAGGTGAAGTCTTCCCCCAATTCTCCCGACACAATTGGTACGCTTCCCGTAAAGTGATCTCTCATTCCAAGATCCTTTACTACTGATAAAGTTCCATCAGTACCTACAGCACGAGCCACATCCAATTTACCTTGCTGATTCAGATCAAAATGCACTTGCATGTTATGAGCGTAGCCTCGTGTATCACCGCTAGATGTACTATCTACAATAATTGGTCCCATCGGTCCTCTGCCTTCAATTTTAATGGTTAATTTATCATTACCTTTTAGCATCGCACCCATCATTGAACCTGCAGTCATTGCACGTCCTAAAGCAGCGGAGGCTGTCGGCCAGGCTTGATGGCGGCGTACCGCTTCGTTAATCATATCAGTTGTTCGAACAGCATAAGCCCGAATTTTCCCGTCATAAGCTGTTGCTTTTATTAGATAATCTTCCACTTATTAATCATCCTTTCCTATAATACGATCTATTTTTCTCATAAATATAACACAAGCCTTTCAAGGTTAGGTAAGGATCGACACGGTCAATCGTCTTGGCAGCTTTACTTATTAATTCAGCTAAACCACCGGTAGCTATAACAAAAGCGTTTCCTTTGGCTTCTTCTTTCATTCTCGACACAATTCCATCAACTTGTCCGGCATAACCATAGTAAACGCCTGACTGCATAGCATGTACTGTATTTTTCCCAATAACATGATCAGGCTTACCGATTTCGATACGAGGAAGTTTAGATGCTTGCTGGTATAGTGCATCGGCTGCAACATTCATTCCAGGGGCAATAGCGCCTCCGATATATTGATTGTTATGGTCAATGTAACAAAACGTTGCTGCAGTTCCAAAATCCACTATAATTAACGGGCCGTCATACTCCTCAATAGCCGCTACAGCATTAACAATTCGATCCGCCCCTACATCTTTTGGATTGTCATAACGAATATTAAGGCCCGTCTTAATGCCAGGCCCAATAACCATAGGGAAAAGACGAAGATACTTGCGGCACATTTGTTCAAACGTATAGATAATATGTGGCACAACAGAGGAGATAATCACACCTTCTATTTCTTGTGCTTCCACCTTTTGAACGTGAAGAAGATTAAGCAGCTGTAAACCGTATTCATCTTCAGTCTTTTTTTGATCCGTTGATAAACGCCAATAGGAAACCAATTTTTTCTTTTTATATAACCCGAGTACTATGTTCGTATTCCCTACATCCATAACAAGTATCATACGTTGTCCCCACCTAGAAATATACTTAACTGTCTTGATCTAGCTGAAAAAGGGATGCCTTATCAGGGCACCCCTTTTCACATCACCTTTTATTTCCGGTCATCATCCTCATCGGCAGGAGGATTATTATTACCTAATTTTTCAGGTTCCGTTTTTCCTTCCGTCACGTCGGTTTCTTTTTTAGAGGTTTCGTCTTCCGGCGTATCCGGTTGTTCCTCCGTATTAGACTTAGACTGAATATTTACTTTCACATCATCATTCTGTCCGTTTTCCTTTGAAACACCAACTTCATCATCACTTTTGTTTAAATGGTGGTCATCAGGAAGCTTTCCATCATCAACTAATGATTTGATCTGCTGTGCATCAAGTGTCTCTAACTCCAATAAAGTCTGCGCTACAAGCTCAAGCCTATCTTTATATTCGGTAAGAATTTGCTTACATTGATCGTAGGATTCTTTAATGATTCGCTGCACTTCTTTGTCAATTTCATGTGCAATCGCATCACTATAATTTTGTTCATTTTGAATATCGCGGCCTAAGAACACCTGTCCGCCTGAGCTTGACCCAAATTGGAGCGGTCCAAGTTTCTCACTCATGCCGTACTCGGTAACCATTTTGCGAGCGATGTCCGTTGCACGTTGAAAGTCATTATGAGCTCCGGTACTAACTTCATTAAACATCACTTCTTCTGCTACGCGTCCACCTAAAAGTCCTACAATCTTATCAAGGAGTTCAGGCTTAGTCATAAAGTAGCGGTCTTCTTTTGGAAGCATAACAGCATAACCGCCTGCCTGCCCGCGTGGAACAATCGTAACTTTATGAACCATATCAGCGTTTTTAAGCTTGACACCGACTACAGTGTGGCCAGCTTCGTGGTGAGCAACAATGTTTTTCTCTTTTTCTGAAATAACCCGGCTCTTCTTAGCTGGTCCGGCAATCACCCGGTCAATTGCTTCTTCTACATGAGTCATACGTAATTTTGTCATATCGGCTCTAGCTGCTACAAGTGCCGCTTCGTTTAATAAATTCTCCAAATCGGCACCAGAGAAGCCAGGTGTTCGTTGAGCAATAGCATGAAGATCAACATCGTCAGCCATCGGTTTATTTCGGGCATGCACGTGAAGGATTTCTTCTCGTCCCTTAACATCCGGGCGCCCTACCATAATTTGACGGTCAAAACGACCTGGACGTAGAAGCGCTGGGTCCAGCACGTCAGAACGGTTAGTAGCTGCAATAATGATGATACCTTCGTTAGCGCTGAAACCGTCCATTTCAACGAGCAGCTGGTTTAATGTTTGTTCTCTCTCGTCATGTCCACCGCCAAGTCCTGCACCGCGCTGTCTCCCGACTGCATCTATTTCATCTATAAAAATGATACATGGTGCATTCTTCTTGGCATTTTCAAATAAGTCACGTACACGGGAAGCACCCACACCTACAAACATTTCCACAAAGTCAGAACCGCTGATCGAGAAAAACGGAACGCCCGCTTCTCCGGCAACAGCTCTAGCAATTAAGGTTTTACCAGTCCCTGGAGGCCCTACAAGAAGCACCCCTTTTGGAATCCTGGCACCAATATTAGCGAATTTTCGAGGGTCTTTTAAGAAATCGACCACTTCTATTAGTTCTTGCTTTTCTTCTTCAGCACCGGCTACATCTTTAAAGCGTGCTTTCTTTTTGTCCTCTTGATACAGCTTGGCCTTGCTTTTACCAAAGTTCATGACCCGGCTGCCGCCGCCTTGAGCCTGGCTGAGCAAGAAGAAGAATAAAATGAAAATAATCACAAAAGGAATGATGGATGTAAAGAAAGTAACCCAAGCACTTGGTTCTTCAGCTGGCTCTGTTTCTAAACTAAGAGCTTCTCCATCAGGACCTTGAGCGGTCATTATTGTCTGCGTATTTTCTTCGGAAATAGGTAAATATGTCTGGAAGGCCTCTCCTTCCTCTTGTCCAACCTCCTGGCCTTCAACAAGATATACTTCCCCTTCCGGCTGTAAAGTTACAGAACTTATTTCGTTATTTTGTAATTTGGATAAAAATTCATTCGTTGTCATTTCATTCGTTTCCGTTTGATCATTACTCAGGAAACTAATGATACCTATTATGACAAGGAACAAAAGCAAATAAAAAACAGTATTTCGAAAAATCCGGTTCATTCCTGACCTCCTCCCACGGGCATTGACAACTTCAATAATAGTACCATATTTGTATTGTATCTCACAATCATGACCCCTTGTATATTTCAGGCTTTAAAATACCAATGTAAGGGAGGTTGCGGTACTTTTCAGCATAATCCAGCCCGTATCCTACCACAAACTCGTCCGGCACAGTAAATCCAGCTAAATCAGGAACAAGGTCTACTTGCCTGCCGTCGGGCTTGTCTAACAAAGTGACAATTTTTAATGATTTCGCCCCTCTGTGTTTAATTAAACTGACTAGATAGTTCAATGTAATGCCACTGTCGATAATGTCTTCTAATATAATTATGTCTCTGCCTTCTACGGTTGTATCCAGGTCTTTTATAATTTTAACTTCTCCAGATGAAACGGTACTGTTTCCATAGCTTGACACATCCATAAAATCAATCTCAAGATGAGTTTCAATCCGCTTGGACACATCGGCCATAAAAGGAAGTGCTCCTTTAAGAACCCCGATAACTAACGGAAAACGTCCGTCATATTCTTCGGTTATATATTTACCGATTTCACGGATTTTTTCTTGTAGTTCTTCTTCGCTGATCAATACTTTTTCAATTTCATCATGCATCTGGATTTATATACCCTCCCAAGCGTTGGTTCAATCTAATTATTCATGCATTGGTGCTAATGTTGTCCGTTCCCTATCTTACCATGAGTTCTTCATACATTTCACCCTTCAAGCCTTGACATGGTCTATACAATAACAAAATCATTATTGAGGAAGACCTTTACATTGAATGGCAATACAATCTGTTTCCAATCCAAGATTTCTCACATGGCTTGAAGACCTTTTTAAATAAGGAACCCAAAGGACCTCTCCTGTTGAATCCGTTAAAACAGGCCAAGTGTTTCGTTTTTCTTGCGGGATTTTTTTGTCTATAAAGATACGATTCACTTTTTTGGTTCCCTTCATTCCTAATGGCTGAATTTTATCTCCAGCTTTCCATGTACGGATTATCAGTGGAAACACTGTTTCTCCCTCTTTACAAATAAACACATTTTCTCGTTGCGCCCATTCTTTTATATTTTTGGTCCTTTGCGCCGTGAAGGTCACATCATCATAAGAAACCTTTTCAGAAATGTTTAAATATCTAGTGGGTCTGCTTTTTTCCATCTTGCTCTCATTGTTGACGGTAAAACGCAAGGAGTTGTAAGAACGAGACACCTTAACCCCTCCCGGCCAATCCAACGTAAAGGAGGGGTGATGCTGGTGTAACAAATGAATTAGTTGTTTAATATGTAAAATGGATAATTCAGGAATTTTTGAATAACAAAGATACTTTAATATTAGATGAATCCCTCTTCTTTGTAAAGGGATAGGAAGCGCTATCAAACCGTCCGCAGAAATAGTCACGGAATGTTCATGCTTGTTTAAAAGAAGTCGTTGAATTTCTTCTTCTGCCAAAGACTCAATATACTGCCTTTCATCTGATTCCCAGTCTAAAAAATCTTGAAAATGCTGATGGACTGATTTATTTTCTTTTTTTAAAAATGGAAGTACAGAGTGCCTGAATCTGTTCCGTGTATATTTATCTGAACTATTACTTTCATCTGTGCGAAATGAAATGTTATTTTCATGGCAGTAACGTAGAATTTCTTCTTTCGTTACACAAAGTAACGGCCTTATTAATTTCCCCTTTCCGAAAGGCCGTGAGGATGCTATCCCGGCTTCTCCTAAAACAGCTCTGCCCGTTGTCTGTTTCATAAGCATCGTTTCCATTTGATCATCGGCATGGTGACCGGTTGCCAAAACATCTAATTTGTATTTCGACATCAATGTCTGTAAGTATTCATATCGCAGACGTCGCGCTTGTTCTTGTACGGTACCTCCTTCTTTTTCTAATGCTTCTTTAACATCAACCTGCTTACTGAAATAAGGAACACCTTTATCCCTGCACCAAGTTCTTACAAACTTTTCATCTTCAGATGCCGTTTTTTCTCTCAACCCATGATTTATATGTGCAGCGGCGACTTCCAATTTCCATTCTTGCTGAAATTCCAATAATAAATGTAAAAGAGCCATCGAATCCGGGCCTCCAGAGACAGCTGCTAATAATTTACTGCGATTTTTTAGAAGCTCCCTTTCATTTATCCATTGTTTAACGATTTGTTTCATAGCGCTGCCCTACCCCTTTTCCAATAGAAAAAATAGACAATGCAAATACTAACCCCGCTGCTATGGCACCTGCTTGTAACAACGTTTCTATTCCCTGCTGCAACCCATTAAAATAATCCTCTTCAACGAATGCAAGCATAGTAGAATAAGCTCTTCCTCCTGGAACAAGCGGTATAATACCTGGAATAGTAAATGTCGTTACTGGAACACGTCTAAAACGAGCCAGCCAGTGCGATACAAAAGCAGCCGCAAACGCTGCAACTGCGGCTGAGAAAACTTTACTCCATCCAAAATCTGGAAGTACATTATAAATAAACCAGGTAAGAACACCAATAAACCCGCCCCACCATACAAGGCGGAGCGGAATATTAAATATAATTCCAAAAGCTACAGTAGCGATAAAACAAAGTAATAATTCTAACCAAATCATTGGGCACACTCCAGTACTTAGCTTGCATTAAATATATAGGATAGAAAGAGAGACAGCAACTCCTGCAGCTATAGAAAGCGAGGAGACACCAGCTTCCGCCCCGCGAGCAACCCCGGCTACTAGGTCTCCTGACATGAGGTCTCTGACTGAGTTAGTCAACGGAACACCGGGTACTAGCGGAATGAGTGTACCGATAATCACTTGATCTATACTTATACCAAATCCTGATTGAACCAGTAAAATAGCAATCATTCCACCTGTTAGAGACGCCAAAAATTCCGAAAAAAATCTAACTTTCAAATATTTTTGGTACAAAACTAAAGAAACCGTGGTAATTAATCCGCCAATAAAAGCAGGCAGAACATCGAATAAGCTTCCCCCTATTAAATAAGAGAAAGCAGCCCCTCCTATACCCGATGCTAAATAAATCAACCACAAAGGATAATTCATAGGGGCTTTTTCAATTTCAATAAGTTTCTGGATTGTATTTTCTATGGTTAACTCACCGTGTGTAAATTCTCTTGAAACCTGGTTCACAGATGTTACCTTGCTTAAATCCTGATATCGTTCCCGCACACGGATCATTTGCATGAGATCTTGGCCTTCTGTTGTACGAAATGCTAAAAAAATACCGGTTATTGTTACAAAACTACTAACATGATGCATACCAGCAGATTGAGCCATACGTGTCATTGTATCCTCTACTCTATATGTTTCAGCTCCGTAGCGAAGCATTAGTTTGCCGCCAAGTAAACAGCATTCCATTGTTTGTTCTGCTTTACCCATGAAGCCCTCCCCGCTCTTCCGCGCTTTACATCCATTGTCCCATAAAGTATAGAATAGATGATAAAAAGAGAAAAGAGGCTGTGAGGATAATCTCTACTCTATAAGAAGAATTTTCCTTGTTTCTATTATTTTTTCGCAGATTCGATCCGCTTCTTGCTTTCTTTTTAACCGGGTGAGCAGAACGAGTTATCTTCTTTGTATTCGACCTTTTATATGAACGAGCTTCAATGGCTGCCATCACATCTTTTTTCATCCATTGAGCTCCTGTATACTTCCCCTTTAAGGCATAAAGGAGAATTTTTTTATAAGGGGAAAGCGGGTACATGTTTGAAATCCGTCTTGATAAATAATCTAAACTATTCTCGTTACCAGACGGTTTATTAAATCGCTCGCGATAAGCAGTTTGAATAAATATCATAGCAGTGGAAAACAAATCATAAGACGGTTCTGCCTTTCGATCACCAAGTCCCCAATATCCTCTATCATAAAATTCTGTATATTCTTTGATAGATCTCCCTATTTTTGTTGTTCCCCCTACATCAAACCATCTAACTCGTGCAGGCGGGCCAGTTACAATTAAATTTTCAGGTTTTAAATCCCCAAATATCCACCCCTCTCTGTGCAGACGGTCAAGATCTCCTAATAACTGGACCATGAGTATTGGTGCCCATTCTACTCCTTTTCTTTTCGTAAATTCTAATAATGACTCCCCTTTTAAATACTCCATACAAAAAAAAGGATACGTTTCATTCCCAATTTCTATATCATCTACATCCCATAAAGAAGGCCCTAGTACATTACCTTTAACTTTTGAAAAATGTTTTAATACATTTATTTCCGAAGTTAATGACATCTTATTTTCACCAATTTTCACCGCAGCCTGTCCTGTTCTTGTTTCTACTAAATAAACAGAGCCTGTTGCTCCATAACCTAGTTTTTTAACAATGCGGTATGGATTTCTGTTCCATTTCCCGAGCCATTTTGTTCCCGGAGTAAGATTAGAAGCCTGATTCTTCAAATGGACCGTCTTCCTCTCCATATTCAATCAGACTCCTTCTGTCCTGACGTTTTTCAAAATGATATAAAGCAGCCTTTAAGGCAGGCCCGGTAGGTGTCACTCCTCCGGTAGTTAAGCGATTAAATGTTCCGGTAAGAGAGTTAATTTTTGGAGTCCAGTCTAGTACTTTTTCCACTTCTTTTCTTTTCCCGGGAAATAAAAACAAAGAAAAATGATTTCCTCCGGTTCTCGAATTCAAACTGATAGATAAATCAGACAAAGCTTCTTGCACCATTGGAAGCTTAGCTTTCATGCTTGCGCTTGTGTCTACTAAAATTAAAACCTCTAAACTAATATTCTCTCCTAATTCATCCACCACCTCCATAACTTCCCCTCTTTTATCAGGCGGGAGATCTTCCATTTCCTGTTCTTCACCTAAAATATGGCGCAGTTCATTGTGCACCACTCCGTGCAGGGTTTGGGTCATAGCTTGTCTAGTTACCATCTGTACGGTTTGTGATAATTGATTAGCATATACAACCTGACTAACACCCCCTCCTGCCATCGATATATCTTCCACTTCTTTCATTCCATGTTCACGAGCTGATCCATGTTCAAGAATTCCTATCACATTTACAGTTATTCCTTTTTCTTTTGCAAATGCTGCAACTGCAGCAGGATCTTCACCTTGGTTAGAGCAGCCATCGGTTAATAATAAAATTTGTCTGATTTTTCCTCCACTCATAATGTTCCCCTCCATATTTGGTATTATTTTCATTTTTGACGGGGTATGAAAAATATATACCTTTTTGAGGGGGTTAAAGACTTTAGATTGACTGAATTCATGCTTTTTTTCGTTTTAATGGGACGGTTTGACGAACAGGTATTGCTGCCCACTTCGGTAAATTGCGCTCGATTTTTGCAGTCACAATAGTCATATCATCATTTATTTTCCCTTGTGATACCCTCATCACCCTCTCTAATAGCAAGTCTGCCATTTCCTGCGGATCCTCTGTATCAAGCTGTGAAATAATACGCCTTATCCATATTTCCGTATTTTCAATTGGACCAGGAATATCTAGAATACCGTCGCTCATCATAATAAGCATATCTCCATCTTTCATTTGTTCAGTGACAACATCTAATTCAGCATGTTCCATCATGCCAATAGGAAGATTTCTTGCTTCAATTTGCTTTACTTTATCCTCCCTTTTAATAAAACTAGGAATGGACCCTATTTTTATAAATCTGCTCTTTGCTTCTTGCAAATCAATCATCGCAAGATCAAGCGTGGAAAACATTTCTTCTGTTGAACGTAAACTTAAAATCGAATTAATAGAACGTATGGCTGTTTTCTCATCCATTCCAGAGGCAAGTATAGTTTGTAAAATTTGCAGCGCGGAACTGCTTTCTCTATGTGCCTTTTCTCCGCTTCCCATTCCATCACTTATTGCAATGGCATGTTTTCCTGCCCCAATATCCATAGAAGCATAACTATCCCCTGACACCCACCCCCCGCCTTTAGCCACTGATGCTGTTCCAATATTCACGGTGTATGTTCGAGCCGATACAAAAGTGATGTTTAAATATTCTGATATGTTTTCGTATGGCTCTTCTTTGTCTACAATAATGTGTTCTTTTAAAATATCAGACAGCATTGGTGCTATGATTTTTTCTGCCTGTTCTAGTCCCGCCCCCCCCTTTAACACACTCATTTCTATCTCTACATTCCCTTCATCAAGCCTATATATATCTACATGGCCAATATCAAGCCCTGCATCTTGTAAAGCTTCATGGATTTGCTCTTCCTGCCAATGGTGGGCTTCTTTTTCTCTTTGTATTTCTCGAGCAAAATCATTCATGACTTCAGATACCCCTTTAAGCTGATCCGCTACGAGCTGACGGCTTTCCTGGACTTGTTTGGACAATTCCCTTCTCGCTTGATCTTGCTGTAACTCTTCTGTCATTACCTTTGTCATCCTCGTGTCATAATGACAATGCTTCTTCCATTGGTTTTTCATAGGACCGCTTATTTTTCCGTTTCGTTCCAGTTCATAGAGCATGTTCGTCATGCCATCGTACGTTTCGTGAAACTGGTTGACCCAGCACCTTTCTTTCCGAAAACAAGTTTGACACGTTTTTTCAGTTATTTTGCTCAATAATTCATCTCTTTCTTTATCCTCCATTTCTTTATCTGTCATGTCAGGGCTGGACATAAAGCTTTTGGAGAGGGTTTGAAACAGATTAGAAAACCTCTCTACTTTTAATGCTGTAATATCCCTGATTTTTTTCATATGCTTTTGTTGTTCCCGGGCATATTCCGGAGTCCCTGGAATATATTTTTCTATAAAGGAAGTGATTATACGAGGAGTTATTAAAAATAAAGCAATAGCTGCCGCTGATTCGGCAAGCGTCAAACTAGCTCCATTCATGCCGTCTCCATATAATGCAATTAAAGCCGTACCTAAAAGCATTCCAATGCTTACCCCGACTTTTTTGCCTTCTTTTAAAAGCCCGCCAAGAAGGCCTGCGAATGCAAGTAAGCTCATCTGATATAAGTTAGCAACGGAAGCCAGACTGAGAACAAGCCCAGCAATAACACCTACGGACGCACCAAGTGCCGCCCCTCCCGTATACGCAAATAACAGCACAAGATATCTGGCCAGTGTATGTTCGGCAGCCATACCATAGATCACCCAGCCGATTGCTCCGGTCATCACAGAAGCTAGTAATATAATAAAACAAACAATTTCTTCTTGTTTTAATGGTTGTTTTCTTTTCTTCGTTATCAATAGAGGCATACTTTGTAAAAAAATCATTGTTAATATAAAGCTAAGGCCTGCTTCCACTCCAGCCATTACCATAGAATAAGATGATAAAGCTCCTTCTTCTAGCCATACAGTACTTGCACGGGCTCCCACTGTAGCTAAAAATACAGACAGCGGCAGCGTCCATCCTGTCCTCCAACCATAACGGGTGATCCATTCATAGATGCCTAAAAAGATAGCAATGGCTGCTAATACAAATGCTCCGTGAAAGATAGCACCAGAAAAGGTACCAACAATGATCCCTGCTGCTGCAATAATTCCTTTTTCTTTACGCCATGAGTATACCGCTGCAAAAAATGGCAGTGCAAAAGGAAACAGCTCTGCAAGTAAAACAGCTCGTCCTAATAGAATTCCTAAAATAAAGACAAGACCGCCCCATTGAATAAACAACATTTCTAACAATCTTAACGTTTTCTGCTTCGTGCGATTACTGATATTCTTTACTAAAGTCCATACGTGCTCCCAAATTGGTTCTGTCTCATTTGCTCGTTTCGTTAGATCTCGTTGATACATAATAATCCACCACCTGCTAGAAAGTTTGTGGATTTATTATATATTCAATTTTGTTAAATGTTTGTCAAAATCACGAACAGATATAAAAAAAGTCTTCGACGATTTATTTTTTTATAAAAACCCCTGTTTATAAGCTTTAACAGTGTATTTTTTAAAAAAGCCAAACACCAACTAACAATTTCTTACAGCAAATAAAAAAGAATGCTTGAAAATGGAGTAAAAACAAACAGAATGATGTTATAAAAATATCCTTAAAAAGGGAAATTCGTCTAAGATATAGGAACCTTTACTAACAAAGCAAATTGACACCCCAGAATGTGCTAATAACTTCAATTTTATATAAGGAAGCGTCATTTAAATTGACGCCAAAATAGAAAAACTTGGCTTATCGCCAAGTAGGAGATTCACGAACTTAGCAGAAGATCCTTTACGTTAGCCGAACTTCTGGTTTTAGCAAAAGAACTTTATTATCGTGTGGGCTCAAGCAGCCAGACGCTGATCAAAGATAGTTATCTACAATAGACAAACATATAATTTCCTCGACAATAAGAAAAGCTCAAGCGCCTTGCTCACGAGCGACAAGTCCTGGAGGGGCGGCATATGGAAAGCTGATCTTTGCTTTCCATTGACGGACCGAAGGAATCTCGAGCGAGCAGGCGCTTGCGCTAGACATGTAAAACACCAAATATATAGACTTTCTTACCTTATAAAAAAACGAGTCTCTCACAAAAGAGAAGACTCGTAATGATTTCTATGTATGGTAGCGGCGGAGGGGATCGAACCCCCGACCTCACGGGTATGAACCGTACGCTCTAGCCAGCTGAGCTACACCGCCAATTTTTCGCAACATGAGTGATTATATAATGACAGGGCGGATTTAGTCAACCGTCCCTTTTAAATTTTTTTAGATATACGAAGACTGCCTAAAGAGTACCAACATTAGGATCAGCGATGCAGCTGTAACCGTAAATGAGTAACTCTTCAAACAGTCTTCTGCGATTTATCCAGTAAAGCCTGCAGCAAGCTGCTTATTTTTTGGAGCGTCCGCCGCGTTTTGAATCGGTTTGTTTACGCAATGAAGCTAGTCTTTCTTCACTATCTTTCATAAAGCGATTCATCTTTTCTTCAAATGATAAGGACCGCTGTCCTTTTCCAGATCCACTGCGGCGCTCTCCTCTTGAACGATCTCCTTTCGGACGATCTCCTCCCCGGGGGCGATCTCCTTTTGGCCGTTCCTGGGCTTTTCGAATGGAAAGACCAATCTTGCCATCGTCTTCCACTTTCATAACCTTTACAGTGACCTCGTCACCAACACTTAAAAATTGATTGATATCATCTACATACTTGTCGGCCACTTCGCTAATATGAACCAGCCCAGTTTTTCCATCCGGCAGCTCTATAAATGCTCCAAAATGGGTGATACCTGTGACCTTCCCTTGCAACTTGCTGCCTACTTCGATTGACATTTAAAAAAAGCTCCTCCTTATTTTCTTTCCTTAGAAAGCTGACTTTACAGTCTTAAAATCATTACTATTATACTCGAATGGTTAAAAAAGTGTCAATCTGTTGATTCATTAGGTACTTTAAATAATGTTTCACCAGGTTTTGTCAAATAGTAATCTCTTCTCGCCACTTCAGCTATGTAGTCGAGATCATTGTAGTTTTTAACGTCTTGTTTGAGGCGAGATTCTTCTGCATGCAGTTCTTCAAGCTTGTTTTCAAGCTCTGCCCGTTCTGCTTTTTTAGCTTCAAGTGTAGACCATTGTGATACTAACAATACGGTGAATACCACGGCAAGAATGACACCTGCAATAGAAAGGGCAGTAAGGCGGCGGACAAGACCGCGTCGTCTTTTTGTCGAAGCCGCTTTTAAACGTTCTTGTTCTTTCGCTTGCTCTTTCACATAGGGCTTGTTAATCTCCGTAACTTTTTTCTTTTCAGATATCAATAAAGATCACCCCGGCTTATTTAAATATCCTCCATTTTTTTACCCTTTTTCGAACGGACTGAAAAGTTTTTTCTAAAAAAGTTATGATAGGCTGAGGAAGAAGACGTCGGAAAACTGGGTAAAGATAACGTGCTGCCAGTTTTAAAGGGAATAGGAGGAGGTTTAATAGAAAAAATAGAACGTTTCCACTTATAGTTATCCCTATCATAACGGACGAGGTGATGAGTTTCAATATAAATTTAATAGGAGAAATAATGAATATCCGAATGAGAGCGGCTATTGTTCTTCTTGTCCACCGAACAATAGAGAAACCGAGTTCCATTGTTTTTATAAAGGGACTCCTCCCGTACCGGCGGTAGATAAAAAAACCTGCAGCAATGGAGAAAAAAATATATATTCTAAGCTCTCCTTCGTTCACATGCAATAGCACATAAAAAACGAGGAGCACTTGAACAAGCCAAAACAAAAGATCCCATGCCAATCTAGCCCAAAATGCCTTCACCGACCGGATCGTTAAGCGATGATAAAAATCCAGATTCATCCCCAGGACTAGTCCCATTGCCACCATTGCAAACATTGTCTGGAATTGAACAGCCAGACTCACTTAAATAACTTCCCTATAAACCCTTTAGATTTCCCAGTGGCCTGATCTACATAAACGAGGTCATCTACTTTTCCTTCAATCGAAATAATACCTTCATCAACGTCCAAGTTTTTTATATGCAAATTATGACCACGTACTGACAAAAAACCCAGGGACGTTTCCAATAAAAATTCTTCATTATCAAAACTCTCTACTTCTTTAACCCCGGTAATATCAAGGCTTTTCCTGCCTTTTAATATTACTTCATGCGGGGGCTGCGGACGTTGTGCCATTGAATCTTCTCTAAAAGACATATTCCACACACTCCTCTTATCGATAGCTTGTCACATATATATGTGGCTTTCCTAAGAGATAGTAGTAGAAATATGCCTTTTTCCATTATTCATTTACTGGTTCTTCTTTTAGCACGGTATACATCGTGTTTGACGCTTCTTTTTTGGTCGTATCCTTTATTTCATCTACGCGGACCGTAACAAGTTTAGAGCCAAATCTTATAGAAATTTCATCTCCAGGCGCTACTTCTGTTCCCGCTTTTGCTTTGTTTCCATTCACTGTAATTCTCCCTTGTGAGGCCACTTCTTTGGCTAATGTTCTTCTCTTAATTAATCTAGAAACTTTTAAAAATTTATCAATTCTCATATATACTCTCCTCTCCTAAACAAATCAGACGATTATTTTCGTTTTGCCTCTTCCCATAACTCATCCATTTCATCTAATGTAGTGTCTTCTAGAGAACGTCCTTGACTCGTTAAAACTTTTTCAATGTAGGTAAATCTCTTTTTAAATTTAACATTCGTCATATGCAGCGATTCTTCAGGATGCAGCTTATAAAAACGCCCCAAATTCACAAGCACAAACAACAAATCTCCAAACTCTTTTTTCATGGCTTCTTTATTCCCTTGTTTTACCTCATAAAGCCATTCCGCCGTTTCTTCTTGAAGTTTTTTCCACATCGGTGCGTCATCATTCCAGTCAAATCCAACTTTTGCAGCCTTTTTTTGCAGTTCATAGGCTTGCATAAGTGCTGGCATCGATGCGGGTATATGGGTTAAAAGAGAATCTTCAGTGTCTTTTGTCTCATTTTCAGAACGTTTGATGGCTTCCCAGTTTTCATTCACCTGTTCTTCTGTATGAGCTGTTGTATCCCCAAATACATGAGGGTGACGACGAATCATTTTGGACGTTAATGTCTCTATGATATCTTCAACGTTAAAAAACCCTTCGTCTTCCCCAATCTGTGCATGAAGCATCACTTGCAGCAATACATCACCCAGTTCTTCCTGTAAATGATCATCATCTTCTTGATCAATTGCATCAATCACCTCATAAGCTTCTTCCAAAAGATACCTTTTTAGAGAATGATGTGTCTGCTTTTTATCCCACGGACATCCATCCCGCCCGCGAAGTTTTGCAATCACTTCTCGAAGTGTCTCAAATTCCCTGTATAACAAATTATCCTTTTGAACGGGCGGCACATAGAGCGCAGTTAAGTTATTTTGTGTTATTTCCCGGTCTAATGCAAAAAGGGGAACGTTTCGCAATTTTTCTTGAGATGTTCCCGCAGCTGTCACTAAAGTAACTTCATAATCATCTGGATATTTTTCCATTAACGTCAGTTTAACTTCTGAAGCAATCATCTGGTCATAAACCTGACTAATTATAATGTGCTGGTTCATTTTTATATCTTTTGTTTGAAGAGCAGTTGCATCCAAAAGTTGGAACCCATTATTTGGATCTATGTGAAGAGCGGAAAACATCGGATCGAGAAAACTTTGCCCGCCCAGTATGTCCACTTGAAGCTCCCCGTTTCCTGCCTTCTCTAAAAGCCGCTCCACCGTAAATTCTGCTGTCATGGGATGGCCGGGCACGGCATAGTAGATATGGTTATGATTCGATGCTGCTTCTATTAATTCCTTTACTATATTTTTATAAACCATTTCAAAAGTATCGTTAGCTTCATACACATGGTCAAAACTTAAATAGGAAACCTCTTCTTCCAGTTCTTTCACAACTGGATGCTCTCTTGTTCGCAAAAAAAGAGGTGCGGCTTTTTTCAATGTTTGATATACACCAAGAGGAAGCTGATTTAATTCACCAACACCAAGACCGATGACCGTGATCTGTGGTATATTTGTGTTTTTACTAGAATTACTGTTCATGTTTTTTCTCCTTTCGATCTATAACTTTTTCTATTTTTTCCATGCCAGGCAGCAGAAAACGTTCTTCTCGAGTAAAAAGAGATAAACGAACCAAAAGCCATATATACAGTAGAGCAGAAGCCAATGCTATAAGCAAAGACACTGCTGCAGCCCCTGGTCTTGTCGTGATAGAAAAAACATAAGAACAAGTGATATACAGTACAACCGCTGTCAGACTCATTGTACCAAGTGATACGATTGCTTTTAGCATCCAGCGCCAATTGGGAAACATCATTAATTGCTTTTTGTAAATAAAAAAAATATTACAAAGAGCAGTCACTGCCATCCCCATTACAGTAGCTGCAGCTGCTCCCTTTTCATTAAATAAAGGTATCAGCCATACATTTCCTCCCGCTTTTATGAATAAACCAAGCACAAGAAAAAAAGCTGGGATAACAAAATAATCGTAGCCTTGCAGAACTGCGGAAGCAGCCATAATTAATCCGCTAAAAACAAGCGATACGGCTAATATTTGAAGTATATCTGTACCTTTGGCGTTTTCAAACAACATAACATTGACAGGCTCCGCTATAATAAATAGACCTAAAGCAGCAGCAGCACCAATTAAAAAACTTACTTGTACAGCAAATGCTGCATACTGTTGAGAGGCTTTTACGTTTCCTTTAAGCTTTTCACTGCTTATAAGAGGAACGACCGCCATAGCAAACGATGTAGCTATAACAGTGCCAAATTGCAAAAGCGGCTGTCCTCTATCAAATATCCCCTTGCCGGCCTTTGCTTCTTCGGAAGACATGCCATAGATTTGCAAAATACGAGCTACAGAAAAAGCGTCGATGAATTGATATAAAATAAATATCATGGCACCCATACAAACAAGCAATCCCTTGCTTAAAACTTTCGTATTTACTTGTTTTATCTTTTCAATGACGTTAGGCCAATTCACATGATTATACCTTTGGTAATGGAGTGAAAAGTAAAACTTTATAAGGCAAACAGCTCCTGCAGCACTTCCTGCAATCGAGCCCACTGCTGCAGCCACTCCAGAAGCATAAGCTCCCTTTCCTAATAAAACGACAAAGAAGGCAAGTCCTAAAATAACCGCCACTCGAATACATTGCTCTACCACATGAGATACAGCAGTAGGTTTCATTTCTCCCATTCCTTGAAAATAACCTCTAAACGCAGAAAACACAGGAATAAATAAACAAACCGCAGAAATGATACGAAGAGGTACATCCAGCCTTTTATCGCCCATTGCTGCAGCTATTGCATCGGCTCCAAAAAACAGACTTAAAAATATTGGTATATGCGTGAACAACAAAATTAGAAAAGAAGCATAAGCCATTTCTTCTGCTTTTTTTGCTCCTTCTTTTTCGTTTGTTTCCATCACTAACTTTGATATGATTACCGGAAATCCATACATAGCAACCACCATAGCAGCCCCGTAAAAAGGGTATATTTGTTGATATACATAATACCCCACATCTCCAGTAATGTTTTGATAAGGAACGCGGTACAAGGCACTCAGCACTTTCCCAAGAAATGCTGCACCAGTAACTAGAAAAGCTCCTTTCCATAAGCTTTTGCTTTTTATGTAAGGTTGCGGCATCACAATTCTCCCTTTCGCTTTCCCAGTATATCACAGCAAAGAGAGAAAACAGATGATGAAAAAGCTGCCTTTATTTGTTTAAAAGGCAGCTGCATTTACTCTATACATGTGGACTTCAATACAAAAATGTTTATTGCTCCATTTGTCTTGCCAAAAAGCCGGCAGCTGTTTCAAGCAGTTTTCCAGAAATGGCTTCATCTACCTTGTCATCTTTTGCAATCATCACAACTGCTCCAATAGGATCACCGTTAGCTATGATAGGGGCCACCGCATACCCTCTCATTGTTTCTTCATGGTCGCTTACGATGTTGTAATCTCCTTTATTAGAAGTTACTTTGGTTTTACGTTCATTGATTGCTTCTTCTACTGCAGCCCCGACACTTTTATTTGCATAATCTTTCTTTACACCACCAGAAACAGCAATGAATGTATCTCGGTCTGCCACTAATACAGGGTGATGAAGGGTATCATATAAGGCCTCTGCATATTCTTTGGCAAAATCTCCAAGCTCAGAGATAGGAGAATACTTCTTCAAAATAACCTCTCCGTCTCGGTCCACAAATATCTCAAGAGGGTCTCCTTCTCTGATACGTAAAGTGCGTCGGATTTCTTTTGGTATTACAACTCTTCCTAAATCATCAATGCGGCGGACAATGCCTGTTGCTTTCATCATGGAAGTGTGCCTCCCTTTCTAAAGATGTTTTTCTAAAGATGGTCTAGAGACATAAGGATCAGTTCAATATACTGTTGCTTCCTTGTTCGAGGTAAATTATCTTAGTTGGAAGTTTCCCCGTCTCTTTCTTTTTATTGTTTTTATTATCCACCGCAGGTAAATTACTATTCATTATTTTTAAGAAAGTTACCATTTTCTTTTTTATTAGGAAGAAGCAGTCTCTTCTTTTACTTTTTTTGTATCGGGTAATTTGTTTACTAACACTTCCATGATTTCTAAAAGACGTTTACCGGACATTCTGTTTTGATGGAGAACAAGTTTTATTTTCTGGCCGCTCGTGCCTAAACCTACCTCTCTCCCAAAGTCATTTACTGCTTCAAAAAGTTTAGAGCCATCAATATTTTTACTTGTCTCCTCTTCAATAAGAAGGATGGTTTTACCACCTTCTTGAACAATCGATTCGATACCACTTTCTCTTGCTTGTATTTTAATTTTGGACAATGTAAAGAGGTCCTTGGTCTCTTCTGGATAGTCACCAAACCGATCTACCATTTCATCTTGCAAATCCCTGAGGTCCTCTAGTGTTTCGAGTCCTTTAAAACGCTTATACATTTCAATTTTTTGCTTGGAATCATCGATATAACTTGCAGGAATGTAGGCATCAACCTTCACATCTATTTCTATTTCCGGTACTTTCACTTTTGGTTTATCAATTTTTCGCTCTTCAATCGCATCTTTAAGCATTTGTGAATATAAATCGAAACCTACTGACTCAATAAAGCCATGCTGTTCAGCACCTAAAAGATTCCCTGTCCCTCTAATGGATAAGTCTCTCATCGCAATTTTAAAACCAGAGCCAAGTTCCGTAAATTCTTTAATGGCCTGCAAACGTTTTTCTGCTATTTCGGTTAATACTTTATCACGCTGATAAGTGAAATAGGCATATGCTACCCGGTTAGAGCGCCCAACTCTTCCTCTAATTTGATAAAGCTGAGAAAGCCCCATTTTATCGGCATTATAAATAATTAATGTATTTACGTTTGGTATATCAACGCCTGTTTCGATGATGGTAGTCGTAACAAGAACATCTTTATTGCCTTCGAGAAAATCAATCATCACAGATTCAAGTTCCTGCTCATTCATTTGGCCGTGAGCATATGCTACTTCTGCTTCTGGAACGAGCATAGACATTTGTTCTGCCATTCGGCTGATATCATCCACCCTATTATACAAAAAGTATACTTGGCCGCCTCTGCTGAGTTCCCTTTCCACTGCCTCTTTAATAAGGGAGGCGTTATAATCAAGCACATACGTTTGTACAGGAAATCGATTTTCTGGAGGTGTTTCGATAACTGATAAATCCCGGACTCCAAGCATCGACATATGCAGCGTTCTTGGTATTGGAGTTGCAGTTAATGTTAGGACATCAATATTCGCTTTTAATTTTTTAATTTTTTCTTTATGTGTTACACCAAATCGCTGCTCTTCATCAACTATTAAGAGACCTAAATCTTTAAATTTTACATCTTTGGATAATATTCGGTGTGTGCCAATAACAATATCAACACCGCCCGTTTTTAACCCGTTGATTGTCTCCGTTTGTTGTTTTCGAGTCCGAAAACGACTTAATAATCCTATATTAATAGGATAATCGGAAAAGCGTTCAGAAATGGTGTCAAAATGCTGTTGGGCTAATATGGTAGTTGGTACAAGCAGAGCAACCTGCTTCCCGTCAAGAATAGCTTTAAAAACAGCACGGATCGCCACTTCTGTTTTTCCATAACCAACATCCCCGCACAATAGACGGTCCATCGGACGTTCTCTTTCCATATCTTCTTTGATTTCCTGTATAGCTTTTAGTTGATCTTCGGTCTCTTGATATGGAAAAGAAGAGGCAAATTCCTGCTCTTCTTCTTGATTATCAGAAAAAGCATAGCCTTTAGATGCTTCTCGTTCAGCATATATTTTAATAAGATCATCTGCGATATCTTGAACAGAAGATTGAACTTTTCGTTTAACTTTTTTCCAATCATTGCCGCCAAGAGCATAAATTTTTGGATCTTTTTCTTCCGAACCAACATACTTTTGCACTTGGTCAATTTGTTCGACAGGTACATATAATTTATCGTTTCCGGCATAAGAAATATTTAAAAAGTCCTTATGGATACCGCCGACTTCCAGCGTTTCAATCCCTAAATACTTTCCAATACCGTGGTTGATATGAACAACCAAATCTCCGACTTGAAGCTCCGAATAACTTTTTATTCGTTCAGCATTAGTAAGTTTTTGCCTGCGCTTCACTCTATTGAATTTTTTCGTAAACGTCTCTTGTTCAGTAACAACAGCAATCTTTTCCATTGGTAATTCGAAACCGCTGTTTAATTGACCGCGAACAATCGAAGCACGTTCCGAGGAAAATGGACCGTTCCGTTGTACCCGATCGGCCTCTATATCATAATCGTCGAGGATATTTTCAAGACGTTTCGATCTATCATCATCACCTGCAACAAATACGACAGTATACCCGCTTTTCTGCCAGCGTTCCATTTCACTTTTTAAAACCGGCATTTGGCCATGAAATTGCTGCATGGCCTTACATTGAATATTCGCTACGTTTTGAGGCTGTATAGAAGGTATATTCCTTAAAAATAACGAGAAATAAATACGAGGATTTTTACACTTTACAAATAAATCGTTAAACCTTACCGACAATGAAATATCATTTGGTATTTCCCCTTGTTCTAAAACGGTCGTAGACCATTCCGCTTCTTCTTTGTCTAATCGTTCTGCCATTTCCTGCACGCGGCTTATTTCATCAAGAAAAATGACAGTGTTCTCAGAAAAATAAGACAAAAGGGTTGTCGGCTTTTCATAAAAATATTCCATGTATTTGTATAGTCCCTGAAATCGGGTTTGTTCGGTCAAAAGTTCTTTTTCATACGTCAAATTTTCCTGTAGTTTTTCTTTTACTTTGCTGTCCTTTACTTTTTTAAGCGTTTGAGACAGTGATTCGTCAAGTTGATCGGCGGCTTTTTCATATTGCTCTTCATACAATATAGTTTCCTGTGCCGGCCCGATTACAGCTTCTGAGAGCGAATCTAAAGATCGTTGGTCATCCACTCTAAAATATCGTAAAGAATCAATTTCTGTGTCGAATAATTCTATCCTTACAGGATTTTCTTCTGTTAAAGTATAAATATCAATAATTCCGCCTCGCACACTAAATTCCCCAGGAGCAGACACCATATCAGCCCGCTGGTAACCCAATGCCGATAAATCAGACAAAAACGTATCTAATTCTATATCTCTGCCTTGTTGTAAATGTATTTGGGAACTTTTCCACAGTTCGACCGGGGGAAGAAGACGTCTTACCCCAGCAACCGGTGCGATAACGATTCCATTGAACCCTTCAACAAGCTTATTCAGCACTTCAATCCTTTGCGACCTCATTTCAGGACTAGCAATGGCAATTTCAGAAGATATCAATTCATTTACTGGGTATAAATAGACATCATTCTCAACTAAATCTATTAAATCTTCATAAAGCTTTTGAGCCTGATATAACGTATGGGTAATCACAAGCTGCGGTCTATCTACCTCAGACTTAGTTAGAGACACAAAAAAGGTACGGGCAGAACCACTAAGGCCTGCCACTAACTGTTCGTTTAAATTATTTTCTATACCTTCTAACACTGCATTTACATGGTGATTCTCTGCCAGGGCTTTTTGCAATCCCTTCATGGCTCATTTTCCTCCTTCGTTCCTTCCCCTAAAATCCCTTCGTATGACAACATGATATAAATTATTTTTAACGTGATTCTCTTACTAAAATAGTAGAACGGAAAATTTAATTGCTATTATACCCGTTTGAATATCTCCATAAAAGGTACTTTTTCCGTTTTTTATTAAGCAGAAAAATGGGCCGGCTTCCTTCACGCGAAGTTGTTTATGAAGTGCCAGTCCCAATTTTTCTATATGCATATGGTCAACCTTCTAATGGATCCACCTATCTAACTCATGAAAATGAGGATTATTTTCTAGAGCTTCCTCACAATTTTCACAAGTTACTCTTACATGGACATTCCCATCTGATCCATAGTGAATAATTTGCTGTTGTTCTTCATCTGTTAACTGATCAAACCCTAGACGGGGAGAAACCAATAACTCTTCGTCTTCAAGTGTCCCAATAGATGTGCCGCAATGCCGGCAATAATACTGAATAGCCATATTACCGCTCCTTTTGCGATTGTACATGGTTTTAGACTTAACTGTTGTCTTAGTATGAACCGCAAAAATAGGAGCTATACTTCCGTTTGGTTAATTTTTCCTGTTGTATTGATTCATCACTTCATTAAATGGTTTAGTAAACCACGCTTCTGCTGCTTTTGCTGATAAATGAACGGTTTCTTCCACAGCTTTTTTATCACCTGGAGCAAACGTTCCAAGTACATGAGATGTCACTGAATCACCTTCTGCCGGCCGTCCAATTCCAATACGAACTCGTTTAAATTCCTTCGCTCCAAGTTGATTGATGATAGATTTTATACCGTTATGCCCGCCATGGCCTCCTTTCAAACGCAGACGCAGCGATCCTGGCTCTAAATCCAAGTCATCATAAACGACCATAAGATTTTCCACTTCCACATTATAAAATGTCATAAGCGGACGTAGTGCTTCACCCGATAAATTCATGTAAGTCATTGGTTTGATGAGAAAAATTTTTTCTCCTTCTGCTCTTGATTCGGCAATAAGACTCTTTTTTCCTTCTTTCCAAGACAAACCTAAATTATCGACTAATTTATCTAATACAGCAAACCCTACATTATGACGTGTGTCTTTATATTTTTGACCGGGGTTCCCAAGTCCTGCGATAACTTTCACGTTTACTTGCTCCCCTTCCGTTTCCATCTTGATTAGAAAAACTCTGCATACAGACCTATACAGGTAAAAGAACGGCTGCTAAAAACGCACGGTACTGTACGTTGAAAGCCTTAATCTTTTCAAACTATATTCCTTTATTAGCATTGTAAAATTTCCTAGAAGTATAAAGAACGCAGACAGCCGGGGCTTGTCCTTAAAGAAAAAGAGAGCCATTGCCCGCTTTTACTTAGACAACCTCTTCTGTCTGCGACAACATGAAACATATATATAAAGTTATGCCAATCAATTACTGGTAAAGTGCGGCAGCGGCACATCAAATCATATGCTTTTCTAGCTTACGTCAAAAAGGCATAACCATAAAATACGGCTATACCCTTTCTTCTATATTACTCAGATTTTTCCTCTTCTTCTGAGTCCTCGCTAGTCTCAACTAATTCAGGTTCTTCTCCTTCAGCTTCATCTTCAGGCTCATGTTGTTGTTCAGGTGGAAGAACAGTTACTACGGTTTCTTCTGGTTCATTCGTAAATTCAAATGCTTTTCCAGATTTTAGATCGCTTACTTGAACGGAATCCCCGATATTTAACTCAGAAATGTCAACAGTGATTTCTTCAGGGATGTCTGTAGGAAGGGCGCGTACAGTTACATTGTAGAGAAGTGGAGATAAAACTCCTCCTTCTTTTTCACCAGGAGCGTCGCCTACAAGATTTACAGCTACTTCCGCTTCCATTTCGGTTTTCAAGTCTACTTCGAAGAAATCAATGTGAACAAGATAGTCTTTTATTGGATCAACTTGAATATCATGAACAATAACTTTATGTTTTTTGTTTTCTCCCTCAATATCCAATTCAATAATACCATTTCTGCCAACTTCGCGAAGGGTTTTTATAAAGGTGATATTTGGTACAGTAACAGCAGTGCTTTCTGTTTCTTTTCCATAAAGTACAGCAGGTACATATCCATCAAGGCGTAATTGTTTTGTTTCTGATCTTTTCAGATCTTTACGTGTCTTAGCTTCTAATACTGCAGACATAGTGTTTCACCTCATTTAGTTTATCTTCTTGAATTCTCTATTTAACTCACTTAAAACGGGATTTTACCATTCCATTGCCTAAAAATCAAGTATTTGGCCTTAAGCAGACCCATACTCTTTATTCAAACAACGTGCTTACTGACGTTTGTTCATGCACGCGAATAATTGCTTCTGCAATTAATGGTGCTAGAGAAAGCTGTGTAATTTTATCTATTTCCTTCTCTTCTGGAAGAACAATGGTGTTCGTTACTGCCAGCTCTTTAATGTTTGAGTTTTGAATGCGTTCAATAGCAGGACCAGATAAGACTGGATGTGTACTGCAAGCATATACATCCTTGGCTCCTGCTTCTAATAGAGCATCTGCAGCTAATGTCATCGTTCCAGCTGTATCAATTATATCGTCTACAATAATCGCCGTTTTTCCTTCGACATTACCGACAATGTTCATTACTTCTGATACATTAGGCTTTGGCCGGCGTTTATCAATAATAGCAATGGGTGCTTTTAAACGGTCTGCCATCTTTCTTGCTCGAACAACCCCGCCATGGTCAGGAGAGACAATAACAGTATCTTCTACTCCTTTATCTTGAAAATGTTTGGACAAGATTGGCTCTGCTAAGAGCTGATCTACTGGTATGTCGAAAAATCCCTGAATTTGCGTGGCATGCAGGTCAATCGTTAATACGCGAGTTGCCCCAGCTGTTTCAAGTAAGTTTGCAACTAGTTTTGAAGTAATTGGTTCTCTTGATCTTGCTTTTCGATCTTGACGGGCATATCCATAATAAGGAATGACCACATTAATCGTTTCTGCAGAGGCTCTTTTCATCGCATCGATCATAATAAGAAGTTCCATCAGGTGTTCATTCGCTGGTTCTGAAGTAGATTGAACCAAAAATACATCACAACCGCGGATGCTCTCTTCAATATTTACTTGAATCTCCCCATCACTAAACCGCTTCACTGAGCTTTTTCCCATCTCTACTCCGATTTGCTTGGTAACCTCGTGGGCCAGGTTAGGATTGGAGTTTAGGGTGAACACCTTCAAATAAGGATCGTCATAAATGGACATCAATTATTCCCTCCGTTACATTAGTTTAAAAAGTGGTCAATCCTTCTTTTTTGCATAACCTTCTTTATTCGTTTGTCTCGCACGAGCAATCGAGAGAGCGCTTCCGGGAACATCATCTGTTATAGTAGAACCAGCTGCCACATAAGCACCCTCACCTATTGTGACCGGGGCAATTAAGTTGGCATTACATCCGACAAAGGCACCGTCTGCAATTTTTGTAAGAAATTTATTTTCACCATCATAGTTGACGGTTATTGAACCACAGCCTAAATTGACACTGTTTCCAACTTCAGCGTCCCCGATATAGCTAAGATGAGAAGCTTTGCTTGCTTTTCCAAAGCGGGACTTTTTAACTTCCACGAAGTTCCCTATTTTCACTTCATCATCAAGCACGGACTCTGGCCTAATATGAGCAAACGGTCCGATTTTAACATGGTTTCCAATCTCACTTTGTGCAATAACGGATTGTTTTATTTCACATTCGGATCCGATTACACTTTCCGTAATTTCTGTATGTGGACCAATTACACATTTTCTGCCTATCTTCACTGCCCCATTTAACATCGTACCCGGGTACAACACAGTGTCCTGATCAAGAATCGAATCAGCAGAAATATAGGTGTGGTCCGGGTCTATAATGGTTACACCTTGCTTCATCCAATATTCATTAATTCTTTGTTTTAAGGCTTTTTCAGCTTTAGCAAGAGCAACTCGATCATTCACCCCTATCGTTTCGGAAAAATCAGAAGTTTGCCACGCAGATAACGTTTCGCCTTTTCTTTTTAGAATTTCTATAACATCTGGGAGATAGTACTCCCCTTGTGCGTTATTATTCCCAACTTGTTTTAAAGCTTGAAAGAGGGTTTTATTGTCAAAGCAGTACGTTCCTGTATTTATTTCTTTTACTGTGCGTTCTTCCTCATTTGCATCCTTATGTTCAACGATTCTGGTTACTTGACCGCTTTTGTCACGAATGACACGTCCGTAACCTGTTGGATCTTCTGCTTTTGCTGTAAGAACACTCGCTTTAGCTCCTGTTTTCTCATGGTGTTCCATCAGCGACTCCATCGTTTCAGAACGGATTATGGGTGTATCTCCGCAAAGCACGACTGTTACCCCATCCTTATCCGCTAGCAACTCCTCTGCCTGCATAACAGCATGTCCAGTTCCCAGCTGTTCTTCTTGTAACACATAAGAAACACGATCACCCAAATGCTCTTTTACTGCATCGGCACCGTGTCCTATTACCGTCACCACTTCCTGAAGTCCAGCTTGACTCACCTGGTCTGCCACATGTTCTACCATAGGCTTTCCGCATACAGGATGAAGCACTTTATACAAATCTGATTTCATTCGTTTTCCTTGTCCTGCGGCTAAAATAACCGCGTAACGATTGCTCATTATTCATCCTCCAAGTATCCGGTTTTCCCTTACGAATATATCCTAAAACCCTCTTTATTTCAAGGAAAGTCAAAAGATTATCATTACTTTACAAAACTTTCCGTTTCGCTTTGGTAACTACGGGGTATAACTATAAATGTTTCTTCCTTCGTTTAATCTAATTATTGCGACCAAATAGTATTTTTTAGAAAAACTACGCTTGCTATCTTAATATAAGAAAAAGATAATGGCAGAGGTGTCACTGCAAAGAATTAAAAATATAGACATTAGAAAAACTTGACTTACCGCCAAGTAAGTCATAGTTTTACTTATATTTTGAGCATTTAACAAAATTAAACATTCTTAAAGTATAAAAAAATCAGGCAGCCCAAAATAGATCAGGCCGCCTGATGGCGTAAGTATCATTGCAATATTATACCTAGTGCTATGAAGCGCCAGCTTCTTCATATTCAGGATTTTCAAATTCTCCCTGGCGTTTGTACTCACCCAAAACAGCAGTTTGGATTTTTTCGCGAGTATGCGATGAAATCGGGTGGGCGATGTCTCTAAATTCCCCGTCAGGCGTGCGCTTACTTGGCATAGCTACAAACAAGCCGTTATTACCATCAATCACTCTAATGTCATGTACTACAAACTCACTATCCATCGTAATTGAAGCAATGGCTCGCATGCGTCCCTCGGTGTTCACCCGACGAAGCCTTACGTCTGTCACTTCCATTCTTTCACCACCTTTTTCCAAATAAAATACTTCTGCCATATAATTCAATAAACAAGCCCCCTTTTCCTTCTCTATAAACTAAAAAATATTAAAATTTTTAAATTTATTAGGAAAACAGTCCCTAAACACTAGGACCTAACATGAATGATACCTTCTCATTTAATAAAAGTTTTCTTTTTCTAATCCTTGTGCCATCCGTTTTTACTAAATTTAAGCAATAAGAAAAGCGCAAGCGCATTGCTCACGAGCGACAAGTCCTGGAGGGTCGGCATATGGAAAGCTGATCCTTGCTTTCCATTGAGAAACCGAAGGAATCTCGAGCGAGTAGGCGCTTGCGCTAGACATGTAAAACACCAAATGTTTTTTTATAATTTCTTACCTTTAAAAAAAACCGCCAAACAGCGGTTTTTTAGGTACATTATTAACTTTTATTTTACTAGAGCGATAACTTCGATCTCTACTAGTACGTCTTTGGGGAGACGGGCAACTTCAACACAAGATCTTGCTGGCTGATGTTCATTAAAATAATAACCGTAAATTTCATTGACAGTCGGAAAAGTATCCATGTCTTTAATAAAAACAGTAGCCTTTACTACTGTATCTAAAGAGGCACCAGCTTCTTTAAGGACTGCTTTTAAGTTATTAAATACCTGGTGAGTCTGCTCTTCAATACTGCCTTCAACAATTTCTCCTTCAGGAGTTAAAGGGATCTGTCCAGAGCTGTAAAATATATTGTTTACAACGATACCTTGGGAATAGGGTCCAATTGCTTCTGGGGCTTCTGTAGTAAAGATCTCTTTCATTTTTGATTCACCTCTTTTAGTTTCTTTAAAAAGTTGCCCGGAACTGCATTAACCAATTTTTGACTTTCATTCACTTCTTCAAGACGCGCAATAGACACATAATCATCCACAAGTCTTTCTTCTACATCTTCAGCTTCCACTAGCACACCGATACCCACTACATTGGCATTGAACTCTTTTAATAAATCCATCATGCCTCGTGCTGTACCGCCGGCTTTCATAAAATCATCCACAATAAGTACATTAGCACCTTCTTCTAGGCTTCTTCTAGCTAATGACATCGTTTGAATACGTTTAGCCGACCCTGAAACATAATTAATGCTGACCATAGAGCCCTCTGTTACGCGGTGGTCCCTGCGCACAATACTAACTGGCACATCTAGATAAGAGCCAATAGCATAGGCTAAAGGTATACCTTTCATTGCTACTGTCATTACGGCATCTATCTTTTGATCTGAAAACACAGCTGCAAATAATCTGCCAATTTCATTCATCAAACGAGGGTTCCCTAGAATATCCATCATGTATAAGTATCCACCTGGCAGCAGCCGTTCTTTATCTTCTAATTTTTTACATAATTTTTCCACAAGCAGCTTTCCTTCTTCTTCTTCCACCATAGGAACGTATTTCACTCCGCCACTTGCTCCTGCTATTGTTAATAGGGAACCAATCCCCTGTGATTCGAATATATCTTTTACAATCGTTAAATCTTCGCTTATAGAAGATTTGGCGGATTGATATCTTTCCGAAAAATAACTCAGTGATACAAGCTGGTGGGGATGTTGTAACAAATAATAGGTCATATCTACCAACCGACCGCTTCGTTTCAATTTTTTCATAAGCACCTCCATAAAATCCGAATGTTGTAATTGAAATATATCATTTTTATCCGGATTTTATCAAGCTTCCTTATCACTTATCAAACGGACAGCGTATACTTGATCACAAAACCCTCTCAATGCATTGTAAACCCGATGTATTCTAGATTCCTTCTTCACCAATCCGAATACAGTTGGGCCGCTTCCGCTCATTAAAGCAGCATCTACACCGGAATCAAGCATTCTTTCCTTAATACGTTTTACCTCTGGATAAAGAGGAAGAGTAACGTTTTCTAACGAATTGAAAAGATTATTGCAAATTTCCCTGTAATCATTGCTTTCTATTGCCTTAATTATTTTTTCAGAAGCTACTTCTTTTGGTGGATTTTCTATCTTCATACGCTGATAAATTTCTCTTGTAGAAACTCCAATAGGAGGTTTAGCTAGTATTACCCAGCACGGAGGGGGAGAAGGCAGTGGTTTAATGATTTCTCCTCTGCCTGTAGCAAGCGCGGTCCCTCCATAAACACAAAAAGAAACATCAGAGCCGATTTCTGAACCTAGAGCTGCTACATCTGCTGTAGAAAGCCCTATCTCCCATAATTCATTAAGCCCTTTTAAAACAGCTGCAGCATCGCTGCTCCCACCAGCCAAACCAGCTGCCACCGGAATATGTTTATGTATGTAAATGGAAACACCCAGCTTAATATCATAACGGTGCTGCAAAAGAGAAGCTGCCTGATAAGCTAAATTACGTTGATCAACAGGTAAGAACCCTTCTGATAACTCTATTGTTATTTTTCCATCTTCTCTAATCTCTAAGTCAAGACGGTCCGACAAATCGACTTGACTCATAACCATTTTCACCTCATGGTAGCCGTCATCCCTTTTATGCAGTACATCAAGCGATAAATTAATTTTTGCTGGGGCTTTTATTGATCGTTTCACCATTTATTCTCCTTCTCTTCCGTACATGACCATTCTTTTACCGTTCCAGTCGTTAATATCTCTGTACATTTTAGTCGAAATATCTGCTTATGTACAGGCTCGAACATTAGAAAACTTGACTTGCTGAAAAGTCCCTTTGATAAACGTCTTAAATCATTCCTAACTATTAGATAAAAGAAGCAAACTCCGGGGTAGGAACCCCGGAGTGTTGAATACCTGCGATTAAAGTTGTTACTTTTTATTTTGGGCTAGACTCTCTTCAGCAATTTGAACGGCTCGTTTGACCATGTTACCCGCATCCCGGGATTTAATGCCTCCCCAGCCTTCCTTTTGCACTGTATCATAAAAGCCAAGCTCTTTTGCAATCTCTACTTTTAAATCATTAGACATTATACCTCGTCTTGGGCTCAAATTGTCCATCTCCTTAAAAGAAAGAATTGTAATAACATCGCAGGCATATGTATAGATTGCTCTCTAAAAGACATAAATATAGCTTCCTGTCCGCAATAAACAGAAAGCCAATTTATACTGCTTTATGAACGATTTTCCATTGATTATTATGCTTGAAGTTCTTCCTCACACATAGTTAGCTGTACTGTCTTGGTGAGTACATCTGTGTAACTGTAAGAAATTCGTTCGACAGAATGCTTGTCCTTGTCTAATTTAACAATAAAGACAGAAGGATAAGTTTCTTCAAGCAAGCCGGAGCGTTCAATTGTTTTTTTACGTCCGCCGTTAGCAACGATTGTAACCTTTTTCCCGACATTAGCATCCAGTGCTTCTTTAATTTCTATCAGCGTTTTTCCCATGGTTTCGGACCCACCTCACTCATATTTTATTGTAGCATCCTAACTCTTCAATGTCAAATAAAATTTTTTATTATATCAATCATTTGGTTTCATTGTCAATAACTATTGAAGAATTTATAAATTATTTAACTCACAATGTTTAGTTTACGCTAAATTTGGTTTCGTATTCCTTCTTTAAACAATAATTTCTTATTAGGAAAACCATTGTAAACGAAAAGACCGGTATAGCAGCACCCGGTCTTGTTTTGATATTATTCATCGATTTCGTTGGAGAAGGAATGGTCTTCCTTCCAAGGCAGCCCTTTACGTAAAACACCTTTTGTTTCGAGTCCTCCTAACCCTTCTTGCCCCGTTAGGGTATGGCGAATCAACTGCAGCACGCCTATGCGATCCATAAAAGGAGTTAAGCTGACTTTGGCCGCAATATACACAGGGTCGAGAGCATGTATATTTACACGTTCTGGGGAACTTGCAAAATTTGAACCGGCTTTTAACAGCCATTCAAAATAAGACTGGCAAGCTCCAGCAAATATAATAAGCTGATCAAGCTGGGGTACTACCTTTCTTGCCTCTCTAACCGTCTGTCCAAAAACCTTCGAATGCCTATAAGCCTTTAAATCGTTTTCTGCACCTCTAGAAGGAATAAACGCATCATGACCTGTGATAACCAAAATATCCGGACGTACCATGTGCAGTAATGACGCTATTTGATCGGGCATTTCCTTTTCAGGTATGTGTACACCGTATACAGGAATTCCCAGCCGTTCATATAAAGCGGTGCATTTTGCTAAATAGTATGGATCACCATCAAGGTGAAGAACACGGCCTCGCATCTCAAAGTACGAAGCTTTTTCTTTATATCCTTCCGTCGCTTCATGTTCATTTCTTTCTTTCATTAAACGAGCTTCCTGACGAAATAGTCTATAGCTGTATTCTTCTTTTTCTCGAGCATGTTTTTCATGTGTTCTTCTTTCTTCATCATCAACTTTTTTTAGATCTTCTAGAGGTGCATCAGCGGCCAGGCGAAGCTCCTCTCCCGCAAGCTCTGCCTTATTCTGGTCAATGGCTGTTATTCGAAAAACTATATCACAGTCATAGGAATAGCGTGCGACGAGGTCACCTACTTTAAGTTCCACCTGCTTCTCCCCCTTCTCTCGTCACAGCCTATTCCCGATAATAAAAATGTGTGCAAAGAAATGTTGATTAATGGATTCTCATTTTTGTATGAAAACTTATTATGAAATAGTGATGGCTTTTTCGCAGCTAAGTAATGGTCATTTAAGCTTTTTTCTTGTGGATTAATGAGAATACCATCTAAAATATATTGTTAGTAACAGTCTTGTCTTTTTGAAGAAAGGATGATTTTTCCTGGTCAGGGCTGTGCGGAAAAACTTGGCTTGTCGCCAATTCCTTAATGGCGAAAGCCTTATTTTTTCTTATACTTTAACCCTTTAATAATGTTAACCTTTCTTAAAGTACAAAAAAAGCTGCCATAAAGATGACAGCCTTTCTGTTTCATATGGAGCTAAGAAATGTCGGTTGTGCGTTCATAAAGCTGATTGCTAAGAAGAGCAAATTCTTCCATGGACAAGGTTTCTCCCCTTCTTTTCGGGTCAATATCTGCTTGTTCTAAAGCATCAGCTAAAAGGTTTTTTCTCTCTTTACCCAACAAATTATGCTGCAGATTGTTCCAAATCGTTTTTCTCCGCTGAGCAAAAGAAGCACGGACTACTTGAAAGAAAAATTGTTCGTCTTTTACATCCACTGGCGCTATATCTCGTATTTCTAAGCGCAGTACGGCTGATTCGACATTTGGTCTTGGCACAAACACTGTTTTCGGTACAGTCATCACAGTAGCCGCTTTTGAATAATATTGAACCGCTATCGATAAAGAACCATACTCTTTAGATCCAGGTTTTGCAGCAATTCTATCTGCTACTTCCTTTTGAATCATAACGACGATTCGAGTGACCGGCAAACGTTGTTCTAGCAGTTTCATTAGTATCGGAGTAGTGACATAATAAGGTAAATTACCTACTATCGCTGTCTCCTTTACTGACTGAAGTTTCTCCTTTAGAACTTTTTTTACGTCTGCCTTCAAGACATCTTCGTGGTGAATAGAGACATTGGAGTATGGAGAAAGCGTGTCTTCTAAAATAGAGATTAATCGGCCATCGATTTCAAATGCTTCTACTTGTTTCACTCTTTTTGCAAATTGCTCCGTCAAGGCTCCTATACCTGGACCGACTTCTATGACACCATCTTGTTCACTCATTCCGGCAGCCTCAGCAATTTGATTTAAAATGTTTACATCAATTAAAAAATTTTGACCCAGGCTCTTTTTAAAGGAAAACCCGTGTTTTTCAAGAATTTCCTTTGTTCTGCCCGGAGTAGCGATATCTTTAATCACGGGTGTTTTCCTCCTCCAAAACCTCTTTTACGGCTTTAGCAAATTCATCACGTCCCACATTAAACATTACTAAACGTTTTAAAAATTGTTTAGCATTGGCATATCCAATGTTTAAAATTTCTCCAGCTCGCTCTCTTCTATGTTGTGAACCCTGTCCGCCCATCATTCCAGCATCTATCAAATCTTGCCGTGTAACAGGGTTTTTGTTTTTTATTGTTGAAACCGTCTCTTTTCTAACCTTTAGAATGGCGTTTCTTATCGCTTCAACGGAAGCATTTTCAATGCCTAAATTGTCCTTTTTGGCAGAAAGTGCATTCTCTTTTGTAAGAAAAGCATGTTTACAACCCGGTACTTCTCTGCTTACAATTCTTCTTATTCTCTCTCCAGGTACATCCGGATCTGTAAAAATAATTACTCCCCGCCGTTCTTGTGCAAGCGCAATACGTTTTAGGACAGATTCTCCAATGGCCGATCCGTTCGTCTCTATTGTATCCGCTTCTAATGCGCGTTTCACCGCAGCCGTGTCATCTTTTCCCTCTACTACAATACATTCTTGTATTTTCATTTTAGATACTGCCTCCCAGCAGGAGTATTACGAAATAAAAGCCGTTTTTTTTACGTGAGTCGAAAAGAAAGTTCCATTAAGCAAGCAATCAAAGTACTTGCTCTTTTCTTAGTCTGCCTTATTATACTAGTTCTTTTCCCCTGAGAAAAGAAAACTTCTGTATGGTCTTGAAAGGAGATAGTTTCTGCTAAGGTAAAGACTTCTTCAATGACACCCACGTCAACGTACAGAAGGAGCTATTGTCGAAAATATAATTAAAAAGAGGCTGGGACAAAACCCAGTAATTAAAAAGAGTGGTCCTCACCAATACGTTGGTGAGGACCACTCTTTTTAATAAAATGCTAAAATAAAGTACGCAAAAAGGATACCTT
>NZ_VTOK01000025.1 GCF_009765375.1 Alteribacillus sp. YIM 98480
GAACATTCGTTATTTAGTTTTGAGGGAGCAATCCCTAATAAGAAAAGGATCGTTGAGATGTTGTCTCCGATGAGGCAATAATCAAACGAATCCATCCAAAGTCTGGTGGCGATAGCGAAGAGGTTCCACCCGTTCCCATGCCGAACACGGAAGTTAAGCTCTTTTGCGCCGATGATAATGAAGGGGCAACCCTTTGTGAAAGTAGGACGCTGCCAGGCATTAATGAAAGCTGTCAGAATAAAATTCTGGCAGCTTTTTTGCGTTTTTGTTTAAAATAAAACGGAAATACCTTCTTTAGAAAAATCAAAGATAAAGTGGAAGATAAAAACGTGGTGTTAAAAGTACACCCATTTCCTCTCTTATTATATGCGAGTTGGGCCTTTGATGAGATACGACGAAGTACAGTTCGATCTTTGGAAGAAAGAAAAAGATCAAGTGGAAGAGTCCCTGGTTCCCTTTCTATCCGTATTCTCGTTTTCTAATTTCTGCATGATATGCATGAATAAAGTGGACGGTTGTCATACTAACAATACATTCTATAAGGGAGGTATTTAAATGCCAGATAATCAAGGCCCATCCACACCCCAGCAGCCAAACCCTGGAACGTCTCCTAATCCATCTCCTCAACAACCGCAGCAACCAAATAAAGATGATAAAAGTTCAAGCCTTGTCAATAAAATACAAGAACTTGGCCAAACCAATGTAGCACAGATGGAAAATTCGAATATTCATTGTATTACGGTGGTAGGTCAAATCGAAGGACATATGCAGCTTCCTCCGCAAAATAAAACAACAAAATATGAACATATTATTCCACAGCTCGTAGCAGCAGAACAAAATCCAAAGATAGAAGGGCTCTTGCTCATATTAAATACAGTTGGAGGAGATGTAGAAGCAGGCCTTGCTATGTCCGAAATGGTAGCAAGCATGAGTAAGCCGACTATAACGATTGTACTTGGGGGCGGGCACTCAATCGGTGTTCCGATTGCTGTAGCGGCTGACTATTCGTATATTGCAGAAACAGCCACCATGACAATCCACCCGATACGATTAACTGGACTTGTAATCGGGGTTCCTCAAACCTTTGAGTATCTCGATAAAATGCAGGATAGGGTGATTAGTTTTGTAACCCGCCACTCTAATATTGAAGAAGAAACATTTAAAGAATTGATGTTTGCAAAAGGAAATTTGACAAGAGATATTGGTACAAATGTTATAGGAGCTGATGCCGTGAAATATGGATTAATTGACGAGGTTGGAGGCATTGGACTTGCTTTAAAAAAACTGAATCAACTTATTGATGAAGAGAAACAAAAGAATGGGGATCTGCTGCAATGATTCTCTATACTCCCCTTTCCATGGATTCGATTTTTCCACCTGATGAAAATGCTTGGAACAATAAAAGGCAGGTGAATATTGAAAACGGAACGCTCGTTATTGAAAAAACAGATGACTTTACGTGGAAAGTAGTTTCTCTTCATAGTTCAAATCCTCATGATTATTTATTGCAAAAATATCAACCAGGGACAGAATGGGCTGGAGAATGACGTTTTTTTAAGGAAATGAAGGAAAAATGTGTTATAATGAAAAAAGAATAGTCATACAAAGAGGGCTGTCTCCGATATTTTCTCACACGAGGCAGCCCAATTCGTTGTGGTTAACATTCCTTAAGTATTTTTCTCGGATAATACATGCCGTTTTCTGCAACTAAACAGCAACGGAAGGTTTGAGGTGATAAAATGGCAAAAAAATCCAAACGGAAAAAGAGATCTTCCAAGCATTGGAAGGCACAAATGAAATATGAATTAAGCGGACTTTTTATTTTCACTTTTGGTATTCTTGCACTCTTCCATTTAGGACGAGCAGGGGAAGTAACATTGTCCCTTTTTCGTTTTATCGCAGGTGAATGGTCCCCTTTAATAAATATAGGGATTTTAATTTTGGCAGCGGCGTTAATTATAAAAAGAAAGATTCCAACCTTAATTGGGAAGCGATTAAGCGGAGTTTATCTTGCTATTATTACATTACTGCTTTTAAGTCACGTTCAAATGTTTGAGAATCTGGGAAGTCTTGGTGAATACCAGGAAAGTTCAGCGCTTGTAACAACTTGGGAGTTGTTTATTCTTGATCCTTTTGACAGCGGGCGTGTGGAAGACCTAGGCGGAGGCATGGCTGGGGCAGTACTGTTTGTTACGACGCAGTTTTTATTTGATGCCGGCGGAACAAGGGTTATAGCTGTTTTGTTATTTATCCTTTCTTTTTTACTTATTACTGGTCTTTCAATTCAGGATATTATTCAGTATATTTCTAAAAAAAGCGGACCAAAATTAAAACAAGCAGTGCTTTCGATACAAGCTAAAACAAAGCAGCAAAAAGAAGCTTTAGAACGAAGAAAAGTTGAAAAGGAAAAAGGTGTACAAGAGACGTCTTCAAAACATAACAATAAAACAGCCGATCAATCTCCTAAAAAGGAGGAAGCGCCAGAACCCGTTATCTATAATTTTGCCGAACAAGCTTATCAAGATGGAGAAATAGAAAAGAAAGAACGCTCCAATCAAGCTGAGAAAAAAGAAGAACCTAAGCCATCTCATGCACTAAGCAATCAGGAAGAAGAGGGCAAAGAAGTACAAACACCGTTAATATCACATGAACAAGAAAATAAAGATTATGAGTTGCCAGCTCTGCATTTACTTGGTACTCCAAAGCATAATACACAAAACCAAGAACGTGGGCTAATATCTTCTAATGCCCGTAAATTAGAAGAAACATTGCATAGTTTTGGAGTAAAGGCCCGTGTTAATGAAGTGCATTTAGGCCCTGCTGTTACAAAATACGAAGTGCAGCCTGATACGGGGGTGAAAGTTAGTAAAATTGTCAATCTAGCCGATGACCTGGCATTGGCTCTGGCTGCTAAAGATATACGGATAGAAGCTCCGATTCCAGGAAAAGCAGCTGTAGGTATCGAAGTTCCTAATCAAGAAGTAGCGATGGTTACGTTAAGAGAAGTGTTAGAAGCAGGTTATCAAAAAGAAGATCATGTACTCGCCGTAGCCTTAGGCCGCGACATCTCGGGGGAACCTGTACTGGCATCTTTGCATAAGATGCCGCACCTGCTTGTTGCGGGGGCTACTGGCAGCGGTAAAAGTGTTTGTATTAACGGTATTATCACAAGTATATTAATGAAAGCAAGGCCGCATGAAGTAAAACTCATGATGATTGATCCTAAGATGGTTGAATTAAATGTATACAACGGGATACCGCATTTGCTTACCCCTGTTGTTACCGAGCCAAAAAAAGCTGCACAAGCACTTAAAAAAGTTGTAGCAGAAATGGAAAGACGTTACGATTTATTTTCCCATACTGGAACGAGAAATATTGAAGGGTATAATGAACTCATTAAAAAGCAAAATGAAAAGGAAGAGGAAAAACAGCCTGAACTTCCATATATTATTGTACTTGTAGATGAACTTGCTGATTTAATGATGGTAGCTTCAAGCGATGTGGAGGATGCTATTACACGCCTTGCTCAAATGGCACGGGCAGCAGGTATTCACATGATCATTGCAACACAGCGTCCTTCGGTGGATGTTATTACAGGAGTAATCAAAGCAAATATTCCTTCTCGTATTGCCTTCGGGGTTTCAAGCCAAACCGACTCTCGAACAATCTTAGATTCAGCCGGAGCAGAAAAGCTGTTAGGAAAAGGAGATATGCTTTTTCAGCCGGTAGGATCGAACAAATCAACCAGGGTACAAGGGGCGTTTGTATCTGATGAAGAGGTGGAAACGGTAGTGGATGCCGTCATTTCTCAGCAGAAAGCGGTTTATCAGGAAGAAATGATTCCAGAAGATAAACCAGAAGTGAAAGAAGAAGTGAGTGATGAAATATATGACGACGCTGTTCAATTAGTGCTGCAAATGCAAAGTGCATCAGTGTCCATGCTGCAGCGCAGATTTCGAATAGGATATACACGTGCAGCCAGGTTGATTGATGAAATGGAAATGCGGGGTATTGTAGGGCCTTATGAAGGAAGTAAACCAAGAGAGGTTCTTGTCAGTCAACATAGCGATCAAAATAACGAAGAAATGCCATCGCGCTAAAAGCTGTAAAAAACAAGGAGGTAATGAACCGATATGCTAGAAGAACAAGTTATTAATAAGAATGGACTTGATGTACACTTAGTATCCACTCCAAAATACAAAACGACGACGTTTGTGTTACAAATAAAAAGCAGATTAACACAAAAAACAGCAACCGAACGTTCACTTTTAGCGAACGTATTAAAAAGTGCAACAAACGATTATCCTTCTCGAAAGCAAATCAGGCTCTATTTAGATGAACTGTATGGCGCATCTTTTCAGGCAGATGTACAAAGAAAAGGAGAAAATCATATCCTTTCACTGCGCCTAGAGGCAGCAAATGAAAAGTTCTTAAAAGACAATGTCCCTTTATTTAAAAAAAGTCTGTCATTTTTGCGGGAAGTGCTTGAAAATCCATTTTTTGATGAAAATGGAAGTTTTTCAGAAAAAGTTATACGTGAAGAAAAACGTACGCTAAAACAGAGAATGGAGTCCATCTATGATGATAAAATTCGGTATGCAAATAAACGATTGTTAGAAGAAATGTGTAAAGATGAACCATATTCTGTTCATCCATACGGTGAGATGGAAAAAATAGACGAGGTCACTTCTGAGACTTTAATGCAGGAATATAAACGAATGCTTCAAGAAGATGACATCCGCCTATATATTGTTGGAGATGTAAAAGCAGAAGAAGCAGAAGAGGCAGCTTCCATTTTTTCTGTCACTTCTAAAACACAAGAGGCAATGAATGAAGGAAAGGAGAACGAAGGGAAAGAGCCGAAAGAAATAAAGGAAACCGATGATATTCAACAAGGCAAACTCCATTTAGGATATAGAACGTCTGTCACTTTTAGTGATAACCTTTTTCCAGCAATGCAAGTAATGAATGGTTTATTTGGAGGATTTCCTCATTCCAAACTGTTTATGAATGTAAGAGAAAAAGAAAGCATGGCTTATTACGCTGCTTCGCGATATGAGAGTCTGAAAGGATTAGTGCTTGTCTTTGCAGGCATCGAAGCGTCTAAATATGAAAAAGCGGTGGACATTATAAAAAAACAGTTAGACGATATGAAACAAGGCCATTTTACCGACGAGTCTGTTGAACAAACAAAAGTGATGGTAAAAAATCAATTGCTTGAAACAGCAGACTCAGCGAGAGGTATAGTCGATCTATATTATCAAAGCGTTGCTGCAGGTAAAAAGCGGGATTTATCAGAATGGGTCAAAGCCATTGATGCTGTTACAAAGCAAGATGTCATAGAAGGGGCAGCTACTGTAGAATTGGATACATGCTACTTTTTACGCGGTGAGGAGGCTGCAAAATGACAAACAAGAAAACATTTGACCAGTTACAAGAAACGATTTATAACGAGCGGCTCGATAATGGATTAACTGTATATGTTCTTCCTAAACCAGGTTTTCATAAAACATTTGCTGTTTTTTCAACAAATTATGGATCGATTGATAATCATTTTGTACCAATTGGAAAAAAAGAAGCAGTAATGGTTCCAGACGGTATCGCCCATTTCCTTGAACATAAGATGTTTGAAGATGAACAAGGCGATGTGTTTCAGACGTTTGGAGAACAGGGAGCTTCAGCAAACGCATTTACAAGTTTTACAAAGACAGCATATTTATTTTCAAGTACACAGGATACGGATAAAAACTTAGAGACGTTGCTTGATTTTGTTCAGCATCCTTATTTTACGGATGAAACTGTAGAGAAAGAAAAAGGAATTATTGAACAGGAAATTACGATGTATGAAGATAATCCTGATTGGCAGTTATTTTTTAATCTGCTTGGCAGCATGTATCACAAACACCCGGTGAAAATTGATATTGCAGGCAGCGCAGATTCTATTTATGAAATTACAAAAGAAGACCTTTACGAATGTTATGAAACGTTCTATCATCCGTCTAATATGGTTTTATTTGTTGCTGGGGATGTGCAGACTGATCAGATTATTGAATTGGTACGTAACAACCAAAACAATAAATCATTTAAAGAGCCAGAAGAAATTGAACGCATCTTGGACGATGAGCCAAAAGAGGTAAAAAATGATAAATCGGTTGCAAAAATGAGTGTGAACACGCCAAAATGTATGGTCGGATATAAAGTGAATGCCAGTAAGTTAGAGGGAAAAGAACTGCTGAAATATGAATTTTCTATGCAGTTAATGCTTGATGCATTGTTTGGTCCAGGCTCTGATGCGTATGAAACATTATATGAAGATGGATTGATTGACGATTCGTTCTCCACGGAGTTTACAGCGGAACGTTCCTTTTCTTTTCTAGCAGTAGGCGGCGATACAAAAGAGCCTGATAAATTGGAACAACGTATCATTCAAACAATTGAAAATGCCAGGGATAAAGGGTTATCTAAAGACCAGCTCGAACGGGTGAGAAAGAAAAAAATCGGTAACTTTTTAAAACAGCTGAATTCACTTGAGTTTGTTGCAAATCAATATACGAGTTTTGCGTTCCATAATATTCATCTGTTTGAAGCTATTCCGGTTTTAGAAGAAATAACGATAGATGAAATAAATCAATTGCTGCATACCCATTTTGAAGAAAGTACACGTTCTGTTTCACAAATAATACAAAAGCAGGCGAATTAAAGATGTCACGGTTTGCATTAATTACAGGGGCTAGCGGCGCTATCGGCAGTGCTGTTGCTCTTAAACTGGCTGCTGAAGGAAAACCGCTGTTTCTCCATTATAATAAATCCAAACAGGAAGCCATTTCTCTAAAAGAAAAATGTGAAGCGTTTGAGGTGCCTGTATTCTTAGTAATGAGTGACCTTTCACAAAAAGAAGGGGTTGATAAGCTTTTTAAACAGCTCCACTCTCCTGTAGATACCCTCATATATAATTGTGGAATTCAGCATTATGGTTTATTTCAGGATATTGGCGAAGAAGAGCTATATGAACTGGCCAATCTTCATTTATTAAATGCCATGTTGTTAACCAAGAAATTGCTGCCTGCTATGATTTCTAATAAACAAGGCAAAATTGTGATGATATCTTCTATTTGGGGAGAACGCGGGGCAGCAATGGAAGTGGTTTACTCTGCTTTAAAAGGCGGCTTAAACACGTTTGTAAAGTCGCTGGCCAAAGAAACAGCCCGTTCCGGCATATGTGTAAATGCACTTGCTCCAGGTGTAATTGATACACCTATGATGTCAGGTTTTTCAGAAAGTGACGCGCAAGCTTTAAAAGATGAAATTCCTTCTGGGCGTTTCGGTCATGCTGAAGAAGCAGCCGAGGCAGTTACATTTTTAACGAGCGGCAAAGCTAGTTATATAAACGGTCATGTTCTTGATATAAATGGTGGCTGGTAAAATAATTTTCTTATTATCAACACATAATTTTCCTTCTGACGGAGCATCTTAAAATATGATGACACCTTTAAGGAGGGAATTACATGTCTGTATTGGATAATTGGGATCAATGGAAACAGTTTTTAGATGGAAGGCTTCTGCAGGCCAAGCAAGACGGTATGACAGAAAATGTTACTTCTGACATAGCTTATGAAGTAGGCGAATATCTTGCAAACAACGTAGACCCTAAAAATGAACAAGAGCGAGTATTAGCTGATCTATGGAAGGTAGCTGATGAGCAGGAACAGCATGCAATTGCCAATATGATGGTTAAAATGGTACAGTCCAACTCCTCTCAATAAAGCTGCAAAGACCTATGCTGTCCTTCTTATAAAAGAGGGGCAGTTTTCTTTTTTTAAAATTGCAGGGACAATAGTTTGAAAATCAGTTTATTACTCTGTTCAAATGGAGAAAAATAGCGTAAAATGACAAATATCTGAAAAGAAAGATCTGTAAGAAGAGGTGAAAGAAGGATGGAAGAAAAAAAAGAGTGGTATTTAGAGTATGAAATCCATCAAAACCGTCCAGGCCTTCTTGGGGATATATCCTCCTTACTAGGTATGCTTTCAATTAATATTGTTACCATTAATGGTGTAGAAGACCGCCGGCGGGGTATGCTTATTCGAAGTAACCATGATGATCAAATCACCCGTTTTCGTTCCATTCTTGATACTATTGATAATATTACCGTAAGAAAAATGAGAGAACCGAGACTGCGCGACCGACTGGCGGTTAGACACGGCCGTTACATAGAACGAGATGCGGACGACAAAAAGACATTTCGATTCGTTCGTGATGAACTTGGGCTGCTTGTCGATTTTATGGCAGAATTGTTTAAAAAAGATCGTCACTATCTTGTTGGTATTCGAGGGATGCCAAGAGTAGGAAAAACAGAATCTTTAGTAGCTGCCAGCGTCTGCGCTAATAAACGGTGGTCTTTTATATCGTCAACGCTTCTTAGACAGACTGTTCGAAATCAATTGGCTGATGATGAGCTCGAAGAAGGACATATCTACATTATTGATGGAATTGTTTCGATGATGAGAGCTACAGAAAAACATAGAATGTTAGTGGACGATATTTTGAGGCTTCCTGCCGTAAAAGTGGTGGAGCACCCTGATATATTTGTAAGAGAGTCTTCTTATACGCTTGATGATTTTGATTGTATAATTGAATTAAGAAATGACGAAAAAGAGGAGATCACATATGAAGTGGTAGAATCAGGTTTTTCTTCTTTTGATATCAGTTAGGTGGTAGGTGTTAATAGTGTCAGAGCTTGGTCAATTTTTAAAAACGAAAAGAGAAGAAAAAGAACTTTCGCTTGAAAAAATGCAAGAGATAACAAAAATACAAAAACGATATTTGTCAGCGATTGAAAATGGAAAGTACGAAGCTCTTCCCGGGGCGTTTTATACGCGGGCCTTTGTGAAAAGTTATGCAGAAGCGTTAGCACTTGACCCGGACGACATTTTTGAGACATATGGCGGAGAGCTTCCGCAGCCAAAGCAGCAGGCAACAGATTTGCCTTCTAGAGCGGAACGGACCAGACCAAAAGTTCAAAAAAAGAAGAAAAGAAAATCAAATGTTTTTCCAGTATTAATGGGCATTTTATTTTTTGTTGTAGTAGCTGCAGGAGTCTACCTGGTTGTACAAGGAGCTGACGGCGGTAACTCGGGCGGTGTATCTCCAGAAGATGACCCATCAATTGAAGTTGATTCCAATGATAATTCAGGTATATCAGACGAAGATGCAGGCAATGAAGAAGACGATGAACCAACTGAAGACAGCCGTGAAGCAGAGGAAGATGAAAACGGATCTATAGAAAAAGAAGATGAAATAGAAGAAGCAGAAAATGAGGAACCAGAGTTCCTATCTACAGACAATCGCCGATCCACTTTTGATGTTTCCGGTTTAGATGAGATGATGATTGAATTAGAGCTTTCGGGAGATTCTTACCTGGATGTCCAAGATAAAAATGGTACTATTCTTGAAGATTTTGCAGGTGTTTCAGAAGGCGATACTGTAGAACTTGATTACAGCGATGAAGATTATGTGAAATTAAATATTGGAAATGCCACAGCCGTTACGGTTCGTTTTAATGGGCAAGTTATCGATTATCCTATTGACCCCTCCGAAGCGGTTCATCAGCATCTTATTTTCGATAAGCAAGCTGAATAATATAGTCCCTGGAGTAAGCTCCGGGGATTTTTCCATTCATTTTAAAACTCCCAACCTTCTCCTGCCTTCTTATTCGTATTGATTTCCTTTCCTTTCCTCGATATGTATATTGTGTGGTACAATGACGTTTAGGGGAGCATAGAGCATTAGAAACGAGGGAAAACCATGAATCTGCCAAATAAAATAACAATTGCACGTATATGTTTAATACCGATATTTATGATATTTATGCTTGTTCCGTTTTCAATGGGCAGTCTGGAAATAAGCGGGACATTACTTCCCATCACACATGCAGCAGGTTTTGTTCTGTTTATTATTGCCGCTTCTACTGATTGGCTGGACGGTTATTATGCAAGAAAATACAACTTAGTCAGTAATTTTGGTAAATTCCTAGACCCTCTGGCTGATAAATTGCTTGTAACTGCCGCATTGCTGACTTTAATTGAATTGCAGATACTTCCAGCTTGGATGGCCATTATCATAATAAGCAGAGAGTTTGCAGTAACAGGAATTCGACTCGTCGCTGCTTCTGATGGAGAAGTTATCGCAGCGAGCAATCTCGGTAAATGGAAAACAGTTTTTCAAATGACTGCACTGGCTGTTCTGCTCTTAGATGGTCTTGTTTTTGCCATTTTAAATATTCCATTAGGAATGATTCTTATGTGGATTGCTGTCGTATTGACGATAATATCAGGTGTTGATTATTTTTTGAAGAACAAGCATATTTTCAAGCATTCGATGTAATGAAGTAAGGAATGGGGTGGAAAAAATGAATGCAGAAATAATCGCAGTAGGTTCAGAACTTCTTCTCGGTCAAATAGCGAACACGAATGGACAATTTTTGTCTCAAGAACTGGCTGCTGTAGGTATTAATGTTTACAGGCATACAGTTGTGGGTGATAATAAACCACGTATGAAAGCAGTGCTCGAAGAAGCTTGTGAAAGAGTGGATGTTGTATTTATATCAGGCGGCCTCGGACCAACCGAGGATGATCTTACAAAGGAAGTTATCGCTGAACTCACAGGTAAGCGCTTAATATATCATGAACCAACTCTTGATAACATGAAACAGTTTTTCAAACAAAGAAAAATAGAAATGTCTGAAAATAATAAAAAGCAGGCTCACTATACAGAAGGCAGTGATGTATTTTATAATAGAGCCGGACTTGCCTGTGGTATGGCAGATAAATACAAAGGTACTTTATTCATTCTTCTGCCGGGACCTCCTCGTGAATTAAAACACATGTATGAAAACGAAGCGAAACCTTACTTATTAAAGAGAATGTCTGGAGAATCTTTAGTGTTATCTAGAGTTCTTCGTTTTTTCAATATAGGAGAATCCAGACTTGAAGAAGAGCTGATAGATCTCATAAAAGCACAAACGAACCCGACTATTGCGCCGCTAGCTTCTGACGGGGAAGTGACAATCCGACTTACAGCAAAAGCAAATGCCCGTTCTGTGGCAGATGACTTACTAGATAAAGTAGAAAGCCAGATTAAACACAGAGTGGGAAAATATATTTATGGCAGAGAAAACGAGACATTGCCTGTGCAAGTTGTAAAAAGGTTCGTTGACCAAAAATTAACGCTAGCTGCTGCGGAAAGTTTAACTGGCGGATGGTTTGCTAAGCACATTGTCGATGTTTCTGGAGCTTCTGCAATGTTCGAAGGCTCCTCGGCTGTGTATTCTCAATCAGCGAAAAACAAAATGTTAGGGATAAGCAATGATTTAATGAATAAATACGGAACGGTAAGTAAGGAATGTGCCGAGTCGATGGCAGAGAAGGTCCGCCTCCAGTATCAGACGGACATAGGAATTAGTTTTACTGGTGTAGCAGGACCAGGCGCTTTAGAAGGAAAGGTACCGGGTACAGTGTGGATTGGAATTGCCGGACCACATGGAGTGACTTCTCATGAATTAAATCTCGCTGGGAGCCGTGAACAAATTCGCCGTTTAGCAGTTTATTACGGCTGCTGGTTTTTACTGAAGGAAAAGGTGGTAAACAAATGACGTACTTTGACGATTTTGATGTAAAAGATGAAATTAAAAAAGCGATTCGCGAAATGGGGTTTGAAGAACCCTCTCCCGTTCAGGAAAAAGCGATTCCTGAAATATTACAATCAAAAGATGTAATTGGCCAGGCCCAGACTGGTACTGGGAAAACGGCCGCATTTGGGATTCCTTTGATTAATCGAATAACAAAGGAAACGCACGTTCAGGCTATGATTTTAACTCCGACAAGAGAACTTGCTATACAAGTTTCCGGTGAACTGCAAAAACTATCTAAGTACTTAAATATTCGTACCCTTCCTATTTACGGCGGACAATCGATTGGTCATCAGATCAAAGCATTAAAGCAGGGAGTGCAGATTGTAATTGGTACTCCAGGCCGGCTGCAAGATCATTTAAGACGGAAAACATTAAAGCTTGACCGCGTAAAAACTGTCGTTCTTGATGAGGCAGATGAAATGCTTGATATGGGCTTTATTGAAGATATTGAGACCATTTTAAAACAAATTAATGTTGATAGACAGACACTTCTATTCTCAGCTACGATGCCTCCAGCGATTCGTAAACTTTCTAAACGTTACATGGTGAAGCCGGCAACTGTATCTATAAATAAAAGCGAAGTAACAGCTCCTTCCATTGATCAATGGTATTACAAGGTGCTTGAACGCAACAAACAAGAATCTTTGTGCCGAATCTTAGACAGTCAGGACCCGGAGCTTGGCATTATTTTCTGCCGCACAAAAAAAGGAGTGGCAGAATTAACGGAAGTACTGCAAGCGAGAGGGTATTTAGCAGATGGGCTTCATGGAGATCTTACTCAGTCCCAGCGTGATGCTGTCATGAAAAAATTCCGTGAAAGTACGATTGAATTACTTATAGCAACTGATGTAGCTGCTCGCGGAATAGACGTACAAAATGTCAGTCACGTTATAAACTATGATATACCGCAAGACCCGGAAAGTTATGTACATCGTATCGGCCGTACAGGAAGAGCGGGCCGCACAGGACAAGCTTTGACTCTTGTCACACCAAGAGAAATGAAACACCTTCGTTCCATCGAATCTGAGATAAAGATGTCTATACCAACAAAAAGTGTACCTTCTATTGAAGAAGTCGTGGAAAAACAGCAAGAAGCATGGAAAAATCTTATTATTGACCAATTTGAAGATGAGCAAGAATTATCACTTTTTGATGATCTTGCAGATGAACTTTTAGCAGAATATGATCCAAAAAACATTATTCGTTCTTTAATGAAAATGAATTTCTCGACTGCTATCGGGGAAAATGATGACGGCTATAATTTTGGAGAAACCGGCGGCGCAAAAGGAATGATTCGATTCTTTATTAATGTTGGCCGAAATGTTAATATGAGTCCTAAAGTTTTAATTGAAGAAATTTCCGATGCAGTCGGCATACCTGGAAAAGCAGTAGGACGCATTGATATATTTGAAAAATTCACGTTTGTAGAAGTGCCAGAAGAAGTTGCACCTTTTGTTTATGAAGCACTGCGTTATTCGCGTGTAAATGGCGCGCGTGTTAATTTAGAACCAGCTAAACCGCGTCCGAAAAGAAACCCTTCTCCATCAAAACCGCGTTCAACTAAATAGAACCTGGTATGAAAACTGTTCAAGGGAAATCCTTTGAACAGTTTTTCAATGCGTACTCAGGAACGTTTTAGTCTTATCAGTACCAAGAACAGGACAAGCAACGGTTTTTCCCATACGGTTTGAAAAGAAATCGTGTTAAAGACTTAAAAAACCGAATAAATGTTCGTAAAAACTGTTGGCAAATGAAATAAAACAAGGTATGATGAAATAGGTGGTAAAACAAAACGGTCTTTCTTTTGTCAGGGCGTTTTCAATATGGTAAGAATGCTCCTTGTTTTCGGGGGAAACAAGACCAATTAGACAGTTGGAGTTTGGCAATAAAAAGGAGAGATAAAATGAGTGAACGAAAAGCAGCGCTGGATCAGGCGCTTAGAAATATTGAGAAGCAATTTGGCAAGGGTTCGATTATGAAGCTTGGAGAACAAGCCGAACGTAAAGTCTCTACCGTATCAAGCGGTGCATTGGCTGTCGATATTGCACTTGGAGTGGGTGGATATCCGCGCGGCAGAATTGTAGAAATCTATGGCCCGGAATCGTCCGGTAAGACGACTGTAGCACTTCATGCCATTGCGGAAGTCCAGCGAAAAGGCGGTCAGGCGGCTTTTATCGATGCCGAACACGCTCTTGATCCAGCTTACGCTCAAAATTTAGGTGTAAATATTGATGAACTGCTATTATCACAACCGGACACAGGGGAACAGGCGCTTGAAATAGCAGAAGCTCTTGTAAGAAGCGGTGCGGTCGATATTATTGTTGTAGACTCCGTTGCTGCTCTTGTGCCAAAAGCAGAAATTGAAGGGGAAATGGGAGACAGCCACGTCGGCTTACAGGCTCGGTTGATGTCACAGGCTCTTCGTAAATTGTCAGGAGCGATTAGCAAATCCAACTCGATTGCTGTTTTTATTAATCAAATTCGTGAGAAAGTCGGTGTAATGTTTGGCAGTCCTGAAACTACTCCAGGCGGCCGTGCTTTAAAATTCTATTCATCTGTCCGCTTAGAAGTTCGCCGGGCTGAAACACTCAAACAAGGAAATGAAATGGTAGGAAACAAAACTCGAATTAAAATAGTGAAAAACAAAGTGGCTCCGCCGTTTAAGCAGGCTGAGGTGGACATTATGTACGGGGAAGGAATCTCACGAGAAGGATCTATCCTTGATATTGCTTCTGAACTCGACATTGTGCAAAAAAGCGGGGCTTGGTATTCTTATGACGGAGATCGTTTAGGACAAGGCAGAGAAAATGCTAAGCAATACTTAAAGGAACACGAAGAAGTAACTGCTGCAATTGAAGAAAGCATCCGTGAGCACTACAACCTTGATGCCATTCAATCTCAAGGAGAAGAAGGACTGCTGGTAGATACAGAAGAATAAAAAGGATTGTACCACCCTTTTCACGGAAAGGGTGGTTTTTAAAGCGCAGAAAAGATAATGGACAGTTTACGCTGTAACTTCTGCAAAATGTACAGAGAGTGCTAAACCACCGAGCCTCAAAACGCTCTCCATTTCCTCAGAGAGCATTTTTACGGGAACCTTTGTCCTAAAAGCCGTGTATTCTATATCTTCTCAACCCATTTACGGCCAGGGGTTCGCGCCATTGGGAAGTCTTGACATGTCTAGAACTGGAGGATACAATTAAATGGAGTGATGCTTGAAAAAGGGTCATGGAATGTTCACCGTATTTGCTTTAAAAGGCTTTTTTTAATGGAGAAATTAGTAAATGGTTTCACAGAAATAAAAGCCTTTTTTATCGACGGCGCAACCGGTCGACACCACGTCAAAGAAACATTCAGATGTTTGTAATGCTTTCTATGAACAAAAATGAAACAAATTCCCCTTTAGGCAGAAAGACCTGAACAAAAGGGTACAACCAGATAGCAAGAGGAGGTGAAAAGACTTGGATAACAACATCTTTCTCATCTCCATTTTGCTTGTTGTCGTTGCAGCTTTGAGTGGATTGATTGGTTATTTTGTTCGTAAATCTATTGCAGAAGCGAAGATAGCGAGCGCGGAACTAGCCGCGAAACAGATCGTAGAGGATGCTGAGCGGAAAGCAGAAGCCAGTAAAAAAGAGGCAGTGCTAGAAGCTAAAGACCAGGCGCATCAGCTTCGTGCAGAAGCAGAAGAAGATTTGCGGGACCGAAGAAATGAAGTTCAGAAACAAGAAAACCGCTTAATGCAGAAAGAAGAGATTCTTGACCGGAAAAGCGAAACATTGGACAAGAAAGAAGAATCGTTGGAAAAGAGAGAAGAATCTCTCGCCGACAAACAACGACAGGTAGATGAAAATAACAGCAAAGTGGAGGAGATTTTAGCAAAGCAGCAAGAAGAGCTGGAGAGAATTTCAGGATTGTCCCGTGAAGAAGCAAGAGATATGATTAGAAGAGATGTGCAGCAGGAATTGGAGCATGAAACGGCCATAATGGTGAAAGAACATACGGAACGTGCTAAAAATGAAGCAGACAAGAAAGCACGGCAGATTCTTTCCCTGGCTATTCAGCGCTGTGCAGCAGATCACATTGCTGAGACAACTGTTTCGGTTGTAAATCTTCCAAATGATGAAATGAAAGGCCGTATTATTGGAAGAGAAGGAAGAAATATACGCGCATTAGAGACGCTGACAGGAATTGATCTAATCATTGATGATACACCGGAAGCTGTTATTCTCTCAGGATTTGATCCGATTAGAAGAGAAATTGCCCGAACATCACTAGATAAGCTCGTACAGGATGGACGTATTCATCCGGCCCGCATTGAAGAAACGGTTGAAAAATCAAGGCGGGAGGTAGATGAGTTAATTCGTGAATACGGTGAAGAAACCACCTTTGAAATGGGGATTCACGGACTACATCCTGATTTAATTAAAATTCTCGGACGATTGAAATTTAGAACGAGCTACGGGCAAAATGTTCTAAACCACTCAATGGAAGTGGCTCATCTAACGGCGTTAATGGCTGCAGAACTTGGTGAGGATGAACAGTTAGCAAAACGAGCAGGGCTCCTTCATGACATCGGTAAAGCGATTGACCATGAAGTAGAAGGCAGTCACGTAGAAATTGGTGTAGAGCTTGCTCAGAAATATAAAGAACATCCAGTGGTCATTAACAGTATTGCATCTCACCATGGAGATACAGAAGCAACTTCTGTAATTGCAACCCTAGTTGCTGCAGCAGATGCATTATCTGCCGCGCGGCCAGGTGCTAGACGAGAAACGCTTGAAACGTATATTCGTCGATTAGAGAAGCTAGAAGAAATAGCTGAATCCTTCGATGGAGTTGAAAAAACGTACGCCATTCAAGCAGGTCGTGAAGTGAGAATTATGGTGAAACCTGATTTAGTAGATGACGCATTGGCTCATCGGTTGGCCAGAGATATTACGAAACAAATTGAAGAAGAGCTCGATTATCCTGGTCACATTAGAGTGACGGTGATACGGGAAACACGAGCAGTAGAATATGCAAAATAAAGCGGCGATTTCGCCGCTTTATTTTTATAAGCTAAAAAGTTTTTATGGTCAAAATTTGAACTTCTAATCGTGCGTTTGATATAAACAAATTAGATAAAATAAAAAAATAAGATATATGAAATACAAAAGGAGACGTATGATGAAAATTCTATTTATTGGAGATGTGGTTGGTTCTCCCGGCAGAAACATGGTAAATGAATACCTTCCTAAACTAAAGAAAAAATATAAACCGACTGTCACGATAGTAAATGGAGAAAATGCAGCAGGGGGCAAAGGAATTACAGAGAAAATTTATAAAGGTTTTTTAGAAAAAGGGGCACAAGCGGTGACCTTAGGAAACCATACGTGGGATAATAAAGATATTTTTGAATTTATTAATGAAGCCCCATTGATGGCACGGCCGGCAAATTATCCAGAAGAAACCCCTGGAAATGAATATGTTATTACGAAAGTAAATGATCTAGAAATCGGAGTCATTAGTTTAATGGGCCGTACGTTCATGCCTCCCAACGATTGTCCTTTTAAAAAGGCAGAAGCACTTATTAAAAAGATAAAGAAGCGGACCCCTGTCATTTTCGTAGATTTTCATGCTGAAGCAACGAGCGAAAAGCAAGCAATGGGCTGGTTTTTAAATGGTAAAGTCACTGCTGTGGCAGGGACCCACACACACGTTCAAACAGCTGATAACCGCATATTACCTGATGGCACTGCTTATATAAGCGATGCAGGGATGACAGGACCAATAGACGGTATACTAGGTATGAAAAGAGAGGATATTATTAATAAATTTTTAACAAATCTTCCAGTTAGGTTTGAAGTTGCCAAAGGCAGGGAACAATTAAATGGGATCCTTATAGAAGCAGATTCAAAAACGGGGAGTGCTAAAAAAATCGATCGGATTCAAATAAGCGATGAAAGCCCTTTTTTTGAATGAAAATATCTCCATTCAGCACCTTGCGCTATTCATTAGAAAATTTAGAAAATATCACACAAATAAGCAGGAATATACATGGAATATCATGAATATAGTTAATGAGGGGCATTATCCCACATAAGGAGGTACTAAAAATGGAAGTATTAAAAGTATCAGCCAAATCCACTCCCAATTCTGTAGCAGGCGCATTGGCAGGAGTTATTCGTGAAAGAGGCGCCGCTGAAATTCAGGCAATAGGCGCAGGTGCCCTTAACCAATCCATCAAAGCCATAGCAATCGCCAGGGGGTTTGTGGCTCCAAGCGGCATTGACTTAGTTTGTATCCCCGCTTTTACTGACATTCAAATTGATGGAGAAGAAAGAACGGCAATAAAGTTAATCATAGAGCCCCGTTAATGAAGAAAAATGTAATACCTAAAAACCTGGCTGTCCTTCGACAAAGCCAGGTTTTTTTATAAGGTAAAAATTATAAATAGTTGGCGTTTTACATGTCTAGCGCAAGCGCCTACTCGCTCGAGATTCCTTCGGTTCGTCAATGGAAAGCAAAGATCAGCTTTCCATATGCCGCCCCTCCAGGACTTGTCGCTCGTGAGCAAGGCGCTTGCGCTTTTCTTAGTGTAATAAAACCTATAGAACTTATAAGGGTACTTTGGTATAATATTTTAATAAACAAAATCTTCTTTCCTTGCTTTTTCAGAAGGTTCATTCTACGATGAAGAAGTGTATGTTAATAATCATCATGCTGCATATGAAACAAACACATATAGAAATAGATGATAGAGAGGTAAGGAACCGAAAGGATGAGACATATGATTGATCAACTTTCTTGGAAAGTCGGAGGTCAGCAGGGAGAGGGGATTGAAAGCACCGGTGAAATTTTTTCCGTAGCCCTCAACCGGCTTGGCTATTACTTATACGGTTACCGCCAATTCTCTTCCCGAATTAAAGGCGGCCATACAAACAATAAAATTCGTGTAAGTACAAATCAAATCAATGCAATATCAGATGATTTAGATATTTTAGTAGCGTTTGATCAGGAAACGATTGATGTCAACTATCAGGAGCTTCGCCCAGGAGGAGTTGTCATTGCAGACGCGAAATGTAAACCGACCATTCCTGATGATGGGAAAGCGTCTTTATATGATGTACCATTTACAGAAATAGCAAAAGAATTAGGCACTCCATTGATGAAAAACATGGTGGCAGTCGGCGCATCCAGCGCCATTCTTGGCATTTCAGCTGATCATTATCAAGAGGTCGTAGAGGAAATCTTTTTGAAAAAAGGCGAATCGGTAGTTGAAAAAAATATGCAGGCGATTCGAAAAGGAGCTGCTTATTTTTCTGAACAAGCCGGAGGACAGCTTGATGACTTTCTTTTGAAAGAAGCAGATGGCAAAAAACGTATGTTTATGATTGGAAATGATGCGATAGGTCTAGGCGCCATTGCGGCAGGTTCGCGTTTTATGGCAGCTTACCCGATTACACCAGCATCTGAAATTATGGAATACTTAATTAAAAAGTTCCCAGACTTTGGTGGAACTGTCATTCAAACCGAAGATGAAATAGCAGCAGCGAACATGGCAATAGGCTCTAATTACGCTGGGGTGCGTGCTTTCACGGCTTCAGCTGGTCCTGGATTGTCGTTGATGACAGAAGCGATTGGCCTGTCTGGGATGACCGAAACTCCAATGGTTATTGTAGATACCCAAAGAGGCGGGCCGAGCACCGGTCTTCCGACAAAACAGGAGCAATCTGATATGATGGCAATGCTATACGGCACACACGGCGAAATACCAAAAATTGTTATCACGCCTAGCACCGTACAGGAAGCCTTTTATGATACTATTACAGCTTTTAATATGGCGGAAGAATATCAATGCCCGGTTATATTACTGACAGATCTTGCACTATCCTTAGGAAAACAAACCGTTGAGCCATTAAACTATGAAAAAATCCAAATTAGAAGAGGAAAGCTTGAAAAGGAACCAAATTTACCAGAGCAGGCACCAGAAGAATATTTTGAAAGATATGCTGCAGCAGAAGACGGTATTTCCACACGATTATTACCAGGTACGGAAAATGGAATTTTCCATGTTACGGGCGTTGAGCATGATAACACAGGAAAGCCTTCTGAAAAACCCGAAAATAGACAACAGCAAATGGATAAACGTTTAAGAAAAACAGAGACGGTTCCTTATCGATTTGATGTACCAATTTATGCAAATGAGCCTTATAAGGAGCCTGATTTGCTTGTGATTGGAATTAACTCTACACGAGGAGCTATTCAAGAAGCAATCAACCGTTTGGATGAAGATGGGTTCAGCGTTAATCATGCACATATTCGGCTTTTGCATCCATTTCCAACAGAAGAGCTAGAGGATAGATTACATCGTGCCAAAAAGACAGTAGTGATCGAAAATAATGCTACGGGACAGCTCGCAAGTATTATCCGGCTGAATACAGGAGTGAAAGTGGAAAGCATTTTAAAATATGACGGTAATCCATTTTTACCTGCTGAAATACACAGCAAGTGTAAGGAGTTGTTATAATTGGCTACAGTTAAAGATTTTCGTAATAAAGTGAAACCGAATTGGTGTCCTGGCTGCGGTGATTTTTCCATTCAAGCTGCTATCCAGCGTGCTGCTGCTAACGTTGGTCTTGAGCCGCACGATCTTGCACTCATTACCGGTATTGGCTGTTCAGGGAGAATTTCAGGTTATATAAATGCTTATGGTTTTCATGGTGTTCACGGCAGAGTGCTGCCCTTAGCACAAGGCGTGAAAATGGCAAACCGGGATCTGACTGTTGTTGCTTCCGGAGGAGACGGGGACGGCTTTGCTATAGGAATGGGCCATACTATTCATTCTATCCGCCGAAATATTGATATGACTTATATTGTTATGGATAATCAAATTTATGGCTTAACAAAAGGACAAACATCTCCGCGAAGCGATGCCGGCTTTAAAACAAAGAGCACGCCGGATGGTTCGATTGAAGCGTCCTTGAATGCTATGGAAACAGCATTAACTGCAGGAGCAACATTTGTTGCACAAAGCTTTTCAAGTGATTTAAAAGAGCTTACTTCGTTAATTGAGCAAGCAATGAACCATAATGGTTTCTCTCTTATTAACGTATTTAGCCCTTGTGTCACTTTTAATAAAGTAAACACGTACGATTGGTTTAAAGAAAATTTGACCAAACTAAGTGATCTGGAAGATTATGACCATACGGACCGCAATAAAGCAATGCAAACCTTAATGGAACACAATGGATTAGTAACAGGGCTTATTTATCACGAAGAAGATACGCCTTCATATCAAGATAAAATCCCAGGGTACAAATCAACTCCGCTTTCAGAGGATAATTTGGAGCTTGACAGGGAGAAGTTTGAACGGCTTGCAAATGAATTTATGTAAGCTGATCTACTGGTTTGGTCTAACGTTATAGACCAAGCCTTTTTGTTTAAAATAAATCTGTTCGGGAAATAGTTGGGAAGACATAGAAGAAAGGAGACAAAAGATGCAGCAATTACTTAAAACATTAGACAGAATTGATCATAAAGGATACAAAGCATACAACGACATAAAAGGGTCCTTTCGATTTAATGAGTTTATTTTACATATGGATCACATCCAGGCTGATCCTTATGCAAGCCCTTCGCGTGCGCGAGTTGTCATGAGCAGGAAGTCACTCGGTCTTGACGAAAGTTGTGATAAAACAAATGCAAGAAGAATTGCGACGATTGATTATTTGGCGAACGAAATTCAAACCGAGCTGAAAAAAAGAAATCAGCGAAATGAGATCGTTATTGATGGTCCGGGCCAAGAAATAATTGATAGAACAGCGGTCGTTTTAAAAGAAAATGAATTAGATATCCGTCTTTCCATCCATCTTCCTGCAAGGGGAAGAACGATTTTAGGAAAACAAGCAAAACAGCGTCTGACAAAGGATCTGCCTGTAATAATAAACAGTGCAGTAAAACAATATAACAAGCAGAAACTGATAAAACAATTAGAGCTTTCTGACCAGCAGGAAGCCATTCGTACGTTTCTTTTCGAAAACAACTATATAACGTTTATTGCCAATGATTCCATACTTCCAAGAGAAAGCGGGATCAGTAACAAACCGCTTCAAAGCGATCAAGCTGTTCCTTTTTATGCCCCTTCGTCTTTAGAAGTCGAAATAGAGGTGCCTTACCGATCACCTATTAAAGGCATGGCATTAAAACAGGGCGTTAACATCATTGTCGGGGGAGGCTATCACGGCAAAAGTACACTTCTAGAGGCTATTGAGCGCGGAGTATATAATCATCGTGCCGGGGATGGACGGGAATTCGTTATTACTGACCATTCAGCTGCGAAAGTTCGTGCCGAAGATGGACGAAGTGTAGCAAGTGTTAACATTTCTCCCTTTATATCAAACCTTCCGATTCAAAAAGATACACGGACCTTTACTACAGAAAATGCAAGTGGAAGTACTTCTCAGGCCGCTAATATTATAGAAAGTTTAGAAGCTGGTACGAAATGTCTTCTAATTGACGAAGATACAAGTGCAACAAATTTTATGATCCGAGACGGCCGGATGCAGGCTCTTGTTGCAAAAGAAAAAGAACCAATTACCCCTTTTATTGATAAAGTAAAAGCATTATACGAAGAACATGGTGTATCAACCATTCTCGTAGTTGGTGGTGCTGGGGATTATTTTGATGTAGCTGATTGTGTCGTCATGATGGAAGAATATAAGCCGAAAAATGTAACAGAGGAAGCAAAAGATATTGCGAAGCGATTTGGGTCCGAACGTGAAAAAGAAGCTGGAGTGGAATTTGGAGATGTAACGAACAGGACATTGCTTACGTCTAGTTTTCAACCGAGAAAAGGGAAAAAAGAAAAAGTAAGTGCTAAAGGGCGCACCACGATTATGTATGGAAAAGATACCATTGACCTCTCTGGTGTTGAACAGCTCATAAATAGCAGCCAGACGAACGCTATCGCTACTATGATTCGCCACACTTGTGCGCATCTAGGCAAGGAAGCATCCATAGAGGCGATACTTGCATTTCTTGAAAAAGAAGTGAAAGAAAAAGGTTTGGACGTGGTATCTCCATTTAAAGGAAAACATCCAGGAGATATGGCAATGCCCCGCAGATTCGAAATAGCAGCAGCAATAAACCGCCACAGAAATCTTTCCATCAAAAATCATGACTATTCTTAAAAGCAGGTAAGATATCAAACATTTATTCCAATAAATGAGCATGTTTCCTGACGGTATAAAATGATGGTAAGCGCACTGTTTAAAGGCAGTGCGCTATTGTTTTCCTCGTTCATAGAAGGTATAATTTAAAATTGGACCTTCCATATGTTTTGCTAATCTAACATTCACTGTTAAAGGGAACAGATGTGTTGATTTGGTATATAAATAGTTTCAGCTTTTATTCAGGAAAATGGAAGAAAGGAGATGCTGGCTAATGAATGAAGAGCAACGTAAGCAGCAGCAAGGTGAAATGACTTCACAAGATGCTTCTTCTCAAAATAATAATAATGCATCAAAAGACTACAGCAAATATTTTGATTTCTCAAAGGCTCAAATGGAAGAGGACAATAACGGGAAGCAATATATGAAAATCGGCGGCCGCAGTATTTTAATTAATGAACAGCCCGATTATAAAAAAGGAAAGAGGCGCGGTAAAGAAGACGTAGAAGTGTATTACAACTTTTCGATACCAGCTGAAATGCAAGGAATCGGGGCGGGTAAAAACTATATGATCCGCACCTATGGCTGTCAAATGAATTATCATGATACGGAAAATATGTCTGGTATTTTAGAAGAAATGGGATTTTCGGAAACAGATAAGGCAGAAGATGCGGATGTTATTTTCTTAAATACATGTGCCATTCGTGAAAACGCAGAAAACAAAGTATTTGGTGAAATCGGTAATTTGAAAACGTTGAAACGGGAAAAACCAGAGTTAATTTTAGGGGTATGCGGCTGTATGTCCCAAGAAGAATCTGTTGTGAACCGCATTATGCAAAAACACCAGCATATTGATTTAATCTTTGGAACTCATAATATCCACCGCGTTCCGCACCTTTTAAAAGATGCCATTCAAGGAAAAGAAATGGTGATCGAAGTATGGTCCAAAGAAGGCGATGTTGTTGAAAACATGCCTCGAAAACGTGCTGATAAAACCCAGGCCTGGGTCAACATTATGTATGGCTGTGACAAATTTTGCACGTATTGTATCGTTCCTTATACTCGCGGAAAAGAAAGAAGCCGTCTTCCAGAAGATATTATTGCAGAAGTAAGAGATCTTGCCCGGCAAGGTTACAAAGAGATTACACTTCTAGGACAGAATGTCAATGCGTATGGCAAAGACCTGGATAGAGATTATGGACTCGGTCATTTAATGGATGAGCTTCATAAAATAGATATTCCTCGCATCCGTTTTACGACAAGTCATCCGCGTGATTTTGATGACCACTTAGTAGATGTACTTTCAAAAGGCGGAAATTTAGTAGAGCACATTCATCTGCCAGTACAGTCTGGTAACAATGCTGTCTTGAAATTAATGGCAAGAAAATATACGAGAGAACAATACGTCGAGCTGGCGAGAAAAATAAAAGAAGCCATGCCGCATGCTTCCTTTACGACAGACCTTATTGTAGGTTTTCCAAATGAAACAGAAGAGCAGTTTGAAGATACTCTTTCTCTTGTCAAGGAGATGGACTACGACAGTGCCTTTACGTATATTTATTCTCCAAGAGACGGCACTCCTGCAGCTAAAATGAAAGACAATGTACCGATGGATGTAAAAAAAGACCGCTTGGCCCGGTTAAACAAAGTTGTGAATGAAATTTCTGCCCGCCGTAACAAGGAACTGCAAGGTCAAATTGTAGAAGTACTTGTAGAAGGTGAAAGCAAAAAAAATCCGGATATTTTATCGGGGCGTACCCGCACCAATAAACTTGTTAACTTCCGCGGCCCCAAATCATGCATTGGAGAAATTGTCTACACGAAAATTACAGAGGCGAAGACGTGGACACTGGACGGCGAAATGGTGGAAATAGCAGAGGTGAATAAATAATGAGCGAAACAGTCTATTCCAAAAAAGAAGTCCTAGATAAAGCAAGAGAGCTTGGGAAGTTAATTTCAGAAACAGAAGAAGTTGATTTTTTTAAAAAAGCAGAAGAGAAAATTAATAAAAATCTTAAAGTACAAGAATTAATTGGTAAAATTAAAAATAAACAAAAACAAGCTGTAAACTTGCAGCATTATGAAAAACATGAAGCTTTAAAACAAGTAGAACAAGAAATCGATGAGCTGAATAAGGAAATTGATGAAATCCCGTTAGTACAAGAGTTTAAGCAGAGCCAAAAAGATGTTAATCATTTGCTGCAGCTCGTTTCTACGACGATTTCTAATACGGTTACCGATGAAATTATTGAGTCAACCGGTGGAGATAAACTAAGAGGCACTACGAACAAAAGTCCATTTATCGACATTAAGAATAGCTGATAATCATGCAGAGCCGTCCCATAAACGAATGTGGGATGGCTCTGTTTTTGACATCTTTAATGGAGGGCCAGAAGCATGGTTTGTTTCGATTAAGTAACATTAAAATTTCACGTACCGTACTCAATAGATAAAATAGACATATAATTCAAACACAGCTAATACATATAAAGTAAAAGAGCCTGCGACCAGAAAAGCGCAAAAGCCTTGTTTAGCTAAAAGACATACCTGAGAGCACGGCTGAAATAAAATTGACAACATAGACGTTTGCCATGCATATAGTTAAACATGAATGGTTGTGATTGCATCTCTTAGCTGATGTCTTTCATGTTTGAAAAGGAGGGTACTACATGCCATCGGAAAAAGATAATGCACGCTACAGGGAGATTGTCACCAAAGCCGTGTGTGGAAAAGGGAAAAAGCATTGTAAAGATACTCATGTTGTTAAACCGCCTCAAAAACCAACAAGTATTTTAGGGTGCTGGATTATTAACCATGAGTATGAAGCGGATCGAAAAGGGGATTCTGTAGAAATTTTAGGCAGTTATGACATCAATGTATGGTACTCTTATGATGAAAACACTAAAACAGATGTAACCTCAGAAAATGTTACGTACACAGAAGTTGTCCCGCTTGCAATGAAACAAAATGAGATGATCGGTGATGAAGTCGATGTTATTGCAAGAGCTTTAAAGCAGCCAAATACTTTAGAAGCATCTATTGGAGAAAAAGGTAAAGATGTTAAAGTGGACGTTGAAAAAGAGTTCTCCGCTGAAATTGTAGGTGAAACGAAAGTCTGCATTCAAATACACCCTGACGCAGAAGATGATGATTATAAAAACATTAGGTGGGATGAACAAGTATCCGATGAGGAATTAAAAAAGATAGACACAGACTTTCTAGATGACAAAAAGCAATAATTCTCCTTAAACAGTCTGACTTTAGCTTTACGCAAAGTCAGGCTTTTTCTTTCCTTAACCTGAAAGGGGATGCTGTATGATATAATAAGATGAAAGTATAAACAGCCTGCTAAATTATAACCAATTGCTGGAGGAATAGAAGTGGCACAAGAAACACCAATGATAAAGCAATACAAACAAGTAAAATCAGAATATGAAGATGCTTTTTTATTTTTTCGGCTCGGTGATTTTTATGAGTTTTTTTTTGATGATGCGATAAAAGCTGCAAGAGAATTAGAAATTACTTTGACGAAACGAGGAAGTAAAAATGAACAAGATATACCGATGTGCGGGGTCCCTTACCATTCTGCAGAACAATACATATCAACCTTAATAGAAAAAGGCTATAAAATTGCAATATGTGAACAGGTGGAAGACCCGAAAACGGCAAAAGGTGTTGTGAAAAGAGAAGTCACTCAGCTTATTACACCTGGAACGGTTATGGAAGGAAAAGCTATACAAGAAAATGAAAATAATTTTATTGCGGCTTTATATCCTTTTAATGATAAAACGGCTGCTTTTATAAAAGCTGATTTAACAACTGGGGAAACAGCAGCAGCGATGCTTGGAGATCAGCAGAGTGAATGGGAGCGCGAAATTACAAGATCAGATATTAAAGAACTTGTAGTACCGCCAGATTTTTACGATGATTTCCTTCACGAGTCAGCCATTTTATTTTCAGAAGAATCCTCAGCTGAACTTGCACCTGAGTTTGAAAAGCTTTGTGAACAATGGAGTAATGAAAAATTACAAAAAGCAGTTGCTCTTTTAACCAATTACTTTAAAAGAACCCAAAAACGGGCACTTTCTCATCTTCAGCCTGTCCGCATATACAAACCAAATGAACATATGCAGCTTGATTTGCATACTCGCCGTAATTTGGAATTAACCGAATCCCTTCGTGAAAAAAAGAAAAAAGGGTCTCTATTATGGTTAATGGACCAGACAGTAACTGCCATGGGGGCTAGGCTCGCAAAAAAATGGCTTGAAGAACCTTTATTAAATATTAAAACCATTTATAAACGACAAAGTTTAGTTGAATCTTTATTGGAGCATTTTTTCGAAAGAGAAGATTTAAGGGACAAGCTCCGCCATGTGTATGATTTAGAAAGATTGGCTGGGAAAACTTCATATGGTAATGTGAATGCTCGTGAACTTGTCCAGTTAAGGCGGTCGCTCGAGGAACTTCCTAATATATTATCTTTGTTAAAAGAGTTAAATAATGAGTACGCAGGCGAATTAGTAGACGAAGCCGAACATTTTCATGATTTGCGCCAGCTTCTAGAAGGTAGTTTAGCAGAGAATCCACCTCTTTCCATTACGGATGGAGGCATTATTAAAGAAGGATATAATAAACAATTAGACGAATACAGAGAAGCAAGCACAAACGGTAAAGAATGGATATCAAAACTTGAACAAGAAGAACGTAGTGAAACAGGCATTAAATCTTTAAAAGTTGGGTTTAACAAAGTTTTTGGATACTATATTGAAGTGACAAAACCAAATATTCCTTCTCTTCCAGAAGGGCGTTATGAAAGAAAGCAAACATTAACAAATGCAGAACGCTTTATTACACCGGAATTAAAAGAAAAAGAATCACTCATTTTAGGAGCAGAACAAAACAGTACGGAGCTGGAGCATGAATTATTTCTAGAGCTGAGAGAAAAAGTGAAAAAGTTTATTCCAAGGCTTCAAAAAACAGCTCGTATCATTAGTGAAATTGATGTATTGCAAGGTTTTGCGCTTGTAAGTGAACAAAATCAATACGTAAAACCAGAGTTTTCGAATGACCGTACTTTCACTATTCATGAAGGGCGTCATCCGGTTGTAGAACACATGCTGAACCACGGTGATTACGTCGCTAACGACATTTTCATGCACGGTGAGCGGGAAATGCTTTTAATTACCGGTCCGAATATGGCCGGTAAAAGTACGTACATGCGCCAAGCCGCGTTAATATCTGTTATGGCGCAAACAGGCTGTTTTGTACCTGCAGCGCAAGCAAAACTCCCAATATTTGATCAGATTTTCACGCGTATTGGAGCAGCTGATGACTTAGCTTCAGGGCAAAGCACATTTATGGTTGAAATGCTTGAAACGAAACATGCTCTTTCAAAAGCAACACCCAACAGTCTTATTTTACTCGATGAAATAGGGCGGGGAACTTCTACTTATGACGGTATGGCGCTTGCGCAGTCTATTGTAGAATACATACACGACCACGTTGGAGCTAAAACATTGTTTTCTACACACTATCATGAACTTACAACGTTAGAAGAGGCCATGACCAAACTTCAAAATGTACATGTACGTGCTGTAGAAGAAGCCGGAGAGATAGTTTTTTTGCATAAAGTAGAAGAAGGAAAAGCTGACCGAAGCTATGGAATCTATGTCGCAAAACTTGCGGATCTGCCAAAAGACGTCCTCTTAAGAGCAGAGGTGCTGCTTGCGGAATTTGAACAAACAGCTCCTTCTGCAGAACAATCTGATTTTGATAAAACGTATGAGGAACAAGTGATTCAATCTCAGTACGCTGCTTCTTCGGAACATGACCCCATTACAACGGAAGAATACCCGGAGCAGTTAAGCTTGTTTCAACCAGAACAAAAATCAGATAATGTCTCATTGGATGAAAATACAGAAGCGGTAATAAAAGAAATCAAAAATACAGATGTATTACACATGTCGCCCATAGAAGCGCTTGAAGCCCTGTATAAATACCAGCGAAAACTGCGTTCATAGGAAAGGAGGATAATTGTACATGTCTTCAGTAAAAAAACTTTCCGACAATCTTTCTAACAAAATTGCAGCGGGTGAAGTAGTGGAGCGCCCGGCTTCTGTTGTCAAAGAGCTGACTGAAAATGCAATTGATGCAGAAAGCACACGAATCGATATACAAATCCAAGAAGGCGGATTATCAGAAATAAGAATAGTGGACAACGGAAAAGGGATGCCAAAAGAAGATGCAGAAATTGCGTTTTTAAGACATGCTACGAGTAAAATTCAAACAGAAAAAGATTTATTCCGAATTTCTACATTAGGCTTTCGCGGAGAAGCGCTCCCGAGTATTGCTGCAGTATCCAACCTCAGTTTAGAGTCAGGAACAGGAGAAGGTGCCGGCACACTCGTTCGTTACCAAGGAGGAAAACGTATAGCTTTTTCTTCTGCAAAAAGCAGACGAGGAACAGAAGTGACGGTTAGAGACTTGTTTTTCAACACGCCGGCAAGGCTGAAATATATGAAAACCATAAATACAGAAATTGGAAACATAAGCGATGTAGTTAACCGACTCGCACTGGCTAATCCTCATATATCTTTTCGGTTAATGCATAATAAAAAACAACTGCTGTTTACGAATGGAAATGGCGACATGAAAGCTGTTATTGCAGCAATATACGGACGCCGCACCGCTCAAAATTTCTTGTCCGTAAAAGAAGAGTCCGTCGACTACAAAGTAGAAGGTTTTGCAGCCAAACCAGAAATAAACAGAGCGTCAAGGCAGTATATATCGACATTTATTAATGGCAGGTATGTGCGGCATTTCCCGCTTACCAAAGCGATTGAAAATGCATTTCACACACTGCTGCCAATCGGAAGATATCCGTTAGCTGTTATTCATATATGGATGGATCCCGTCTTAATAGATGTTAACGTTCATCCCTCTAAGCTTGAAGTGCGGCTTAGTAAAGAAAAGGAGCTTACTGCTGTCCTAGAAGAAGCGATTAAAGCACAGCTCTTTGAAGAACAGCTCATTCCAGAAGTGGATCAAAAACGTGGAAAACGTGCAGACAGCCAGCAGCTGAACCTAACTTTTTCGGAAAATAAGAGGAGAGAAAAACTACATCCAATCGAGACGAAACTAGAGAACACACCCGCTTCTTATGAACGTTACTCAGAAAACTCGTCGGCAGCAGCGGAAACAACAATGCGGGAAGATGAATATATAGAGAATAAAACACCTGCGCTTGATGAATGGGAGAGCAATGAACCCATTGTACACGATGCGGACAAAGAAAAATCGAACAAAGAGGTTTATGAACGAGCTGAGCCAAGAAAAGAGGAAATAAGTAAAAAGAAAGTGCCAGAACTTGAAGTTATTGGCCAAATGCACGGAACATATATTTTAGCTCAAAACGAAAATGGGCTGTATATCATCGACCAGCACGCAGCCCAGGAAAGAATATTTTATGAGCATTACAGAGAGAAAATCGGTGAAACCAATCCTCATCTGCAAGATCTTATCGTCCCGGTAACCTTCGAAGTTTCGCCAAGAGAAGAGATGCTTATCTCAACGCATAAAAAAGATTTAGAAGAAGTTGGAGTATTTTTAGAGGCCTTTGGAACTCGTACGTACAGAGTAACTGCACATCCTTCTTGGTTTCCGGATGGAGAAGAGGAAAGTACGATACGAGAGTTGTTCGAACAATTATTGGAGAATAAAAAAATCAGTATTCACAAATTAAGAGAAGAAGCTGCCATTTTAATGTCTTGTAAAGCAGCAATTAAGGCGAACCGATATTTAAGAATGGATGAAATACATGCACTAATTGATAGGCTCCGTGAATGCGAAGTACCATTTACATGCCCGCATGGACGCCCTATTATCATCCATTTTTCAGGTTATGATATGGAAAAAATGTTTAAACGTGTCATGTAAATACCAATGCTTCCAAAAAAATGTTTACATCTTTGTCACAATTTCATGAAATATTAACAATATAGCCATGTTATAATTCATGCAAAAGCAGGTGAAGGGGAGTTTATGCATGACACCATTGGATCTTGTTGTTGTTTTGGGCGTTTCTGCTTTTGTCATTATCGTAAGTCTTATCATGGCGGTTTATATGCTCAAACAATCCCAATCTGACAATTAATCAAGATAAAAAAGGCGCTTTTAAAAGCGCCTTTTTATTATCTATACATAAGTGTGATACGTGTTCCCTTTGAGCAAAAGGGATTTTTTTCATAAAAAATGGTATAATGGAGGAAGGTAAGGGGAATAATCGTATGATTGTAACGACAGGTAAAACAGTTTCTCAAGCTGATGTGAAAGAGGCTAAGCAGTTAGCTGAAAATTGGGATGTCGTTTTTCAAGAAAGAAAAAAACGATCATTTAGAAAATGGGTCCGGGAAACGAAGGAACCGATTTATGTTGTAAGTAAGACAGGAGATAAACTTTATCACCCCGAGTCTTCTCAGCCTTTTCATTTTCATCCGAGCATGGCATGGCTTCGTGTACAGCGTATTTTTAAAGGATATAATGATCCTATGGTAGAAGCAATGGATTTAAATGAAGGTATGAGTTGTCTTGATTGCACGATGGGACTTGCTTCAGATAGTATAGTCGCAAGTTTTATTACCGGAAATACAGGATACACTGCAGCTCTTGAAAAAAATAAGTACATAGCTGAAATTGTCCGAAAAGGGCTTCAACGTTGGCAGGAAGAACGGAGTGCATTTAATCTAGCTATGCGGAGAATTGTCGTTACAAACGCAGATTATCTTGATTTTTTAAAGAACCAGACAGATGATGCTTTTGATATTGTGTATTTTGATCCTATGTTTGAACAGACGGTGGAGTCTTCTGTTCATATCGCTCCTCTTCGATCTTTTGCAAATCATGAAACTTTGCAGGCTGAACAAGTAAAAGAAGCTCTAAGAGTTGCTAAGCAAAAAGTTGTTGTGAAAAGCTCTATTCCTAACCCTTACGTAGAAGAGCTGGGATTTGTTTTTAGGAAGAGAAGAAAAGGGGCTTCCTTTGGTTTTGCTGTGTTAGAAAAGAAAGGAAACAGATATGAATAAAGAAAAACTAGTAGTCATTGTTGGTCCCACCGCGGTTGGAAAATCAGAAGCCGGGCTAGAGCTTGCTTCACATTTTCAAGGCGAAATTATAAGCGGAGATTCTATGCAGATTTATAAAGGACTTGACATTGGAACAGCTAAAGTTTCTATAGAGGAGCAGCAAATCATCCCGCATCATTTAATTGATAAAAAGAATCCTTCTGAATCATATTCTGCTGCATCGTTTAAACAAGACGCAGCACAGTTGATTACACATATTAATCAAAAAAATAAGCTGCCAATCATTGTCGGAGGAACTGGTTTTTACATCCGTTCTCTTACAAGAGGGCTGGATTTTCATGAATCTCCGTCAGATCCATCATTTCGAAAAGAAATGGAAACGTATAGAGAGCGATATGGGGCCAGGGAATTGCACCAAAAACTAGAGCAAGTAGACCCGGTAAGCGCACGTTCTATTCATTATAACAACATAAAAAAAGTGATAAGGGCTTTAGAAATTCATCACCTAACTGGCCGAAAGCGTAAAGATTTTTCTAATCAAGACAGGTACGAGTCTCCTTACCAACTGGTGATGATGGGTCTGACAATGGACAGGCAGGCTTTATATAAACGGATTAATTTGAGAGTTGACCGCATGGTAGAAAAAGGAATTCTAAGCGAAGCTAAATGGCTTTATGATAATTATTCAGAGGATTGCCAAGCAGCCCAAGCTATTGGCTATAAAGAGTTTTTTCCTTATTTTAAAGGGGAATACACCTTAGAAGATGCGATTGATTTATTAAAAAAAAATACGCGGCGTTATGCAAAAAGACAATTAACGTGGTTTCGTAATAAAGAAAAAGTGGAATGGTTTGATATAACCAATGAAAATAAACAAGAAAAAATAAAAGAAATGATTTCCTACGTAGAAGGAAAAATGTATTAAAAGTCGAATACTCCTAGTAGAGTATGATGAGGGGGACTGAATGAGATGAAGCAGCCAATTAACATCCAGGATCAATTTTTGAACACATTACGTAAAGAAAAAATGCCGGTAAGAGTTTATTTACTAAACGGTTTTCAACTGAGCGGTCAGGTGAAAGCATTTGATAATTTTACAGTTGTGCTTGACAGTGATGGCAAACAGCAGCTTATATACAAGCATGCCATTTCAACATTTGCACCTCAGCGCAATATATCCATTCAAGTAGAAGCAGAAACAGAAAATGCTTCTGCAAATGCGTAATAAGAAAAGCGCAAGCGCCCTGGTCAGCCGCGACAGGTTCTGGAGCTTTCGTGCAGGGTCGCCTGCGGCCCGGAGTCGAAAGGGAAGAAACCCTGAGCGGCTGGGCGCTGAAGCTGGACATCAAAAACGCTAACTTTTTATAATTTCTTACCTTTGAACAAAAGCTTCCGGACTTCCGGAAGCTTTTCTTATGAATTCAGTCAAAAAACAAGGTCACCTATGGAGAGTGTTCTTTTTCTACATAATCGATATATTTATTTAATGTCAATATCGTCTGTAAGCCAAGCATATTTTTTACTTGCTCCGGTGTTTGTCCTTGCTGAAGAGCACGAATGATAAACGTATTGCGAAAGTGTCTGGCAGATACAGAGCGGTCAATTCCTGCTCGCTTACGTTCTTCACGAATCATTTTTTGGATAGCAATTTCTGTTAAGTTTTTTGGTGCATCGGTTTCATAACTCCACCGGTAAGTTTGACGCTGAAAATCAAAAGCAACTAGTAGGGGGTCTTGCGGACGTTTTGGACGAACAGGCTCTGGAATCACGTTTATATAATGAAAAAGAAGCTTTTGATCGCTTTTTGTCAAACGGAGAGTACGAGGATTTCCTGTTTCCTCAGGTATCATAATTTGCCCTTTTCCTTGATTTATATATTTTATTTTTAGGTTTGAAATTTCTTGCAGTCTAAGCCCGTAATATAAAAACAAGGTGACGATAAATAAGTTGCGGGGAGCAAGCAGCGGTCTGGCTGCGGCTTGCTTTTGAGATAATCCACTATCAGAAAGCAGTGATCCAGTCAGCTTTTTTTCTTCTAAACGAGTAAGTAGTTCTTCTTTTGTAAGTTTGTTCCAAATGGACTCATCTAAATCAAGAGAAGCCATTGGATCTATCTGTATTTTTCCGGTAGAAAGCAAATAAGCAAAATATCGTTTTAAAACGGTTTGAATTCTTTTTAAGGTGCGAAGCTGATAGCGGCGCTCATTTTCTAAGATATAAAAATACTCTTCTGCCATGTGAGGAGTAATGGATTTGGACTGTATGATCTCTGATTCTGTTTTTATTTCGAGATAACGGAAAAAATCAGCCAAATCATAACGGTATCTGGTAATTGTACTTTCTTTTCGTTGTTTTGCTGCAAGACTTTCAAGAAAGCGTTCTGCATCAAGAGGGAGCTGAAAGGCTTGTCTTGTCATAACAATCTTCCTTTCGCTGCATAATATAAGAATTTACCTTCGATTATATCAGAGAGAAGAATCACCAATAAGCTTTTTTTGCGTATAGTATGGGTAAACGCCCGCTTATATTTTGCCAGAAGAGAGGGGATTGTTCGTGATGATTCAAACAAAAGGTCGAGACAAAATTCAAATTACTATAAATTCCGCTCAAAAGGGGGCTTCCCTGAAAGAACAAAAAAACGAGCTTTCATCCGAACAGCATTACCCGCTTCTAAAAGCGGAGAAAAGTTTGGATACGATGATTGGAATGAAAAACATTAAAGAATTTATTAGAGAAATGTATGCTCTTGTTTATGTTAATCAGTGCAGGGAAAATGCTTCTTTACAGCCTACACAGCAAAACCTTCACATGCTTTTTATAGGAAATCCAGGCACCGGGAAAACCACGGTAGCAAGAATCATGGCTGATATGTTAAAAGATATGAAAGTTATTGAGAAAGGACATTTTATTGAAGCAGAGCGAGCAGATCTTGTCGGTGAATATATTGGTCAGACTGCTCAAAAAACGAGAAATTTAATAAAAAAAGCTGAGGGGGGTATTCTGTTTATTGATGAGGCTTACTCTCTAGCACGTGGCGGAGAAAAGGATTTTGGCCGTGAAGCTGTTGATACCCTTGTAAAAGCAATGGAAGATCACCAGCATAAGTTTATTCTTATACTGGCAGGGTACCCAGAAGAAATGAAACGGTTTCTTTCTTTAAATCCAGGACTTCCTTCGCGGTTTCCAAATAAACTGCATTTTCATGATTTTACAGGTATGCAAATGCTTGAATTGTTTAGGCGAATGACAAAGGAAAAGGATTATCAATGTACAGAAGAACTCATAGGTAAGATGAGAACACATTTTCATTCGATCTCGTACTCTGAGAAGAAAAGTCACAATGGTCGTTATGTCCGCAACCTCATCGAACGTGTCATTAGAAGGCATGCTCTTCGAATACTTGAAAACGAAGAAAAGATGGATAAACAAACGCTCATGACATTGGAAGCAGCGGACTTTATAATAGAAGAGTGCTGAAAAAGGGGTGCATGTATGAAAGAAAGAGTAATCATTGCAGGCTGTCGCTTATCAAAGCAAAAAGTGGATTCTTTTCAAATGTCAATGGATGAATTAAAGGCACTAGTTCACACTGCGAACGGAGAGATTGTTGACGAGATTGTGCAAGCGAGAGAACGCCCTGATGCTGCTACCTATATCGGTAAGGGAAAGGTAGCTGAACTTTCGCTTGCAGCAGCAGAAAAAGATGTTGATTTAATTGTGTTCAATGATGAATTGTCTCCCGGACAGATCCGTAACTTAGATGAAGAAATTGATGTAAGAGTTATAGATCGTACCCAAATTATTCTTGATATTTTTGCATCACGCGCACAAACAAAGGAAGGCAAAATTCAAGTAGAACTAGCCCAATTAATGTACCTATTGCCGCGTTTATCCGGACAAGGCCAAGTGCTGTCTCGTCTTGGCGGGGGGATTGGAACGAGAGGACCTGGGGAGACAAAGCTTGAAACAGACCGTCGTCATATTCAAAAGCGAATGGATGATTTAAAAAAGCAGCTTGCCGATGTACAGGCCCATAGAGAAAGTTATCGAAAACAGCGGCGCAAAAACAATGCTGTTCAATTTGCGCTTGTAGGCTATACTAATGCTGGAAAATCAACACTTTTAAGTAAATTATCTGGTGTTGATACATTCCAAGAAGATTTATTATTTGCCACGCTCGACCCGCTGACTAGACAATTGGAACTTCCATCTGGTTATCAAGCTTTACTTACAGATACGGTAGGGTTCATCCAGGATTTGCCGACAACTTTAATTGCTGCTTTTCGTTCTACACTAGAAGAAGTAAAAGAAGCGGATATACTTCTTCATGTGGTAGATGCATCTCATCCAGAGGCCCATGAACAAATGGCAACAGTAGACGAGCTTTTAAGTGAATTAGAAGCAAATGCGATACCTTCTATAACCGTATTTAATAAAAGTGATCTCATTCAAGAACCAGCTGCTTTACCTGGTGCTGATCGGCCGTCCATCTTTATTTCTGCTTTTAATGATGAAGATATTGAAGAACTCCGTACGTTAATGGAAGAAACATTAAAACAACAAATGAACTATTATCACGTAAAAATTCCGACACAAGATGGAAAAAGCCTATCCGATCTGCAAAGATTTACACTGATTAAAGAAGAAGAGTTGTTGGAAGAGGAAAACAGTTTTCATTGCAAAGGGTACGTGCTCCCAGATCATCCCATTAATGGCACGATAAAAAAATATGAAGCACATATGTAGAAAGTTGGGAATAAAAAATGGTTTCACCTTGGCATAATAATGAAGAATTAAAAAATCTAATGAATCAAGCAGAAACCAAAATACAATCTAAAATACGCGAAGCAGAATTAGCTGCAGATTGGAACCAAGCAAGACTCTTAAATATTTTTCAAGAGGAAGGTGTTTCATCGTTTCATTTTAATCCATCCACGGGGTACGGATATGACGATGTAGGCAGAGAAACGCTTGATCGCATATATGCTAAAGTATTTGGAACTGAATCGGCTATCGTTAGACATCAATTTATATCAGGAACGCATGCGATCCATGCAGCGTTATTTGGGATACTAAGACCTGGAGACAGGCTTCTGTATGCAGGAATGCCTTATGACACGCTGCAAACTGCGATCGGCCTTACTGATGACAAAACAGGTTCGATGGCAGATTATGGCATCATTTGTGATGTTGCGCCTTTAAATAAAGATGGATATCCAAATAGTGAAACCCTACGGGAAAATATTACGCCGAAAACAAAGGTCGTTGCCTTACAGCGCTCAAAAGGGTATGCATCTCGTCCCTCTATCCCTATGGATAAAATGAAACAAATAATTACTGAAATTAAACATTCTCACCCGGAAGTCATTGTATTTGTTGATAATTGTTACGGTGAATTTGTGGAAACAACTGAACCGGGCCATGCTGGAGCAGATTTATTAGCTGGATCACTCATAAAAAACCCTGGAGGCGGGCTCGTACGAACAGGCGGATATATTGCAGGCAAGAAGCAATATGTAGAACAAGCTGCTTCTAGATTTGCTGCTCCAGGAATCGGTTTAGACGGCGGAGCAACGTTAAACAGCCTTCTCGAGATGTATCAGGGGTTATTTATGGCTCCACACGTTGTTAGTGAAGCGTTAAAAGGGGCTTTTTTTACAGCTGCTTTTCTTGAAGAAGCGGGTCTTAAAACCTTTCCGTCTTCAACAGAAGAAAGAACAGATCTTATTCAAGCGGTGACATTTGAGGATAAACAAAGGATGATCCGTTTTTGCCAGGCTGTTCAGGAAGCATCTCCTGTTGATTCTATGGTAGTACCAGAGCCATCAATTATGCCAGGTTACGAAGATGAAGTTATTATGGCAGCTGGGGCTTTCATTCAAGGCTCTAGTATTGAATTGTCTGCTGATGGGCCGCTACGCCCCCCTTATACAGCTTATATCCAAGGAGGTCTCACCTTTTCTCATGTAAAATACGCTGTACAGCATGCATTAAATGTGTTGATCGAAGAGAAGTTGATGCCTCCGTTCCATTCCAATAAGGAAAAATAGGTAAAAAGACATCCAACATAACTTAAAAAATATGTAAAAAAAGCTGACATGTACTTGACGAAAAACCTAACATCGTGTAGGATGAAAATATCTTCTTAAGGGAAGGGGGCAGCCAAATGGGTGATCATATCCGGCGGAATATGCCTTTGTTTCCTATTAGCATAGTGAAGAAGCTGACAGAACTATCGGCTAGGCAAATTAGGTATTATGAAGAACACGGTCTAGTTTATCCTGCAAGAACAGAAGGCAATCAACGATTGTTTTCATTTAATGACGTAGATAGGTTGTTAGAAATTAAAACTCTCATTGAACGCGGAGTAAATTTATCAGGAATTAAAGAAATTTTTGAACTGCGTGCCCAAAATGAAGAGGAAAAACCGAAGCCTGTTCTTAAAAACACAGAAAGTATGAGTGATAAAGAACTGCGTCGACATTTAAAAAATGAAGTATTGGTTGCAGGAAAGCAGGGCAGAACTTCAATGATCCAAGGGCAATTGTCCAGATTTTTTCATTGATCAGGTGATTTCCTTTTGTCCATCATGACAGAAGATTTCATACTATTATTTATTGAAACGAAAGAGAGGAGACACACCAAATGGCCAACAAGTATTCAAGAGAAGATATCACAAGAATGGCTGAAGAAGAAAACGTAAAATTTATTCGACTGCAATTTACTGACCTACAAGGTATTATTAAAAACGTTGAAATTCCAGTAGATCAACTATCTAAAGCTTTGGATAACAAAATGATGTTTGACGGTTCTTCAATTGAAGGGTTCGTAAGAATTGAAGAATCTGATATGTACTTATATCCTGATCTAGATACATGGGTAGTTTTCCCTTGGACTCCGGAAAAAGGGAAAGTAGCACGCCTTATTTGCGACATATATGAACCTGGTGAAGTAGGTGGAGAACCAAAACCATTTGCCGGCGACCCGCGCGGTATTTTGAAACGCGTTTTAAAAGAAGCGGAAGAAATGGGCTTCACTGCTTTCAATATTGGACCAGAGCCAGAATTCTTCCTCTTCAAAAACGATGAAAAAGGCGAACCTACAATGGAACTTAATGATAAAGGCGGGTACTTTGACCTTGCCCCTACAGATTTAGGTGAAAACTGCCGCCGCGATATCGTACTTGAGCTTGAAGACATGGGCTTTGAAATTGAAGCTTCTCACCATGAAGTTGCTCCAGGACAGCATGAAATTGACTTTGAATATGCTGATGCAATTACGACATGCGACAACATTCAAACTTTTAAGCTTGTAGTAAAAACAATCGCAAGAAAGCACGGTTTGCATGCGACATTTATGCCAAAGCCATTGTTTGGAGTAAATGGTTCCGGGATGCACTGCAACATGTCCTTGTTTAAAGGAAAAGAAAACACTTTCTTCGATGAAAGCACAGATTCACAGCTAAGTGAAACAGCAATGCAATTCTTAGGCGGTATTCTTGAACACGCTGAGGCGTTTACTGCATTGACTAATCCGATTGTTAACTCTTACAAGCGTCTTGTACCAGGATTCGAAGCTCCAGTATATGTAGCTTGGTCTCTTAGAAACAGAAGTCCGCTTGTGCGTATCCCTTCTTCTAGAGGATTGAGCACTCGTGTGGAAGTGAGAAGTCCAGACCCAGCAGCAAACCCTTATCTTGCTATGGCAGCAATGCTTGCAGCAGGTCTTGACGGAGTGAAGAAAAAATTGAATGCTCCTGAGCCGACTGACCGTAACATTTACGTGATGAGCAAAGAAGAGCGTGAAGAAGAAGGCATTAAAGACCTTCCGGCTGACCTTAAACAAGCGTTGGACAGCCTCTTAAACGACGAAGTTCTTGTAAATGCTATCGGACCTCATGCTATTGAGCATTTTGCTGAGGCAAAAGAAATCGAATGGGATATGTTCCGCTCTCAAGTACACCCTTGGGAAAGAGAACAATTCCTTTCCACATACTAAAATTAAATTCCAGCCCCTTGATGATACGCCATCAAGGGGTTTTTTACGTTTGGAATAGAAAAAACACAGTCAATATGCACACTTTATGAGAAATAACATATATTAGCCTTTGTCTCGTCGTTGTGAGAAGGGGGAATAGCTATTGATTATACGTATGCATTCTACACACCCTGTACGAAATAATTTTATCCAATTTGGGGGTTTTAAGCTTTTGAAAATAGCATCAGCAAACTCTGTAAATATAAAACAGCTGAATTCGGAATTATCCAATGAGTTTGATGGACTTTCAAATCATTACCGAACAGTACCGTCACAAAATAATGGGGCCAGGTATAAAAGTAAACTTCTATTCAATCATTGAGCACTGCTCGATTTATTCCAAGAAGGCGGATATATTTTTTATTCGAGACACGGAGAAGCCACCCTGGGAGACGATCAACCTAATCTCACTTTTGAAAATTGTGTTACTCAAAGAAATCTTTCCGAGGCAGGAAGAAGACAAGCTGTTTCATACGGAGAAGTAATTCGAACGTTACGTATTCCTATGGAGTATCCAATTATTGCTTCTCCTTTTTGCCGAACGAGAGAAACGGCTGAATTGGCTTTTGGCAAAGGTAATAGCGTAGTGGACCCTTTTTGGTTAAATATTTATAGACTTGGAAGCGATATCGGTGTATTAGAACAGGAAACAATTTTAAACTCCCTTCATTCATTTCTAGAAATACCACCAGCTCCTGGAAGAAATAAGTTCGTTGTCGCTCATAGTTTTCCCCCAGGAGTGGGATTAGGTCCGATTCCCAACATGGGAACCGCAACTGTAAAACCACTTGGAAAGGGAAACGGCTATGAAATTGCAGGTTACCTAACTTTAGCACAATGGATGAGTTTGATGGAATAAATATTCTGAGAGAGAAACACTAGAAACGAACATTTGTTTAATGGTATTGGTAAAACGCGTGAGAAACATAGCAAGGCATTCAATGTTAAGCATTTATTAGTAGAAGTATCTTTCCCTTTTATTAGGCGGTTTTCTATATAAAGCGATAAGGCGGGTTTTCTAAATAATCAGATCAACACTCAAAGATTTTAAAATAAGAGAATATATTTTTATTTTGCAGAGCCCTACAACTGTCTAAACAAATTTGGAGAGACATCATAAATTATTAAAGAGGATACGTCAGGGGAGGGATATTAATGGGATACGGTTATAAAGACAGTTTTGCGTTGATTGTAGTATTATTTATACTGCTAATCATCGTAGGAACTGCATTTGTTAAATACTAATCACCGCTTCGGCCGCAAGGTTCTTAGTCAATTGTACAGGTGAAATGAGAAGGCGAATAACCCGGCTGATACATTATATGGCCGGGTTGTTTCATGAAAAATATTAACAATTAATGCAGCGTTCGAAATACACCCGTAACTTTCCCCAAAATAGTACAATTTTCTAAAATAATTGGTTCCAACGCAGCATTCTCTGGCTGCAGACGAATAAAATTTTCTTCTTTGTAAAAGCGTTTTACTGTAGCTTCAAGTTCTTCTGTCATTGCTACAATAATATCTCCATTATCTGCAGTCTGCTGTTGTCTAACAATGACGAGATCGCCATCATAAATACCAGCTTCGATCATACTGTCCCCTTGAATAGTTAAGATGAATACTTTTTCATCTGAGACCATACGCTCTGGTAAGGGGATATACTCTTCAATATTTTCTACAGCAGTAATTGGATCCCCCGCTGTAACTTTACCTAATACAGGAACATAAACAGCATTGCTTTCTGAAATGTGCGGCTGCACATCTTCTAGTTCTAATACTTCAATCGCTCTTGGCTTCGTTGGGTCACGCCGAATCAACCCTTTATTTTCAAGCCTGGAGAGATGGCCGTGTACCGTTGAACTGGATGCGAGGCCAACAGCTTCACCGATTTCACGCACGGAAGGAGGATAACCTTTTTGCCTGACTTCATCTTTTATATAATCTAAAATTTGCTGCTGGCGTTTCGATAATTTGGGCATCGGTTCAGCACCTCTATTTCTAATATTTTCATGTGTTAAGTATAGCATGGAAAACATACGTACGCAAACATTCGTTCTAATTTTCACTTGACGGGAACAAAGGTTCTCTTTATACTAATCTTTAATAAGAACATACATTCTCATAATCGGAGGGGAAGTAATGTATACCAAAATGAAACAGTTAAGCAGTCAGGAATGGGCCATTTTAATTCTTTTTATTATTTCTATCATTTCACTCGTATTAACTGTTCAATTAACTTCGTATGAAGAAGATAAAGAAGTGTATGTAAATACGCTGGATCAAGAGAAAGAAGATGTGCTAACCTATACGTGGGCGGATGAGTAAAATGGAAAATAAATATTAAGCTAATGAAAAGGTGAGGGAATTTATTGAAAAGCTGCATAATATATTGCCGGGTCAGTACAAATAAAGAAACACAGAAATCATCATTAAAAAGACAACAAGAAGAACTCATTCATTTATCAAAAAAAAAGGGATTTTACATCTCAAAAATTATTGCAGAGGAAGCTAGCGGGTATTCGATTGAAAGGGATGGCCTGCTTGAAGTTCTGGATCTTTTATCTTTACAAGAAGCTGATGTTTTATGTATACAAGATGATACTAGATTAGGACGAGGAAATGCCAAAGTGGCCATGCTTCATCAATTATTTAAACTAAATATCCCTATATATACGGTGAAAGACGAAGGAGTACTTCAGTTGTCTGAGACGGATAACATGTTGATGGATATTTTATCTATGATAGAAGAACACCAAAGGATATTACATAACTTAAAGATTAAAAGAGGCATGAAACAAGCAATAGCCGGTGGATATAAGCCTGAAAAAAATTTATCTGACCGCAGTCAAGGCGGAAGAAAAAAGAAAGAAGCACCAATTGAAGAAATCGTTCGGCTTAGAAAATTAGAACTGACATTTTATGATATTGCAGCAACATTGCGTGGATTTGGTTATGATGTTTCAAAGGCTACTGTACACAGAAGGTACAAAGAACACATGGAGAAAATAGCTAATAATTCGGAGTAATTCCTTTGTTGCTTGGGCATTTTGAATTTGAGTGTTATGGATCGCCTCTCATCAAGTACAATAGCTGTTGCAAATCATAAATAGATGATTTACATTTAAAGACAAGTTAAAAAAGCGGAATATTAGGGAGGTTTTCATACATTTATGCTTTCTCAAGAGAAGATTGCACGTATTAATGAACTAGCTAACCGTTCTAAAACTTCGGGTTTAACGGAGCAGGAAGAAAAAGAACAGAAAATGCTGCGTCAGGAATATTTATCTAAATTCCGTTCCTCCTTTAAAAGTCAGCTGCAATCGGTAAAAGTTGTGGATCCTAATGGTAAAGATGTGACTCCCGATCAATTAGTTAAAACGAAAAGAAATAACTTGAACTATCGTCAATAGTTTCATATACAGAGAAAAAGGGGCTGGGACATAACTAGCCCGAAATAGTAAAAAAGATTCCGATTATCGTTTTTTGATAATC
>NZ_VTOK01000026.1 GCF_009765375.1 Alteribacillus sp. YIM 98480
ATGTACGATGAATTACTGGAAAAGGAAATCATTCCAGCCATCAAGCGAGAAAGTGCGGATGAACTTTCGAATCCGAAGACTGGCTCTACATCTATCTTACGCTTACCATAGATTTCACCCGTTTTCGTTTCCGAAAGCTTTTCGGCAAAGAAAAAGTAGAAAATGAACTAGGATTTGCATTCATGGCGGTAAACTTGAGAAAGTATACCGCCTCCAAACATCATGGCCCCCTGAATAATAATCAAAAAAGATTCCGATTATCAAAAAACGATAATCGGAATCTTTTTTACTATTTCGGGCTAGTTATGTCCCAGCCCCCATTTTGGTTTATTTTTTTATTGGTTCATTATTCACACGTTCGTGAGGCATAAGCAATCGTTTTGGAGGACATTTTTTCTTCGTTAATTCGGAAACAATAAATATTGTGAGAAACGCAGCGATCATAGCCAGCGTACGGAATGGAAAGAGTACCAAACCGTCTTCTACCATAGGATATGGAAGAAAATAAGGCAGATTTATCGCTGGCTCTCCGCCTCCAAGCCGAAGGAAAACTGCCGCCGCGAAACCGGCAAGCGAACCATAAAAGTTCGCATTTTTGTAAAAAAGAGCCATCGTTAATTGAGGGAACAGCACACAATAAACGAGGTCTGACGCCAAGTACCAGAGTGTGTATACACTTCCTACATTTAATGCAATAATCATGGCTGCTACACCAATAAGAATAATAGTACGTTTAATTACTTTTTTAAGTTCACCTTGACTGGCTTTTGGTTTTATCAAAGGTCGATATATATTCCAAGAAGCCATAGAAGAAGCGGACAAGATGGAAGAGTCCATCGATGACATAACTGCCGCAGCCAATGCGCCTAAACCAACAGCCGCTACAATTTCAGGCGTCAAAAAGCGCAGCACCTGCGGAAGTACCATCGCAGCTGTTTCAGGAGCTTCTGTTCCAAAAGCTGCCCAGTCCGCGTTGTGACCAATAATACCAACTAATACAGCAGGAAATGCAGCAATTAAACAAATAATACCAGCCAAAATGGAAAGCCACATTGCCGTGTTTTCATTTTTAGCTGAAAGGACACGCTGAAAGTAAACTTGCCAAGCAATACCTCCAAAGATAAGAAGCAAGGCATAATCCCACCAATTCCAGAACCAATTTCCCCAATCGGGATGGTTCCAGCCGTCAAGAGGCGGGAAAAGACTGGCATACGTGTCAAAATCAGCTTGATAGTTCGCCCAGTTTACACTTAAGCTTCCCACATTTCCAAATGCAAACGGAAGTACTAAAAATAAACCGACTAAGAGAATAGCCATTTGGAAAACGTCTGTATAAGCAACTGCCCACATGCCGCCAAACACGGTATAAGCTATAGCGATAATAGCTGAAATAATGATAGAGGTAGAAAAGTCTAATCCTAAGATGGTACCAAAAGTTGTACCGAGTGCTGTTAAAATCGCCCCGCTCCAAAATAATTCACCGAGAAGCGCAGGAATATACAAAATTCCGGCCATCTTGCTGCCAAAACGCTGTTCAAGTGGATCGATAATGGTCATAAATTCATAGCGGCGCATTTTTCTAGCATAAAAAATACCGCCGATAATCAAACTGAGTGCATAACCCCATGGAGCTTGCGCCCAGACAAGGCCATCAGAATAAGTGAATTCGGCTGTTCCGTTAACATAACCGCCGCCAACCCACGTTGCAGCCATGGTAAACATAGCGACACCAAGTGGTATGCTCCGCTTGGCTACCATCATATCGCTTAATGATTCTGATTTTTTAGCGGCAAAAAAGGCACCTACGTAATAAATGAGGGCATAAAAGAACAACATAGAAATAAAGCCGCCCCAGGCGATATCACTATCGGTCATTCCAACATAGATGACAACTCCTATTATTAGTATTGCAAACCCTATGGTTTTTAACAATTTAGTGCTTTTTTCTGTCACGAGCATCACTCCTAGATGTCTAATTACTGAATTTTAACAATATTATGAAATCTATATCGTGCGCATGTATCCCTCAACTCTACAAAGATTGCCGCTTAAATCCTTGCAGATTTGGATACATGTTATTTTTAAAGTAAAAAAATAAAAAAGTTATTCGTCTTCCTCTTCAACTGGAATCAAGTCAAAAATTTCACCTGACTCAATTTTTTCAGTTAATTTGTTGAGCCATTTGTAATAAGCTTTTGATTTTTCGAGCGTCTGAAAAGTTTCGTTTGCTTCTTCTTTTATTTCATCGGAAATATTTGTGTCTTCTAATAGTTTAGAAAGCTGTAATTGTGCTTCTTTAATAGAAGTGAGATTCAATTTGACTTCTCGCTCCCATTTTTGTGTGAAAAAATTGATGAAAAACTGAAAAAAGTCTTTTTCTGCAACATACGTTTGTTTTCTTTTTCCTCTTCTAAAGGTTTTCTTGACAACATTAAATTCTTGCAGTTTTTTGACGCCTGTACTCATACTTGGCTTACTCATGCCAAGCTTTTCCCGCATTTCATCTAACGTCATATCTCCTTCGAGGTACATGGTCCCATAAAGCGTTCCAACGCTTCTTGTTACACCGTAAAGGTCCATCGTTTCTGCGATGGAATCCACAACGAGATCTTTCGCATTGTTAATAGAGTCGAGAGCATCTTTATTATGGGAATCTTCCATTCAGATCCTCCTTTCATTTAAAAAATTAAATTCATTTAGTTTTTTGTTTACAGTTTTCTATCATAACGTAATAAAAAAAGATGTCAAAGAAAAAATTTCTTTTATACATATTCTTTCCCTAATTTGCCGGGGGAAGATCAATTTTTTAAAAGATTATTTTTTTCATTTTTCTTTGACAATAAAAAATAGAGCTGTTAGATTAAAGTTGTTCGGAACGTTAAATTTTTTTAAAACAAATTAAACATCTTTAATTTTATAGAGGAGGGGTTCATTTGGCACTGAAAAGAATGTACATTGACGGCGCCTGGACTGAGGCAAAGTCAAAAGAAGTAAGAACGATTATCAATCCATATAATCAAGAAAATGTTGCAGAGGCTGCGGAAGGAAATCGTGAAGATGCAAAAGCAGCTATTCAAGCAGCTCGTACTGCCTTTGATGAAGGCAGCTGGCCAGACACACCAGCAAATGAAAGAGGAGAGCTTGTTCAAAAGGTTGCCGATTTTATCCGCCGAGACAAAGAAGAGCTAGCTGAATTAGAATCGTTGGATACTGGCAAGACATTAGAAGAAAGCCGAGCTGATATGGACGATATCGCAAACGTATTTCAATATTTTGCTGGACTTGCAGATAAAGACGGCGGCAAAATGATCGCTTCTCCTATTCCAGATTCAGAAAGTAAAATAGTACGCGAACCGGTTGGTGTCTGCGGACAAATTACTCCATGGAATTATCCATTGCTTCAAGCAGCGTGGAAAATTGCACCGGCTTTGGCAGCTGGAAATACAATTGTTGTAAAACCAAGTGAGATTACGCCGCTTACGTCAGTGAAAGTGTTTGAAATTATGGAAGAAGCAGGATTTCCAAAAGGTGTAGTAAACCTTGTACTCGGTAAAGGGGCGGACGTTGGAGCAGAATTATCCGAAAGTGTAGATGTAGACTTGGTGTCCTTTACTGGAGGAATTGAAACAGGAAAGAAAATTATGCAGGCAGCAAGCATTAATATGAAAAAAATTGCACTTGAACTTGGCGGAAAGAATCCTAACATCGTGTTTGCAGATGCTGATTTTGAAACAGCAGTAGATCAAGCGATGAATGCCGTCTTCTTCCATGCTGGTCAAGTATGTTCTGCAGGAGCACGTTTAATTATAGAAGAAAGTATTCATGACGAATTTGTTAAAGAGCTCGTAAAACGCACAAAAAATATCAAACTTGGAAACGGCTTTGATGAAAGCACACATTCTGGTCCGCTAATTTCTGCAGATCATCGGGAAAAAGTAGAGAAGTATGTAGAAATTGGCCAGCAAGAAGGTGCCAAGCTGGAAATCGGCGGTAAACGTCCAGAAGACCCTGAACTGCAAAACGGGTTCTTCTTCCTTCCAACTATCTTTACGAACTGTAAGTCAGACATGAGGATTGTTCAGGAAGAAGTATTTGGTCCGGTCTTAACAATTGAAACGTTTAATAGTAAAGAAGAAGCTGTAGCTATAGCTAATGATTCTATATATGGCCTTGCCGGCGCTGTTTTCACAACAGATATTTCTAAAGCAGAAGAGACTGCTTCAAAACTTCGCATGGGAACAGTATGGATTAATGATTTCCACCCATATTTTGCACAAGCTCCATGGGGTGGATATAAGCAGTCAGGAATAGGCAGAGAACTTGGTCATATTGGGTTAGAAGAATATACAGAAGTTAAACACGTATTCCGTAATAAAAAACCAGAACCTATTCACTGGTTTAAATAAATCATTACTTGCAAAATAGTCACAATCACACAAATCACAACTTTAAAATAGGAGGATGTCATTATGAGCCTTAATATGAAAGTAGAACACATGTTAAACTATCACACATTTGAAATTCCTACTGCTATCAAGCATGGAATCGGTGCAATTAAACACATTGGAGAAGAAGTGAAAACCCTTGGAGCTAACAAAGTTCTTCTCGTTACGGATCCTGGAATTTATAATGCAGGAGTTACTAATCCAGTTGTTGAAAACCTTAAAAAAGCAGGTGTTGAAGTAGTTGTCTTTAATAAAGTAGAGCCAAACCCTCCCGTACGTTTGATCGGAGAAGGCTCTAAAGTTTATAAAGAAGAAGGGTGTAACGGACTTGTGGCCGTTGGCGGCGGAAGTTCTATGGACACAGCGAAAGCAATTGGAGTAGAAGCAACACACGAAGGCACTGTCCTTGATTATGAAGCAGCAGAAGGGAAAAAGCCTCTTGAAAATCGGATTCCACCACTTACTACAATCCCTACTACTGCGGGAACGGGCTCTGAAGTAACACAATGGGCGGTTATCACCGATGAAGAGCGTGAGTTTAAATTTAATACAGGCGGTCCGCTTATTGCAGCACACCTTACTATTATTGATCCTGAACTTCATGTATCCATGCCTCCGCATGTAACAGCAATGACAGGTATCGACGCAATTGCACACGCAGTAGAATGCTATACCATGAAGTTTGCACAGCCTGTTACAGATGCTGTAGCACTAATGGCTATGGAATATGCTGCTAAATATATCCGCCGTGCTTACGCCGATGGCACAGACCTTGAAGCCCGCTATGGAATGGCTCAAGCAGCTATGCTTGCAGGACTTTCTTATGGAAGTGAATCTGCTGGTGCAGCACACGCAATGAGTCAAACACTAGGCGGAATCATCCCAGTTGCACACGGTCAATGTGTTGCTACTATGATGGGACCTGTTATGGAGTATAACTGGAAAGGTGCGCCGGAGCGCTTCGCCCGTGTGGCTAAAGCGTTTGGTATTGACACTTTCCACATGACAACAGAAGAAGCTGCAAAAGCAGCAGTAAACTGGATGTACGATCTTGTAGAAGATTTAGATATCCCTAACCTCGAAGAACAAGGAGTAAGCAGTGATATGGTAGAGCGTCTTGCAAAAGAAGCTCAAAACGATCCGCAAACTGAAGGAAATCCTCGTGACCTTAAAGTTGCAGATTACGAATGGATTTACAAGCGCTGCTTTAACCTCGTACCAAAAACAGTTTAATAAATTTAAGAGAAATCCTCTTCCAATATGAGTGTGTTGGGAGAGGATTTTTTATTGTGTAAGAAAGCAAACTATGCTAACAAAACGACGTTATTTCAACGTACGGATGTACTATTGGTTCCGTTCTGTATGAAAGTGGTGTTTTTAGACGGTTTCTATTGGATGGCGGTATGCTGTGTTTATACCATTATGGAGATGCAGACCTTTGGCTGCTGCGAAGAAGGAAATCAACCAAACTTCCTGCAATCATACCAAAAAAGATATCTGTGATATCTAATACCTCTCCTGCTATACCGTACAATAAGCCAATGCCGCCAAAGATTATAGTATAACGTACTCTCATTAATGTATTAAAATAAGGAAAAGATGCTTGCAAGCTTTCTAAAAAGAATGGAGAGAAATAGACGGCTACGATAATGATCACAACAATAATAAACAATACTTCCATTGCTTATGCCCCCCATAAAATATAAATAACGTGCAGTATCGTCTACTCTTTCTTCTATTACCTTTCTTGCTCGTATTTAAACAGCCCAAAGCATTAGTCAGCTTTGGGCTATTATATGACAAATCAATATTTATTATCCTCTGTTTTCATCTGTTATCGGTTTATTTTTAATTTTAAAGATAAAGGCTATACCAACCGTTATAAGAATTGCTGCAGCAAGACCTGCTGGCGTACTTCCAGTTGCTCCGAGTATTAGATAACCAACAAATGCTCCGACAGCAGAGAACATGGCATAAGGCAGTTGAGTAATCACGTGGTCAATATGATGACTTCCTGCCCCTGTTGATGACAAAATAGTGGTGTCTGAAATAGGGGAACAATGATCGCCTAAAATAGAACCTGCCAGTACGGCTGCAAGCATAGGCAGGATTAATGATATATCCAAAGCCGCCGCTATTTCACCAGCAATAGGAAGTAAGATAGAAAATGTCCCCCACGACGTTCCTGTAGAAAAAGCCATAAATCCTGCTAGTAAAAACAAAAGTGCGGGAAGCAAGAATAAAGGGATGGTTCCATCGATAAAGTCGGCTAAATATTCGCCAGTCCCTAAATCATCAATAATACTTACAATAATCCACGCAAGAATTAAAATATAAATAGCTGGAAGCATTGATTGGATCCCCGCAAAAATGGTTTTCATAAATTCAGTCACAGCAGGTTTCTTTGTCATTGTGAGCAGCATAGTCACCCCGAGTCCAAATAAACCGCCGTAAACGAGGGAGCTTGCAACATCTGTTTCTGCAAAAATGGATAAAGCTGTTACTTCATCAGCCGCTTGAGCGCCCGTTACTATCATGAATACAACAGTACTTACAATGAGAACGAGTATCGGAATCGTTAAATCACGTACTTTTCCTTTATGTTCGTCTAGGTACTGGGATTGTTCACCAGGCACACCAGTACGCTTAGGATCAAGTACTTGATGATGCATGACGGCACGTTTTTCATGGGTTCGCATCGGACCAAAGTCAAGTTTCCAAACGATTACTAAAAAAACGAATAATACAGCAGTCATCGCATAAAAATTCATAGGTATCATATAGAGAAATGCTTGAAGGCCACCGTATTGTGTTTGGTTATGACTGCTCAGAATGTCAGCAATGATGGTAATAATGTAGGCTCCCCAGCTCGACAGCGGTGCGATTACACAAATCGGTGCAGCGACAGAGTCAACAATATATGCAAGCTTGGCTCTAGAGATGTAGTGCCTGTCTGTAAGCGGCCGGCTTACTTGACCAACTGTTAAACTGTTAAAGTAATCATCAATAAAAACGAGGATACCAAAAAGCAAGGTGACAAGCTGGGCTCCTATCCTCGTTTTTACTCGTTTTAATGCCCATTCCCCAAATGCACGGCTTCCGCCAGAAAAACTGATTAGAGCTGCCATTATGCCGAGAATAAGTAAAAAGAAAATAATATATAATTCCCAGTCATTCATAGCACCATCAACGACAAAAATGCCGGCAAATATCTTCCAAATGAGGACAGCTCCTTCGGTAATTGACCAATCGCTAAGAACTAGCGCACCGATAATAATTCCAACACCCAGGGAAGGAAGAACTTTTCTTGTCGCAACGATCATTAATAACGCAAGAATAGGAGGAAGAAGCGACAGAATGGACGGCTCGTTCATTACAACTTTTCTCCTTTCTGTTTCATTGTACTTTAAATTGATTAACTAAAACTCAAAGTATAAGCGACACCACGACTTCCGCATTTAGACTTAGTGCTAAGCCGAGTATTTCTAATTATACTAAAGCTTATGCAAAAAAAACTGCTCGGATTCCTTCACCAAGCAGGTAGAACGGTCAACCCGTCTTAGTTCTCTACGACGAACTGAAGGTCTAAATATGTTTCAGGCATGATCGGGATGAGCTTTTATCCGACTTCGGCAATGTCTCCGATTATAAAAGTTTTTCTCCTTCTGGAGCATACTTTTCTCATTTGCACTTCTATCTTATCAGTGGGACAATGTTTTACTATTCTTTTTTTGTTGATTTAAATGAATTTCATCATTGATTTCTATATCATTATAAACGAACATTATATAAAAATTTAAAAATTTCCTCGTTATTGTTCGATTTTTCGCTTCAGGCGGACGCTTTCACCCTCGGGGCACAAGCACGACATCTATTCCAACTCACTCTGTTCATTATCGTAGTGTCTTCTTTTTCGTGGGCTTGGATTCAGTCCCCCCCCTCGACCAGCAAGCTGCCTGCCGGGTCTTCAGCTCAAGCTTATTCCGCAGGTGTCGCCGCCTTCCGCTAAATCGATATAGTGTTCGTGTTTGATAATCAAAATAGAACTTATGAAATTGATTCATTTACTTTTTCTTAAGAATTTTTGGAGATCATACCCATACAACACACTAAAGTGATGAATTCAAAACTCGTTTTAAGCCGCGTGTTATAAACGTGAGCTGAAGTTATCTCTTCATGTATATCTTTAGTAAAACAAAGAATAAAATTTTAGCATGGACGAATCATCGCCGTCGTCAAAATGTTGAGGAAATCGGTTTAAGTCTATTCGGTAACCGCCTTTACTTAAAGGCTCGGCTAGACAATTTTTCTTTAACGACCACGAGGAATTATATCAGCAGCCTTTACTTATGGCAACTGATTTTTTTCACTGCTTTTAAAAACATGAGGAGAGGAACTTAAAATATATTTTTCGATTGCATAGGCAACCCCATTATTGTCATGGTGTGTTGTTTCATAGGTGGCTACCCGTTTTACATCTTCTTCAGCATTGCCCATCGCAATACTAATGGCAGCAGCATTAAATAGCGGAAGGTCATTATAATTGTCACCTATTGCAAATGTGGAAGAAATATTTAATCCCGCATGTTTTGCAATATGGAGAAGCCCTTTTCCTTTCTGAGTATCCGGGTTCATGATCTCAAGGTTATCGCGTCCTGAGGAAGTAATAAGCACATTATGTTTATCTCCCCAAGATTTCCGGCATGTATCAAGCTTTTGTTCAAGCATAGATACAATAAGAAATTTATAAACGGTAAGGTCATTATCAACAATCATACTTGCAGAGTGCAGCTCTTTCATATTTGCCTGTCTATGATGACCGTCTGCTCTGCGTCGAATGGCTTCTTTTATTTCTTCTCCTTCTTCTTTGTCCTGTGTATATATGTTCAAGTCATTCATAAAAAACTCTCGGGATCGGGTCGGGGAAAATAACCCCTTGTCAGTGTATATGTGAAAATAATATTCATTGTCATTAAGCCACTCTACCAAGTTGATGGCTTCTTGCTGACCCATAAAGGATTCTTGAATCTGTTCTCCTTCCCAAAACACTCTGGCCCCATTTAGAGAAATAATTCCGTCGGGAGTAACATTTACAGACCCAAGTAATCTTTCTACGTCTGGTAACCCTCGGCCCGTTGCAATAATAACTTTATGTCCTTCTGCTTGAAGCAATTTGAGTGCTTGTGCATTTTTTTCTGAAACAAATCCTTCTGAATGTAAAAGAGTTCCGTCCATGTCAATTGCTACTGCGTTCATAGTTGTCACCTCAGTATAAACTATATTAAAAAACATCCTTTTAGCTGTATAAGATAAATTAAGGGCGTGAAATTAAATTTCCCTTCATTATTAATGAGAATGCTAGTATGCACACGCATTTCAATTCTCATTTACAATAGGGTAACACGAAATGCACGAGAAAAGGTAGTTTCATACGTTTTTGAGTAGTAAGATATTTTTATATTGCACCTTCTAATTCATTCTTACATATGGTGAAAATGGGGGTGCATTTCAATATGTTTAATAACAACAATAATAAAAATAACTCTTCTTTGCCCCCATACACGGTAGCTGATTTATTAAATGGACATAACTTAGATATTATCGCAGCGGTTTTACTTGTAACAGGGAAGCTTAAAGTGAACACGGTTGAAATATACCGGGGAGAACCTACAGTAGAGGTCCACCTTATAGGGGACTATAAAAACGGAACGAATGACAAAGCGACAAAAATGGCCGACTTTTTAAAAGAAAATGGTGATATGACGGTTGACGATGTAATGGAAGCGATAAAGCAGCGGTTAAGTAGATAAAAAAGAGAGGATGATTCCAAAAAATGTTTGAAAATAACAATCCTTCATTTGATGGAGTGACTTTCAATAATGCAATAATATGGGTGGTATTTATAGCTTTGCTTTTATTTGGGGCTGTAGAGACCGGAGAAGGAACAGTCATTCCTGAAGTTATGGGTGGAACTAATTAAAAAACACGACTAAAACGCTATATTCGTTTAGTCGTGTTTTTTTATCGGAAGATTTTATCGTTTTATTAAAACTTTCAGTGATAAGGACTTCCGAATATAAAGAAATTTATTATTTCATATAAGAGTTTTCGTAAAAGGTGAGTTGTGGATATTTATCTTTTGTCATATTCATTTGGAATTCATTATCGAATAAAGCGACTATTCTTCCGTCTCTATCTACAGCCAGGTTTTTTTGGCGCTTTTTAAAGTTTCCTAATTCATCAGACTCTCCATTTACCCATCGAGCAATCGAAAAAGGAAGTTTTTCAAGACGAATATCAGCATTATACTCATTTTTTAAGCGATATTCCATCACTTCAAATTGCAGAACCCCTACAACACCGATGATTTGCTGTTCTGGGTATTTATTGTACGTTTGAAATAACTGAACAGCACCTTCTTCGGTCAGCTGCTGAAGCCCTTTCTCAAATGATTTATGCTTCATAGCGTCTTTAACCGATATGGCGGCAAAATGTTCTGGAGAAAAGTGAGGCATTTCATCAAATTGAAAATCACTGCTGTCAGCTAATGTGTCTCCAATTCGAAAGGTGCCTGGGTCGTATAATCCAATAATATCTCCGGCATAGGCCTCTTTTACAATATTTCGGTCCTGGGCTAAAAATTGGGTAGGCTGTGCTAAACGCATTGCTTTGTTAAAGCGGACATGGTTTACTTGCATTCCTTGTGTATACTTACCAGAAGTTATACGTAAAAAGGCAATACGATCACGATGTTTTGGATTCATGTTTGCTTGGATTTTAAACACAAAACCCGAGAAGGTTTCTTGTACCGGTTCAATAAACCCTTGATCACTGTCACGGCCAACTGGTGCAGGAGCCAGGTTCAAAAAGTGTTCGAGAAAATTCTGCACGCCAAAATTAGATATAGCACTTCCAAAAAATACAGGAGTTAATTCTCCGCTTTTAATTTTAGGTTCATCGTAAGGATCGCCAGCTACGTCCAATAGTTCCATTTCTTCTCTAAATTGAGAGAGTAGAGAAGGATCAATGATTTCATCAAGCATCGGGTCATCCGGACCGCTTGTTTGTTTAATCTCGACATGAGAAGGGTTGTCTGCATTATACAGTTCAACTTTTTTGGAATGACGGTCATATATACCATAAAAGTCCATGCCCATACCAATCGGCCAATTCATTGGGTATGAGCGAATGCCGAGCAGGTTTTCCATTTCTTCCATGAGTTCAAATGGATCTCTTCCTTGCCGGTCGAGTTTGTTGATAAATGTGAAAATAGGAATACCCCGCATACTGCAGACTTTAAACAATTTTTTGGTCTGGGCCTCAACCCCTTTTGCTGCGTCAATTAACATTGTAGCAGAGTCAGCGGCTGTCAGCGTACGGTAGGTATCTTCACTAAAATCTTCGTGGCCGGGAGTGTCTAGTATATTAATTTGATGATCTTTATAATGAAATTCCATCACAGAGCTGGTAACAGAAATGCCGCGCTGTTTTTCAATTTCCATCCAGTCACTGGTTGCATGCTTTGTATTTTTCTTCCCCTTTACAGTACCAGCTTCTCGAATGGCTCCTCCAAAATAAAGAAGTTTCTCGGTTAAAGTGGTCTTCCCAGCGTCAGGGTGAGAAATAATAGCAAACGTTTTTCGAGATTGTATTTCTTCCTCAAGCTTACTCATCTATATAATCCTTTCTCCTTTATAATCAAACAACTCAACCCTTTCATCATAAACGATCCATTAATTTTACACAAATAAATCTGTCAGCGAGAGCCGACAGATTTGGTTGAGTTATGAAGTGTAAGTTGAATGCTGTAAAAGAGCTTGTTCTAATGTCAAAAACTTAGCAATGTGTTTAAAAGAAATCCCTAACTGAACAATCGTTTGTGAAAGTTCCGGTCTCATACCGGAGATACTCGCGTCAATACCCAATAGCTGTAATGCATCGATTAATTGGTTTAAATGCTGTGCAAACCATGTATTAATTGTATTAATACCGGAGAGATCAATAATAATATAGGATAACTCTAATTCCGTAGCTCTTTCTAATGTTCTTTTTTGTAAAAACTCGGAACGCTCATCATCCATATCTCCAATTAACGGAAGGACTGCTGTCCCTTGTTTTATTGGAACAACAGGTACAGAAATTTCCTGCATTTGAGATTTAGCATGTTCTAGTTCAACAATATGCTGGTGTAAAAAAGTGTGGCTGAAAGCATAAGTGGCTTGATCAAGAAGCGATTCAAATTTACTGTAAATATTAAAAGCATCATGAAGAGGAAGGTTATCTTCTAAGCAGTGCTGTTCAATAACTTCGGTTAAGATTTTTCTGTAAAAAGGAAAGACAAGTAGTGCCGTAGAAAGACTCACATTGTGTTTTATACAATAATCAGCTGCTTTTTCTCCCCATGTTCTAATTTGAGATTTTAAACTCTCTGATTCTGCAAGCTGATTTATGACTCCTTCGCCTATGGTAGCAAAAAGATCTTCTCTTAGTTTAGTAACATAATCGTTATTTTTTGCAAACCTGAAGCGAGAATCGTTTTTTTGCAAATTATCCATTTTCTCGCTTAATATCGTTGTGTTTTTTAATAGATATTCTCCGATATTTTGCATGGTTTGCGGATTCTCGTTGTCCATTAAAATTCAACCCCTCGTTCTTTCTAAATGTTATGTATATAAAGATACAGGTATAAATCTTAAAAATAATACCCTTTTTTGTAAACGTCAAAACTTATTATTCCTCTTTTCTTTTAAAAAAATTTAATACAATGTGGGAAGATTTTAAAAAAATATATGAATTACCAAATTTAGCCTTAAGAGGAAAAAACATGTGGTAGAGTGAAACTAAAGCAAGAGATGAACACAAAATGTTCATACTCTTCCATTTATAAGGGAGGAATAATCATGAGTAAAAAATTTCTTTATACTTTATTGACTGGGGTATTAGCAACAAGTGTTCTAGCGGCTTGCGGTGACGTGGAAGAGGATCCTGCCATGGAAGAAGACGGTGGTATGGAAGAAGACGCTGGGATGGAATAATAATTAATACAGTGACGAAAAGCGCTGCCGCAGCAGCGCTTTTTTTAAAAGGTAGTTTTCTTAGCTATCAAAGCGATAGTCCAAGTTTTATACTATGAGGAGAAAATTAAAAAGGTCAGCTGTAATCAAGTAAGACTTTATTTCGCATATTTTCCGTCTTTATTACAATACTGTAACAATAAGAGAGTAAAAAGACCTAAATATTTAATAGAATAACAAAACTTTAGATGTGTAATTTCCTGTATGAAAGCATTTTTGTATTTAATTAATGAAAAATATTAAAAGTGAAGTGAGCATATTGTATCAATGAAGTAATTAACATATGATACCAACAATTTCCCTCCCCCTTTCTAAGTTTCATAGTTATGGCATAATAAGTGGCGGAGGTGTTAAATATGAAAAAAATCGTTTTATCACTTGCCGTATTAATTGCTTTCCCAGCGGCAGTGAATGCTCAAGAAAGTCAACCAGTTGATTCTGGAGAACTCTTTTCAAAATTAGCTGAACAGAGTAATTTGACGGAATACGAGTTATTTCAAGCTACTCCGGAATTAGAAGAGTTGGATGTATATAATACAATAGAACAATACACTACTCCGGGGGAAGTAACGGAACAACCTAATGAAGATCAAGCGGCAGAGGAAGAAGAAACAACTCCAGCTTCTGAACAAGAGGCAGAAGAAGAAACAACCCCAGCTGCTGAAGAACAAGTTCCAGCAGCAGAACAGCAAGCTCCTGCCACTGGAGACACAGCAGCAGAACAAAATACAGGAAATGACGAAGAAGTTGCTAGCGAAAGTGAATTCGAACAAGAAGTCATTCGTTTGACTAATGAAGAAAGAGAAAAGCAGGGCCTGCAGCCTCTTGAACCATATAGTGAGCTTTCTGATGTGGCAAGAGACAAGTCTGAAGATATGAGAGATGCTGGATACTTTTCTCACAACAGCCCAAATTACGGCAGCCCATTTGATATGATGGACACGTATGGTATTGAGTACCAAGGTGCTGGAGAAAACATTGCTGCTGGTCAGCAATCTCCTGAGCAAGTTGTAGAAGGCTGGATGAACTCAGAAGGTCACCGTGAAAACATTTTAAATGGCAGCTTTACTCACATCGGTGTCGGACATGCTGAAGGTGGAAGCTACGGTAATTACTGGACACAAATGTTTGTTACGAAATAAAGAGATCATTGAAGAAGATCTTCAAGAGCAGCAAACGATTCAACTGTTTGCTGCTCTTCTTTTTGTACTTTAGGAATGTTTAACTTTGTTAAAAGGAACAAAGTATAAGAAAAACTACGACTTCCGCTAAGGACAAGGCGGCAAGCCGCGTTTCTCTAAAGGTTAAAGCATAAAAATTGAAACAATAGAAAAATCATGAGAGGATAGAATGCGGATAAATAGCATAAGGAGTGAAAAACACCATGACAACCATTGAACTAATGAAAGAACGTCATTCCATTCGTAAATATGACAGCGAATTTAAAATACCAGAAGAAGATCTGCATGAAATTATAGAAGCCGCATCACAAGCTCCTTCTTCCTGGAATCTTCAACATTGGAGGTTTTTAGCTGTTCAATCGGAAGAGAAAAAACAGGAGCTTTTGCCGATTGCTTATAATCAGCAGCAAGTTCAGGATAGCTCCGTTACGATCGCTATATTAGGAGACAAAGAGGCTAACCAGTCTGCTGATACGGTTTTTGATGAGTCCGTAAAGAGCGGAGCGATAACAGACGAGGTTAAAAATCAAATTGTGGCAAACATTCATGGTGCTTATGAGCAAGAAGGATTTGCGCATAAGGAGGCTTTAATTAATGCTTCATTAGCTGCCATGCAGTTAATGCTTGCTGCCAAAGAAAAGGGATATGATTCTGTTCCAATGGGTGGTTTTGATAAAGAAAAATTAATGGAGGCATTTAACATTCCAGACCGCTATATTCCTGTAATGCTTATCTCATTAGGCAAAGGACACGGAACAACACGTGAATCATTCCGTTTTCCAGTTGAAGATGTCCTAATAAAAGAATCATTTTAAAATAAGGAAGACAAGAACCCTCCTGTTGTGCGAACTAGGAGGGTTCTTGTCAAACGATTATAAAAAGTTTTTAGGTATGGCATTTAATGGAGCGGAATACATAATGTTTTTGAGTCATAATGGCAGCACATAGAGAAATACAGCAAAGAAATGCATAATAGATCCTCCAAGTACAAATACATGCCATACTGCATGGTGATAAGGGAAGTGTCTCCACATATAAAAAATTGTACCAATCGTATACATTAAACCGCCGCCTACGAGAAACCCAATCCCCCCTGCTGGAAGAGTGGAAGTTAATGGCTGCCAAGCAAAGATAATAATCCATCCCATAAGAATGTAAAAGAGAGTAGATAGAAACATAAATTTTTTTACGAAAAAGGCCTTGAAGCCAACACCAAAAATCGCAAGACCCCACACAATCCCAAATAACGTCCAGCTTAAAGCCCCTTCAATGACGTGAAACAAAAAAGGAGTGTAAGTACCAGCGATAAATAAATAAATAGAAGCGTGATCAAAGATTTCAAACAGGTCTTTAACTTTCCCTTTCTTAAAGCTGTGCAGCAGTGTCGAGGAAACATAAAGTAATAACATAGTAGCTCCATAAATCGAGACGCTTAGTATATGGAACGGGGTGCCATGAATGCTTGCAAATACCACGAGAAGGGTGATAGCTGCAATGCTTAAAACGATACCAACAGCGTGTGTAGCCGCATTCGCTATTTCTTCTCGCCGGGAAAACGTGTGGACTGCTGCCATAACATATTTCTTCCTTTCCTGCATTTTTCTTACAACGGATCTATTATTTGACCGAGACCTGCCGGGGCAATGGAAAACCTCATTTACATACCAGTTTACTTAATGGAGAATCAACAGTTAAGATAGTGGCCGCTTTTTCAGCTTCTATATCCGATTCACATCCATTTTTCGCCCCAACCTTGAATTGATTCAATAACAGGAGCCAAGTCTTTTCCTTTTTGGGTCAGACTATATTCAATACGTACTGGCTTTTCAGGGAAAACAGTGCGTTCTACAATATTGTTTTCCTCTAATTCCTTTATGCGTTCTGTTAATATTCTATCGCTCATTTCAGGAATTTGTGCTTTTATATCCTTAAATCGTTTAGGTCCGCCTAATAGCACGCGAATGATGAGGCCAGTCCATTTTTTACCAAGCAGTTCGACAGCTGCTTCGTATTTGGGACACATCTTTGTATAATCCATTATCCTCACCTCTTTATTGTATTATTCTAACACATATTGAATGTTTGTCGTAATAGAAAGTAGGGTAGCATAAATATAGTACTTGACAAAAGTAAGTGAAAAAATTAGTATTTAGTATAGTTACTTTAAAAAAATAAGTTAATGAGGTGTTTGTATGGCAAAGATTTTAATTCCATATTATAGTGCTTATGGACATATTTTTGAAATGGCGAAAAAAGTAGCGGAGGGCGCAGAGCAAACTGGAGCAGAAGTGAAAATAGTAAAAGTTCCTGAATTTGAAGCAGCGCGTCAAGCTATGTCAGGCCAAGATCCTTATGTTCAAGCACAGGATGCTCAAGAAAATATCCCCGAAGCGACCCATGATGATTTAAAGTGGGCAGACGGTATTATTTGGGGTGTCCCAACCCGTTATGGAACGATGCCCGCCCAAATGAAACAATTTCTTGATACAGCTGGGGCGTTATGGATGAATGGCGAGCTTGAAGGAAAAGCAACAGCAGTCTTTACAAGTACCGGTTCTATTCATGGAGGACAAGAGGCAACAGCTCTTACTACTTTAGTACCGCTTCTTCATTTCGGTCTTATATATGTTGGACTTCCTTATGGAGAAAACCAAGAAATGCTCACGACAGACGGCATTGGCGGTTCTCCATATGGCGCTTCGACAGTTGCCGGACCGGATGGATCAAACCAGCCGGATGAGAGAGAATTTACTATGGCAGGACGTCTTGGTGCACGTGTAGCAAACGTTGCAAGTAAACTTAGTCAATAAGAGAAATATAAAAAAACCCGCTTCTAGGATGGTCTCTACTACCTAGAAGCGGTTTTTTCATTTTATACGTTGTTTAGATCGTTTAGCACCAGCTGTATAGTCTTTATTTTTTTATTTTGCAAAGACATGGTTTCCAATGACAGAAGTTGTTTCTCTCGTGGCGATCCAATGGTTAGAAGCGATAGTGGGATTATAGAAGAAAAGGGAACCGCTGCCTTGTCCTTCAAAAGCTAGCGCTTCTCTAACCGCTTTTTTAGATTCCTCATCTGCAGGCTGGTGGATTGATCCATCTGAAACCGGGCTGAATGAAGGGCTGCCTGTCGGTGATACTTCATATATAACTTCCTTAATACTGTCTGGAAATTCATCACTTTTTACCCGATTTAATACTACTGTAGCTACGGCTACTTTTCCTGCATACGATTCACCCTCGGCTTCTGCACTTACAATTCTCTCTAGTAAATCCCTTTCATGAGGAGAAATACCTTCTGGGATTTGCAAATATTCTCCTTCATTTACATGCAAAGTGTCTTTTTCATTCACTTCTTTTAGTTCTATGACAGAAACCCCGTGCTCCATTCCGATAGACCAAAGAGTTTCACCACTTTTAACTGTATATGCTTCAGAAACTTCAGCTGCTAAACTGAATGAAATTAAAGCAGCAAAAGCAGCACCTGCTATTTTTAACTGTTTAAACACCCAAATTCCCTCCTAGTTGAATTTTTCACAACGTAAGAATACCAAGAGGGAGTAATGAATTGTTTAGGAAATAGAATCCAATTGCAATTAAGCTGAATAAAACCCCTATAGATCAAGGATTAATAGTAATATTAAAAAAATATTACAAATATTATAATGCTGTAATATATACTAATTGTTTGATATTATTAAAGTATTATGTAGATTATACACATATTTTCCATGAAAGATTTTGCACTCATCATCCAGAAAGGAAGGTTGAAGCTCAGAATGAAGTATGATAACTATATTGTGAAAAAACCACAAGACTATCACGCAGCGAGAAAAAAGATTAAAAATTGGCTTCAACCTCTGGAAAGCGACCAACAATTTTTCTTTGAGGTTGCTGTTAATGAAGCACTAAATAACACAGTTCACCATGGGAAAAACGAAGAAGAAATTTATGCAAGTATATCTTTTGAATCGGATGGAAAGAAACTAATTGTATCTATTGAAGACCGTGGAAGCGGGTTGACGAATGAAGCGGAAACATTGTACAGGCAGGCTTCTGAGGAAGTGTTTAAAAGAACTGCTAACACCCTTAAAGAATCCGGACGCGGTTTAGCTATTATGAAAGAGTGCAGCGATAATATGATTTTAGAGGAAAACGGCCGCCGTGTAACGCTTATGAAGTATATTTAAAAGAGCAGCTGTTTATTTAATGGATGCAGCTGCTCTTTATCATAACTCAGTTTATTCTATTGCTTCATAATCATCAGGGTTATCAGCAGAAATGGGTTCTGTACTGTCCATATGACCGAATAAAGAAGATTCCTCTTCTCCCTCAATAAGAATTTTCGTTTCCTCATAACCAAACTGCTCCATAATTAAAGCAATTTGTTCAGTAATTGCCATTTCAGCACTTGATCCTGCATTAACATTCAACAAAGATTCCGAAAAAGAAACTTCTGCTGTACCGTCTTGCACCTCTACCGATTGAACCTGTACCTCTTCTCCTTCAAAAGGAGCAGCTAGTTCCTCGTGCTCTGGTCCATTTATCCATGCTTGAAGAGCGGCTGCCGGAATATCTTCTTCAGAGTCTGCTTCTACTTCTTGCTGCTCTTTATATGTTTCAAGCAGCTGCTCATCTGAAAAGTACAATGTTACCGTTTCAGTGATAGTTTCTTCTGAAGCATTTGTTTCTTCATTTTCATTTACTTCTTCTGTTTCTTCTACCGTGGATTCATCCTTTTCGTCTTGGTTGTCTTCAACTGCCTCTTCCTGTTCTTCTTCCTCTTCTTCCTCTTCTTCCGATTCATCATTGTCTTCTTCGGTGCCGGCCCCCGTTTCTAACTCTTCTTCAGTTTCTTGTCCTTGTCCGCAAGCTGCAAGTACCCCAAAGCTTATTAGAGCGATAAGTACAAAGTATAATAGACGTTTCATGATTTGCCCCTTTCTATTGAATCAGTCTACCTTGATAGTCGCTATGTAGAAAAAAACAGTTACAAAAAGTGTAGAAAAAGTAGAAAAAGTTGTCAAAGGGCTTTCTTCCTCTATCTTTCTTACTTCCAATAAGAATATAAAAAATAAAATTTTTCTGAAAAATACCGTTGACGAAAACAAATATCTGTTATATAATACATTTAAATTATTAAACTGTAGTAATACAGAAAGGGTGCATTGGAAATGAAAAGAAGAGAGCGGAAAAATATGGTGTCATTTATTTCAAAAGTAAAGGGAACGGAAGAAAAATACTTATCTGCAATGACTGATGAAGATATTGAACACATTTATGAACAAACGTATTTAAAACATGAAACAACTGAATAATGAAAATAAACAGCTCTGAAATTGTTTTTTAATAAAGACGCCTCCAAAAGGTATTAAACTTTTAGGGGTGTCTTTATTTTTGTGTACTTTAGTAAAAACAGGATTAGCAAACTCTAGTTTTCGCAGTGGAGAACACGATTTTTTTTACTCTTTTTACATAAATTCATATATTTTTTTGAAGGAAGATGTATTAAAAAATGATATAATACGGTGGTAATGATATGGCGGTGATAGGATGAAAAAATTATCGAACAAAGGACTGCTGGCTTTTATAGTGACTCTTGTCATTTTGTATGGAGTACTATACTGGGTGTATGCGTTAATCTTTTAAAATCTATGGAAAGCTCGACGGTTTCACCGTAAGGGCTTTTCTTTTTGCCTTACATAGGGCTTCATACATTAATATTAAATTAGATCCGTGAATTTGTAACACATTCGAAAGAATGAACGACTAAAAGTATGGGAGTGTTAATCGTGCAAGATGAATTTGAACGGTTATATGAAAACTATCACCACTCTCTTTTTCAATATTTATTTTATATGGTTAGAGATAAAGAGGCAGCTGAAGAACTCGTTCAGGAAGTTTATATTAAAGTATTCCACTCCTTTCAGACATTTGAAGGGAAAAGCAGTGAAAAAACATGGCTGTATTCTATAGCACGTCACGTAGGAATTGACTGGATTCGGAAGCAGAATCGAAAAAAGAGAAAATGGCTAGGGTTGATTGGGCCGCTTTCTAAAGAGGATATAAGGGATCCGTCTCCTTTACCGGATGAAATTGTTTCAACAAAAGATGAAGTAAAAATCGTGTATGAAGCAATGGAAGATTGTACTCCCGACCAGCGCCAAGTCCTAGTGCTTCGCTATGTCGAAGCACTTTCTATAAAAGAAGCAGCTGAAATATTAGGCTGGTCTGAAAGTAAGGTCAAAACAACCCAGCACCGTGCTGTTAAAAAATTAAAAGATATTCTCGTACAAAATAAGGAAGTAACAGAAAGGAGGGCAGAACAGTGACAAAACGTTATTCTCGTTCATCGGATGAACAGATAAAACAAAAACTTCAACAATTACCGCAGATACGCGATAACCGGACAAAGGAAGAAGTATATCAAAATATAGTAAAGAAAACGGACAACCGCGCTAATAAAAGGCGGCCAAGGAAATGGGTTATTCCAACACTAACAACTGCTGCAGCATTCCTATTGCTATTGGTTCTTTTACCTAATATGATATCCACTCCGAAGCAATTTACTGCCGATGAAGATTCAAATTCTATAGAGAAGCGCCAAGCCGGGGAAAACAGTACAGAAAACATCACGGAACAAGAAGAAGATGCGGATAATAATGTGGAAAAACCAGCACGCTCGGAACAGGAAGAAAGTGATATTACGATTTCCGAACAGGAAGAAGAGTCTGTTGAAGAGACACAAATACATGAAGAACCGGCAGTAGACGTTGAAGATGAGGATCCCATATATGACAATTATGTTACTGCGTTGACAGAAAATGATATAGAGCAGGGAGAAAAAGCTGTAACGATTCCGCTTCAAGATGTCGAGACTTCCGTTATTGTTCCTTTAACTTTTGTGATTAGTGAAAATCAGGAGGCGCTTGAAGCGTTTGAAGAATTAACGGAAGAATATACAGGTGAAGACGTTGGCTTAGATCCTTCTGCTCTCCAACATATAGATTGGGATTATGCGGAAGAAGAGGAATCACCTTTAGAAGTAGAATTTGAAGAAGATCTATCGGAAGCAAGCAGCAACGAAAGTGAAATGATTGTGAGAAGTTTAGAAGAAAGTATGCGTTATTTAGGGGAAACCGAAGTTATTCTTGAGCAGAATGGTACCGAGGGTATTGAATTAGGAAACTATGGTGTTTTAGACCGCTATAAAATAGATCAGGAAAATCGGGGATATTATGTATATACAAATGAAAACAGGTCTTTTCTCGTTAGCGGCAGCGGAGCCAATATTTCTTCCACGAATGAGAACGGTGAATTATTAACCTTTCATGAAACCCTGGAGCATATGAAATCTACGGGGGAAAATAGCAGTGTAGATGCTTCTATACCGGAAAATATGACAATAGAAGGGGTACATGAAGAACAAGACCTTGCCCGAGTGATTTTTTCTAAGGACAGCCATCTTTCAGAGAACAACAATGGAAGATTAATGGTGGAAGCTGTCCTTTTTGCAGCGGCGGACTTTGGTTTTGAACGGGTATCCTTTGAAGGGGAGAATCTCGGAGAAGCACAAGGATATAAGCTAAATGCCCCGATAGATGTTCCAGTTGCTCCCAATCAAATCAAAAATTAAGCAATAATATTATGGCAGATTACCGGCATTAGGATCTGGTGATAAGATGAGTTTATCTAATGATTTAAGAACTTTATTATTGTATAATACAGCAAAAGGTATGTTGGAGGGTGAATCACCTTGGATTATAATGATCAAGTTAAAAATAGATTAAAACGAATTGAAGGACAAGTTCGCGGTGTTCTCAAAATGATGGATGAAGGGAAAGAGTGCCAGGATATTGTTAGTCAAATGTCGGCTGTAAGGAGCGCTCTAGATCGTACAATCGGGGTTGTGGTTAGTGAAAATCTTGAACAGTGTGTCCGTCAACAAATAGAGCGAGGGGAAGACACGGAAGACACTATTAAAGAAGCGGTTAGTTTGTTAGTGAAAAGCAGGTAAAATTTGTGACATGAACAAAATTGCAGACGGTAGAATGGAACTGATCCTTTTTGAATAAAGGCAGTTCTATTTTTGTCGAAAAATTTTTCTTCCTCGATTCCTTGATTTTACAACATTCGCTAGAATATTCTGATATATTGATAATGAATGCTTGATTAGATTAAGGAAGAATAAGGTGATGTAATGAATCAAGTCATTAAAAGAAAAAATGATATTAATGAAATGTTAAAAGCTTTTGATTCAATTGCTGATTACGATGAGTATGGACGGAAATATTATTTTGTGTTTCAAGATAAAAAACGCGGCGGCCAATGGACGTTAATGAAAACAGGAAATAAATGGTCCATTCATGGCAAAGGAAACGATTATTGTGATGCGGAAGAAATATTTTTAACTTCAGAGGAAGTGGTTCGTTTTATCTGGAAAAACCGATCAGCCGTCAACCAAAAACGAAAAATGCTTTATAAAAAGGAGCCTGTTAGAACATAAAGGGCTCCTTACATTTTCTTATACTTTAGAAATATTTAATTTCGGTAAAGGATCAAAGTATAGCAAAGCTGTGACTTCTGCCCTTTGGACGTGGTGGAAACAAATTATAATTAGAAAAGCCTGGAGATTATACCTGCAATAACAAGAAAAAGAAAGATCCAGCCAATGAATCGGAAAATGGTTCGCGTGGGCATTATGCGGCGTTTTCTCCAGCGGTTCGGGTTGAATGTAACTTCTCCATTCTTAGCGGGTTCGAAGGTGTGCATGTAAAATGGGCGAGCTTTTTTCAGAAACAGGGGAGCAATAACGGCTCCTGCGATAAGTCCGAAAAGATGCGCTATGATGTTAATCCCAGGATTAATAAAAGTCATGATTACCCCGATGACCAGTATGACAGTAATGATTTGAGCATTAGCTGCATCGATTAAATCTTTGCGATTAATAACCATATATAGGTAAACGCCGAAAAGACCGAAAATAGCTCCTGAAGCACCGAGATGCGTATAAAACGGTCCTGTTAATAAAAATGTTGCTATGTTAGCTAATATCCCTGTAGCTAAATAAACAGTTATAAATTTTGGTTTTCCAAGCATTTTTTCTAAAGCGGGACCAAATAAAATTAATGAAAATGAGTTAAATAAAACATGTCCAGTACCCTGGTGAAGAAAAATTGGAGTGATAAGACGCCAATATTCTCCTGCAGCAACAGCTCCATTATTTCCTACCCCCCACTGCAGAACAGTTCTTCCAAGTGGTATTAATCCATTTGTCCAAAGGGATAGGTTTATCCATAAAAAAAGCAAAAAATGTATAACGATAAGTCCGCTTATAATAGGATAATTTTTTCTGAAAGAATAAAAGGTTTCATTTCTTATAAACATGTTCCCTCTCCTTTTGCAACAACCCAGAACCAGAAAAAGACCGAGTTGTTCCTGACCATGTGATACTATATAATTTTACCATATGGAAAAAGAGAACGACTAATGACAGCCTGTTAGAAAAAGGATGAAATAGAGATAAATGATTTATGGCATTGGATTAGATATAGTTGAATTAAAAAGAATAGAGCGTCTTCTAAATAAAAATACTCGTTTTGAAGAAAGGGTTTTTACCCCTAAAGAGCGGGACAGATTAAAAGCGTATCAAGGCCAAAGAAGGCTTGAATTTGCAGGGGGACGATATGCGGCAAAAGAAGCGTTTGCTAAAGCCGCAGGCACTGGAATATCTCGGGAATTTGGGTTTCAAGATATAGAAGTAGACTCTGATAAATCAGGGAAACCCTTCATCAAACAAGAAGGCACAAAAATGAAAATTCATGTTTCTATTACTCATAGTGAAGAATATGCTGCAGCGCAGGTCATTTTGGAAAGTTGACGAATTTAGGACATGTTACGGCTTGTTTGCATATCTTAGTTGTTTTGTTCATAGAAATATATTGCGGTTAGGAGGGACCTGCCATGCAAGTGGTCACCGGTGATGAAATGAGGCAGGTGGATCGCTGTGCCATTGAAGAAATAGGAATGAAAGAAGAGGTGTTAATGGAAAATGCCGGCAGAGCTGCGGCCCAAGAAGTGGAAAGGCTGTATACTCATTTAGATCAAAAGAAGATCGCAGTTCTGGTTGGTAAAGGGAATAATGGCGGTGATGGCTTTGTAATAGCGAGGACTCTTTTAGAAAAAGGACGAGATGTTGATGTGTGGCTTCTGGCAGAAGAGGAACAATGGAAAGGAGCGGCCCTCTACCATAAGCGTTTATTTGAAGCCTGCGGTTTTGAAGGATACAGGTGGATATCAGCAGAAACTCTTTTAGAGAAGAACTACGATTTATTTATTGATTCTATGCTCGGTACTGGCATAACTGGTGAATTACGTTCTCCTTATAAAGAATCAGCAGCATGTATAAACGAAGCAGCAGGAGAAATCGTATCGATTGATATTCCAAGCGGGGTACCGGCGGGAGAAGAAGAAGTTCCTAAAAATGCAGTACAAGCGGATATTACAATTACGCTGCAATCCCCTAAATGCAGTGCATATCTTTTCCCGGCAAGAGCTAATTACGGAGAAATAAAAGTAGTGGAAATCGGGTTGCCTAATGCCGCTTGGAAATCAGTTAATATGTCAAGAAAAGTGTGGACGAAGTCTGACGTTCAAAAAACAATGCCAGAACGAAAGATTTCTGCTCATAAAGGGGATCATGGGAAAGGTCTGCTTATTGGAGGGTCATTACAAATGCCAGGAGCGCTTAGCATGTCAGCATCTGCTTGTATTTACAGCGGAGCTGGGTTGTTAACGACTGCGCTTCCATCTAGTATCCTTTCTATAGTTTCCAATAATGTACCAGAAACAATGTTTTTACTGCTGCCTGAAAAAGACGGGGGGATTGCCGGGGAGCTTATAGGTAAAGATTTCTCATTTGAGAATTACGATGCGGTAGCAGCAGGACCCGGACTTGGCAGAGAAAAAGGCATTAAAAACCTCGTTCGAAAGTTGATTTCAGAAGTGGAAACACCTCTTCTGCTAGATGCAGATGCTCTATATTATTTGCCAGAATTGGCTCAAGAAATGAAACAACGTCAGGAACCGCTCATTTTATCCCCGCATCCTGGAGAGATGGGCCGCCTCACTGGATTTTCAGCTAGTGAAGTTAATAAACGGCGTTTCGAAATATCCCGCCACTATGCACAACAATATGGTTGTTATCTCATACTAAAAGGTCCGTATACTATTGTCACTACCCCTCAGGGAGAACAATATATAAACCAAACGGGTAATGAAGCATTGGCAAGAGGCGGGACGGGTGATATTTTAACCGGGATAGCATTAGGGATGCTTTTGCAAAACGAGTCTATATCTTCATCTCTTTGCAATGCAGTATACGTCCATGGGCTGACATCTGATGTAGCTGTGCAACAGAAATATACTTCTGCTTCAATGGCGTCGTCTGATTTGATTCATCACCTGCCGCTTGCATTTCGTACCATAGTTTCTTCTTTGTAAAGGTTCCCTCCTTTGTCGTTATCTCAAGGACAAAGGAGAAATGATAACGTGCGCAGACTATTTCTGTTAATTGTTATGTTTATCGCGCTGCTTGGATTAATTACAGCGTGCGGTGAAAAGTCGCAAGAGGAAGTTGTTCAGGACCTTGACAAAAAACTTCAAGATATGGATGGATACAAAGGGAAAGCATCAATGACTCTAGAAACTGGTGAGGAAGCCCGCACCTATAATGTAGACATTTGGCACATGCAGAATGAAAAAAATAAATATTACAAAGTACATTTAAAAAATGATAACGAAGAACAAAATCAAATGATTATTAGAAATGATGATGGAGTGTTCGTATTAACGCCAGCTCTTAATAAAAGTTTTCGCTTTCAAAGTGACTGGCCTAATAACAATAGCCAAGTTTACCTTTATGAATCCCTTATCTCTGATATATTGATGGATGCTGAACGTACTTTCGCTATTCATGAAGGTACCTACGTATTTGAAACAAAAACGAACTATCAAAACAAAAACCTTCACCATCAGGAAATTGTACTAGATGCTAAATCGTTAGAACCTCGTACTGTTAAAATTTATGATGCTGATTATAAATTACTAGTTTCTGTAGAGTTTACAGAGTTTGATCAAAATGCCTCTTTTGATGACAATGACTTTGATACAGATAAAAATATGACAGCCGCTGCCATAGAAGATGAAATTCCTGCATCTGCAGAAGAAGATGATAACGAAAATCAAGAAAATAATTCTTTTGAAGTTGTGTATCCATCATATCAACCACAAGGCTCTTCTTTAGAAGATACGGAAGAATCAATGACTGATACGGGACAAAAAGTTGTGCTATCCTATAGTGGAGATCAGTCCTTTACCATTGTGGAACGTTCAGAGCAAGCCTTGCAGGCAGCTGCGAATGTGGATGTAGGTGCGGGACAGCCTGTTGACTTAGGTTTTACAGTAGGAGCGCAAACCGAAGATTCACTCACGTGGCATCATAATGGTGTAGAATACTTGCTTGCTTCTAATGACTTAAGTCAAGAAGAAATGATGGCAATTGCACGCTCGATGGATTATTCTGGACAAAACCTCAAATAAAAATTTATGTACCTCAAAAGAATCAACTCTCTTTTGAGGTTTTCTTTTGTGCTACAATAACGAATAGAAAATAGCAGGATATGACAGCATAGGAGAAGATAGGATGGCTTTTAAACAAACATCATTTAGAGATACATGGGCAGAGGTTAATCTAAATCATATTAAGTCAAATGTAGAAAAAACAAAAGCACATTTTAAGCAGAAGATGCATGTAATGGCAGTTGTGAAAGCTGATGGGTATGGGCATGGTGCCGTAAAAACGGCAGAAGCCGCACTTCAAGCTGGGGCAGCGTTTTTAGGTGTTGCTCTTTTAGAAGAAGCAGTTGAGCTCAGAGAGGCAGGAATAGAAGCCCCTATTCTAGTTTTAGGGCGAACCCGCCCGGAAGATTCGCAGTTCGCAGCTGATCACGATATTCGTTTAACAGTATTTCAAAAGGACTGGCTGGTTGAAGCAGAGAAGCATTTATCTTCAAAAAACAAGCTGCACATTCATATTAAAGTAGATACAGGCATGGGGCGGATAGGGATTGTTAAAAAAGAAGATTTGGTTTTGTTTGCAAATGAGCTAAAAAGTTGTGAAAAAATAGAAGCGGAAGGCCTTTTTACACATTTTGCCACTGCGGATGAAAAAAATTCTTCTTATTTTCAAAAACAATATGATCGATTTCTTATTATGCTGGATGCCACAGCAGACAACATCGGGGAACTTTCCTATATTCATTGCGGAAACAGTGCTGCAGGCCTTCGTTTTCCTGATAAGTGTTTTAATATGTTTCGTTTTGGAATATCAATGTATGGACTGACTCCTTCAGAAGAAATTTTAGATGAAATTCCCTTCCCTTTAAAACAGGCTTTTTCGCTGCACAGCCGTATCGTTCAAATAAAAAAACTGTCACCTGGCGAAAGTATTAGCTACGGAGCAACGTACACAACTACAGATGAAGAATGGATAGCAACCATCCCCATTGGTTACGCTGATGGCTGGTATAGATACCATTCAACCTATGGAGGGGAAGTATTGGTTAATGGCCAAAGAGCACCGATTGTGGGGAGGATATGCATGGATCAAATGATGATTAAACTTCCGGAATATACTCCAATTGGCACGAGGGTTTCGTTAATTGGTGAACAAGACAATGAGTCCATAACTGTTTTAGAAGCAGCAAATCGGCTTCACACGATTACTTATGAAATACCGTGTATGATTAGTAAAAGAGTACCCCGTATTTATGTAGGCGGCTGATATCTTAAAAACAAATCAAACCCAGTTATTTTTAATTGGGAATTCTGCTGGCTGGCGCGCACCTGCCGAGAATGGGACTGTCTTCTAAGTACGCCCGCGACCTGTGTGGAAACGCAAATACGTCCCATGTTTTGCAAAAACCTGTCATGGATAACCAGGGTACTTGCCCTTTTCTAATAGGTTACAAGAAATGGTTTAAAAATTCCTCTTAAACGTACTTTGCAAAATGGATAACGAAATGCTATGATTAAATAAAATGAACAGAGACAGTAAGGCGTATGCTGGAGGTGTGTGGAGTGTCTCAGAAGAGCACAAAGCAAATTAATGTCAGTCTTCCCGAGTATTTACTGCGTGAACTAGACGGAATAATTGAAAATGATGAAGTGGACCGTAACGACTTTATCCATCAAGCTACAGAATTTTATCTTAAAGAGCGCCAAAAAAAGAGAGTCCGTGAATCTATGCAGCAGGGTTATATGGAAATGGCCAGCATCAATTTGCATATAGCCGCAGAATCTTTTCTCGCAGAAGAAGAAGCAGAACATTCACTTGATAACAGACTTGTAAGCGGAGTGTAATCGGTCTTTCCCCTAGAAGTTGAACATCAGTTCGTCTCAATTATATCCTTCCGTGCTATTATTTCTATTTTATTTAATGCTTTCTACTAAATGAAATACGGGCTGAAAAAGTTGCTGCTTACATGTAGCAGCTTTTTTTAACGTCAGATATTAAAAGTTATTGCTGGTTTACAGATTTCCTTACTGTACAAAAAGAGCTGATTTCAGCGCTGTTTTGTTGGTACTTTAGGAAAGTATAACTTCGTTAAAGGAACAAAGTATAAGAAAAACTACGACTTCCGCCATAAGGACTCGGCGGCAAGCCGAGTTTTTCTAACGTTTATTAGCAGGCTGATTTTTGTCTCTAAGGTGGAGTATGAGAAAAAGTAAAAAAAAATTTATTATTATATGATTTGTTTGCGCCTAAATGGAAGACGTGAAATAATATAAACAAGTATGTGTATATATTTTTAACCATTTTAAAATCTTTTAAACTACTTGTTTAAAAAACATAAATAGTCTTTGGAGGAATTGTTTATGCAGCCATCCATTATAGAAATGATTTATAGTCAACGTCAGGAAATCATTGACCGCTGGAAAGAAGAAATTCAACATTTCAGTGATAATGAATTTAGCCGCAGTTTACCTTCAGAAATGTATAATGAAACAAATGTAGAATTCGTCCATTTAATTATAGATACACTGGAATTAGAACAGAGCGAAGCTAAAGAGAAACTTCGTCAGTTTGTAGAACGTTTCATTCATACCGGATGGCCGCTCAGTTTCTTTACTCAAGGGATGCAGGCTTTTCGTCGAGTGCTGCTTGAAACAATGACCTCCCAAGAAACTATTAATTCAAAAAAAGTTTTCGAAACGTTTTATGAAGTAGAAAGCTGGATCGATGGCATTATTAACCAACTCGTAGATGAGTATTCAGGTTCATGGGAAAATACGCTTCATCTTCAAAAGCTGGCATTAAAAGAACTGTCGGCCCCGTTAATTCCTGTATTTGAGAAGATTAGCGTAATGCCTCTTATTGGGACCATCGATACGGAAAGAGCAAAGCTTATTATGGAAAATCTGCTTGAAGGCATTATCGAACACCGATCTCAAGTTGTTTTAATTGATATTACGGGTGTTCCTGTAGTAGATACAATGGTTGCTCATCATATTATTCAAGCATCAGAAGCGGTCAGGCTGGTTGGTGCTGAGTGTATTCTTGTAGGCATTCGCCCCGAAATTGCCCAAACCATTGTGAATCTAGGCATTGACCTTGGTAAGTTCCCAACAAGAAGCACCCTTCGAAAGGGAATCGAAACAGGACTGGAATTGACCCAGCGGAAAATCGTAAAAATCTCTAGTGACGAATTTAGATAAAAGCAGTAAATAGATCGGAGGGTAATAGTGTGCGCATTCCAATATTAAAACTACATGATTATTTATTAATATCCGTGCAAGTAGAATTAGACGATCAAACGGCCCTTCAGTTTCAAGAAGATCTTTTAAATAAAATTCATCAAGAAGGCTCTTCCGGAGTGGTCATTGATCTTACATCCGTAGAAATGATTGATTCTTTCATAGCAAAGGTATTAGGAGACGTAGTAGAAATGTCCAATTTAATGGGAGCAAAAGTTGTTCTGACGGGTATTCAGCCTGCTGTTGCTATCACCTTAATTGATATGGGGATTATGCTTGACGAGGTGCCTACTGCTCTTGATCTAGAACAAGGTCTGGATAAACTTCAACAGGAATTGGAGGGATAAAATATGAGTGTCCAATCCAATGTTGAAGTCCGTACGGAATGGGGAATCGTTTCTGCTCGTCAAGCTGGAAGAAATTTAGCAAAAGAAATAGGTTTTAGCAGTGTAGATCAAGCTAGAATAACAACTGCCATCTCGGAGCTGGCAAGAAACATTTACCTGTACGCTGAAAAAGGTGAAATAATTATTGAGGCTGTCGAAGAAATACATTCGACTGGTGTTAAACATGGAATAAAAATAACCGCTAAAGATAAAGGTCCTGGTATTAAAAACATTCGCCAGGTAATGGAGGATGGTTTTACGACTTCAGGTGGTTTAGGAGCAGGACTGCCAGGAGTAAAAAGACTGATGGACGAGTTTGATATCGATTCTGTTGCAGGTGAAGGTACGGAGATAACGACGATAAAATGGAACAGCTAAAGGAGGTTGAAGATTGGCGGATTCTTTTAGCTTAATGCAAGAACAATATGCTAAAATATTACAAACATATTTACAAGAAAAAAATGAAATAGGCCTATATCACGCACAACAATTTAGTAAAAAAGTACTTGAAAATCAAATTTCTCCGGAAGAAGTAGTCAGTCTTCACCTAGATGCAATAGAAAAATTCTTTCCGGATCTTCCCCAAGGGGCACGGGATTCCTTTGAGTTTCTTTTAGAAGTAATGATGGGATATGGGATGGCTTATAGGGAACATCAAAGCCTAAGAGATAAACAAAAAGAGTTAGAAACGGAGATAAATGTGGCGGCGAATATGCAGCAGACATTTTTGCCTAAAGAAATTCCGAGTGTAGACTCCCTTGATGTTGGTGTGATTAGTGTGCCTGCTTCAAAAATGAGCGGAGATTATTACCATTTTGTTAAAGATGAAAATAATTGTATAGGTGTGGCGATCGCTGACATCATAGGTAAAGGGGTACCGGCTGCATTATGCATGTCTATGATCAAATATGCGATGGATAGTCTGCCGGAACAAAGGCTTCAGCCAGGCGCTCTTTTAGAAAACCTTAACCGTGTGGTCGAACAAAATGTGGCTTCTAATATGTTTATAACGATGATGTATGGCTCGTATGATCCGCGTGTCCATCATTTTTATTATTCAGGAGCAGGACATGAGCCTGGTTTTTATTATAATTATAAGACAGACAGCTTTGAAGAACTATATGCAAAAGGATTGGTTCTTGGTATTACAAGGGATACGACTTTTCGAGAATACCATAAAAAAGTTGAACCGGGAGATTTTATTGTGCTGCTTTCTGATGGCGTAACGGAATGCCGGACGGATGAGGGTTTTATTGAAAGGGAAGAACTTACTCGGTTTATTCATCAGTATAAGCATTTACCTGCCCAAGAAATAGTTAATAATGTCTTCTACCAATTGGAAAAACTTCAGGGTTTTCAACTGCGTGATGATTTTTCCTTAATTATTTTGAGAAGAAAGGTTTAAGTTTATACTTAATTGGGAAAGTACAAACAATGAATCAATAATAAAAAAACGAAGCGGCCCCGGGCCGTCTTCTTTTTTAAAAAGGTAAGAAATTATAAATATTTGGCGTTTTTGATGTCTAGCTTCAGCGCCCAGCCGCACACGATAAAGAGGAACTTCTGCTAAAACCGCGACGTACTGTCGCAACGCAAAAGTCAACACCTCCTGTGCAAGCCAGTTCAGCGTTGTCACAGGACGTACTTCCACACGATGTGGTGACTTCTACGTTGCACACAGGACGTGTGCGATCTTAGTAGAAGTTCATTAAAATGAGCTGAACGTCTTATGTCTTCCCTTTCGACTCCGGGCCGCAGGCGACCCTGCGCGAAAGCTCCAGAACCTGTCGCGGCTGACCAGGGCGCTTGCGCTTTTCTTACCACGGTTAAAAAATAGGTTTCAACCCTTATAAGGGCAAGTTAGGCACTAATATTTGGCGGAAGGCCAAGTTTTCTAAAATATGTAATTCAACTCAAGATAATGTTTGCATAGGAGGCATTAAAATGAATCTTGACATCCGAACAGAAGAAGAAAAAGACAACAGTAATATTCTTTACGTGGGCGGCGAGATTGATGCCTATACAGCTCCTCAATTAAGGGAGGCTCTGCTTCCTTTAACCGAGAAAGACGGAACAAATGTCGTCGTTGATTTGTCAGGAGTTGATTATATAGACAGTACTGGATTAGGTATTTTTATCGGAGCATTAAAATCTTCGAACAGCAATAATACTACACTCAAGCTTATCGGTTTGAATTCCCGGGTGAAACGGTTGTTCTCTATTACAGGATTAGATGAAGTGATGGACATCGATGAAGAAAGAGAGGAGGCCAAGTGATGAGTGATAAGGCCGTAGATTATATTGAAATGAAACTGCCTGCAAAAGCAGAATACGTGGGGGTCGTAAGGTTAACCGTCTCGGGGGTTGCTAACCGGGTCGGTTATTCCTATGATGATATTGAAGATTTGAAAATTGCAGTCGCTGAAGCATGCACCAATGTGGTAGATCACGCATATAAACAAAATGGTTTGATGGCTTTGGGGTGCAGTGTTTTCAAAGACAAAATAGAAATTGTTGTTTCAGATAACGGACAAAGTTTTAATTTTGATGACTTGAAAAAGGGGCTTGGCCCAATAGATGGGAAAAAGCCGATAGGAGAGCTAGAAGAAGGGGGGCTAGGACTTTTTCTTATTGATTCTCTGATGGACAAAGTGGAAATCAACAGAGAATCTGGCGTTGCAATTGTGATGACAAAGTTTCTGCAAAGAGATGAGGTGGAGCAGAATGCCAATGGAGTCCCAGCACCAACAAACGCACAAAAGCAATAAGGAAGAGAGCCAGGTATATGAATGGATAAAACAATTCCAGCAAGATCCTACAGAAGATATTCAAACGAAGTTAGTAAAACATTACGAGCCGTTGGTGCAGTCTTTGGCACGAAAGTTTTCAAGGGGACAAGATCATGATGATGACTTATACCAAGTGGGTATGATTGGTCTGCTGGCTGCTTTAAGAAGGTTTGATGACTCCTTTAAACGCAGCTTTGAATCATTTGCAGTGCCTACTATAGTTGGGGAAATAAAAAGATTTATAAGAGATAAAACGTGGAGTGTTCATGTCCCCAGGCGTATAAAAGAATTAGGCCCCCGTATAAAAAAAGCAGTTGAAGAGCTGACAAATGAACTTCAGCGTTCCCCTCAAGTAGAAGAAATTGCTTCTTATTTGGAAGTAAGTGAAGAAGAAGTTTTAGAGACAATGGAAATGGGTAAAAGTTACCAAGCTCTTTCTGTTGATCGGTCTATTGAAGCAGACCAAGAAGGCAGCGCTGTTACACTTCTTGACCTAGTTGGGGCCACAGAAGAAGGATATGAAAAAACGGATCAGCACATGCTATTAGAAAAAGCATTCGGTATTTTAACAGATCGAGAAAAAGAAATATTGCAATGCACTTATTTTGACAATTTAAGTCAGAAGGAAACAGGTGACAAGCTGGGTATATCTCAAATGCATGTATCCCGCTTGCAGCGCAGAGCTTTGCAGAAATTACGGGAATCTATAAGAGTGGAGCCATCGGAGTGTCTTTAAATGATTGAAAATAAAACACATTCCAAAGTTGATATTGCAGCTTTTCAACAGGGGAAAAAGGGAAATTATAGATGCGGGGACGCTTATGTTACTGTTGAAACGGATGATTATTTTATCTGCGCATTGGCAGATGGTTTAGGAAGCGGTGAAGGAGCGTATCGTTCCGCGAAAAAGGCAATGGATATTATTGAACAATTTCACCAGGAGAACGTGCCCAGTATGTTAGAGAAATGCAATCGGGCTTTAATGCAAGAACGAGGGGTAGTAATCACCATACTAAAAGCCTATTTTTCTGCAAACGAAATAGTATACGGAAACATTGGCAATATAGGAACTTATTTGATCTCTGAGAAGGGAGAAGCTTCTCGTCCGATTCCCGCACCAGGATATATGTCAGGCCGTAAATTTCAGTACAGATTAGCTCATTTTCCATTTCGCAAAGGTTTTCAATTTTTATTACATTCGGATGGCATTAAGATTTCGCAGGCCGACCAGCAATGGATTAAAACATCCAGGTCTCCTGAATGCTCTATACAACACTTGTCAAAAAAAGCTAAAAATTATGATGATGACACAACAATAATAGCTGGTTTTATCACGTAAGAGCCCGTATCAGAGGCTCTTATTTTATTTTGTATAAGCATAATTACGGCTTCTGCCATTTGGTATTTGGCGGCAAGCCAAGTTTTCCTAATATCTTCTAATAGTTGAGCCTGTCTTAGAAATGTGCGTATGATATAGTAAAAAGAAATTTATGCAAACTGATTTGTGCGATACATAAAAAATACAAAAAGGAGTTCGTTGTGTGATGGAAGTAAAAGCTAAGAATGAAGAAATTCTCATCGAAAATATAACAAAAGATCTAAAATTAAAAACGAGATCAGTTAAAAATATTATACATTTGCTCGAGGAAGGAAATACCGTTCCGTTTATTGCAAGGTACAGAAAAGAACAAAGCGGTGGTGCTGATGAAGTACAAATTCGAGCTGTTCAGGAGTCTTGGGAATATGGAAAACAATTGAATGTAAGAAAACAAGAAGTACTGCGTCTGATTGATGAGCAGGGAAAATTGACAGAATCGTTAGCCCTATCAATTGAGTCTGCAAATAAATTACAAGAAGTAGAAGATTTGTACCGGCCGTATCGTCAAAAACGAAGAACAAGGGCAACAACAGCCAAAGAAAAAGGGTTGGAACCGCTGGCCTCCCATATTTTTTCTCAGCCTCGAGAGGGAGACATGGAAGCAGAAGCGAACAGCTATGTGTCAGAAGAAAAAGAGGTTGAGACGAAGGATCAGGCCTTGCAAGGTGCAATGGATATTATTGCTGAATGGATAGCAGACGACCCGGATGTTAGAAAGAAAATTAGAACAATGACATTTCAAAACGGATATATATCATCTGTAAAGAAAAAAAATCAAGAAGATACTCAAGGCATTTATGAAATGTATTATGAATATGAAGAACCGCTTAAAAACGTTCCTTCTCACCGAGTTCTTGCGATGAATCGCGGAGAAAAAGAAGGTATACTAAAAGTTTCAATCCAAACAAAAGAAGATGCAATACATTCCTTCCTTGAAAAGCATGTTATTAAACGGTTTGGTTCTCCATCAGTAGCTTACTTAGAAGAATCATATGAAGACGCATATAAACGATTGGTTGCTCCAGCTATCGAAAGGGAACTTCGCAAGGAATTAACAGAAAAAGCGGAGGAACAGGCTATTCATATTTTTTCCGAAAACCTTAGGAATCTGTTGCTGCAGCCTCCTGTTAAGGGGAAAGTCGTTCTTGGGGTAGACCCTGCTTACCGTACAGGCTGTAAGCTTGCTGTTATTAACGAAACAGGAAAATTACTCGATACAGACGTGATGTATCCAGTACCTCCAAAAAAAGAGGTAGAAAAATCAAAAGCTTTAATAAAAAAGCTGCTGGAAAAATACCCGATTAAAATAATCGTGATAGGAAATGGAACAGCGTCTAGAGAAACAGAAGAATTTATAGCGGAAGTCATTCCTGAGCTTAAAGAAGACGTTTCATATCTTATTATAAGTGAAGCGGGAGCAAGTGTGTATTCTGCATCGACTTTGGGACGTGAAGAATTTCCCGATTTAGAAGTTGAAGAAAGAAGTGCTGTTTCTATTGCAAGGCGCCTTCAAGATCCATTAGCTGAGCTGGTGAAAATTGATCCAAAATCAGTGGGGGTAGGGCAGTATCAACACGATGTATCTCAATCGAAACTAAATGATTCATTGAGATTTGTAGTAGAAACAGCAGTTAACCAAGTGGGGGTTAATGTAAACAGTGCGTCGTCAAGCTTGCTGCAGTATGTAGCTGGATTATCAAAAGCAGTAGCAAATAACATCATAAAAGCAAGAGATGAACAAGGAATGTTTTATTCGCGTAAAGAACTACAAAAAGTTCCGCGACTAGGAGCAAAAACGTATGAGCAGGCAGCAGGATTTTTGCGAATTCCTGACGGCAAAGAACCATTAGATCGAACCGCAATTCATCCGGAAAGTTACGATGCAGCACTAAAGCTTTTAAACATAATTGGTGCCCAAGCAAATGAAGCAGGTGACCCATCCATTACAGAAAAGTTAGATAAAATAAATATAGAAGATACTGCCGAAAAACTAAATGTAGGGGTGCCGACTCTTCGAGACATTGTGGAAGATTTAAAACGGCCGAATAGAGATCCGAGAGACAAATTACCACTTCCAGTTCTAAAAAAAGGAATCATGAAAATGGAGGACTTGGAAAAGGGAATGGAACTTCAAGGAACGGTTAGAAATGTTGTTGATTTTGGAGCATTTATCGACATAGGTGTTAAACAAGACGGACTTGTGCATATTTCTAAATTGGCATCACGTTTTATCAAACATCCAATGGAAGAAGTTGCTGTTGGTGATGTAGTAAATGTATGGGTAGATGAGGTAGATGTAAAAAAAGGAAGAATTGCGTTAACGATGATTCAACCGGAAAAACAAACAACGTAATTTTAGACAAAATTGGCTTGCCCCAAGTTCAAATGGCGGCAGGCTTTAGTCTTTTATGAAAATTAATGTATTTCATTCTTTCGATGATATATCGTTACTCACATCTTTGTCTTAACGTATAAAAAAACTGGCCGGGAAATGTTTAACGGCCAGCTTTTTTTTGTTTTAATTGGTAATCGAACCAGCATTGGTTGAGTACCCGGATCTCCTGACGGTTTTTTTCAAGAAATGCTTTTTCGAGCTGCCGCATGAACCAGCCAGGCATTCCGCATAACCTCCTGTATGGTTTATAAAATTCAAGCGAAAAAATATATCGTTTGGTAACATTAGTATATGCTTTACAGTTTGTCAGAGTTTACAAAAAAAGGGGCAAGTTTAGAAATGCAGGACAAGGAATTGAACCAGCTTACAAAAGAAATTTCGCAAACGTTTTTCGGGAAGCCTTTTAAGCATGAAGCGTGGTTTAATAAACGCTTACGAACAACAGGAGGGCGTTATTTATTAACTTCCCATAATATTGAGATCAATCCTAAACATTACGAATGGTTTGGAAAAAAAGAACTGATTTCAATAATCAAACATGAACTTTGCCATTACCATTTACATATTGAAGGAAAAGGATATAAGCACCGGGATCAAGACTTTAAACAATTGTTAAAGAAAGTCGGCGGAGCAAGACATTGTCAGGGAATCCCAGGAACGAAAAATAGAAATAAAAAAGTCCACTTTTATCAGTGTATGGCTTGTGGCACGCAGTATAGCAGATACCGAAAAATGGATACATCTAAGTACGTGTGTGGAAAATGTAAGGGAGAAATAAAAAAAATATAAAAAACCGCTTGACCATTTTTTGCAGCCTGTGTTACATTATAAAAGTCGCTTGAGACGACACACCACAAACAACGGATAAACGCGTCAAAAAAAAAGAAAAAACTTGTTGACACGCCATTGATGATTCGTTACAATATACATTGTCGCTGAAAAACAGCAGAAAAAAACAAAAAATACTTATTAAAAATATTCCACAGTAGCTCAGTGGTAGAGCTATCGGCTGTTAACCGATCGGTCGCAGGTTCGAATCCTGCCTGTGGAGCCATTAGGAGAAGTACCCAAGTGGCTGAAGGGGCTCCCCTGCTAAGGGAGTAGGTCGTGTAAGCGGCGCGAGGGTTCAAATCCCTCCTTCTCCGCCATGATTAAATCGGCCCGTTGGTCAAGTGGTTAAGACACCGCCCTTTCACGGCGGTAACAGGGGTTCGAATCCCCTACGGGTCACCAATACGGAGGGTTAGCTCAGCTGGGAGAGCATCTGCCTTACAAGCAGGGGGTCGGCGGTTCGATCCCGTCACCCTCCACCACTTCCATTGATAACAATGGTCTTAACGCAATAATTCTTTCTTTTGAAACAGAAGCGTACAAAAGTACGTGGCTGACTGAACGACAGCAGCTGACGAAGAGATTCGCCTTTGAAGCAATCGCCTTTTTGAATAAGAATCAAGAAGGTCGAGGAAGCAAAGGAGAGAAGGAAGGAGCGTACAAAAGTACGTGACTGACAGAACGAGAGCAGCTGACGAAGAGATTCGCAGATTATTATTCAAAAAAGGGCCTGTGGTGTAGCGGTTAACATGCCTGCCTGTCACGCAGGAGATCGCGGGTTCGATTCCCGTCAGGCCCGCCACTTATAATAAAATAACAACAAATATTGATGGGCCATAGCCAAGCGGTAAGGCAACGGATTTTGATTCCGTGATGCGCTGGTTCGAATCCAGCTGGCCCAGCCATCAACATGCGGGTGTGGCGGAATTGGCAGACGCGCTAGACTTAGGATCTAGTGTCTCTGACGTGGGGGTTCAAGTCCCTCCACCCGCACCATTTTATTTTAAAAACAATTGGTCTGCGCGGTCGTGGCGGAATGGCAGACGCGCTAGGTTGAGGGCCTAGTGGGAGTTAATCCCGTGGAGGTTCAAGTCCTCTCGACCGCACCATTAAATATGCGCCCGTAGCTCAATTGGATAGAGCGTCTGACTACGGATCAGAAGGTTAGGGGTTCGACTCCTCTCGGGCGCGCCATTTTAAAACATCTAAATTCATTATTGCAAATCAGGATATTAAGTAGTATAATAGATAATTAGTTCCTATTGAATTAACAACAAAAGAATTGATAAATGTCAGTTATTAAATAAACGGGAAGTAGCTCAGCTTGGCAGAGCACTTGGTTTGGGACCAAGGGGCCGCAGGTTCGAATCCTGTCTTCCCGACCATTACACGCGGGTGTAGTTTAGTGGTAAAACCTCAGCCTTCCAAGCTGATGTCGTGGGTTCGATTCCCATCACCCGCTCCATTTTATTTCTTCTATAATTAAATATGGAGCAACAGTTCTTTTTTTATGCTTCAATGTAAAAAAGAAATAACTTGGGCCTGTAGCTCAGTTGGTCAGAGCGCACGCCTGATAAGCGTGAGGTCGGTGGTTCAAGTCCACTCAGGCCCACCACAAAAAATAACAAAAAGTTGTTGACATTGTTTTGGTAACTTGTTATGATATTACTTGTCGCTTTGAAAGACAGCGCCAAGTTGTCCTTTGAAAATTGAATGAAA
>NZ_VTOK01000027.1 GCF_009765375.1 Alteribacillus sp. YIM 98480
AAGGTTTTTTGAAACATCTTTATGATTAAATCGGACCAAATATGAACATTGTTGACGGATTCGGTCAACAAATGGTCAACATTATAAATAATCTAGAATATTAAGTCATAAAACAGGGCAGATGATGAATTCTACCCCATTAAAAAAGCCAGGGAACTAATCCCTCGCTTTAAATACTTTATGTATAACATTAATTAATTTTTTTGATTTTTTCATTTACACTACATATATCATCCGGATCTATATCTTCAAACTCCAAATCAGAATTTTCATCAGATTTACTTTTCACTTCAATAAATAATTCTTCGCATACGTCTGGCCTTCTAGTAGTAATTAAATCTCTATCGATTACTAAATTGCTTAACAGAAATTCTTTGTCACAATCAATTATTGTTGTATTTTTAAAAGGATTTCTAGATACATCCGCGCTTTCGCTAACGTAACAATATGGTCTTTTCTTCTTATGTAAATGTTGAGGTTTTTGGGTCTGGCATTTTATAAACTTTTTGTCAGACCCTTCCCTCATACATATATACATATGTGAGCTTTGGGCCAACGCTGAATTAATACCTGGGAAAGGTACTTTCATTCTCACTACGTTTTTTTTATTAATCAACAAGTAAAACTCCTTCATCTGATAATTCTAAAAAAACAGGATTAATTAGTGATTCTTCACCATCAAGATCTTGCAGAACCTTTAAAAATTGGGTGCCCTTATTTTGCTCTATTTGTTCCATTTTTGATAAATCATTATTATTTACCAAAAAATTATTATTGGCAAGGCTTATAACGCTATGGGATTCAATAAGGTCAGGAGGGTACATCTGTTTTAAGCTGGCCATTAGACCTAAATCATCGTTATTTAAATCCTCTTTATCTAAATCAAGATGACTAACTTTCTTATTTAAAATTTCATCTTCTTTATTTGCCCAAATGTTAAATTCGTGCGTTAGATCTGATAATTCTTCATCATTTAAAATCCGACATAAGAACCCCGACAGTTTAGCCCGATTCTCGACAATCAGACCTTTGTTTCTGTGGTAACTTTGGTAAGCTGCTGAAGCAAATTTATCTGTACGATAAACGTGGTCACCATACACATGGCTAAAAACAGGTCCTTTTTCATACCCCTTAAGTTTATAAAAGTCAGAGTAACCTTCTTCAAGTTCAGAAAGGACTTCGTAAAAGAAAAGAAATTTCTGTAATTTTAAATTAGAATAAAATTCTCTATTGTGGTGGTCTAACAACCAACCACTTAAAGATTTTTTTCGATCTCCAGAATTAATGATATTTTCCACATTACCACCTCCTCTTTATTTTTATACTTAATTACACTATACACTTTTTATCGGAAGAGTGTACAATCAGTTTTAATAAATCAACTTAATTTCTAACATTGATAATATATTATTTCTATAAAAATTTCTTATTCCCTTCTTATTGTGAGATCAAACGATGAAACCCCTCATTGATTTGATGTACAATCACACTGCGTTGAAACAATATTTCCCTTTTAGTCTTCATATATAATCTGGACCGGCTGTTTATCTTTCAGAACCTCTTTTAAAACATAATCGTTTATGCTGTTCTCTTTAATACTCTGAGTGTTCTTGGTCTGGACTCTTCCCATGTAACATAACCCTTCCTTTTCAATACTTTAAGAAACGAATATACCGTTGAGACAGATTTCACTCCAATTAACGATTGTAACTCCCTAAACGTTGGTGGATAGTTATTATCTACCATGTAATCACAGATAACTTTATATACTTCACGCTGACGCTTTGTCATACAACCACCTCATCACTTTTCTTCCATTTTATACGAACATTTGTTTCATTACAAGACTAAAAGGGAATGTTTGTTCGTATTATAATTAGTATAGGAGGGAGACCAAATGGCTAATAAAATGACACCTGGATCGAATTTACGCTGGGAAAGCATGAGAATGATACTACCTGAGCAAAGAGAGTTATGGTTAAAGCATCAGAAAGATCAAAAGAAAGCTAAGAAACCATTGCTTGATGAACAACAGTGGCAAGAGTTTGAGTGGTTACTTGGTGAAGCGATGAGAGAAAATGAAAAGCTGACTTTTACTTATTGGAAGGATGGTTATTTTTACGATGTTACCGGTTTTTGTCATTACGTAAACATGAACCAAAAGCAGTTTCACGTAAAATCTGAGGATGAAGTACTTTACATTAAGTTCGATAGCATTTCAGACATTAGCAGGGCAGCGCATTAACTTAGCTGCTCTTCCGTTGTATCTATAATTACAATAAATTCATAATCATTTACTGGTTTCACCTGGCTTATTAGTGCAAATTCTATTCCGTTATTTCGATAAAAATCAAGAACTTTGTACAATTCGGTTTGTAACTGTTCACTGTTTTTAGCTTTGATCATATGAAGATCCTGGTTATTAACAACCTCTTTCACCAATGGTTATCACCTCCCTCTTTATAGTTCAATATTGATTACTAAAGTCCTACAAAAGAATTAAAAAAATAGCAACGAATTTTTCGTCGCTATCTTATTATTTGTGATGATATATTACTGATGTACAAATTGAGCGTCCAATGCTTCTTTTAGAAGGTTGATAAAATCTTCATCAAGGTCCAATTCTTTTGCTTTCTCGTAAGATTCTGACAAAACAGTCGTTGATACTTCTTCTAATTCCACGTTACTTTCCTCCTGTGTATTTTTACTCACTAGACCAATTTTAAATCAAGCGTATAATATTTCAATCACTTTTGGAGATTTTCTTACTTTTTATACTGCTTCCCCAATACCGAATAATAGCTCTAATAATAATGGTGACATCTGAACAAGGATAAATCCGATTGAAGCTGTCTGAATCGTGGAATATCCTTTTTCCTTTAGGCCAATCATGACAAGTAAAGCTCCGCCCGTAACCATGACAGCTGCGACAGGGTAGGATAATTGTGTGATAAGATCCACCAGAGGATCAAAGGCAGAAACAATCTTTTCTTTTACTTTGCCGTTCACGCTGACGGTTACGGCTTCTTGTGCATAGGCAGGCGTTGCCCCTCCAGCCAGTAATAATGGAACGGTGACGGATGAGAAGCGCTTCTTTCTTTTTGGCTGAGGGTGCAAAAACTCGCTTACCGTACCTACTGTTTTCACTTTCATGAGAAACCCTCCTATTTAATCTGTCCTGCCGTATAAACAGCAGCAGACAATCCTTCACATAATCTCTCCAGTTTTGGATGGCGACTCTGTAATTCGGTGATCCATATTAAATTAAAACGCTCGTTCTGATAGAACGTTCTGTACTTCTCTATTTTTTGTTCATTTTTTTGCATGGATTGAGAACAGTCCACTTCCACAAAGCACGGTATGTTCTGATAGTCAAATTTTGCGTCGCACACAATCGAAGTATTTCCTAATGTGACACGTATTTCATTCTCCCAAGACGAGGGGCAACCCATCATAATATAAAGCTGATTTCGTAACAAAAAATGTTGTACGTTTGTCGTTCTTTTCCGTACTACCTCCGCGCCTATTCTTTCTCTGCCGTTTTTGTTCAGATAATACACCTTCTGTAGTCCGTGCCGAAACGAGCATAAATAATCACTCATAGAATTTAATACACGATTAGCATTACGGTCACTTTTTAAATTATGGATTCTCTGAATTTGCGCTCTCGTGAGATAATCAAGCCGACGTAAACTCAAAAGAATATTCTCTGTCCTCTGTTCCTTTATGGCCAGATTGTTCACGTTCTCCCCTCCCTCTGATGTTGATATGAGGGCCAATCTTTTCTTTTATCGTGTCATTGGTCATATAAGGGCATTGCACGACTTCTTCTTTCACACGCTTATATATCGCTCTGCCTGGTATCTCTGGTAATTCTTCTGCCCCTCCCTTATCCAATACGGCTAAACTTTGCCGGTTGGTTTCAAGGATAAAACACACTCTCCCTCCTATATTAGGTCGTATTTGACTAGGTAACGTTTCATTTGTTGGATATTGGGTACAATATATAACTCTCAACCCTGCCCCTCTTCCTCTACGAACTAAATCTATTGTCAATTCGAGCGATTTTCCATCAAGGTCTGCAGCTTCATCTATCACTACGAAGTGCCGTTTCTTTTCTCCGGCCTCTTTTACATCTTCATATCCTGCATCCACTACTTCTTTTAATTTAACGCTCATGTTCTGTTGCACCTGCTCTAATACTTCTTTAGCTTCCTTTGGATCTCGAGCAACGTGTTTTACTTGATTAGCATCTTTAAAACGCTGGAAGGCGGCACCGTCTTTTAAGTCAATAAGAGAAAAAGTCACATTATCTGATTGTGACAGGATTAATGATGTGACGAGCATCTTTAAATATTGGGATTTACCAAAACCTGTAGCCCCAGCAACAACCATATGAGGACGTTTATCAAAATCATGATAAATCATCCTTTTACGATTCACTCCTACTGGCACTTCCCACCCTTTAGCCTTCATACTCTCATCCCACGGCAGATTATCGGTTAACGGTTCTTCATATACTTTTATTTTTAGCATACCGTCAAAAGCAAACTCCACTTCCTTTCGTGTACCTTTTGGATGGAATAGGTCTTTGATTTGTTTCAGAATGTCTTTGTTTAGCTGCAGCTGCTTTAAATCTTCAAAAGAAACAATTTGCTTCGTATTCAACCCGTCCTCTAATACATGCTTGTGCGCTTCTACGTCCTTCACAGACAGGCCATACGGAAGTTGAAATACATATTCCATCCCTCCTTTTATTTTCCTTTTCCTGTACAGGCGTATCGTTTTTTGTTTTCCATTTTCCTTCACATTCAAATTAGAATTTGCGAAAATGCGTTGGATTTTTTGTGCATCATTAAAAGATAAATTTTTATTTAAATGTGCAAAAGCTAACACGCCCCCGGCGACAAAAGATGAACTGATCTCTAATATCAAATCAACACCACCAATCATGTATATATAGAATATATAGTTGCGGAAGAAACGAACGTTCTTTTCTGCCGACAAACGCTGATATATCAACAAATCCGTCATACCTTTCTTGCTTCTGCGACGGTATTTGATAAAGAATATGCCGAATTGCTTGTCTTTTAGAATTTGTCCACATAAAAAAGTTTTAAAATACGGGAATACCTTTAAGAAGGATAAAAAGAATGTACCAAGAAATATAGATTAGGTGATGTGATATGACAGGGTATAAATGTAGGTTAAGGGTAATCCTCGCAGAAAAAGAATGGAGAATAGGAGAATTTGCAAAGCGCGTCAACATAAGCAAGTCTGCGATGAGTAATATTATCAATAATCATAGTGTACCTAGTTTTGATGTAACGTATCGGATATTAGAAGAATTAGATATGAGTATGCAGGAGATATGGGAGAAGAGGGAAGAAAGCAGGGAATAAACCCTGCTTATTGTTTCATTTCATCATAACGCTTCAATACGGTGGCCATTTGCTCTCGGGTAACTGGCTTACGCGGATCCTTACCGTTAAAAAGACCTTTCTCTTCTGCCCATTCCCAATTCTTTTCATGTCCGTTACTTGGCTTCTGTTCTGCCATGTCTTTTAATACCTCCTTTAGTTTTTCCATAGTCTTAGGCCCAGCAATACCGTCTACTTCTAAACCATATCGAGCTTGAAATGCTTTCACTGCTTCCTCTGTTTCTTGGCCATAATCGCCATCTGCACCATAACGAGGTAATTTCTCCCCTGCTTCAAGCAGATCTTCCTGCAGCTGCTTCACTTTTGAACCGTTGTCGCCGCGTTCTAATATTCCATCCTTTGTAGAAGAGGAAACATCTTGTAATAGATGCGTCGGACATTTGCCTGCTTTTAGATCACGCCAAGATAAACCGCCTGTCAACTCTAAATGAGGATAATCCTTAAAGCTCGTCCAATCCCCGCCCCAACTGAAACCAAGAGACTTTGCAATAGCTGCTACTCTGTGCCATTCTTTGTTCACGGTCCATAATGCTTGATTTCCATCCTCCGAAACTAAGAAAAAATCAATGGCCAATCCATAATTGTGTACAGATTGACCAGGCTTAGCGTTTGTTACCACGTTTCCGGAGGTGGTTCTCCCCTTATTATAAAGTCGTTGCTGCTCTTTGTTAGAACGATACCCAGAAGAGATTTGAGCATAAATGCCCTCCTTGTATGCTTTTTCAATCATTTGCAAAGCTTTATTTTTAACGGTTGGATGAACATCTCCCATATTTCGGATGCTGCGGTCTTTTAATTTTGAAAGGGAAACCATCATGGTTAGGCACTCCTATCCTTATCGTTTTCTTTGTCGCTTTTACTTCTCAGCACCTTAATAGCAGATAACAATTTTTCCGGAAGAGGCATATTCATTCGTCCAGCATTCTCTGTGATGCTTATGGCTTCATTTACCACATAAAACACAATCACTGCAGTGAAGATTACTGGCTCCTCTCTGGTTCCAGTTTCAACCAAAACAACATCGATTAAATTTCCAACAGCTATAATGACAAAAATAAAAGCCTTCTTGGCAATTCCAAAAAGGCCCGTTCTACTATTCAGCTCTCCTTCTTTATATGCAGCAGCCAATCCCGTAATATAATCAATTGCAACTAATGCTAAAAGAACATTGAGCAACACCGACCATTCCCCCCATAAGAAAGAAACGATCGCTGTTCCTCCTGCAGCCATCGTCTTCATACTTGTTTCCATCATATTACCTCTCCTTATTTATTGATAAATCCCTCTTGTGTTCGGATTCAGTTACTTCCAATCTCTCCTGGTATATGTTTCTTTTTCTTGTAGTTTATCTTGTACTTTTCTTTAATTTCTTTATTTTTATCTTTAAAATCATCAAGTCTCTTTTGCATTGTTTTAGATTCTTTTTTAAATTCTTTTTGCAATTCTTCTTTTTTATCTCTGATTTTGTCTTTTTTTCTTTTCAACCTTTGCATTCTTCTTTCAATCTTACGTTCTTTTTCAATGCTTAATTTTTCTTCTACTGTAACGTGTTTAATTTCTGTTTTTCCATCTGCATTTTTAAATAACATTCTAATTTTATTCACTAGAATTACCTCCGGCAGATTCTAAACGAACATCTTCATACCCTTTGCGTTTTGCTTTTATTTCATAGGAGAAAGGAATATCATCCCCTTCAACCGTAAAGCTGTTTGCATCTTGATCAGCAACATAAATTAAGCCTTTCCCTCTAGGTGTGAGAAAGACTTCATAATCTATATCAGTGTTTACTGTCTCTTTGAATAGAGGATCTATTTCAATCGTGCAAGCCCCCTCAACCACCTCAGCCCTTCCAATATCTCCAAAATAATATTCAGCCGTTTCGTAAGCATTAATGAGAATATCACCTATAGACGAAGGGACAATTGCATTTTTCGATCCGTCTACACTAAAGTCATCATCAACATTAACACTGCCCATCATTCTTATCCCATCATAATCATCAATAGCTGATGATAATTGGAGTTGATCCCAAGACGTAACACGCAAAACGGGGTCGAAATCTGGATCAGAAGTATCCCCGTAAAGCCTTATGAAAGCATCACCAGAACCATCAAAACTGTCGCCATTTGCAAATGCATGAAATGTAATAAATGGATCATCACTGAAAACTTCTGGATCAATAGAAATACCTATTGCTCCATCACCACCGTCAGAAACAGGTGTGTCGCTAGAAGCTGAAACGATTTTCCCGTCGCTTTCAATCAGAGTATAAGGGGCATCTTCGCTAGTTCTAAAAGTAGACCCTTCAATAAAACCAGAGTAAACACTACCTAATGTTGCTGTAATAGCAGCTAACGTATCGGCATAGATGTTACCACCATCAATTAGTGTTGTTCCGGTATATTTCCAATCTTCCACTTGGTCACTGGCATTCTTTGCATTATCTTTGACAGTATTAGCATCTTCGCCATCTACCCGTTGTGTGTCATATGCGGTGTTTAATTCTGTCACATCGCCAACCTTATCCCAATCCGATTCATCGAAACTTTCTTCGACTGATCTTGTCACTGTGCTTCGGTGCAACGTTTGTCCGTCTGCCCATAAATCGCCTTCATCATAAGGTGTGGTTGGTTCATTCACAAATACCCTTTTTTTTATGGAAGGATTATAATTGTCATCTTCATACGTTGTATCAGCACCCACTCTGATATTATTTGCAGCTAGCTGTCCTATTGCCCCGGCTGATAGCACGAATCCGTCTGCTGTGATAGCTTCTGAAAAGGATGCCCCGCCATCGTCGCTAATCCCCATCCCTGCTGAATTAAATACAACAACACGGTTAGGATCGTCCGGATCTATTGCCTGTATTCCATCTTCAAAATTTAACTCTGTTTCAGCTTCTGTGAGTGCTTCTGTTGCATTTTTCACAGCAGAATCCAGCACATTATACGGCAACGTTGTTCTACCTTCAAAAATGCTGTCCATTTGCTGTTTCGTACGGTTAAAGTCCGCTATGTCTTGTGTGACGTTGTTTTCAAAATTAGATAGGGTAAATACAGCAGAACGGTTTTGTTCCGGATAATCGGTAATCTCGATCACGCGTGCTGTAATGTCAATGTCTAAAGGTTCGTATATAACAAAGAGTTCGTCCCCGATTTCTAATTGTTCTGTGTCAACACCGGCATGTAAGAGTTCAACGGCTTCTATTTTAAATTTGATTTTTGGTGTATCTTCGATGATGTTTTCCAGGTGTTCTTGCATTCCTTCAGATGTAGTAAAACGTTCATCATAAACAGGTGGAGCATGGCGTATGCCATAGACATCTGCCATATCTGACGTGTATTCCTCTTCAATTGGATACGTTCCATCATCGTTTTGTTCGCCGCCAAAACCTTTGATATATGTGCTTAAATTAGAAGTATCAACTTCGCGTTCAATCGTCTTGATATTGTGCTTGTACCGAAACTGAATGTCTGTCTTTCGCCCGATTTGCTGATAGAAGCGTAAATGCGTACCGTCAATTTCTATCTCAGCCCCAAAACGGTTTAATATATCCTGTACAAGTGCCAGCGCGGTATCTTCACCAAAATTTTGGGCTCTTTCACTGTTAAACGAATCAATGACTTCGTAGGTATAATCTGTACCCTCAAGAGCATGGTCAAGATAATCTTGAATAGGATTACTCCCGGAAATGGTATCATATTGGTATTCATCCACCAGGTCAAAAAATGTCAGATCAGCTTGCAGCACTTTAATAGGTATTCGACCATGTGTACGGTCTATAACCTTCTTGATACGGTATTCTCGATCATCGTACTCGATCAGTGCTTCTTCCACAGCAAGATCAAAAGAGTGCTCGTTCCGTTTTGTTTTGTAAAGGGTAATGGTCAGCGAGTGTTCGCTATTCACCTTGCGTTTTCGCTCGATCTGATAGTCTGCGAGCCGTTCTGTATTGCCTTCTAAATCGGTAACTATCATGTAATCACCTCACTTAAAAAGGCTGCCCTTAATGGACAGCCTTGGTCATAAAACTATATAACATGTAGTTACTATAAATTATTGTAATTATAGTAGTCTGTAAATCTCGGATATTTTGTTTCGTGTATTTTATGGCTTGTTATCTCATCATATAATCCTTCCAAACCCTCAAATATTGGTATAAAATTTTTAGTAGTGAATGACCTTTTTTTGGCTTTTTTCTCATCAGAAAAATGAAAACTTGTTCCATCAAACACTAAATGAAAACAGTTTTTCGTATCAGGGCTGTAATGAATCCCACAATCTGTTGTTGTTTCTCCTGATATGCCATGTTGGTCCAGATTAATTAACCTGCTATCTATATGTTCAAAGAAATTTCTTAAATCCCTGAACTTGTTTGAATATCTTTTTACCTTGTTTAAGTGCGTTTTTAATTTTCCAGTGTCCTGTTTCCCTAAAGCAGTTGAAATTCTATACAAATCTGCTGTCATCGCTAATATACCTCTAAGTTGAAAATATTCGGAGGGTGAAATTTCTAAATTGATCACAACATTATTTTCGCCCGCCATCTGTATTGATGTAACATTTTCAATTTCTCCAGTTGTAAGATATCTTATAGATTTAAACAACGCTCCACCAGTCTTAAATAGCCAAGGAATCGTAGTTTTTATATTATTATTGTTTGATGAATTTAAATTTTCGTTTTCCCACCAATGAATTGCCAAGTTTACGTTTTGTTCTAACAACACCCCTAATCACCTCTCTTACAGATTTTTCGATATGCAAGAGCTGACTTCCTTTTTTTAATACTCATTGAATGAAGTATGGTAAACAAAATTTTTAAAATATATCAAGTAGATAGTTTAGTAATTAAATTCTACCTTCATCTTTCCATTTTTTTAATTGACTTTCCCAAAAAGGTGTTGTGCCGTCTTCTTTAATCTCTGATTCGACTTTTTCGATAGAAGCAATTTTTCGGATGCTATTTTCAGTGTTTAAATTTACGTAAACACCGTTATCTCTATTTATCTTTAAATCGTCAAAGTTTTCCATTTAATTACCTCCCAAAACTAACAATTGTTAAATGGTCAATTGTTATATCAGTAGAATCATTGTTAATTACTCTTATTTCTCCTGCCCCAGTCAAAGTGTGAAAAACTAAATTAACATTTCTTCCATCTAGTTGCGTATCTCCGAATACTAACATGTCCTCAACTTTATTAACCTCGGAATTGTCAGTGACTGTCCCGTTAGATATCAACGTTTTACCTAGATAGTCTGATTTGCCATTGGCAGACCCGAACATTGCTGACCTGTAGTAAACATCATAGTCAGCACCTTTAAAATCGGACTCTCCACGCATACCAAAACCACATGTGAATTGGCTAAAATTAACTGGAATAATTAAAGTAGACCCAGCTCCGATTGTTTCATTTTCAATTTTCCCTTCTTCAACAATACTCCCAGTTACGTGAACAAATTGAGCGCCGTCTATTCCTTTATTTTCTTCAAAAGCACTCCCATCTTCCGTTAAATGCTGCGGTACAAAATTTCCATCTTCGTCTGTAATTAAAATAGCCATGTTATCCCTCCTTTATATACCTAAATCATCTGCCAAGCTACGTGTTGAACCATTATATATTCGTATAGCAGATGCTTTTGAATCGCTTGGATCAACTAATCTGATACCCATGTTTCGCCCTTTATTGCGTATTTTTAGTTGGTCAGCAGCTGCTTCATTTGTTAGAGGAATGGTTTGATTCTTTGTTCGCAATTCTCCTGTTTTTGTGTAGGACGTTGGAGTAGAGTAGCTTTGCATCGGCATACCGCCACCTATAAATACGTTAGGCATTTCGAATCACCTTCTGTTCTTTCATGTTTACTTCTGGACCGTAAATTTCACCACAGCGTCCGCATTTCCAAGTTGTCCCTGTTGATCTCATCTTGGACAGTTGATACGAACCTCCTATTTCCATCACACTCACTTCTGAAAGGGGCAAAAACTTATCAAAGTGACATATATCGCATATAAACTTCATTTATAAATCACTCCGCAACCACATGCGCCCGTCGTACAGATCGGAGGGGTCAGATGTTCTTGTCTCTACTGCTAATGGTTTCGCGCTGTCCTTCTTCGCTTCACTTGCAGCAATTAAAACTTCTTGCAAGAATGTCTCTTCTTCCTCTTCGTCCGCTATTTCTTCTGATCCAATTTCTTCTAAAACTTTGACTTTCATCTGTTTTGTGGATATGCGTTCTGTGCTATCTCCGTTGTAAAACTGTATTTCCAAATCCCCTTCGCCAGCAACTTCCATCTCTTTTGTGCCAATTTCGTAAGGGATTACCCCGTCTTCAACAGACAGTACATGTGATATTATTTCTTTATCTGGCCTTCTGTAGTTCGTGATAATTTCGCCTAAACTACTAACATCAGCATCTTCCCCGTTTTCTTGCACCTGGAACTCAATGATATTCGTGTCATTCTGAATAAACATTGGTTTTTGAACAAAACCGTTTCTTTTCAAATCAACGACTACCGTTATTTTCTTTTGTGTATCCAAACCATCCACCTCCTATATATAAAGAAATCGAAAATCAAAGGAAATAGAAAAACTGCCCGATGTGCCGGACAGTTCAAAGTCGTTCCACCCCTCATCAAGCGTGATCAGCTTACGATTGGTGTCACTAAAAATGGTTAAGTTGTTTTTAAGGCTGCGTATTCCGTCTAGTGTGATCGTATCGTTACTGCCGCTGGAACCGGTATAACTCCATTCCTCTCCTGTTGTTGTGTTCGTGATCGTTAAATCGGTGGATTCTCCCTCATACTCAATTACAAGGTAATGTTCGCGCGGATCAATGGCAATATCGCTATCGTTCCATACAGAAAAAGACGTTTCTGTGAATGTGTATTTGATCGGCTGATCAGAGTAATCGGCTGTGATTTGGTAGGTTTCGTCCGTTTCAATTGGTCCCAGCGTTGTTCCTCTTGATTCTGCATAGGGAGAATCAGAAATAAACTCTATTTCAATAATAGCTGTAGTGGTATTTGCTCTCTCTGGTGTGTAAGCTCCGTTTGTTTTCACACGCCACCGTTTATTAGGGTCTTTCTTGTTAATGAGATAAAAATACGTTTTACCATTAAAAAGACGGTATACGGCATGTTTGTAACGGTGGTATCCTTCTGCATCTTTTCCTTTTATATGAAAACGCCCTGTTAAAGTACGCCCTCCGTATGTCGTACCCATGTCAATGAACCCGTCTCGCCCTTGTATGGTTTCTTGTTCATGAGTGGGAGAGGGCGAACCGACAATTAGTTCTAGACCGCGCAACCCGATCTTTTCTAAGTCGTATTGTACCCCGTCGGATTGTTCTACTATAATCATCCCTTCACCCCTCCTAACCTCATTTGGTGTGCTACTTGATTTCCTAACCCTACAGATATCGCTTCGATGTCATATTCATCCCTTACAGATAGATTAGCACCTTCAAACATGCCGCGGAAACTAATACTGACAGCTTGTGACCCGCTCGCAGGAAGATTTGAAACATCGTTGTTAACAGAGGGTACTGCTGCATCAGCCATGTTTTGAGCTGATTTTTCAATATCTCTTTGCATATCATCCATACCGAGAACAAGCCCCGCGCCTACTTGATTACCAACTTCATTCCTCATCACACGAGAAGGTGATCTTATATCCAATGCCCCTGAAATGGTATCTTTAACGTTGCTAGCAATGTTTCTGGCCTTGTCCATAACCGCACCAGCCATTGAACTGATACCGTCAGCAAGTCCTCGGATAATATCTGCACCGATAGAGAAAAGATTAATTCTTTCAAAGAATGATTGCACTTGACTCCAAAGTCGTTCTGCAGTCCGTTTAACATTGGTCATCCCATTACTTACAGCAGTTACAATGTCATTTCCAAACTTCTGTTTCACCGTTCTCCAAATATTTCCTAGAATGTCACGGAAAACAGAAAATAAATTGTTTAGCGCTGTCGCTGCAAATTCCTTAGCCTGATTCATTCCTGAATCGACACGTTTTTTTACGTTACCAATCGAATTTTGTACAACAGAAGTTATTTTTTTCCATATTTTGGAAAGGTAGGAAGACACGGATTTCCAGGAACTTTCCCATATTGATGTTGCTGCATCTAGCCCTATTTCTAGGAATTTTTTCGATGTGTTTATCCCATTTTCTATAATCGAAGAAAGCGCATTCCATACTGCTTGTCCAATCGACTTTATATTCTCCCAGGACGACTCCCAGTCCCCACGTATAAGGTTTAGTGATAACTGGATAATATTAGAAATAACTTGAATGGCTGAATCTATCACCGTTTCTATGGTGCTCCAGGTTGATTCTGCTATTGACATGAGATTGCTGCCCCACCTGTCCCATATATCCTGTGCTTGGCCGGAAAACCATTCGATGATATTTGAAATCGCCTCTGTAGCTGATTCTGTAAAATCCTGCAGTGTTGACCATAATGCCTTTCCTTCTGATTTAAGGGTACCCCATAAAGACAAAAGCGTATTTTTGATGTAGTTTTCCCAAATTTGTACCGCCGTGTCTTTGATCTTCTCCCATGCTGATATAACAGCATCTCTAAAATCATCATTCGTGTTCCAGAGATACACAAGTCCTGCAGATAACGCGGCAACTGCGGCAACCACCGCTAAAACTGGTGCAGATACGGTACCTATTACGGCGCCTAGTGCGGAAAATAATGGCGTTAGAGATGATATAGAGCTGACAATTTGCCCGAATACCACAAGCATAGGACCGAGCGCTGCTACTAATGCTGTTCCTCCTGCTACAACCCCTTGCATAGATGGGCTAAGATTAGCGAACCACTCAACCATTTCTAGGATTTTATTTCCGACTTTTTCAAAAATAGGTAAAATGTTATCTTCAAACGCTGGAATAAGTTGATCCATGAGGACAGGAATTAACTGTGCGCCAATTTGTTGACCTAACCCTTTCATACGAGTACCCAAATCTTCCATTTTGTCATTGAATTCTTCTGATTTTTTAGCAGCATCCTCGCCGATCACATGACCGAATTCCTGTGCTTTATCGCGCCCGTTCTGTAAGCTCTCTGCTCCGGCATTAATGGCCGGCATAAGTTCACGACCTAACTTTTTACCGAAAAGATCGGTTGCCGCCTGTGCTCGGTCTTGTTCGTTACTCATCTGGCTGATACCTTCGACTGCCTGCATCATGGCATCATCTGTAGACAGTGTTCCGTCTTTCAATGCTTTCATGTTCACGCCTGATCTTTTTAAAGCATCACTATACTTTTCATTTCCTGCTCTAGCTTCACCAATACGGGTATTAAGACGGCCTAGAGTCTTCTCTGTGTCTTGTTGGCTTAATCCTGCTTGTCCAAGTGCATATTCATATTCTTGATAAGCTTCTGTGCCTACGCCTACTTTTTGAGCGTTCTTAGCTGCTGCATCCCCAGCTTGCGCCGTCTTTGTGACCAACGCACCTAATCCTGCGGTAGCTCCGGCAATTGGACCAGATACCCATTTAGTCATAGTGCCGCCGACATTTTTCATACCTTTTCCTACAGAATCCATTTTTTTAGATACGTTTTGCATGCCTTTTTCAAACCCAGATGTTTCCGCACCTATTTTCACGCTCATTTCCGATAATGTTGCCATTTCCTCACCTACCTTTCCTTAAAAGGCATAAAAAAATAGCCCTCGTCGGAGCTATTTCGCAAATTTATTTTTCATTTCATGGATAAGATTCTTATGTTCTTCAATGGAGACTACGTTACCTTGATCAACGTTCTTTTCACGACCCAGTAACTTATCCATGCTGATTTTCTTTTCTTTCATGGCTCGTCTGTTTAAGAGAGCCACCCACGCTTCGCGTTCCATAAATCCGTCTAGTTTTAAATCAAACTCTCTCGGTGTCATGTGCCAAAATTCAGAGGGGCTTAAATCAAGCCAACCGTAAGCACACCGCTCACGTTGGTCCCAATCTAAGCCCCCTTTTTGTTTTTTGTTCCACCTTGTTGTTTAGCTAAAGTGCTGTTGTTAAATACCGTTTTTATCTTTTCCCCTATTTCCTCGTATGTTGTTTCTTCGTCTTCAATAGAATCATCAATCCATTCATCTACCTCATCAATGGTCAACGTCTTATCAAAACGGCGCATGCACGCCCAAATCATAACACCCATATTATCGATAGATTCCACGTCTACCTCATTAAAAATTTTTGCGAAACTCATGCTATAATATTCTTCCATAGTCTTCATTGCAATGTGAGAAAAGCGTAACTTTCTTGTCTTACCGCCTAGTTTAATTTCTTGCATAATATCCTCCTTATATTAAAAAAGAGAGGGTTCCCCCTCTCCTTATGCTGCGTCCACTTCTTCGTATTGCCCTTTTCCTGTTAGTTCAATGGAATACGTAGCAACATCATCATGCGGTGCTTCAATACTTAAGTCTGTAATAACAGCTTTCCCTTCGTATTTTTTACCATTTGGGAACTCAAATTGAACCAATATAACTTCTGCATTTAAGAAAGCTGTATCCAGCGCCTCGAAAGCTGGATCCGATTCTTGTAGCACCCCGTCACCGCTGATGGACCAGTTGCCGTTACCATAGTCTGAATCTGCCCAACCGCTGTTGTCTTTGCTTGTCATATCTATGGTGTCATACCCTCTTGTGAATGTTCCTCCACGTTGTGCTGCAATTGGTTCATATGCCGGGGTAGACTCGTCACCTGTATTTACATTAATTAAAAAATCTACACCTCTCATTCTATATCACTCCTTCTCAATAATAATTCGGTATTGTAATACACCGTGTTTGGTCTTACCGTCCTGGTCGTCGATAATATCCGCATACTCCAGGCGATTCATATACATAGAAAAACCACCGCTCATAGGCAGTGGTTCACTTTGTAATGACTCTTGTATAGCATTCATAATGTCCGATGTTTCTGCAGTTCCGTTCTGGCTCCATATGTCAATTTGAAAGGTTGTATCAGCACCATCAGATAACTTTGTATCAAATGGAACGCTTGTCGGCGGACCATAACTTACATAAGGGAACTCGGCACCGTCTGGAGGGTCGTCATGCACTCCTGTCACCATTTCAGAAATATCATTGTACAATCTATCATCAATTGCAACTTGAATGTCCCACATTGAAACAATCATGGCTTGTTAAATTCCTTTGTGAGATCGGAAAGAAATTTAGGCCTGTTCATCTCTGCAGATGGACGTACAAAAGGCTGCGCCGGATGGTTTACCGTCCCCAATTCAATCCAATGTGCTCGGAAACCGTCTGGTTTTTGGGGTCCAACCTTCGTTGTAAAGCCGTTGTCTTCTGTAACTGTTGTTATGCTGTCTTTCGTTTCCCCTGACAAGTAAGCAACCTTGCTTTTTTGAGCAGTTTCTACTAGTTTTGCAGTCGATGAAACAACATCTTTAACTCCTGTTTGTTTGGCTTTGGTCCACTTCTGTATTTTTTGTACAGTTTCATCTAACCCTTTAACTTCTACCTTCAAGTGACCACCTCCGAACACATCAAATGGATCTCCCTATTCATTTCATTTAAATTAAGCACAGCTTCTATTTCAAAAATACGATCGCCATACTTCACGCGCATTTGTGGTTTAACGCCTTCTCTGTACCGCATTTCCACTCGATGTGAAAGCTTTGATTGTACCTGCTGCGCTTGGTATCTTTCTGTACCAGACAGAGGAACAACGCGTGCCCATGATTCTAAAAACGTGACCCATTCTGTTTCATAAGTGCCGCCGGGTTGACGGACACTTTCTTCATTTTGAATGAGTATACGCTGACGAAGTTTCCCTGATCGAATAGGTCTCATACCGTATGCACCCTTTCAAACATCGCTTGTACCGTAAACGGTAATTCGACTAATTGTTGATCAGTAGTTGCTTCGCGATTTTCATAAAAATGACCAGTTAGCAAGAGTAAACCAAGCACAAAGTTTTCTGGAATATCGTCTTGAGACGGATAGCCAGCAGTGAATGTAATCACGATCGAATCTTTTTTGTAATCACTCGGCCATTCACCTTCTTGATAAATACAACCTGGCTCGATATCGCTATCCACACGGTAAATAGACTCGCTTACTGTTTGTGTATCTCCATTTTTATCGATGTAATTTATACTATCAACCGTTTGTAATGGTGGGTATGGGAGTTTAATCGTTTCTTGAAATGACGGAATTGTTACTTGCCACGTTTGCGTCATGAAAGCACGGTAGGTAAGATTTTGTTCTGCATATTCGGTGGCAGCTTTCAAATAAATTTCTAATAGATCATCTTCATCGTTGTAATCAATACGAATATGCTTTTTCACTTCCGTCAAGCTGATAGGCAGTTCTACGGGGGAAGAAATTCTTTTTCTCATTAATCATCACTCTTTTTCTTCGCAGGCGTTTTTCGCTTTGTTGTCGCGTTTTCCGGAGCTGTTTTTGTAGCCTTTTGCTCTCCTGCGGGTTTAGCATGACCAGCTTTGATTAATTTTTCCGCCCGTTCTTTATCAATTTCAACCGTTTTTCCTTTTGGATAGCTAAAGTCTACACCTGCAACACTTCGTAGGATCTCAATTTTCATATCCTCACCTTCTTTCTAAAGAAAAGGAGCAGGTTCCCCTGCCCCTCACTCATTATTATGCAGATGCCATTTTCAATAGTTTCACAGCTTCAGTGAGAATTAATTTCCCATCGACCCTTTGACGGAGTCTAAACCCAATCTGTCCGTTTGCAGCATATAGCTCGTCCAAACGTTGCATGACGCGTCCTTGACGATCTGCAATCCAGTAATAGCTATAATCACCAAAAGCAATTGGCGTGTTATCTGTATCCATACTAGGGGAATTGTCCGAAATAGCCAATGGACGACCAAGAATACGATCGGCTTGTCCAGCTTGTAATCCAGGCTGCCAGATGTATTGATCATTCGCATCTTTGAGTTTACGAATGGCTTTTGCTGTTGAATCCGCCATCATCCATGTAGCACGGCGGCGATATGGACGGCGCAAGGAATGGAATAGGTCAATGAGTTCATCTGTGGTGATCGAATCGGTACCTGCAGCTGTTGGTCCTGTTTCTGCATCACGGAAAAGGCCAGTAGGTTTCCCGGTACCATCGCCGTTTACGAATGCTGCCTCTTCTGCTTCTGCAAACGATCGAGCAAAAGCATTACGGACATAAGATTCAATGTTAAACGCCGAGTCATTCAGCAATTCTTCAGATACTTTCATGATGCGACCTAGTTTATGCGCCCCGATCACCTTCTGTGCGAATTCAGCATCTGATTCAGAATAAGATGCTTCTTCATCTAACCAAGACGCCGAGCCTTTATCTGCTTCTACAGGGATTTCACGAGAACCAGAAGACGTAGAAATCACGGTAGCAAGCCCGCGCATAATATTACGATCTTCTAATTCTTGAACAAGTTGACGTTCAAACTCATCCGGCACCGTGTACCCGCCAGCACTGTCAGTTCCTACCGCGAGGGAACGCACTTCTGGATGCATCAGTTGATCATATTGCTCGGCACTTAGTGCATTACGACCCGCACGTTGAGCACGCCAAAAGGCAGAACGATATTCTTCAGTAGCACGTGGATGAACATTTCTTTGTTCTTGTTTCCCTGTTTCTGCATTAGGATCTTGATGTGTTTGACGACCGCCGCGCTGTTCCAGCTCATTTTCAATACCGGCCATCTGCTCTTCACGCTGTATTTGCTTTCCGCGTTTATCCACATCGGCCATAATGCGATCATATTGCTGTTCTTCTTCTGCTGTTAAATCACGTTTTTCTCCTTTTGCTTTATCCAAAATCCCTCTAGCTTCTTTCACCAATGCTGCACGCTTTTGTTTCATTTCTAAGATTTCTTGCATTGTCATATTAAACGACCTCGCTTTCTAGTAATTTTAATTCGCGTTCTTTTTGTACAATACTACGCGCCTGCGCCTCTTGCTCTGCCGATGCGCCCGCCTGTTCGTCACCGGCATAGTTTTCTAATATTTTTATAGTGTTTCGTATTAATTCTTTGTCCGAATCGGCCAACGAAACACCCTTTTCAGACCGTGTTATAGCTTCGGAAACGCCATCATAATCAATTCCTGCAGCATAAAAAATAGACCTAGCAGAAACGCTGGTCTGTGGATACGCTGGAAATGGCGTGGGGCTTATTTCGTGCAACCTCACATCTATTAATGTTCTTATTGCTTCGTCTGGATTATTGTGATCCCATTCATCAGCGACCACTTCAAAACCAAAACTCACTCCGTCTACATCGCCGCGTTCGATGGATGATAAAGCATCTCTTCCCCACGATGTATCCGGCATTTCCAATTCAAAAGCAAGACCTCTATCATCTTCCCATAAGCTCAAGGTGGAATTTTTGGTGCTGCCAAGAACCATATCTGTGTTGTGATTCCACAATGCCTTGACTGTGCCTTCTCTAAGTGACTTCTCAAAAGCACCTTTACGGATTTTTTCACGAAAACCCCACAACCGGACAGATAATTTTTCAAATTCAGCAGCATAACCCCTCACTTTCTTTTTGTCGCCTTCTTCTCGCACTTCTACTTTTGTTAAATCAAATGACCTTCGTTCCGTTTGAGTTGGCGCTGACCGTAATTCCAGTGGTTTCTTCATAATTTCACCCTTTCTAACTGGCTTCTGCAGCTATTGAACATTCGCACCCATTATGCAATGGTGGATGACTGATATTGGAGGAAGGGGTTAATGCACCTTCTGCATTTTCTGGGTTAAAATCTTCTCCTTGCTGAACAAAAGACGACTTGATCCCTACTACTTTTCCGTCTAATTCCTCACAATACGGACAGGACGAACCGTCAGAGACCCAACGCATGAGCGTTATTCCTGCTACAACCCAAGCTTCTTTAGCAATTGCGCTTCCGGCACGTGTTACTTCCTCTTTGGCTTCTTGTTTTATTCTGTCCTCTTTCCAATCGTCAAATGTTTCCTGTAATCTTTCCTCGATTTCTGCGTCTTCTGCTTCGCTCTCCAGTATTTTTCTTAGTTTTTTTACTGATTTTCCATTATGGCGACTACTGAGTAACTCAACATATTCTTTAATAAAATCTACGGTGCTCGATGTCATTTCATCTTCTTCACTTCCTACCTCGTTAGATGCTTGAGCATATATGTTTTCTGCAAAAGACATCATTACAGGCAGCATCTGTTGTCGGAAAAACTGTTCATGCTCTCTGTAAAAGTCTGATAACCATGTACTAAAATGCTCTGCATTACGTAATTGCTTACGAGCTTGACGCATAATGTCGGCTTCTTCTCTTTTGATAATACGTAGAAACGTTTCTTCGAATATACGTTTATAGCTGCTCGTGGTCCTTTTTCGAATTTCAACACCTTGCAGTTGTGTTCTGGTGGTTGTTGATCTGATCGATCGTTCGCCACTTGGCGGTTCCGCAGGGTCGTTTTGCTGAGTTGTGCTAGTGACCTGTTCAGCCGGAACCATATTAAGTGGAACCAAATACACATCACCCTGCTCACCAATCGGGTTTTTATTTTCCATTTCTAAAATATCATTGGCAGACAACCACCCATTTTGACGACCAACGGCATACGCTTCATAACGTGTTTTTATATCTCCCCGAAGTAACGCATCAACCAAGAACTCTGCAAAATAATGTTTTCTCCCATCACGACCGAATAGTTTTGTGTTAATTGTTTGTTCCCATCTTTTTAGCCACGGCCCCATCGTATGCGTAACAAACTCAATGGATTGATGTTCGATGTTGGAGAAGGTAGCTCTCTCCAAATCTGCCAGCATATGTGGTGGGACCCGAAACACACTTGCTATTTCGTTCTTTTGGAACTTTCTTGTTTCTAAAAATTGGGCGTCATTCGGAGGAATACCGATCTTTTGAAATTTCATACCCTCTTCAAGAAGCATTAAACGGTGACTTTTCCCAAGACCGGAATACGTAGCATTGACACTATCCCGTAAATTTTTGGCTCCTTGCTCCGATAATTTACCCGGATGCTCTGCTACTGCACCAACATTCGTGCCATTTTCAAAGAAATTAGCACCAAATTCTTCCGTAGCCAAGGCTAATCCAACGGCCTCGCGCGCCATTCCTATAGGAGAAAGTCCGGTTAATCCGTTCATTGAAAGACCAGGTATATGAAGCACCCGGGCTTTGTCCATTTTTATATACCTTCCATCCGGCAAGGTTACGTGATAAAAGATTTCCTTTGTCCTCGGGTCTCTTTCTGGCCATGTTTGATTTGGTAACAATGGCCATAGTGCACGCGGACGCCCTGCCCCATCATACTCTATCTCAGCATAAGCGTTTCCCCATAGACACAAATGCGCTGTCATGGTTTCTCTGAAGGTAAAGGCTGTCATTTCATTATTAGGTCGGTTCTGCAGCATGTCATACAAATGATGGTCACGCGCTCTTTCCTTCCCGCGTGGATTCAATCTCCGATATACCGGAAAAGAAAGAGATCCAAGCGTTTCTGAAATGACACGCACACACCCAAAAACAGCCGTAGACTGCATGGCCTTCATTTCATTGACGTTCACACCGGTTTTTGACTTGCCATTTCGAAATATATTAAGCATCCACGGATCGGGATTGGCTAAATTACTACGTTTCTGTATTGCGTTTCTGATCAGACCCATGATTCACCTCCCCTCTAGTCCAGCCGATGAACACAAAAACAATTCCAGCAAAAAATAATAAAAGCGTTGGATATATTAAAAATAGTCCAGCGCCAAAAAGTAAAATTCCTATAATGATTAATACATCGCTTCCATCCACCAGACCAACTCCTTAAAAAGCTCTAACACCGCGGTCTTCATAAACAGATTCTACATCTTCAAACAGCATAGCTGTTGCCATTGCGTTAATCATCGCAACGGTTAAGTCAATCCGTTCTTTCGATTTGTTTTTCATTGGTTTAATGTTTTCGTTTCCGTCTGTTGATACCACTACATTCCCCCAGCACCAACGTGCTACTGGGTTTTTCTCATGAGTGAAATTTCCTGTTTTAAATAAATGTTCAAGTGTTTTCATAGCAGGGCTCATATTTTTAATATTCTGCTGTACTTCAACCACATCTACTCCAGCTTTCATCAATCTTTGAGTTAACATCCTACTGTTCCATGGATCCGTCCCTAACGTTTGCATGTTGTATTGTTTACTAGCACTGATAATACGACTTTCCACAAACTCATAATCGACGACATTGCCCGGCGTAGCATGTATATATTTCTGATTGACCCACTTGTCATACGGTACTTTGTCATGCTTGACCCGTTCTTTCATGCTGTCTTCCGGTATCCAGGCATCAAAAACAGCCCGCCAATCTGACAGGCCGTCCTGTGGAGGAAACAAATAACACGCTGCAGTAATATCCGTTGTGCTTGATAAGTCTAAACCGGGATAACATTTTTTTCCGACTAATTCAGAAAGCTCCCATTCACCGTTAGTCTCATCCCAGAGTGTCAGCGGTTGCCAACCAACACGTTTTAAAGAAATCCACTGATTCAACCGCAGCCAACGGAACAGTCTTTCAGAGGATTCACTGTTTTTGGCTGCAATCGACTCTTGGCGTATGGTTTGAATGTCAATGGTTTTACCAAGCGAAGGGTTTGCTTTATACCAAGTCTCTTCGTCGAAAATATCAGCGTCTTCTGGAGCAGCATATATCTTCGCATACCAATTCGGATCTTCTATTTCTCCATCAATGAGTCGTTCGGCGTATTCATGAACTTCCCATCCAATACTGTGCCGGTCTGGATCATCTCCTGCCGTTGTAATCACCCACCAAAGAGGTTCTTTACGCGCTGCCCCTGCACCAAACGTCATAACATCCCACAAATCACGGTTAGGCTGTGCATGAAGTTCATCAAATATGACGACTGTGGGGTTAATACCGTGTTTTGAGTACGCTTCTGCAGATAATACTTTTAAAATTGTACCAGTTTCCACGTTTTCAATTTCTTTACGGCTGTCTGTGATCTTTAACAAATCACCTAGAGTCTCGTCTTGATCAATCATACTTCTCGCGGCCTTATAAACTAATGTTGCTTGTTGACGATCAGCAGCACAGCAATAAATTTGTCCTTCTGGACCGTCACACGTTAAATGATAAACAGCGAGCCCAGCAATCGTTGTCGTTTTTGCGTTTTTCTTTGGTATCTCCAGATAAGCATAACGATATTGCCTATATCCTTCATCGGTTACCGTTCCGTATACATCCCATAACACTTCATGCTGCCAATCCATCAATACAAACGGCTTTCCATGAAAATCGTCTGTCAGTTTCAGCATCTGCAGAAACTCAATAGGCTCCATTGCTCTTTCTTTATCATGAACCATTTTTCTTTCTCTCCAAGAAATTAGCCATTGGGCTTTTCTCTTTCTTCTCTTCTGGTTGTTTTGGTATGGAACGCATACGAGCAACCGGGTTTAAGAACAGACGATCTTCCAATTTCAATAGTTTGTCACGAACTTGGTTCTGCTTACTTAGCACTTCTTTTAACTCATCGTACATCGTCATTTTCTTTTGAATGTTCGGCATGGTTTCCATGTGCTCTTTAATACCAACATACAAATCATGTAGCATATGTTCCTGGCTTTTTAATTGGCAATAACGATTAATAGTTGCTTGATCCAGTCCGTCAACAAATTCTATTTTCTTATACAGCTTTCGGAGGCGAAGGAATTCTTTATGGGCAACAGGATCTTCCTTCGTGACTGGATCTTCTCTAAAAGTGGTTCCGGTGTACAAAGCTTTCTCTGCTTTTTCCCGGTGCTCAAGTTCTGCTTTTGTCCGCCGGTCTTTGTTTCCCTCCAACTTAATCAGTTGAGTCGGTTTACTGTTCCTTCCTGCCATTACCTTCCACCCCCTAAAAGCTTTTTATTTTGCGAAAAAAATTTACGCGAGACTGCCCCAACGGTCTATGGCGCTGATTCTGTAGAAATTTGCCCCGCCCTCCCCAATACTTGATGGTCACAAACCTTATCCATCTTCTCACCAATACGATCCAATTGCTCTTCAATGACGTTTAGTTTTTCTTGCACTTCATCCAGATTGGTCTCAATGGTAATTTCTAGTGTAGAATTGCGATTAGTTTCCAAAGCCTCCATCCTCCTTTGCAGTCTTAACATTATGATGATACGTACACAACGACTGCCAGTTATCCTCATCCCAAAACAATTCGTGTTCACCTCGGTGTGGTGTAATATGGTCAACGACATCAGCAGGAGCATAAACATTCTCTTGCAAACAATGAACACATAATGGATGGCGTTTTAAGTAGTAGCGCCTTGCTTTTCTCCAACGTGCATCATAGCCGCGTTGTGTTGATGAACCTCGGTGCTTATCCTGTTCTGCTCGGTATATTTGTTGATGCTCTCGGCAAAACCGCTCTGTTGTCAAAGTGTTGCATCCAGTCCTATTACACGGACGCTTTGGTTTAACTGGCATGTTTTTTCACTCCAAATAAAAAAGACCCGTCAGGGTCTGATTGTTGCTCTATATTCTGTTTTCGACCTGGGGAACGATGCCTCCCCGTCCTGCCTTTGATTTTACACATAGCTTTTTTGTTCTTGCAAAGACGAACCTTTTGTGCCATTTGCGCCTTTTGTGCCATCTGTGCCATTTGTGCCATTTGGTTCATTTAACCGATCGACAACGGCGTCTTTCAATCGTCTTGTATGAGAAGGGGAAAGGGCCATATGCCTGCCAATCCACCGTAACGATTTCCCTTCAAGCATCCAGTGCAGCACTTCCACTTCACGATCATCCGTAACTTTATGGATACGATCCTGGAGGATCTTAACCTTTTTTTCATATTCGGCAACTTTTTTCCATCGTTTTTCCCTTCTAACGGTTTCCTGCAGTACCGGATCACTATTTCCTCCACCTTGAGCCTTTGGCATTGATGCCTCCAGTCCATATTGAGCTGTGAGTTTCTCTCCGGCACTCTCCATAGATTCACGAAGGAGCTTAATGCTATTCATCATCCAGTGATAATCTTTCAATAATGACTCAATATATTGCCTTTCCATGAGAGCCCCTCCCTGTGGTATAATCGCATTAGCCTGTACGAGTCGTCCTGAGAGGGGCGACTTTTGTTATTTCCTTTGTTTTGGCCAAGTCGGATTTACTTTTCTTCTGGGGCCTCTTTGAAACTTTCTTTGATCTTTAATTTGTTCCACCCAAGCCATTTCTTCTGGCGTCATTTTCCGTTCTTTTATGTCACTGGACAGCTCGCCCCGAATTACGTGTTTTTGCCAATCGATTTGGTTCATGTCCTTCACCCTTTCGCTTCTGTACAGTTTCGTCGGAATGTGTATTAGTAGACATGTGGTTTATCATTGATTCTTAGTATTTCGACAATCTCTTTTTCCGTATCACGCAAGGTGCCCCATGTTCTGTCTGTCTTCCAGTTGCCATGCTTATGAAAATCAGTACATTTCATCTGTTCGGTCAAGCTTTTATGAAAGGTTAGCAAATACTCTAAACGCTCTTTTTCGTCCACTTCAAATCCTCCTTTTACTACACATCATCGGTCTACTATTCACCTATCTGTAACCCAAGTCATCAGTACAAGCACTGTAATTAACATCAGCGCTTCTACATAACTCATTGATCTGCCTTTTCTTCGCCTAACAACTTCCCTTGCCTTGCATGTATCTGACGTAAAATCGTATCCACATCATGTTTTAAATCAGATTCCTTAAACCGTTCCAACCGTCCCTTTTGGTTAACCATCTTCACTAAAACTTCTGCGTCGTCGAACGTCCTGATAACTTCCCCTTTTTGCTGGTAATGGTTTCCTTGCTTCAACACAATGACCGGTGTGTTATTTTCGAATTTTTTAATCATTCTCCCACCTCACCCTGAGAGTGCTTTTGTATGCTTGTCCACCACAGCCAGGTAATCCAAAACAATCCCTCTGCCCTGTCCTACTTCATCCGCATAAATTTCTAACTCATCAAGAGGAATGGACTTTCTCCCGCCTTTTTTGGAGTCTCTCACGTACTTTTGAAGCATGTTGTTAGGAATGAAATAGACACTGTTCATTGGTCTAATTTCAACGAGCACAAAGCTAATGGCCCCTTGTTTTTCTGCTTGGTCCAGAAAAGCGATCTGTCCATCTGTAAGCATGTTCAAATCAAATCGTTTCTTGCCTGATGTCTTCGCTTCAAATTGAATGGAGCGCCCGTGGTATACTCCGTCATAATCAACGGTGCTTTTTGATTCCCACACCGCTTTGAGAATGTGAACGCCTTTTGTTTGCAGCACCTTTATAGGGGTTGCCCTTTTTGATATCAGAGCAACACCTTTGTTTTTATACTGAAGATTGGCAGTATTCAAAATCTCTTCAAAGACCATGCCTCTTTTACCCTGTCCGGATTTCATGCTCTTCCCCCTCCATCTTTGCTCTAATTTCCTGTAAAGCCACGTCCGGGTTGACTGCTACATGATCCGTGCCATCCGTGAGCATCTTATAGACTACACTGTCCTGCATGTTATAGAGCATGGCGACCGGCGCATCATTCCAGTACACTTCCGCGCTGTTACGCTCCTTGTGATTGACTTGTATCATCTTCGTCACCTTCTCTCAGCATGTCCACTAAGTTTGGATCTTCTTTGGACTTCTTCCAACAAACGGGACCGTAACCACGTTCTTGGCTTCTCTTGTCTTTGAGTTTCCGGCCACATTTCACGCATTTCATTAGTATCCCGTCACCTGTCTTTCATGGTTCGTGGCGTTCTTATCTAGGTAGGCTTGTTCTATTTGGTCCCAAGTGAAACCTAATCGTTCCCCTAACTGTATAAACGGCATGAACAACGCTAAATAACTAAATCTTTTGCTATCCTTTTTTTCTCCAAAACGTATTTCTGATACCGTTTCAAACAAAAGGGTAAACATATCCGTTGTTGTATCTTCTAAATTCGCGCTTTCAATTTCGTCGTGATGTTCAAACCCTAACTCTAACCCAATCGACAAGATGAAATGAAGGCAGTCTACGTATTCTTCTAGGAGTGGATTGTTGAAATGAACACCGCAACCATCGCAATTTTTACATAACGTCCTTTCAACAAAAGATAAATGCGGATTTGTATATCCTTGACCGTCGCACACTTCACAAACATTTTTTGGATCAGGAAACCATGTTCTAGGTTCTTGGTCTTTACTCCAAAATTTAAACCCTCTCCACTCATTAGCAAGCTCCCCTAATTCCACTTGGAGAGCTAATATTTTCTTTGGTAGTAAATCCTGCCCTTCTAAGCCCTTCTGCTTAACAATCTTCTCGTCCAGTTCTCTCTGCTCCTCAAATAACGGTTTTAGGTTCATTCAGCCACCTTCTCATAGTCATAGATTAATATTTCGTATCTTGGGGGTGCAAAAAAGCCAACTGTTTCAATCCGAATCGGACGCAAAGCACACCGCATATCACCACTCAATAAATCTTTCATCTTCTTGTAAGCATCATCTAATGTCAGAGCGTATACACTTTTCAAATATCGAAGTTCGCAACCATCTTCCGTCGTAAATGTTTCTTTCATTCAATCTCCACCTTTTCGAACCGTTTTACTTTATGTTCTGGGTGTATATCCATAAACTGTTCTAACGGCCTGGAGTGCGGTATTTGATCTGGTTCTTTGAAACTCTTATAGGTTACTAATATCTCCCCTGTTTCCGTGTGCCGTGATAAACCAACGATATAGTAAGTGTTACCTTTAAAATGCCGGTAAAATTCGCCGCGTTTCGGCCTTTTCATCCCGTCACCCTCTCCTGCTCTATAGGCCATTTTGTCCAATCTACTTTTCTAGTTTCGATCCCTTTTAACTGCAGAAACTCGATCCCGTCTGTTTTGCGGTATTCTTCTTTGTAGAAAACGTGCTGTAATTTCATGTTGTAGTAGAGTTCAAACGCGCACGTTTCGCAAGGGGAATGAGTGAGTAATACGGTTTCTGTTCGTTCTAGGTCTTGGATCGTCATGGTTGAGATCAAATTTTTCTCTGGATGAGTACAGCCACAGTTTCCTTCTTCACCTGTACATTCGCCCTCGTTTCCGTTCCTGGCGGTGTCGATCATCTGCATGTCACTGGTAAAGGCTAACGCCCATACGGTCATCTGTTTACATTCGTTCATCCCACATCCCTCCAGATTTGCTCCCAATCTACTTTCATTTTCGGCTTCTTTCTCACCCTATCGAAAAGCAGTAAAAACATTTCATCTGGATTTCGCTTAAAATACGTAGCAATGTTTTTTAACGAACGCCCTTCTTTCCACAACATATCAAACAGCTTCACTTCATCCTTCGTAAACACATGTTCTAAATCTTCATTGACTATATAAGTGCTGCCGAATTCTCTTTTAAAATAATGTTTTTCGATTTTTGTAACTGATTGTTTATGGCTTTTTAAACTGGCGTTTTCCATTGATGCTTGCCCTCCTCTATTTTGATTCTAATTTCCTGTATGGCCGCGTCCGAACTAATTGCTAAGCCGTTTCCCTCGAACATTCTCCACATGAGATCGGGTTCTCCATCGTTCCTGCTTTCCTGTCGATCTGCCAATCTTGCGGAATGTAGTTGGTATCAAGTCGCTTTCCGCAGCATCGACAGATCAGAGTGATTGGCGTGCTCATGCTTCCACCTCTCTTAATTCAGGAAGCCGAACTCGTTCTATCTCCAGCTCCTCAAGCGACAATTCACTTAGCAGCCTTCCATCTATGGCCAAGTAGAAACCTTGTTCTTGAAGTTCCTGCAGCAAAACTTGTCGTCGTAATTCCATTAGTCCACCTTCTTCCAATGTTTTCTTGTGATACCAGCAGTTTCAGTCTTATCAAGCCTCCCGTTTGTCTCGTAAAATGATATTTGGAGAGGTATAGCCATTTTTCTCCCATTCGCGCAGCTTTTTTTCATTCTCTGCCAACATGCGGAGTAAATGCTTCCTTCTGGCTTTTTTAGCGTGTTCCGGACGTTTTCGTGCGGGAAAATAAATAGCTGACTCAAGCATTAGACATGTCCTCCAATCTGTGATTAAGCTGGAATTTATCACCCTGGATGAGCACCAGATAATCTTTGCACATTTCATAAATACGAGTTGCCAGAGCTTCGTCAACTTCAACAAGTTGATCAATTGGCAGTTCTGAAGAGATAAGGACAGGCATATGATTTAAGTAACGGTGATTGATAACAGCGTAAGTCTGTTCAATTTGCCAGTCCGTTGCACGGGGCTTTTTGTCTTTTCCAGTGGGCTTAAATAAATCATCGATAAAAAGCACCTCGGTCCTTTTCATACGCTCCATTTTTTCTTCCAGTTTGTCGAAATCGTCTTTCAGGTCATTGAATCCTTCGACATATGGGAAATACTGAACACCTACGCGCTTTTTACGAATTAAATTATTTGCTATGGCCGTTAACAAGTGGGTTTTTCCTGCCCCCGGCTGTCCTAAAAGAGCAATACTGTTTTGACGTTCCCCTTTAATTTCATTGAAACTACGAAAATAGCTTAGTGCACATTCGTAAGCACCCTTTATCAATTCAGGCTTCCCTTCGGTTCGAAAGTTTTGAAAGCCTAGCTTCTTAAAATCATTTGTGATTTCACTTGAACGCATGAGTTTTTGCGCTCTTCTCCACTCAATGCAGCTGCACTGGACCCATACTTCCGCGCCGTTTTTCACGGCAATATATCCGGTTTTATCCTTGCATTTGGGGCAGTCATAATCAGGCTCGTTTCCCTGGTTTGATCCAGCCGACTTGCCCTCCCGTGATGGATCGTTCCTGACTTCCTCGGCTCTGGCTCGAAGTTTGTCCATGATATCTTGGAATTGCAGCTTTTCCATTGCCTGGATCACCTCTGCTTTTCTTTTTCTGGAACTCTTCTTGTAACCGGTCAATATCATCAGGAGAGCGAGCTCCTTTACCGGTCCATTCTTCAATCAAATATTTCAGCCACCTAAACGTTGGTGGACCATTCGCATTTAAACAAGCTACTTCAATGGCACGATAAACAAAATCATCTCCTAAAGTTTTAATCCATTCGATTAATTGATTTTGTTGTATCTGGTTTGGCATCACGCTTATTGTATTTTCAAATAGCTCATATGCAGTTTGATAATCACGCGCGTGTTGTTGTAGTTGTATTTCTTTATTACTTTCTTTAAGTTCTTTATTTATATGGGGGGATAAATTGCCCCCTGGGGTGGGTGCATTTCCTCCCCCTGGGGTGGGTGCAGTTTGCCCCCCTCCCTCTACTTCATCACCCTGGGGGCTTTCTTCTGTTTTAGGTTCATCTTTTTCGATTAACCAATCGTTATAATATTTATTAAACATAAGCTCTCGTGGATTTGAAAAAGTAGCTTTTTTTACAACAATCAGCACCTTTTTATCAATAAGCCCTTTAATACCTCTTTTAATAGAGTCTTTACTTAATCCCGTTTTTTCGTGTAAGAAAGATTGAGAGAAGGGGTGGCTCTTCCGCTGAAAACCGTATGTGTAACGCCAAATAACAGTGAGTAGCCTAAACTGTGTTCCGTTGAATTTACACTGAGCAATAACATCAAATATTTCATTTGCTATACCAGTAAAGCCGTTTTCTTTTTGCGGATTAGCCGGCATAATTACTCCCTCCTCTCACAAATAGCGTTTAACCCTTCAATTTTCTTTAATTCCATGTCTGGATGATTCATTTTTATATAACTTCGGACATACTGTTTAAAGAGCCGTCCCCGGTCTCTGCTGCCTTCTGTCAGACTAACGTAGAAGACCGGGATCGGTATTTTATAACGCATTAGTAAATCAAATCTCCAATTTCTATCGTGTCTTTCAGCTGCTTTGTTTCTCGACAGTACACACACTTTTCACAGCGTTCAGGTGTTTCTTCTTCGTTTTTTAGTTGAAGCATTCGATCTATCATGGCTTCTGCATATTCAAGCTCAAAATCAAAGCGTGAAGGTTCCATATGAAGCACTGCTTTATTTGGTGGATTCTCTTTGGTGACAGCCACTACATATGGCGTGTAATGTACTCCTAAGTTCTTAAATAATATCTCTCTGTAAATAGCCATTTGAAAAACATAATCCCAGGCTTCCATGAAAGAGGTCCATCCTTCATATTTTGATGACCAGTACCGCTTGTAAATATCCTGTGTTGTCTTGAGATCGGTAAAAGTTTTTCGATCATGATTGATAGAATCCACTTTGATTTTCCATGTTGCTCCGAACAGATCAGCTGTAAAAACTTTTTCTTTTTCACCTTCCATAGCAAACATGGCAAACGGATCGTTCTTTACAGCTGTAATCATTCGGTCTGCTGTTTCGAAATCGGCGTATTTCCCGCCGCGTTTTTTGAAAATAATATCGTTGTACTGTTCCTCAATGTCAGCAAAAGCTTCTGGACTTTCAAATGCTGCATGAACATAAGAGCCGACAATTAAAGGGGCAGTGACAGGGGGAATGTGATCCCCCTTGATTTCTGCCAGCGTTCGTGCCTCGCAATCCAAAAAACTCTTAAATTGAGAGACAGACATATATTGTTTATTCGCTTTCTTCGAATGGTAATGTGTCGCCTTCAAATTCAACTGCTTCTCTGGCGTTGCCATTAGCTGTCACCGCCTCTTTATCTTCTTTCTTTTCGTCTTTTTTAGAAGAAGGCTTTTTGTTTTCTTTTTTAGGTTCTTTGTTAGCTTCACTGTCTGATTTAAACTCTTTAGCTAAAGCACTTTCTTTTTTGTTTTTGGCTTCCTTGTTAAACCAATCATCTGGCTTGCTCATGCCGTCTTTCAGAGAGTTGAATATCTTAATAAGCTCTACATAATCGTGTTCTGTGAAAGCATCGGCATTGTATCCAAATCGATCTTCAATCATTTCCTGCGTTACTCTATATTTTTCTTTGAAAGCTACGAGAGCGTTGTTAATCCGTTCTTTTAACGGCTTTTCGCTGTTACCTTTTATGGTGTTATTACATTGAAGGACTGCTTTTTCTACAATGTCGCCTGGTATAACACCTAAGATGCAAGCACGCACTCGTCTAGCACCGTCATTTGCTACTTTCTCGTATATATCACGTGGATCATCAAGCTTTTTAATTTTTCCTTTGGCCTTCATGCTGTGTTTCACTGTGAAGGTTTTTTCCTGCCGTACATTGGTTTCTAAGTCCCAGGCATAAGCCATTGCTGTGGACTCCCCTTCACGTTGTTCCAGTTCCTTTACTCCGAAAGAAAGGTTTCCCCAGTTTTGAGCAAGAACCTCAGCTAAACGTATTGACGGTCCTTCCACTCTTGTACCGCCACGTGGATATTGATAGATAGCTACTTCTGCTAAAGATGGGCGTTTGCAGTTATCTAAAATACGTTGCTCTGATTGGAAGATATTTCGTGGAAACTGCTTGGCCATGAATATTTGCCCTTTGACTTCTTCCATTTCACGACTGCTGGAAGATTGGGCCATAATGCCGCCTTGTCCTTGTGGTTGCGCTTGATTTTCAAATTGTTGTGTTAGTTGATTCAAAAGATCACGCTCCTCTTTGACTATTTAATTCCATATATTTTTGAAACTGCGCTTTCGTATCAAAACGAAAGAAAGCTTGTCCTGTTTTGGAATAAGAAATCTTTCCTCCTGCTTGTCCTAAACGCCACATATCAAATGGATCGTTGCTTACTGGTAATTCACGATACGGTTTCATTGGTTATTCCTCCCTCTTGCATTTTTGGGGGAGATTCGCATACAATAAAAGCAACAACATTTTATTGAGCGAATCACCCCTTGCCAATCAGACCGCCATCTGGTTGGCTTTTTCTTTACCTTTCACGTTGAAGTAAATACCTCGCACAACTTCTTTATTGAAAGCTAATCGATGTGCTACTTGATCTAATCCTTCTTCTACTCCAAGAACGTCCAGATGATTGACAATATAAAAGTTGATTTCTTTTTCAGTAATCATGCTCTCACCCCACGTTCTCTGCATATTTTCGGATATATTCACCGGCGCAGGCGTTTTCATCGTGAAGCAGATCATCACCAAACTGAAACGCTTCGTCATAATCAAATATTTCTTCCTGGCAACCAGAGCATGTTCCAATCACTTCTGGTTCATGTTCTTGCGGATCTGCAAAACCATATCCATTAGGCAACACCATTGCGTTTTCAACCGACATTTCTTTCTACCTCCTGTTCCAGATAGTCAATGTAAGTCAGCAACGACTCAACTTCTACGGTTTTCAAAGAGATCAATTCTCTTGCTTCTTGCACTCCTACTTGCTTTTGCATTTCCCATAAAAGATTACTGACGTCTACCCGCACTATGTCACCTTCTTTCTGGTGCTGGCGCACCGTCGGGCTCACGACCGGGGGAATAAACCGTCAAGAGGGATATGTAGTCATGAGCCCAACGGCAAGCCAGCCACAAATCCGACTTGCCAGGTTATCAACCAAAGTGCTAAAATGAATTTAATACCAATCCCCAACTAAGCACTTGCTGGCCCCACAGCAGGTGCTTTTTCATTTTCTTTTTCCATCATGAACCCCACGGTCACCACTTCTCGCAAATCTGTTGAATACTCCACGTCTTTCAACTTGGTGTGTAAATCTGCATCTCCCACGTAATCAAGTAATTCATAGCTTATCTTCATTTTTTTAACCTCCTATTAAAATCATGCTGATTGTACTTCCGACTGTGCTCATAATTTGATTTATCATATTCAATCCTTCTACGCCGTAAATAAAAGCAACCATCACTTCTGGAGACTGTGTATTTTGCACCCAGGCTTGGCATAAATTCATAGACGGTTCTTTAAGATCTTTCTCGTATTTCGAGACATCCGACTGATTGATGTGTAACCGATGCGCCAATTCTTCTTGTGTCAGACCGGCACGCGATCGGCAAGCTCTCAGAATAGCACCGAAATCCATCCCTTCACCTCCTCCCAATATTCCAGATTGGAATATTCATCATTGGAATGGGATACCAAAACATGAAGATATATACTTAATTTAGATAGCATCCATGGTTGGTTGATTCATTACCCAATTATCGATTTTTTCTTTATGGAAGAAGATTCGTCTCCTTACTCGGAAATGAGGAATTTCTTTCTTTCTTACCATGTCGTAAATCGTGTCTGTACTCGTTCTCAAATATTCGGAAACTTCTTTTACGTCCATGGTGTTTGGCAAGGCGATCACCTCCTGGTATGTGATTTTATTTGTACAAAAGGAGTGTTGGACATCGATAACAACCTATACCGCGAATTGTTTCTTTTAACTGAAGCTGTGACAGATGGACTTGTAAGTGTTTCTGTCATCGAATTATGGGAAGTCTACCTCCCAGATGTTGAACTTTATGAAGTAGTGAAAACGTTCCAGAACCTCAACGAAGATGGTCTTGTTCGATATGAAAACGGCCGGTTGTATGGTGTGAATGGTTGTTGATTTATCTATCCTCCTATGCTGATGTGGTTTCATTTTTGATAAATTTTTTATCATTACTATCAAAAAAAATATCTGGGAAGAGTTTCTTCATATCTTTGTTAAAAAATTTTTCATATTTAATCATAGTATTTATTCCAGGATCAACAACACCTTTTTCTAACTTTCGCACATAGACAGTTGATATGCCGATTTCTTTACCTAGCTGTTCCTGTGTAAGATTGTTGTCATTTCTAAGTTGTACCAAGATCTTTCTTTCCAAAGTAGTTCACCGCCTTTTTGATAACTTTTTTATCTATGATCTTATTATATTTGATAAAATTTTTATCGTCAACGATTTTTTGAAAACTTTTTTATCATTGATACTTTTTTTATCGCTATTCGTTTATAATGTGGAGGTGAAAAGAGGTGTTGGCCGTGAAACCAAAAGAAAATGTTTTCGGGGAAAGAGCCCGAAATTTAAGGGATAAAAAAGGTAAAACCCAAGAAGATGTGGCCAATGCAGTAGGGTTGTCTAGGGCCAGATATTCGCATTATGAAAATGGTAGGGTTGAGCCTGACATAGAAACCATAAGAAAGCTAGCTGATTATTATGAATGTACAACTGATTACTTAATGGGGCTTTCTGATATCCCATCTAATGAGGATACATCTGTAAGAGAAGAATTCAATGATCCACGAACCGATCTCATGTTCAAGGACTGGAAGAACATGACGGATGAACAAAAAGAAGAAGCTCTTGAAATGATGAAGTACATAAAGTTTAAATATGGAGACAAAAATAACGACAAATAACATGATAATTGCCATATTATTCCATTTCTGATAATATATATCTAGTACTATCAAACTATTACTATAGGGGGCTTTTTATGAAAAAATATCTTGTTTCCATTGGACTATCTGCTTTATTAGTCCTTACTGCGTGCGGGGAAGAATCTAATACTGAAGATGAAACATCAGGATCTAGTAACGAAGAGGTAAATGAAAACGAAGTAACCACTGAGGAAAATGAGACTGAAGAAAATGAAGCGGACGTTGAAGAAGAAAATGAAGAATCTTCTGACGATGGCTTTGATACAGAAGTGGGAGAGTCTGTTGAAAATGAAGCTGGCGAATTTACACTCCATGCTCGTCAAAACGAAGTCGAACCAATTGAAACCGGTCCAGTGAATATGAACATCACACAAGTTAATGCTGCTTCCGGTGACATTAAACCTGATTATCAAGACATGTTTGAAACTGAAGAATTGAATTATATACAGTTAGATATTGAAGTTGAAAACACGAGTGAAGAAGATATTACATTCTACTCAGGTCAGGCTACTATATCAACCAACACTGGAGAGCAACTCGAATCAGATATGTTGTTGTCTGATCATATTGAAGGTGAAATGATGGCAGGGACAAAAGATTCCGGTAGTTTCTTTTATATATTAGAAAATTCTAATGCCGAAGATGTAGAATCGGTTCGGATGGTGTGGACCGCCCCACAAAATGAAGATTGGGAAGAAATTGGAGAAGAAGTTGATATTGAAGTGAAGTTGGATAATTAAATGAAAATTATTGGTTTTCTATTAATATTGATCGGAGTTCTTGGTAGTTTGATTAGTTTTGCTATGTTTGGGGACATAGCTATTGCTAGTTTCATAGCCTCAATTACTGCATTTTTATCAGGAATTGGCTTTATTCTCGTTAACAAAAGGTTGTAAATGCCCATTGATATGGGCTTTTCTTTTATTCTGTGACCGAACGTACGTTTGTCAGCGAAAAAGGGGGCACTTCCGTGTGTGTCTATAGTCATTTAGAAGATTACATTAACTGTTTATACCAACAGTTGAACCTATATTACCCTGAACAATTAGACATTGAATACATTGCCAATCGATTAAATATATTTCTCGAGTACAGCACATCATCAAGTTTCAGTTTCGGTAACGTCTTGGTTCTTAAACGGTCCAATACACAACGAGAATGGCAAGACTTCGGACATGAAATTTGTCATGTTCTCCGACACGCCGGAAATCATACCAATCTACCACAGCCTTTTATTGATTACCAGGAATGGCAGGCTGATCACTTTGCTCGCCACTTCTGTGTGCCAACATTTATGCTTCAAGACATTAAACTTCCTAAGATTTTCAATCATTCTGTCTGTTATATTTCAAATCTATTTAATGTCGAGCATGATTTTGCCCTAAAACGATTAGAGCACTTTTATTCTCAAAAATTTAATAATTATATGATTATGGGGAGGGGATAAAATGGCAAGCTATCAAAGACGTGGCGACAATTCTTTTTTACTTGTAGCAGAACTTGGTTATGATGCAAACGGCCGAAGGAGAAAAAAGACTAAAACGATAAAAATTGAAGATAAAAAGCTCCTTCGAACCAAGAAGAGACTTAACGATCATATCGAAAAAGAACTCTATAAATTTCAAATGGAAGTAGAGTCAGGTGAATACATCAAACCAGAAAAAATGTCTTTAAACGAATTCGTCAAACATTGGGAAAAAAATTACGCGGAAGATAACCTTTCTCCAGGTACTCTGGAATCATATAAGAGCCACTTAAAAGTACACATTTTACCTGTATTTGGTGATATGAGGTTAGAACAAATAAAGCCCAAGCACATACTTGATTTTCTGTCTGATTTAAAAAAGGAAAAAGAACTATCCGGCTCCACGATTCAATATGCGTACAGGGTCATGCGTAATGTTTTCGAACGTGCTGCGAAATGGGAATTCGTTCAAGAAAACATCGTGGCAAAAGTAGAGCGTCCTAAAGCAGAGAAACGAAAAGTGAATGATCATGTGTATGATGAACAAGAGGTAGAGGGGATTTTTAAAGAAATGGAGACCGAACCCATTCACTGGCAAGTGTTTATATCGCTTGCTTTGGCTTGCGGTTTTAGACGCGGGGAGAATTTAGCGTTAGAAACAGACAAGATTGATTGGGATAAAAAACAAATCCGCATTGATCAATCCATCGTGCGCGGTGAAAAAGGACGAGCTTTATTAAAAGACCCAAAATCATACAAGTCAACACGAGTGGTCACTGTACCAGATTCCATTATGCTCCTTTTGAAACAGCTGCACATGGAAAACACCAGAATGCGATCTGATGCACGTGATCGTTGGAAAGAAAACAATCATAATTGGTTGTTTTGCAATGATGATGGTACACATTTTTATCCCACAACTCCCACTACCTGGTGGAAAAGATTCACGAAACGTAAAAACATAAGATACATCCGGCTTCATGATTTAAGGCACACGTCCGCAACGTTTTTAATTAATCAAGGAGTTCATGCAAAAGTTATTTCAGAAAGACTTGGCCATGCTGATATTCGAATTACAATGGACACATATGGTCATGTGTTAGAAGCTGCCGATCAAGAAGCAGCGAATAAAATAAATGATATCTTTACGAAGAAGGAAATCAGAAATTCCTAAATTTGGTCAACAAATGGTCAACAAGAACACCTATAAATACTTACAAGTGACGTTTACTCTTTTCTTCGAATATGTAAAAAACCCCTCTATGACG
>NZ_VTOK01000028.1 GCF_009765375.1 Alteribacillus sp. YIM 98480
TTAATGGTTCCGCCTGAGGTGAACGCTTTTTCTCCTGCTCCTTTTATGATGATCACTCGTACGTCTTCATCTTGGTTTAAACGCTGAAATATTTCATTGAAGTGTGCGCGGGCGATATAACTGACGGTATTCATTTTCTCCGGACGATCTAATATAATCGTAGCTGTCTGTTTCTCTTCATTTTTTTCCACGCTAATATGATCCCATTTTTGTTCTGAAAGTACATTATTTTCTGACATTACATTACACCTTCCTCGGAATCTTCTACTTTTTTGTACTCCCCGTTTTTTAATTTTGTTCGCAGTACTTTCCCTACTGCGCTTTTGGGGATTTCTGATAAAAATACATAGTCTCTAGGACGTTTGAAATTGGATAATGCAGGATTTTCTTTGCAATAAGTATCTAATGTTTCTGCTGTTACAGAAGACGTTTTAGCTACAACGAATGCTGTTACTTTTTCACCCCACCGATCATCTTGCAATCCAACCACCGCTGCTTCAGACACTTGTGGATGTGCAGCCAATACATCTTCTACTTCGAGTGGATGGATATTTTCACCGCCTGAAATAATCATGTCGTCTACTCGACCAACTACATACAGGTCTCCATCTGGATCTACGATGCCCATATCGCCAGTGAAATACCATCCGTCACGCAAAGATTTTTTTGTTGCATCTTCTCTTTTCCAATAACCTTGAAAAGCTTCAATCGATCTCGTGTCTACAATAATTTCACCGGGTTCTCCTTTTTCAACAGTGTCATTTGGTCCAGCATTTCCATCCGGGTCAGGTATAACGACGCGAAGTTTTTGGTGAAACCCTGCTTTCCCGGCACATCCCGGTTTTTTATCTAAGTAATCACAAATAGAAAACGTATATACTTCTGTGCTGCCATAATGGTTGACAAAAACGTCAGGGGATAATTTTTTAAAGCATTCTTCTGTGAGTGCCTGAGTCATAGCTGCTCCTGCATAACCGAGTTTCCGTAACGAGGTCATATCATACTCATCATACTTTGGATGATGCAGGACATCGTGAATAATGGTTGGGACTAAATAAACACAAGATATTTTTTCTGTTTCTACTGTCTCTAAAACTTTTTTCGGATCAAAGTCTGGAATCATTGCCAGTTTTCCATTTAATAATGCCATGGATAAAAGCGAGCGCATTCCCATCGTGTGATAAAGCGGCATAATACCAAGTGTACTTTCTTTTTGTTCATATTTATTTTGAATAATATGGGCTATAGCTGCGCCATACTCGTTTTTATGGGTGCGCGGGACCCCTTTAGGTTTTCCAGTCGTGCCTGAAGTATAAAGCATAAGGCAGTAATCATTTTCTGATATTACAGGTTGATTGAAATTTTCATTTTTCTGAGAAATAAGCTTTTCATAAACGGCATCTGCTTTGGGATCATTATGAATACTCATTAATAATGGTTTATCTTGTTCGGTCGCTTTCATAACCGCCTCTTCACTAACTTGTTCATAAACCACCATTTTGGCTTCAGCGTTTTGAACACAATACCTTACTTCATCTGCTGATAACCTAAAGTTAATAGGAGTGAAGACAGCTCCAATTTTTTGAACGGCCCAATAAAGGACAACCATTTCTTTTCGGTTTTTTGTCAGTGTAACAACCCTGTCTCCCTTTTCAACGCCCAAATGTTGTAAACCATAAGCTAATCGGTTTGTAATTTGGTCCATTTCATGATAACTATAACGATTATCCTCTTCTACGATGGCTGTGGATAATGGATATCTGGAGACAGCAAACTCAAAAAGGGAACCTAAATTCAAAGATCATCACCTTCCTTATTTAGAATTGCCATCCGTTGTTTGTTGAACAGCTTCGACGATACCTGTGTATCCAGTACAACGACACAAGTGACCGGATAACATTTCTTTAATCTCTTGCTTTTCTGGTTGAGGGTTTTCATTTAAAAACTCTACACTGGACATTAAAATACCCGGTGTACAAAAACCGCATTGAAGCGCATGGTGTTCTGAGAAAGCTGCTTTTAGTGAACGGCCCGTCTTATTATTAACTAAGCCTTCTACGGTTTCGATCTTTGTGCCATCAGCTTGCACAGCAAACATTAAGCAGCTTCTTACTGCTTTTCCATCCATTAAAACTGTGCATGCTCCACACACTCCGTGTTCACAACCAACGTGTGTGCCTGTTAAGCCAACATCCTCCCGTAAAAAATCACTAAACAGCTTGCGCGGTTCTACTTCTTTTTCGTATGATTTTCCATTTATCACCGTTTGTATTTTCATTTTTTCCTTGCTCTCTACTTTTTTGATCATGTTACTCCCCACTTTCAGTTGCTCTTTGATAAGCTTTGTGCAAGGACTTTTTAATTAAAACTTCTGCTAAATTTTCTCGGTATTCTGCTGACGCATGTAAATCAGAATCCGGCTCGGCTTTCTCTACCATTTTTTGTACAACTTCTTTTATTCGTTGTTCTGTTAATTTTTGTCCGATTAATACATTGAAATCTTCTTCTTCTGCTAATAAAGGAACAGCATCAATACCTCCTGCTGCAATGGTCCCTCCTAAAACATTTCCATTTTCGTCAACATCGAGCATGCTAGCTGCAGCCACTAGAGCGAAGTCTCCATGCCTGCGGCTGAATTCTTCAAATGCATACCCTTTTGGTATCGAATCTATTGGTATATGGATCGCTGTCAAGAGCTCATCAGGCATCATATCTGTTGTCAAATAAGTTAGGAAAAATTCATCCAAAGCAGCTTCTCTTTCTTCATCTGCACTCGAAATAATTACTTTTGCACCTAGAGTTAAGAGAGTAAGAGGAAGCTCTGCGCTAGGGTCGGCATGAACTAGACTTCCTCCTACGGTCCCACGGTTTCTTGTCTGAGAATGACCGATAAACCGAGAGGCTTCTCTAAGAATCGGAACAGTATTTGCTGCTAATTCAGATTTCTCTAAATCGCTTTGCCGCGTGAGAGCACCGATTTTCAGATAACCTTCCTCTTGTTTTATATAATCTAATTCCTGCAAATGGTTAATATCTATCAGACACTCCGGTTCTGACATCCTCATATTCAATATGGGAATAAAACTTTGTCCTCCAGCAAGAATTTTCCCTTCATTTCCATAATCGGTTAAAAGCTCTAATGTTTCTTCTACTGATGATGGACGGAAATAGTCAAATTGAGCCGGTTTCACTTCTCTCACTCCTTTTTGAACGGTAATCGCCAATACTAGGAAGCAGACTGCTGTCTTTGTAATTCTTTTTTCGCTTTCTTAAAAAAGTCATTTATAATTAATTTGGCGACTCCACCGAGCATACGCTGGCCAATAGATGCGACTTTTCCTTTAATATCAGCTGTATACGTATAATGAAGTAATGTTTCATTCGCTCCATCAGAATCTAAATGAATATTACCTTCAGCATCTACAATTCCAGGATTTCCTTCCCCGTGAACTATAAGAGTATAGAAGTTTGGCTCCTCTACATTATCTAACGTAATGGTTGCGTCATATTTCCCTTTCACAGCAGCAATGCCTACAGAAAGGTCGGCCTTATATTTGTTTTCCTCTATTTTTTCTAAGTTTTTACACCCCATAATGCATTTTTCCAACACGTCCGGATCCATTAGTTGGTTAAATACCTCTTCTTTATTACCAGGTAATTTGATTTCGCCTTTGCCTTCCATTTAAAATTCCTCCTTTACTACAACTCGTTTTTTTTCTTGAATCTTTCTCCATATTCTGTCTGGTGACAGCGGAAGATCATCTATCATAATGTCAAAGGGAGTCAAAGCATCCGTCACTGCATTTGCGATGACTGCTGGGGCACTCATAGTGTTGCCTTCCCCTAAACCTTTAGCTCCTAAAGGGGTGAGAGGAGAAGGTGTTTCTTGGTGTTCGATTGTAATATTCGGTACCTCCGTTGCAGTAGGACAAAGGTAATCCATAAAACTGCCGCTTAGAAGTTGTCCATTATCGTCATATGCTAGCTCTTCATACATAGCGCCGCCTAGTCCGTGCGCCAATCCCCCTAATATTTGTCCATTTGCTATAGTAGGGTTGAGCAATTTACCTGCATCGTGCACAGTCACGTAATCTAAAATCTCCACTTCCCCTGTATCAGGGTCTACTTCCACTGTAACTACATCTGCAACAAAACCATACGTTACGGATCCATTGACCGTATCATCTTTGGCAGGAGCCTTAGCAGCTGAAATGGTATAAAATGCAGATTCGTGGAGGCCTGGTTCCATGCCTTCTGGCAAATCTACCGGATTCCAATGCGCTGTGCCTATCAATCTTTTTAAGCTTATTTGTTTCGTTTCATCTTCTTCTGCTACTGCCCGGCCATTTTTAATGGTTAAATGTTGAAAAGGCTCGCCAAGTTGATGTTCAGCAATGCGAAGCAATTTATTACGAACTTTTTGAGCAGCTTGGTAAATTGCGCTTGACCCAATGGGAGCAAAGCGGCTGGAATAGCTTCCCGAAGCAACGGACCAAGGGTTTGTGGCGGTGTCCATCTCAGCAATTACTTTCACTTTGTCTGCTTCTACATTTAAAACTTCACTAACAATTTGAGCTGCTACCGTTTCATGACCTTGTCCAGATGGTACAGTACTGATTCTGACAGTCACACTTCCGCGTGGATCAATACTGACAGTAGCACCTTCAGCACAACCTGATTTAGGCAGAGACTGTTCACGCTCTTCTGGCGTTAAAGCGACCGTGACATAACCCATGTTAGATCCCGAAGGTTCCACAATCGCTGCTAAACCAATACCAAGATACTTTCCTTTCTTCCAGGCTTCTTTTTGCTTCTGTCTAAATTCGTTATACTGGGCTGTGTCTAAAGCCGTTTTCAATGCTTTCTGGTAGTTGCCGCTGTCATAAATTCCTCCAGAAGGTGTCTCATACGGAAAAGCATCGGATGGAATTAAGTTTTTCTCTACTAATTCGGCTGCATCCATATCCAATTTTTTTGCAATGTGCTGCATCATTCGCTCAAGTGGAAAATACAGCTGCTGTCCTCCGTACCCTCGGATTAAACCAGTAGGACTCTTATTTGTCATAACAGCGACTGTCTCCATCTGTAAGTTTTTGATTTTATAAGCTCCAAGCGTATTAGAATGAGTTCGATACAAACTAGCAGGTTCAGGAGCTCTTATATACCCGCCTACGTTATCTACCATTTTCATTTTCATTCCAAGAATCGTACCGTCTTTATTTACTGCTGCATCTATCCAGGTTACTCTGTCTGTTCCACTAGAACTTGCCAGCAAATTCTCTTGCCGGTCTTCCGTCCATTTCACTGGTACCCCTGCTTTTCTGGCAGCTACTCCCATTAAAACGATATACGGAAACATACCGGATTTAATTCCATAGCTTCCACCGATATCTTTTGGTACCATCAACCTCAGCTGATTACTAGGAACATTTAATGCAGCTGACATAACGGTGTGTAAAGTAAAAGGGCCGTGAAAGTTGGACCACACTGTATATTGATTCTCACTTGAAGTATAGTCTGCGATGACTCCATAATTTTCTACCGGTGTAGCACTATATTTTGGAAAGTTGAATTTATGGCTTATAACCATATCTGCTTCTTCAAAAGCTTTATCTGAATTTCCATAATCATAAAATCGCTGATTAGCAATATTAGTACCGATATTTTCGTGTAAAACCGGCGCATCATGCTGCATGGCTTCTTCAATATCAACTACGGCATCAAGCGGTTCATATTCCACTTTAATCGCATCCACCGCGTCTTCAGCGAGATATCGGTCTTTTGCTACTACTACAGCCACAGGCTCTCCTACAAACCTCACTTTATCTACAGCCATAGAGTAATAGTTTATAGGCTCTGAAACACCTACCGGAAAGGGTTTGGTATGTTCTAAAATATCTTCTCCGGTAAGTACTTCCACAACCCCCTCCATCGTTAAGGCTTGTTCAGCATTAATCTTTTTTATGTTTGCATGGGCATAAGGGCTGCGCAGAATTGCTGCATGGTGCACATTAGCGAAAGGCTCTAAGTCATCAACATAACTTCCCTCTCCTGACATTAAACGTGCATCTTCTACTCTGCGAATAGAATGTCCAATTTTATCAGTCATCTTTTGATCACCCCTTCTAGAACATAGCTGTTCATCGTCTTTCTGTGTCACCTAACTTGCATCGTTTTACTTTTTCACTTGCAATTCTGTCTCGTTAATCTCCCTCTCTATGAAAGCACTTTCATTTTTTGACCATGAATAGAACCTTCCTTTACATGAAGAGATGATCCGTTACGTCCATTTTTCACTTTCAAAATTTCAGCCAGAATGCTTAACGCAATTTCCTCTGGAGTTTCTGCTCCGACATCGAGACCGACTGGAAAATGCAGATGGCTTTTATCGCGTGGAAAAGTTGTTCCATGTCTTTCTAATGACTCGATTAATCTTTTCGTTCGTTTTCTAGCTCCCAACACCCCAAGATATGTTAGATTTTTTGATAACATTTTTTCTAAATACAACAAATCTTTTTCAAAATGGTGAGACATGATGACCACGGATACGTCCCCTTCAAATTCCAACTTTTCCATATCTCGTTGAGAAGAAATATGAATAAATTGATCAATATTTGAAAATTTCTCAAGGGTGAGATTATCCGGCCGGTGATCAACCAAACTCACGTGCCAATTCAAATTTTTCGCTAATTTAGTCAAAGGAACGGCGTCCAATCCGGCACCAAATATGACCATTTTCGGGATGGGATGTATCGTTTCCACAAAACATTCAATCGTGAACTGTTGTGATTGCGCTCCTTTTGAAATCGCTTTTATTTTAAAGGAAAAATAATCTTCTATATTGAAAGTGTTCGTTTCCAAATAAAATTTCTGATCATTTCCTTTTATGCTGCCTGTTTTTATAAAGTCGTCATAATCCCACACTGTTCCCACAGAGATCTTTTCTTCATCTTCTGATTTTGCAACAGTAATCAGTTTATACGGATCTGGACTTGTTAATGACTTACGATAAGTGCGCAGAATGCCGTAAGATAGATAAGGGTTTGAAACTGGGTCAAACAATTGAAGGAATATGGTTAGGCCGCCATCACACCCTACGCCCAACCCCAATAAAGCATCCTCATCTCTTAAATCATAATGTATGATCTGAGGTTTACCAGTTCTGATAACTGTCTTGCAATACTCAAATATATCTCCTTCTACACAACCCCCACTTAAAACGCCAACAATATTCCCATTTTCATTAAATATACTTTTAGCTCCAGGCTTTCGATATGTTGAGCCCTCAGTATCTAAAATAGTGGCAATTACAGCTTTTTCTTTTTGAAGCCAACAATGCTCTAGTTCTTTAAGCAGCTCTTGCATAATGTTCACCTCATTGCCAAGTTGTAAATCCAATTATAAAAACTAATGTAATCAAATTGTTTTAAAATTTGCTCTATTCGTTTTTTGTTTTTTGACTTTTTCTTTATTTTGTTTTTCTCCGCTTAAACCCGTTCTTAGGCGGTTTTTCAGTATATATTTTTCAAGAAAATTCAATAGCAATTTAGTTAAAATGCCATTAAATTTATTTACCTTTATTAAAAAATTTTTAAAATTATACAAAAAATGAAAACCCTTACATCCCGCTCCTGTCATGGACATTGGGGATTTTTAAGCAAAGAAAATATCAAAATCTTAAAAGATGTCGTCGTATAGTCATATGATTTTTCTAACATACCGTCCTGTTTTTCTAAATTTTTTATTATTCCGGTATTCGGACTGTAAAGTTTAAATAACAGTTGTATAGGGGAGAGAAAAGTGAATGATTTTTAAGGAGGTTTTCTCATATATGGAAAATAAAAAAGTAGCTGTTATTACCGGGGCAGGAGCAGGAATTGGCCGTGGTATTGCCCATAGACTAGCAGATGATGGGTTTATCGTTATAATTAACGATGTAATGGAAGAACCAGCTAAGGAAGTATCCAATGAGCTGCAAGAAAAAGGAGCAGAAACAACAGCTATTCAAGCAGATGTCAGCAGCCGCGAGGACATGTTCAGGCTCGTCGATAATGTTGTTGAGACATACGGAAGGCTCGATGTTTTTGTTAATAATGCAGGAATTGACCAGGTCAAGCCGCTGCTTGAAGTCACCGAAGACGACCTCAATAAGATTTTTAATGTGAACGTCTTTGGCACATTGTATGGTATACAAGCAGCTTCAGAACAAATGAAAAAACAAGACGGCGGTAAAATCATTAATGCAGCAAGCATCGCAGGCCATAAAGGATTTAATCTCCTTGGCGCTTACTCTGCTTCTAAATTTTCTATTGTCGGTCTGACTCAAGTCGCAGCCCAAGAACTTGCTCAGTTCGGGATAACCGTTAATGCTTACTGCCCTGGTATTGTTGGAACAAGCATGTGGGAGCGTATTGATGAGGAAATGGCCCGATACATGGATTTAGAAAAAGGGGAGGCATTCAAGAAATTTGCTGAAGGTATTACTTTAGGAAGAACGGAAGAACCAGAGGACGTAGCAAAATTTGTGTCCTATCTTGCCTCATCTGATTCTGATTACATGACAGGTCAAGCCGTAATGATAGACGGCGGCATAGTCTTTAATTAAAAAATGCTTAGAACAGAAAATGGCGGCAGTTATCCTACGGGGTTACCCGCCATGTTTTTTCATCCGTTCAATAGTCCAATGGTTCCCGCCTTGGTCTGCCTCTCTACTCGGTTTCAGATCGGTGTTTTGATCCATATTTTTACAATTCTAGCTGTTTTGTGGCCATTCACTCGTCGATTTTTTCTTTTTACTCGCCAATTTATGACTTTTTCTCGCCATTCTTTCTCTTTTTCCATTTCAGCCTTTCGATTATCCACTTGCTCCCAACTTTTCTGGACTTTCTACTTCTCATTCAGAGGTTACCTAATTACATATATTCACATTTACTCGCCAAATCCTTGAAGTTTTCTCGCCGTATTTTACATCCATCCCGCCAAAAGAAAAGGGATACAAAAATCTAATAATAATTAAACTTCACCTTTATTTCTTCTTCATATTCTTCGTTTAACGTAGTAGATGGTCAGTTAAGCTGTTCCTAAACAAATGATAAGATATCTGACAAGCATTTTTAAATAAATGAATTTTTTTGGAAAATTATCTCACGGAATTGCAGAAAATAAAATTTTTCTTTTATATACTAAGTTCACAAGATAATTATTGGAATATTTACCTGGTTAAGGTGGTGAGTGTTCCATGTTCTCCAAAGTAGTGCAATGGTCGATTCTTCTTAGTGTTTATTATACTGGAATAAGACTTTCAGCGTTTTTTCATCTTCCATTACCAGGAAGTATCGTTGGCTTGCTCTTGCTGTTTGTCTTACTATTAACTGGTTTTGTCAAACTGGAGTGGATTGAAGGTGTGGCAAGTCTTCACTTGAAGCACATGACTTTACTTTTTATTCCGTTTATCGTTGGTGTATTTCTTTCTCTGGATATTTTTCGAGTACAGGGGTTGAAATTGTTATTTGTGTTAGTGATCACAAGCTTAATTGTCCTGCTTAGTACCGCGTATACTGTTCAAGGCTATGAATGGGTTAAATCAAGGAGGATGAAAGAAAATGATGACTAACCTGGTGTTTAGCACTTTGTTGACTGTGACCAGTTATGCAGTCAGTTTAAAAGTGTTTCGACGGTTTCACAAACCTTGGCTGAATCCTCTTTACACTGCGACGATTTTTTTAGTGCTGGTTCTTGTCTTCGTTCCTACAGTAAACTATGAGTCTTATTTACAAGTAACGGATGTGTTCTCCTTTTTTCTCGGTATTGCTACGATATCACTAGCTGTTCCTTTATATAAACAAATATTGGTATTGAAAAAACATGCAAAAAAAATCTGTTTGGGGGTGATGTTAGGCAGTGCAGGCGGTATCTTATCCGGGTTGGTGCTGGCAAAATGGCTGCTATTCCAAGATGAAATTCTCCTTTCTCTCGTTTCAAAATCTGTAACCATTCCTGTTGCTTTATCCGTTACCGACGTGCTGGGAGGTATTCCTTCTTTAACCGTTTTATTTGCACTGAGCTCTGCTCTATTTTCCTTAATGTTTGGTCCGAAAATCTTACAAATGGCTGGGATTAAAAGCAAGGTTGCAAAGGGGATGGCATTAGGAGCATCTGCTCAGGCACTAGGTGTCAACCGGGCCCTGCAATGGGGCGAAGAAGAAGGGTCCATGGGAAGTATAGCAATGTGTATATCCGCTGTGTTTCTTTCAATGTTAGTTCCTTTTCTTGGTTTGATGGTACATTAATTTTATTTTGGAAAGGAGAATGTGAAAATGGAAGTCAAAGAATCTTTTCACATCGACCGAAACGGATCTCATCAAATGATTAACCTTGTGCGGCAAGCCAATCAATTTCAAAGCTACATTGTGCTTGAAACAAACAACAAAGTAGTCAACTGCAAGAGTTTAATCAGCATCAGTGCCTTTTTAGTACCTTCTGAAAATATAACGTTAAAAGCTGTTGGTGATGATGCAAAAGAAGCCGTAACCGCTCTGCAGCGTCTGTTTAAATAAACCATCCTTCCTCTCTCACTCTTATATATCCCTCGGGCGTTATAGGTAACGCCCGAGATTTTTTGTATTTGGCATCTCCTGAATACATTGCTCATGTTTTGCAACGTATATGGTCTGATGTAAGATTCATTTTTAGTGACATATGAACAAGGTGGTGGGTTGTATTCGAATTTACTTTTAGGGTCTGGTCCCGCAATTTCCATGATGGATATTAAATGCTTTCCAATTACGTTATTTTCAGCTTTTTAAATTATCTGTTCTTCTCGGTGGGTGCCGCAGTTTAAAACTTTGCTTCGGTTTTTGTCTCTCTATCCTAATTTTCATTCATACGAGCATTTTCCTCTTTTTTGACTTCCTTTTGGGTACTCAGATTTATTAGTACTCGCGCAAACAGAACTATTTTCATTTTGGTACTGTATCAACCTAATAAATTTGAGCTAACGTTTCGTTTTTATAAACAACTTTCTCTTTTTTATGACTTCCTTTAGACTGTTTATGATCACTCCATTGCTTCATTGCGGTCTGGTCCCATATATTTTAGTTCGGAAACCTTCCTAACCTGTTCCATTCTTCGCTCATCGTGAATCATGTTTCTTTCCTACTTGTTGATTTACGTCTATCTACTTTAATGATTTGCATTTCTTTATTTTCTTTATGAGCCTCTTTGCAAGTATTATGAGCTCTTCTCGTTGATTTATGCCTCCCTTTGCTTGTCTCCTCTTAACGTCTGCTGTGTGCCTGGCCCTCCATCTTTTTCTTAGGAATTTTTTAAAGTGAGGTTCCTAATTAAAACCAATCCGATTTATTTATATTCAGCTCAGACCCTTCTCTGATTCAAAAAAATTAGCCCCCGGTATCATTCCTGACGACCAAGGGCTTAACTACTCCTCGTTTTATTTCTTGTTCTGTGCTAAAAACCAAGGATTTTTCAATTCTTTTTTATTATAAACAAGCGGCTTTTTTTCTTCCACATTTGTGACAATTCCACCAGCTGCTTCAACAATGGCGTGGCCGGCGCCTGTATCCCATTCCATTGTTGGAGCATAACGGGGGTAAAAGTCTGCTTTTCCTTCTGCCACTAAACAAAGCTTCAGCGAACTTCCAGCAGAAATGGTCTCGACCTCATCATATTCTTTCTCTAGCTTTTGTATAAATTGCTTCGTTTCTTCAGACATATGAGAGCGGCTGGCAACGACACTTACTTTTTGATCGTTCTGCGTTGAAACCGGCAAAACTGTACCATGCTCAAAAAGGGTATTTATATTTTTATTATGGCTTGCTTTTTCTATTTTCACAGCGCCTTTGTCTTTGTCCCCTGCATATAACATATCCATTGCTGGAGCATAAATCACACCAAATACGGGAGTTTCCCCTTCAATAAGCGCAATATTCACAGTAAATTCTCCGTTTTTCTTTATAAATTCTTTCGTTCCATCTAGCGGATCGACGAGCCAGAATTTTTCCCAGGAAGCTCGTTTGTCATACGAAAGGTGATTGCCTTCTTCGCTTAAAATGGGGATGTGAGGATATTTTTGCTCGAGTTTTGTTTTTATTATGTAATGGGCACGTTCATCCGCTATGGTAAGTGGAGACTCATCTTCTTTGTACGCTACGTTAAAATCTGTTTGATAAATATTCATGATTTCTTTTCCTGCTTCTATGGCAGCATCTACGGCGGTTTGCATGTTAAACTCCTCCTGCATCACTTCAAATATGTTTTTCTGCTATGTACTATCTTCTAGCATAGCATCTTTTTCTGCTATTGTGTGAGGGAACAGAGCTCTTAATCAAACGTTTGATTACTTTACTCGCGAGTCTCTTGACACTTTGTCTCACCCAAATTTAAACGGAAAAGGAGACGGGGGATTCGTCCCCATCTCCTTTTACCATTAATCTGCCTGATTTCTGTAGTTAGAATCATCAGGTGTTAATTCTTCAGAAAAAGCTGTTTCGGTATTAGGCATCGCCCGCTGTGCGTTAGAAATCATGTTTCTAACAGGCTGTCTTCCGTTATTATTATTGTTATTTTGAGTAATACCAGCCCATGCAGCTCCTGCCCCAATTCCGAGTAACGTCAGTAACATGCCCATGCCCATTCCACCGCGGTTGTTTCTTCGGTTCCAGCCCGTAAATCTTCGCCTTCGCCCCATAAAAGGTGCTAACCAACGAAAATTATTCATCCCATATTCCCCTTCTCTTCATAAAAGTGTGGGATAAGAAATAATCCCGCATCTATATTTTTAACCGATTTTGTTTACTTTATCAGTAAGAATTTTTCCCCTCTTATTACCATAAATATTATTAGATGAAATTTGTACACTATGTAGGGTGTTATATTAACCGAGGGAATGAAACTCCTATGAGAAAATTTTTCGTGTATGCTTGGACTGTTTTGGATCCATTTTATTTTAAATTAACCCGTCTCACCAACCTTTATGATACTAATGATCTGTTTAAAAACATCTTCAGGGTAAGGCTCACTTCTTATAAAGGTTCTGCTGTTACCCTATCGGACGGGACGATTATCAATAAAAACGATACCCTTTTAAAAATTCACTTGCATAATATTCGTTTAATTAATGAAATGGACACGCTGCAAACCGACATTCATAAGGCTTTTTTTGTTTATAAAATGGTTCAGCAATCGCTTCCTGGTCTTGCCGCTTATATCCAAAATCTCGAAAAAAAAGAACAAATAAAAGGAATTATGGGAATTACAATTTTAAACAAAGGATGTACCAGGCTTGGTTTTGATTCAATTGATATTACTAATCCATTTTATAAATGGTTTAAATTTCTGCCGTCTTTATCGATCAGCATGTTATCATCACCAACAGCAACGTTTTCTTCCATAAAAAAGAAACAACCCAAATATATTTTTATGTCGAAAGAAAAGCTTTTGGCAACCTGTATAAAAACGCAGTCCCGCCAAGTCATCCAGCAAAGCCTCTCTGCTAGTACCGTACATGGTAAAAGGTAAGAAAAAAAAGAGCTGCTCTAAGCGGAGCGGCTCTTTTAACATGTGTGAAACGGACCTCATTTTCTCGTTTCACTCTCTTTTAGCTTATTTTCGCATTTGCCATTTCCTTACCGACAGACAAGGTATGAAGCGTAATTTCAGGACGCGATCCGATTCGCGCGTTCAACCCTGTTTGTCCTAAACCTTCACTAATATAAAAAGGCTTGTCATTGTAACGGTGAAGCCCTTTAATCATTTTCATTCGAGCAAGTTTTCCCATTTTAACAAGATGATAAGGCTTCGGGTACAAAAATTGTCCTCCGTGAAAATGGCCGGAAAGAAGATAGTCAAAGCTGCAATGGTTCATATCTAAAACGACATTGGGATCATGTGTTAACACTAGATTGTAACCTGTTTTTACATATTGATAAGAAGATTCAAGGTCACTTCGGTTTGTACTGTAATCATCAATCCCTATAATGTTGACGGGATATCCTTCTATATTAAGCAAACACTGCTCATTTTGCAGAGTCTTACAACCGTGCTGTTCTAACATATTCTTTAAAGAAGCAAAATCATTATCTTTTAGCACATAATCATGATTTCCAAAAACAGCATACATCCCGTAACAAGGCTTTAGTTTATTTAATGCGTCTAAATATGGGACAAGCTTCGGTATCGTACGTTTTCTATCCAAAAAATCCCCGGTTATCGCAATAATATCAATGGGTTCCTGTTTTAATTTTTCATAAAGCTGTTCCGATGTGATGGAGATGTTTTCCAAATGCATATCAGAAAGATGGAGAACGGTAACGGAGGAATTAGGAGTCCATTCATCCTGGTTTAATTCCACTTTATTGATTACCACTTGCTTTGTATTTTCATAAGCTTTGTATCCAATAATAACAACAATCATAATAATAAATAACCAAATCATTCGCAACACCTCCAATGCTTGATTATACATGAAAAAGACTGGATTTTGCCTAGTAATACTTGGTGGTATTGCCATCGTTGTATTAACGTAACGGAGGGTATGATAATGATTTACCATGCAAAAAAGGGACAAGTAAACTATGGTTCGACAATAGGCATACTTATGCTCGACAGCCATATTCCCTTTATCCCCGGAGATATGGGAAACGCAGCCACTTTTTCTTTTCCTGTTCACTATAAAAAAGTGGACGGCTTAACCGTAAAACAAATGTATGAAGATAGAGAAGCCGTTCTTCCAAAAGTGGTTTCAGCAGGCAAACAACTTATCGCAGAGAGCGGGGTTAAAGCCATTACAGGAAACTGCGGCTACTTATTACTGTTCCAACAAGAATTGGCAAGCTCCCTGAAAGTTCCCGTATTTATGTCAAGTTTGCTGCAGCTTTGTATGATGGAAAAAATAATCGACACTTCTAATCAAAAAATCGGCATTATCACAGCAGAGTCGTATCGTTTACACACTAAAATGCTGCACGCTGCAGGTATAAAGCCAGAAAGTGTCTATGTTAAAGGATTAGAAAACACATCCCATTTTGCAGGAGTTGCCATTCAGGAAACAGGCATATTGAACAAACAACTAATGGAACAAGAAGTCGTAGAGGCGGCTGCAGAAATGATTACAGAGCATCCCGACATGTCCATACTGTTACTAGAATGCAGCCTCCTCTCCCCTTATTCCAAAGCGGTACAAGAAAAAATACAACGCCCTGTATTTGACTACGTTACGATGATAAATTTTGTGTTTGAATCGTTTATAAAAAAAGAGTTTACTGGTTTTACATTCAATTAATGGTTTTTACTCAGTATTTTTTTCCTATTTACTTTCAAATATTGGGACACATTGATTGATTTTGATTATTTTTGAACTAATTTGATGTTTTATGATTGATATTAATCATTTATATTTTTACAATACTAATTGAAACCGCTTTCCATTTTGGTCGTTAAGGAGGGAATAGTTGTTGCTAGATGGAACGCTTTAAATTTTTAGTGAGGGGGAATAAAATTGAAACGTAATTATAAAGGAGTTCTCGTTACTACCTTGACATTAATTGCGGGTTTATTCATGCATGCTGCTGATGTAGGAGCTAAGGATTCTGAAGAGTCAGAAAATATTAAGCAATTACAGGAAATGGATAACAATTATTATGATGAATTGTACCGCCCTCAATTTCACTTTACCCCAGAAGAAAATTGGATGAACGATCCTAACGGTTTGGTTTATTACCAGGGAGAATACCATATGTTTTATCAATATAATCCTAAAGGTGATACATGGGGGAACATGAGCTGGGGCCATGCTGTCAGCAAGGATCTTGTGCACTGGGAGCATCTAGATACAGCGATGGAACCCGATGAATTAGGGATGATTTTTTCGGGAAGTGCTGTAGTGGACAAACATAATACAAGCGGTCTGTTTAAAGGCGGCTCTGGTGGATTAGTCGCCATTTTCACTCATGCTGGTGATACACAGCAGCAAAGTATTGCATACAGTGAAGATAAAGGCAGAACTTGGCAAAAATACGAAGGCAATCCGGTCCTTGAAAACCAAGGTATAGAAGATTTTCGTGATCCAAAGGTTTTTTGGCATGAAGATACTGAGAAATGGATAATGGCGGTCGCTGCCGATGACCGTGTTCAATTTTACTCTTCACCTGACCTCCTTGACTGGGAATTTATGAGCGAGTTTGGTGAAGGAATGGGGGCCCAAGGAGGAGTTTGGGAATGCCCTGATCTGTTCGAAATTCCTGTGGATGGAGATCCAAACAACACAAAATGGGTACTGCAGGTCGATATTAACCCAGGAGCAATTGCAGGAGGTTCTGGGGGACAATACTTTATCGGTGACTTTGATGGTGAAACCTTTACAACTGATCAAAAAGCAGATGAAATAAATTGGGTAGATTATGGAAAAGATTTCTACGCCAGCCAATCTTGGGATAACACAAAACAGCGGCGTATTTGGACAGCTTGGATGAGCAATTGGAATTATGCAGAAGATATTCCTACATCACCTTGGAGAAGTGCTATGACAATCCCTAGAGAAGTCGGATTGAAAACTTCTGAAAACGGTGACATTCTTCTTACGCAAAAACCTATACGGGAATTGAATAAAGTTAGAAACAAAAAACATCATTTAAAAAGTCAAAACATTGATTCAACTCATCTCCCCGTTTCAGAAGGACAAGGACAAACCCAGGAAATTATCGCTGAGTTTGAAATAGGTTCAGCAGAGGAGTTCGGTTTTCATATTCGAAAAGGAAAGGAAGAATATACGAAAGTAGGATATGATGCAGAAAACCAAGAATTATTTGTAGATCGAACAGAGTCTGGTGACACCGACTTTAATGATGATTTTCCTGGCATCTACGCAGCACCATTAGCTTCAGAAGATAACAAAATTAAAATGCATATATTTGTAGATCGTTCTTCTGTAGAAATTTTTGGAAATGATGGAGAAAGAGTTCTTACAAACCGAATCTTTCCTAAACCTGAAAGCAATGAACTAGAAATATATGCTGAAGACGGTGATGTAAACGTAACTTCTTTAGATGTATTTGAATTAGACAGCACGTGGAAAAATAAGATGAATCAGTAAGATTTGGGGGCTTTCCCATAAGTGACTTTAAAGGGGGCCCCTCTCTAGTATCTTGATACTTTAATTGTTCATCCCTGCACAGTATTCCGATTTCAATATGCGATAAAAAACAATTCATTATAAAAAAGGCACTTACTATATCTTTTCATTACCTTGCATTGAAAACCTTCATTTAAAAAAAAGTTTAAATAATCTTGTTCATATTGGATATATTTCCCATTATCGTTTTTATGCATAAACCTATTACTGATTGGAGTATTTTCAAAAAAACATGGCTCTATCACAATAATCCTGCCGCCATTTGGTTTTAGAGCTTTTCTAAATTCTTTAACATAAGAGGATACCTTCTTTGGAGAAATATGATGCAGAACAGCAACAATCATAATTACATCAAAAGATTGCTCTATAACCGAAAGGGATCCATTAATAACGTTAAAACGATAATTCGGATAGTTTCGTTTTGCAAATTCAATTCTTTTTTTATTTAGATCTAATCCCAGGTAGCCAGAAGGTTCGCATATTACAGAATTAGCTCCCGTTCCAGCTCCAAAATCCAAAACAGATTTGTTAGAAAAATGAACATGCTCTGTCAGTAGATTATGTACGTATTTTTTTGTAATCCACTTTGGTCGAATGAACCAATGATAAAGATGGGGTGTTAGTTCCATAGAAAATGTTCTCCTTTTCCTGTTTCAACTGATACTTAAACGTCGTATATATCATTTGCTTGGTCTTCTTGTATAATTCCCCGCATTTTTTTCTCTATTCCTAGGTAAAAAAAACATTTTATACCTTTTCCAGCCCTTAAACACAATCATTCATTTTTCTATAGTTGTTGATGTGCTTGGAGGTTCACGATATTCCAATTAATCCCAATTATTTTTATCCAGACAAGCCATTGTCTTAGTAAGAGACGACTGATAAAGTGAAAGTGAGGTTAAATATGTCGATGGATTGTAAGTGAGGAGTGCTATATTGTTGCAAAATGAGGTCAAAAAAGAGCTGGCTGAACTAGGAAGAACCTTGTACGACGCAAGACAAAAAATAGCAGCAAATATCCAAAATTCCCTAAAGGAATATGCCCGCGAACAAACAGTGACAGAAGAGGCAGTACTCAGCATTCGAGAAAATTTTATTGTTATTATCTCAACTGCTTTTACGGAAAACCAAGAAGCAATGAATCAAAAAATTTCGGATTGGGCGGAGAAAACTTCTAATTACGCTATGCAAATAGGAGTCCCGCTCGACAAGCCAATTAATACAGCCAAAGATTATCGTTCTGCCATATGGAACTTTATTCAACAAGAGACTAGAAAACAGGGATTTTCCATAGACACCGTATTTGAAACTCAGAAAATAATAGACCCTATAATTGATAAGACCGTTTCTTTGTTATGTCAAAAATATGTTTCCCATCATCAGAAAGAACTTAAATTGGCCGAAGACACCTTTTTAGAACTTTCTGCTCCTGTTGTCCCTATCACAGACACAGTTGCTGTTCTTCCTATTATTGGTAAAATAGACACGAAAAGAGGCCACAAATTAATGGATACAGCGTTGCAGCAATCAGACTTGTATAACCTTGATTATCTGTTGATTGACCTATCTGGCGTGTCCATTGTGGATAACCTATCCGTCAACAAAATTCATGAAACGGTACAATCTCTCCATCTGCTAGGAGTTAAAGCTATCATATGCGGGGTAAGGCCAGACTTATCCCAAACAATGTGTTCTTTAGGCATCGGGTTCGATAACATCGAAGTTCACGGCAATCTGCGAAAATCACTCTCTACATTAGGCATTTTCCAATAAATATGCCCCCTTGTTACCCGAGGCTTCGATATGGGTTTCATGTAACGACCAGCAGGAAGACAAGGCTTCTTTCTAGCCTTCTCTTCTAACCATCCTTTACATACTACCCCCAAATTTGCAAGCAATTGAGACTAACTTTTCTATCATTTTTCTGCATAAACGTTTATGTTCCACCCTATTGAGAAATATAGAAATAGTTTCGTTTTATCTCCTTACAGACTTGGCGAAACTATTTTTTATCAAAAGGAGGAGAGGGATTATGGAACATGTAAAAGCAATTGCGGTCAAAGGGATATTGACCATTGCAGCTCTGTTTTTGGTTCTTAGTTTAGGGTTTGGTGTTTCCTTTCTAAACGTCCTTATTATTGCGATTGTTCTTGGTGCCGTATCATACACAGTAGGAGACCTCTATATTCTTCCGAAAAAAACGAATGTGGCTGCTACGATTTCAGATTTAGGAGTAACATTTTTAGTAGTTTGGCTTCTTGGAATGGTATTAACAGGCATAGCAGCAAGTACGATGGCAGGTGCAGCAGTTATTTCAGCTGTTATTATTGCATTAGCAGAATACTTCTTTCATTTATATATTTCTAAGAAAAATATCGGTGCCAACAATGAATTAAAAACTACTACCTCTCATTAATGCCAGAGGAGCCGCCTCATTTGCAAAGAACTGACTTATGGGGCGGCTCCTTTTCATATTGAGCGTGCCTCCCTCTTCTATTCGTTTACTTCGTTTTCAAATTAATAAAGATGAAGTAAAACGATTACAAATTAAATGTTAAAACATTATTAATTTCCATATATTCACACTTTCCTTACACAGTTTACACTGTGGCTTTATATTACCTTCATAGTTTTTCGCTAGAGTGGAGGTAAATAAACAAAGGGAGAGTGACAAATGAAAAAGTACTTATCTAGTGTTATAATGGCCGCTTTGTTTTTCTCGCTGTTTCTTTCAGGCGGAATGGCATTGGCTGATGAAGAGGTATCAACCAAGACACAAAAGCAAACCCTTAATATTGCGCATCGCGGCGCCTCTGGTTATGCCCCTGAAAACACGTTGGCAGCTTTTGTAAAAGCAGTGGAAATGAAAGCTGAAATGATTGAACTAGATGTACAAATGAGTAAAGACGGCGAGCTTGTTGTTATTCACGATACGACAGTGGACAGGACGACAGATGGCACGGGTGCCATTAAAGATTTAACATATGAAGAAATAGCTGAACTGGATGCAGGAAGCTTTTTCAGTGAAGAATTTGCCGGTGAAAAAATACCAACACTTGGTGAAGTGCTTGACCAATTTAGAGGAAGAACTGGTATTCTTATCGAAATAAAATCACCTTATTTATACCCGGAAATCGAACAGAAAGTAGCTGATGAGCTAACTTCTCGTAATATGGATAAACCAAATAACAATAAAATTATTGTTCAGTCTTTCGATCATCAGTCCATGAAAACGTTCCAGTCTATTCTGCCCTCTGTTCCAGTCGGTGTTCTGTTAAGCTACAGCCCGGATGGTATCTCTGATGAGCAGCTTTCTGATTTCGCTCGATATGCAGAGTATGTTAACCCTAATAAAGATATGATGGATGCTGATCTGCTTGAACGTATTCATGAGTTTGGCATGGAATCACATCCATGGACGGTTAGAGACCAAGAATCCGCAGATCTCCTATTGCAATTAGGAGTAGACGGTATCATTACGGATTTCCCTGATTATGTGGACCCCCATAAATAATATATCTTATACTTAATAGGAGCAGATGGAACCCCCGCCTTCTGCTCCTTCTTTTATGGTTACCTTTTTACTTTTGTAATAATTCTTTCAACCCTTGGCAGCACTTCCTCTTTCATTAACCGCATTGATTTTTTCCATACTTCAGGGTTTTCACTATAATCATACCCGGTGATAAGCAAATGCCCAAACCCGCCTACTTTTTCATAAAGATTGGCTAATCTATTTGCAACCGTCTCCGGCGAACCTACAAACCAGTTATGTTTTGCCACATATTCTGTGGTCACTTCCTCATCGTCCACTGCTTCTTCATGTTTGAATACAGAAATAGCACCAAGCTTTTTGAAGAGAGGAAGCCAATATTCACGATGCTGCCTGCCCATCATAGAATGCAGGGACCCTTCAAGCGCTTCTTCATCTGTATCTGCTACAAACACATCCCGGGTAATTCTCCAGGTATCCCGCTGTGGATTTTTGCCGCTTCTTTTAGCTCCTTCTTCCACAGAATCCCAGTGACTTGCAATATAATCGAGATTCGCTCCAAGACTCATTGGTATAAAACCTTTTTCCCCAGCCATTTTCAGTGTTTCTGATCCTGGACTGAGTCCTGTTACGCCAATAGGCGGGTATGGTTTTTGATATGGCTCTATATGCGGTTTTAAATATTCATCGCCTTCTATTTTATTCGCATTCCAATACGTTCCTTTGTATTGAAAAGGCTCTTTTTCTTTCCAAAATTTCAATATAATTTCCAGTGCTTCTGCAGTCATTGTTCTATTTTCACCATTGGCTCCGTCTACACCATATGTTTCATGATCACTAGGAAGACCCCCTGCTCCAATGCCAAGCATTAAGCGACCTTGTGATAAATGATCAAGATACGCTGTGCGATGAGCTAATTCTACTGGATGATGGTAAGGCAGCAAGTGAGCTCCAGGTGCAAGCTTTATTTGCTTTGTTGCTTTCAGAGCCTGCGCAATCATTAAATCTGGGGCCGGAATTGGTTCCCAGGGGGAAGTAAAATGTTCTCCAATCCATGCCTCACCATAATCTAACTCATCTGCATACTGAATCATCTCTAAGTCCCATTCCGTTGCGTCGTAAAGATTTTTTTCCGGAGGATGTGTCGGCATTAAGAACAGTCCTAGTTTCACAAAACCATCTCCTTTATCCTTTTTAAAAAGTAAGAAATTATAAATAGTTGCGTTTTACATGTCTAGCGCAAGCGCCTACTCGCTCGAGATTCCTTCGGTTCGTCAATGGAAAGGCAAAGATCAGCTTTCCATATGCCGACCACTCCAGGACTTGTAGCTCGTGAGCAAGGCGCTTGCGTTTTTTAAAGAAATCAAGTTTTAAGTACTGCATAAAGTAAGCGTTTTCATTTAAAGCAAAATCAAAATGACTTTTAAAAGCTTGTTTGAAAGGGAAAAAATTTCTAGAAGGACACGATTAGTAGACAGAGGTGATAGTTTTACAAATTGGTTCTTAAAATAAAGATTCCATGCTTTTTATACTTTTCCTTCAAAAATTATAAATATATTTTCGTTGACAATCTCTAAAAAAATCTTTAAAATTAGTATTGAAAGCGCTTACAAATAAAAGGAGCGGGTATTATGTATACGAGTACTTTAATCGATGAAAAGAATAAAGACCAACTCATTGCTGCCCTTTTAGATCTTAATATGTATAAAATGCCGGACGGTCGTCAGTTTTATGAAGCTACGGAATCAGAATTAAAAAATCAGTTTTTACTAAGAAAAAACTATATTTCCTGACAAGCTCCCTTTTATATCATGTATTATAAATAATTTTCCACACACAGCCATCAGTCTCACTGTCGAGATGATGGTTTTTTGTCTTCTTTGGTTTGTGACCAACTCCTCAAATTTTATGGACTATTATTCTATGAGCGTATCCTTTAACGCATAGACCATGTTTGACATATAATAGACACATAAGAATGATAGAATTAGACAAAGTTGCTTGCCGCCAAATTCAAATGGCGAAAGCGGAAGTTTTCCTATACTGTTTACCATTCTTAACAGTAAAAGGAAAGAAGGGAGACTAGAGAAATGAGTGCATATAGAGAACTTGCTGATAGTGTACGCATGACTTGCAAGGGCTCATGTACATGGCTTGATGAGAAAGATGACAAGCTTGAACTCATTGGAAAAGGCCGAAGTGCTTACGTTTTTAAGATTCTTCCCACTGAAAAAGTACTGAAGGTGTTCTTTCCTGACTTTACACATATAGCAAAAGAAGAAGCGGCTATTTACCGTGATCTGGAAGGGCTGGAATTTTTCCCAACATTATATGAGGCAGGCTCCAACTACCTCGTGCTTGATTATATAAAGGGATACACTTTGTTTGAATGTCTTCAGCAAGGTATTCCAGTTTCAGAGAAGAATATGAACGAAGTTGATCAAGCTTTAGAGCTGGCACGAAAAAAAGGATTGAATCCGTCAGATATTCATTTACGAAACATTATCATCACTCCACATGGCGGAATAAAAATTATTGATGTCGCACGTTATCGACAAACAAAACAGTGTACGCAATGGGACGACTTAAAACGAGCCTTTTATCGTTTTTATAGGAAGCCTTATTTCCCTAAAAGACTTCCAATATTTATTCTAAATACCATTGCCGCGTTATATAAAAGAAAATGGCTGCCTGAATTTTAGGCTGACTACTGGATCTATTCCTATCCGATCCATTCCCCGACCCACTGCTGAACCCTCTTCCAAACAGTAGAAAAAACACAAGCTCCCTGAACGAGGAAGTTCGGCTAAAATAAAGGATCTTCTACAAAAGACAGACAGGAACGAACATCCTGTTCCGGTGCAGAAGTCAATGTAGAAGTTACCACGTCGTGTGGAAGTACGTCCTGTGACAACGCTGAACTGGCTTGCACAGGACGTGTTGACTTTTGCGTTGCGACAGGACGTTCGCGGTTTTAGCAAAAGTTCCTCTTTATCGTCTGCGCCTGATCGGCTGGGCGCTGGAGCTAGACATGTAAAACGCCAACTATTTATAATTTCTTACCTCTCAAAAAAAGACTAAACTTGAAAGAAGGACCAAGTTCAGTCTTTTAATAATAATTTATTCCAAAAGAACTATTCTTAATAAAAATCAGAAATAAAAGGGGTATTCTCCATCATGATCGTCGCCACAGAAGACTGATCAATGGCAGCTTGCACCGACTCAATCGGGAAGAATGATACTCCTATCAATAGAATCAGGATTACCACATACGTTTTAACTACGCCAAAAACACCGCCAAGTCCTTTGTTAATCGTACGAAGGATAGGTAAAGAAGCAAAGATTTGCAGAATCCTTCCAAGCCAAAGGACGATCAGGTTGGTCACGATAAAAGCACTAAATAAGCCAATAAGTGTATAGAAAATCCCTTCCAAACCAGCTCCAAGAAAGTCTGGATAAGGTAGCCATGTACGAAACCAAGATGCAGCCGAGCTATAAAAGAAAAAACCGGCAGCAATGGCAAGTAAAAAACTCGACAGTCTTACAAATTTGGAAACAAAGCCTTGACGGAGTCCAATGAAAAAGCTTCCAATCAGTAATAAAATGATGATAATGTTTACGAGCACAAGCAGTACCTCCTTCATGGTGAGAAAATGAGATGCTCGTTGAAATGAATATATCATGTTTAATTATAAAAAAGAAACCATCTTACGTATGGTTCCATTAGAAATTAATGGAAGTTTAGAGAAACTCTGTTTTCCGTTATGTTTAGAAGGCAGCTTTAAAACGCCACTTTATGCAGCAACGGCATTCGTAGAAAAAAGCTGCGCTCATCGCAGCTTTCCTACACTCATGGGCATTTACTCTTTTGTCAAAGTATCTCCGTCTATGTATAAGATTTCCTAAAAATAACCGCCTGTCATGAAAACTCCACCCGTACATAAACCTGCATTGATTGGATCATGGGATAATTTTCCTTTTTTAAGGAAACAATTCCTTCCGTGTTTTTGGCCGGTGCTTTTTTGATTCCAATTACTCCCATGAACAAAGAAAACCGCCTGCTAAAAGAACTTCCATTGCAAACGGCGGCCTGTACGTTGGAAACCTTAGTTTAGAAAATTTACATTTTCCAAAAGTAAAAGTAAACCAGACTTTTAAGCAGCTGGTTTACTTGAGTTTCTTCTTTATTGAGTTGGAGAACCAGGCGGATAGTAATATGGCGGGACTTTTATCCATCCCCGTTTACGCATTAATGTTTTTAATGTGTTTCCAAAAGTCACCCATTCCGTATAAAATTGACACCACATCATGCCAATATCGTTTCGGATGGCATCCGCTTGCGCTTTAGCACAAGCTTGCATACATGTAACCAGTTTAAATGCAATGCCATTTGAAATCTCATCGTCGGTTAACTTTACACCTAATGGAATATCTTTGGAATCGGAATTTGGTTTAGCAGAAGTAACATCAGGTAAAAGAATTCCTTCTTTTTTCATAAATTGGCTTAAACTTCTTACTTGTGCTTCACACAGTCTAATGACATCCGTCAGCATTTCTTTGACTTCATCATCTGTCGTTGTATTCAGTCCGGTTTCCTCATAACGAATGAATTCTTCCTTTATTGTAATGTATTTCCAGCAGTCTCCCACTTCTATGACATGCAATGGAACCCTGGGTTCATTTGTATTATCAATGGATGTTTTTAATATGTTCCATACTGCTTCAAATGGATTAGACATTTCTCCCACCTCCTTTTTTCCTTAATATTTGGATTAATAACAAATAACATGTAAAAAAATTGTGCTATTCGAATAACAAAAGGGAAGGGGGATTTTTCCTTCAATTTTTTATTACACCAGAAAAATCTCCTCTCATAACTTCTTTTTCTTCCTGATTGCAACAGGTAAAAGTCGCATAAATAATATTTCTCTCTTCTTGCTCTTCGAATTGCTCTATTTTCACGTCACAGCGTATAGTATCTTTCGTGAAAACGGGTCTTACGAATTCAAACGTCATCTTCCGAGCAAGTACGTTGTGGTCCCCTCCTATTTTTGTGGGGAGGGTAGCGGTAAGCAGACCCTGGATAATGAGGCGGCCGTTTTCATCTGGTACCAAATGATGAATGCCTTCATCTCCTGAAACTTTTGTAAACATCTCTACATCTTCTTGTGTAAACGTTCGTTCAAAGGTTATTATATCTCCAGCTTTTAATAACATATTTACTTCCTTTCGTATTTCTCATGGTTTTATATCACTTCTTTTCTCGATTTTGCTCTGAGCTCCTCCTTTTCACTATATAAAGCAGCCTCGTTTTTTACATAAATTTGTTTGCAGGTGTTAAAAATATTTGTGTATTGGTCTTTCATAGAAAGGAGCGATAATCCTTTGGGTAAACGTTCAAAATCAAAACGCAATATTATAAAAGGAAAAGATGCGGTACAACCTAGTACGGGAGAAGAGAGAATTACTATTTCAAAGGTAAGCAGGGAGTTAGGAGAAAAAAGAAAGTAGTGCAGCGAAAAGGAGGGAAGGCAAATGGACGCCCAACGAGCACAAGAGATTTCTTCATCGCCTGATATGGCTAATGTAGTCTTTAACGGAGAAAGTGTCTATATTGAACATGTTGACCAACAAGTTGGAATAGCTACGATCCATCCCACCAATGATCCGAACAAAAAACAAAGTGTTTCCGTCACCAGTTTAGAAGAACAATAAGTTTTCAACGACATAACATAAACAAAGTCACGAAATCTTTATTTTTCAGGTGCTAGTCTCACGAAAAAAGGAGCCTTCAATCGGGGCTCCTTTATCCCATACAGTTCTATATAGGGGTGCTGCTGCCTCTCACTGGTTGACTTTTTTACTTTCTAACAGTATAATGAATTATTCGCTTTCCCCACTTATCTATTTCCCACCACCATGCATTTCCAAGTTGCTGGATACACCCTGTAGAATATAGTATTAGATCAATTCACACTGGAGCGGTCATCGGAGCCGCAAGGACGAAAGAGCAGGAAGGGCTTTTGTTGTTTTATGCATCACTACTATGTTAATAAGAAAAGCACAAGCGCCCTGGTCAGCCGCGACAGGTTCTGGAGCTTTCGCGCAGGGTCGCCTGCGGCCCGAAGTCGAAAGGGAAGACATAAGAGGTTCAGCTAATTTAAATGAACTTCTACTAAGATCGCACACGTCCAGTGTGCAACGTAGAAGTCACCACATCGTGTGGAAGTACGTCCTGTGACAACGCTGAACTGGCTTGCACAGGAGGTGTTGACTTTTGCGTTGCGACAGGACGTCGCGGTTTTAGCAAAAGTTCCTCTTTATCGTGTGCGCCTGAGCGGCTGGGCGCTGAAGCTAGACATCAAAAACGCCAAATATTTATCATTTCTTACCTTTTAAAAAAAGAATTCCTAACGCGTTATAAGCACGACAAGACCAGCAATTTTACATTTGCTGGCTTTTTTATTTTCCGCTGATATTATGTGTAAACGAAGTATCATCTTCTTTCTTACAGATGATACCTCTCTATCCTCGAAGTCATTAACTTTTATTAACACATAAAGAACATTTGCAGTCTCATGTAGTTGTAAAGAAAACGCGCATGTCTTCCTTCCGGGGTATGGGGATTTTGAAGGTAATATAATCGTTGAAGAAAAAGCTGATCACATTTACAAGACGGACCCCCAAACGCTCTGTAACATTCGTCGTGTGCTTTACATGCAGCATCCACAGCATTGATCGGCGCCCCAGGACCGCTGCATCCCGGTCCGCACCAGTTATACCCAGGAAAAATACAAAAACGTGGGAATCTTCTCCTCTCGTTTCTTTTATAATAAGACACATACTTCCCTCCCTTAGTCTCTTCACTCTCTTATTACAAGATATGGTGAGGGGATGAATTTTGGTTATTTAAATCACCTTTATACGTGAAAAAAATAAAAAAAATTCCAGTGCTCCAAAGAACATTGGAATTTTTACCGCTTTTTTTGTGCAGCTGCAGCTGCTAAAAAATATGCAAACTGGACGGGGCGCTTATAAACAAGGCCGGTATTTTCCCAAGAGGCATCACCTTTGTTATAAAGGCTTTTTTGAAGTTTACCGTTCACTTCTATAATCTTTATCTGTCTGTTTTCATCAATGACCATGTCAATGCCGATTTCTCCTAATAACCCTAAGTGTTTTTCCAAAATCTTCCCTGTCATTAGACTCGTGTTTCTCATTTCCCTGTATAGCGCTGTTCGCTCTTTGTTATTACTAGCTAATGTTTGGAGTATTTCGTCTGCTTCGCATATTCGGTGACTGCAATTTGTTACATAATAATCTTTTTGAGCGATTCGGCTTATTCCATTGGTGACATTCCATTTGCCGTTTTGATTTTTTTGCAGCAGCATTCTAATATCTACCACTCTGCCCGCTGCTCTTGTTGTGTTTATATGTTCTTGAATGATAAATTTTTTACTTCCAACCAGTTCTTCTATTTTTTTATAAAAAGGGGCCGAATCTAGGCAGCTGTATTTTGGCCGTTTTAACGTATCTTGATAGATTTTATAGGACTCATTGATTGAATTGGTTTCAACCAAATAGACACGTCTGCCTAAATATCCATAACAAGGCTTTAAAATTAATTGTTTGCGGCTCTCCAGCAACATTTTAAAACGTTTCTTCTTGTAGAACCAAGTTTTAGGCAAATAGGTATTCAACTCTGAGTTGGATAAAATTTTATAAACGATCCATTTGTTGAAAAAAGTAATCGTATTAAAGCATTTATTTTTTCCGATATATTTCTCTAACCGTTTAATAGTCTTTCCCTTTCTTTGATAGCAGCGGTTATAAACTGCGTGAGGGAAACGAAAAGTCTTTGTTTCCCATTTACCATTAATGTAACAGCCCCCTTGTATACGTTTGGTTTTCCAATTAATATCTTTTGGAGTAAACGCAAAAAGCTGTACAGGAGTATTTTCTTTATATTGATAATACAATCTTAACGTGCTTTTTCGCTGGTTTCGCTTATTTACCATGATTCCAATCAAAGGCTTTCGATTCATTGATCTCACTTCATTTTATATATAGATTTTAACTTCTCTATCAATTCCTTTTTAGAAATTTCTCCATTGTCCTTTCTCTTCAAAGCTTCGATGACTTTTTGATTGTCCTTCTCACTTAACTTTTTCACAGCACAATTTCCTCCCTTAAAGTTTAATAGGTCACTGCTGGTTTGTTTTAAATGCGATCGCATTGAGACCTCTTGGACTGATTGAGATAAGGTTACCTTCCCCCCTGGCAGAAATGTCAAAGTTAAAAGTTTTCGTACCTGGTGTAGGGGGTTCTACAATCCAGCTGAGACTAATCGCCCCATCCCACACGTTTATTTGTGTCGAGGCAGGGATAATCAGTCTCTCCTGAGCTAAAGGGGGAGCCCCGACATCTGAACCTGATAACTGTCCAAATAAAAAGATGTCCGTTATAGGCTGTGTTAAACTCCTAATTTCAGCACTTGCAAACATATCAAGCTTCACGGCTTCTTCTTCTTCTACATCCAGTTCAACCTGTAATCTTTCATTAAATAAACTAACAGCCGTCGGAAAGTCAGTCCTTTGATCGTAATCTGTTTTAATAAAGTTTCGTCTTGTTCCCATAAGTGCCACCCTATCTATAGTTTTTCTTCTTATCAGTTAATGAAAAAATATAGAGGCGGACACGGCATTCGCCATTAACGAGGAGAGCTTTGGACCCGTCCCTAAAATGAAAAAAAGCACCTTCTTAAACAATATAAGAAGAGTGCCATTCTATCTTCGAAAACCTTTATCCATGAATATCCCGGCGATTATAACCGATAAAACCGGCAGCCAATAACACAATCGTTATAATGGTCAATATGGATACCTTCATAAGATCCATTTCCTCCACTGGAAGCTGAGGAATATGAGCAAATGGAGATAGATTACCAACCCAGTCTTTGAATTGAAACAATCCTCCTAAATAAACAACAATAAAGGAATATCCCAAATACAACCATGTCAGCCCAGAGGCGTTTGGTGCAAAACCTACCAACAAAACGGCGATACCAGTCATCACCCAGATTGCAGGTAGATAAACTATGGCTGCACTGTAAAATGTGCCAAATGACAAACCGTCGTCCATTACTGTTACAGCTGTTAAGCCTAGACTTCCTGCTGCCATAGAAATCATTACAAAACCAACAAAAAGAGCGATAAAAAGATAGCTTGCCAATAGCCGTGTACGAGATACGGCTCGAGCTAATACATGTTCTGTGCGCGCCTTTTTCTCTTCACTTTTAAGTTTTAAAATGACCATAAGCGCGGGAATTGTACTAATCATAGATATAACGGACATAAGCTTTGCCGCGAATTGCTCCGTTAATGATACTCCAGTTACAGGTCCAATCAGATCTTCCATCACATCGATTTCATTAAAAAAAGACTCTAAATCGCCAAACACAGACCCATAGGAAACACCAATCAAAACCATTCCAACAGCCCAGGAAATAATAGCCGTACGCAGAAGCCTAAATGCAAGCCCAAAAGGACTTTGTAAAAAGGGAGAAGCGAACGTTCGACCTGGCTTTGACGGTAAAAACCCTAAGCCTGTATCCCGAATGGAATGTAAATACAGAGCAAAAGCAACAAGAACAATAGACGCTGCCGCCGTTATGAAAACCGGCTGCCAGTAATTGTTCACATAAACTTCCGCTCCTAAAATCCATCCCAATGGAGAAAACCAGGAAAGTGTTTCATTGCTGACATCCCCAATAGCCCGGATAAGATAGGAAACGCCGAGCACAGTGAAGGATAACCCAATTGCGCCCCGCGAGCTTTCTGAAAGCTGCGCAAATAATGCTGTAACTCCTGTGAAAAAAAATCCAATCGCACCTAATGCAGCACCATATAGAAGCGACCCATTTAGACTCATACTATCGATTCCTAATACATATAAGCCAAAACCTATTCCTAATGCTAACAAGACATTCGTTCCAAATAGAACGGCAATGGCGGCGAGTAAATTAGATAATCGGCCAACAGGCAGAGAGCGTACCATTTCGATGCGCCCATCTTCTTCTGCTGCTCGTGTATGACGAGCAAGGAGTAAAATATTCATAATTCCAACTGTTACAGCAGTGAAGAGCAGCATTTGATGGGCCATCATGGCACCAAAGGTATAATTCTCTAAACCATAACCTGGACCAACCATGGCCGTCATGGCAGGGTTCAGCATCGTTTCAGCGAGCGCCTGTCTATCTTGTTCTGCCGGATATAAACTTGTAAAAGATTCCGCAATTAAAAAAGTAAATACAAATAACGAAAGCAGCCAAACCGGAATACGAATGCGGTCTTGCCGTAATAAAAACCGCGAGAGTATCCCTGTTTTATTGTATAAATGATTGGACATCAAGATGCACCTCCGTCCCCTGATTCATAATGGCGCATAAATAAATCTTCTAGCGCAGGCGGTGCACTTTCTAGCTTCACGATCCCATATTGACTTATATGTTTTATAACGCCGTCAAGCTCTTCTGAATCTACTTGAAATGAATATTGCTTTTCTGTTTCTTTGACGTCATGAACCCCGTTTAAATCTCGTAAAGAAACAATCGGTTGCTTTGTTTCCACAAGCAGATTCGTTCTTGTTAAATGACGGAGTTCCTTTAATGTTCCCGTTTCAATCATCTGTCCCTGCCTAATAATCCCTACTCTGTCACACAATTTTTCGACTTCAGATAAAATGTGGCTCGAAAGAAGAACACTTTTACCTTCCCTTTTTAGATCAACCACACTTTCTTGGAACACTCTTTCCATCAATGGATCTAGCCCGGATGTCGGTTCATCGAGTATATAAAGATCGGCATCTGAAGAAAATGCAGCTATGAGAGCTACCTTTTGCCGGTTTCCTTTTGAATACGTCCGGCATTTTTTCGTTGGATCGAAATCAAACTTTTCGATCAGTTCTTCCCTCCGGCTTTTATGATGTGAACCACGCAGTTTGACAAACAGGTCAATGACTTCACCGCCAGTTAAATTGGGCCAAAGGTTCACATCTCCCGGCACATAGGCAATGCGTTTGTGTATTTCAACGGCATTTTTCCAGGCATCCATACCAAATATCTTTGCTTCGCCTGCCGTTGCTTTTAAAACACCAAGCAAGATGCGGATGGTTGTAGATTTCCCAGCTCCATTCGGACCAATAAAGCCATACACTTCTCCTTTGTTCACTTCAATGTTGACTTCATCTAAAGCTGTAAATTTCCCGAACGTTTTGGTTAAATGACGGGTGCTTAAAACAGTCATTTGCCATCCTCCTCTTGCTCATAAAAACACGTTTTTAAAACATCTAGATATTCATAAAATTCTTCCCAGTATGCCTCTAAATTAATGGATGCGAGCTTCTTTCCTTTTAAAGTGTTTTTTAAGTGATTCTGATACCCTTCTATGGACCAGCTGATAAGTTGGAATGCTTTATCTGCATCGACCTCTTTTTTAAATAATCTTTTATCAATATTATCGTACAGCTTAGAATTACCAAGTTCTTGTACTTCTTGAAGGCGCTTTTGTAATTCCACAGGTATCTCCGTTTCCTCTGTAAGCACCGCTGTCCCTAAAAAATTAAAAATGTTTGGGTTCTTCGTCTGCGCTGCAAACTTAGCCTTGGCTGCCTGCTTCATTCGTTCAATAAAATCCGTTTCCTCAGTCACAATGAGATTTAAATACTCATTAATAATGAAAGTGATGCTGTAATCCAGCAGGTATTTATAAAGCTCTTTTTTGTTGTGAAAATAATAAAAAATCATCCCCTTTCCAATTCGAGCATTTTTAACAATTCGATTCGTAGAAGCTTGTTTAAATCCTTTTTCTGCAAATTCCTCAAGGGCTGCATTTAATATCCGTTGTTGTTTATCCTGATCTAAGTTTGTAAATGACTGTGTAATCTTCATTCATTCCTTTGGTATATTATATTTTTGTTCAACTTAATTAGACCACTCCGGTCGATTAAATCATAACTGAATTAGACCAAACTGGTCAACGATTTTAACCCATATTTAGAAAAATTCGCCTTGCCACCAAGCCCTTAGATGAAGGCGATGGCCTAGTTGCACTTATACTGATTTCCTCAAATTTTGACCACATCGATGGTTCATCCATGCTAAAATTTTCTACTTTCCTATCAGTTAAAAAAAGGGGCTGGGACATAACTAGCCCGAAATAGTAAAAAAGATTCCGATTATCGTTTTTTGATAATC
>NZ_VTOK01000029.1 GCF_009765375.1 Alteribacillus sp. YIM 98480
TTTGTGAAAGTAGGACGCTGCCAGGCACTAATGAAAGCTGTCAGAATAGAATTCTGGCAGCTTTTTTGTGTTGTTTAAGAAGGTGATCAAATGCAATAAATATATACTTCTTATTTCACCACGAATATAAAACAATAAGATCAGGAATCAACATTACTGCCCCGCCATTTTATTAGAATAGTTTCATTTATGTGGCGACAAGCCAAGTTTTTTATGTTTTTGTTAACATGTTGGGAACTAATAGTAAAATCGGTAGTTTATCTTTTACATAATCAAGAAAAATAGGGTGAAAATACTAGGGCAGCGAGGTTTCACTTTATGGAGGGAAAACGATGAATGAACCGACACATAAAAAAAAGCGATTAAGTGTTATGGCAGGTGCTGCATTTTTAATGGCAACCTCTGCTATTGGACCGGGGTTTCTAACACAAACTGCTGTTTTTACAGAGGAATTACTAGCTAGTTTTGCGTTCGTTATTTTAGCTTCTATCGTGTTAGATATTGGAGCTCAAATCAACATTTGGCGTATTATTGCTGTATCTAAAATGAAAGGACAGGACATAGCGAATGCTGTTTTACCTGGTCTAGGACATGTTGTCGCTTTTTTTATTGTGCTGGGAGGTCTTGCCTTTAATATTGGAAATGTAGCCGGAGGCGGATTGGGATTCAATGCACTGACTGGTATTTCGACAACAATCGGTGCAATTATTACAGCAATAATCTGTATTATTATTTTTATTGTAAAAGAAGCTGGCGCTGCTATGGACCGGATTGTTAGAGTATTGGGAGCATTAATGATTATTTTAACAGCATATGTCATGCTAGTTAGCTCGCCTCCTTATAGTGAAGCGGTATTACGTACTGTGGCCCCGGCTGAAATTGATATTATGACTATCATAACAGTGGTAGGTGGAACAGTTGGCGGCTATATTACTTTTGCTGGAGGACACAGGATGCTAGATGCTGGTATAGCAGGGAAAGAAAACTTACGGCATGTTACAAACACTTCTATTACGGGAATTATTGTAGCTTCTATCATGAGGGTGCTTCTTTTTCTGGCTGTATTAGGTGTCGTTTCAGCTGGTGTTACCTTAAACCCGGATAATCCAACTGCTACTGTGTTTTTAACAGCAGCAGGGGATATTGGTCTTCGTTTGTTTGGGCTTGTTCTTTGGGCGGCAGGTATTACTTCAGTAGTAGGTGCTGCCTATACATCTGTATCTTTTTTAACATCCTTTCATCCAAACATTGAGAAGAATAAAAGATATTTGACGATTGGATTTATTATATTTTCTACTGTTGTTTTTACGGCTGTTGGTGAACCAGTATTTTTATTAATTTTTGCTGGAGCATTTAATGGTTTAATATTACCATTAACTTTAGGTTCTGTGTTGTTAGCAGCTCACTATAAAAAGATTGTGAAAGATTATAAACATCCGCTGTGGATGACTGTATTCGGAGGAGTAGTAGCCATAGGGACCGCGGTACTGGGGATACGCACATTACTGACTCAGCTGCAGAACTTTTTTTAAGGAAGAGGAGATATATATATGCATCCTATACGAATGGAAGCAATGGGAGATGGCGGTTTAAGAGTGGTGTTTGGCAGTTCTATCTCTAAAAAAATTAATCAGAAAATTAGAGCTTTCACTTTTCTTTTAGAGGAAAATAAAATAAATGGAATTTCAGAATGGGTGCCGTCTTATACGTCTGTGACAATTCATTATGATCCGGCGCGGCTTACCTTTGACGCCTTAAAAAAACAAGTAATGCAAAGGTGCAATGAGGCGAAACAGATAGACATTCCACCTGCAAACGTATATGAAATTCCTGTTTGTTATGGAGGAGAGTTTGGCCCTGATTTAAAAAACGTCGCTTCTCATAATCAATTAGAGATTAATGAGGTAATAGACCTCCATACAGCAGGCGAATATCTTATATACATGCTTGGATTTACCCCGGGGTTTCCTTATTTGGGCGGTATGAATGAAACACTTTCTACTCCTAGGCTAACTACTCCAAGATCGTTAGTAAAAGCGGGATCGGTAGGAATTGCTGGGAACCAGACAGGGGTTTATTCTTTAGACAGCCCCGGAGGCTGGAATATTATTGGCCGGTCTCCTGTCAAGCTGTTTGATGTAACGAAAAAACATCCAGTATTATTAGAAGCAGGGCATTATATACGGTTTTTTTCCATAACTGATACAATGTATGAAACAATAAAGAAACAAATTAAAGAAGGTACATATGAGGTGAAAATGGTAAAGGAGGATGATGTATGAGCCTTAAGGTGGATTTGAATTGCGATCTTGGGGAGAGTTTTGGTGCTTATAAAGTCGGTGAAGATGAAAAGGTGCTAGAGCTGATTACGTCTGCTAACATTGCCTGCGGTTATCATGCTGGAGATCATAATGTGATGGCAGAAACCGTCGCAATCGCTAAAAAGTCAGGAACAGCAATAGGGGCTCATCCAGGTTTTCCTGATTTAGCTGGTTTTGGAAGAAGAAATATGCAGCTAGACGCCGAGGAAATTTACAGACTCGTTATTTACCAGGTAGGAGCCCTTTATGGATTTTGCCAGGCAGAAGAGGTTTCCATTCAGCATGTAAAACCGCATGGTGCTCTATTTAATATGGCTAGTACTGATTTCGAACTTGCCGAAGCGATTGCTACAGCGGTATATGACATAGATCCTCAGCTTATTTTATTTGGGTTATCAGAAAGTGAATTAATAAAAGCTGGAGAAAAAATAGGACTGAAAATAGCAAATGAAGTGTTTGCGGACCGTACCTATCAGCCTGATGGAACTCTCACACCAAGAAGCTTTCCAGATGCTGTCACACATAACGCAGAAGAAGCTTCAGAAAATGTTTTGCAAATGATTAAAAATCACCAAATACGGGCTGTAGATGGAACCGTGTTAAATAAAAAAGTGGACACCATTTGTGTGCATGGAGATAATCCAGAATCCTTGCTTTTTGTACAGCAATTAAGGTCGGTATTAGAAGACAACAAAATTATTATAGAAGCAGTGGGGAAAAAATAATGACTAAAGAAACCCTTTGCTATGTAAAAAAGCCAGGTATGTTTACAACGATTCAAGACTTAGGACGATTTGGTTTTCAAAGTCAAGGCATTCCTCCTGCAGGAGTGATGGATTACTATGCATTTACGATTGCAAACATGCTTACAGGAAACCACTTACGTGAAGCAGTTCTTGAAATAACGATGACAGGACCGGTACTTTCATTTGCTTCACAAGCAGTCATAGCAATAACGGGAGGGGACCTGCAGCCAGAATTAAACGGAGAAACGGTCCCAATGTGGAAAACCTTTACGGTACAAGAGGGAGATGAATTATCGTTCAAAGGACCAAAACAAGGCGCTCGTGCCTATTTGGCTGTTAGCGGAGGTATAAATGGAGAAGAAGTTTTAAAAAGTAAATCAACGTATGTAAAAGCAAAATTAGGCGGGTTTGAAGGAAGAGCTTTACGAAAAGGAGATAAGCTTACGTTTACAGTTCCCTGCAATTCTTTGTCTACTGGGAAAGGTGTACATTCAGAATTAATTCCCTCTTATCCAAGTACTCAAGAACTTCGAGTACTAGAGGGACAGGAATATACTGCTTTCGAAAAAAAAGCAGTTCAGTCTTTTTTTACATCGGCTTATACTGTTACAAATGAATCAGATAGAATGGGAATTAGATTATCGGGCTCTCATGTCACCCAAAAAAATAAAGCGGATATTCTTTCAGACGCGGTAACGTTTGGTACGATACAAGTAGCTTCTGATGGACAGCCGATGATTTTAATGGCAGACAGACAAACAACGGGCGGTTATACTAGAATAGCTAATATTATAACGGTAGACCTCCCAAAGGCTGCTCAAGTATTGCCCGGGCAAAAAATCACATTCAAAAAAGTAAGTTTAGAAGAGGCGCATTCATTGTTTCTAAAAGAACGAAAACAATTTGCAAGCTTGGCGTTAGCGCTCGAAGAAAAGCTATAATAACACGAAAATAGTTAGACACATAGGAGTGGATGAGAAGATGAAACAACGTTTCAATACAAAGACCGTACATTTTCAAATGGATGATGGAGAGAAAAACAAAAGTAAAACCAAACCGATTTATCAAACATCTGCATTTGCGTTTAAAGATTTAGATGACATGGAACAATATTTTCACGGTGAAAAAGATCACCTGTATTCAAGGTACAGCAATCCTAATACCGATGATCTTGGCTATGGAGTTGCTCAATTAGAAGAAGCGCCAGAAGGTATAGCCACTTCTTCTGGAATGTCCGCTATATTGACCGGTGTGTTATCTATAGCGTCACCAGGGGAGCACATTATTGTTCCTCAAGACCTTTATGGCGGAACATATCAATTATTTCAACAAGAACTTCAAGAATGGGGGATTGAAGTATCAGTTGCCTCCTTCAAAAATTTGAATGACATAGAAGCAGCAATACAAAAGAACACGAAGCTTTTATATGCAGAAGCTGTTACCAATCCACTTCTTCGAGTTGAAAATATAGAGAACCTGGCAGAACTGGGTCAAAAAAATGGACTGCGTGTGATGATTGATAATACGTTTGCCACACCTTATTTCTGCCAGCCTTATCTTCAAGGCGCAGATTTGGTGGTCCATAGTGCGACGAAATATATTGGCGGTCATAGTGATGTGACAGCAGGCGTACTGGTTGGAGATACTAATTTAATAGCGAAAGCGAAGAAAAAGATGATTAACATTGGAGCTAATTTAAGTCCTTTCGAAGGATGGCTTGCCTGCAGGGGACTAAAAACATTAAGTGTCAGAATGGCGAAACAAGCTGAAAATGCTGCAAAACTTGCGGAATGGTTTCGTGAGAGTACAGATGTTTCGGTTGTTTATTACCCAGAAGGTCTTTCCTCTAAAGGCAATGGAGCAATGGTTAGTGTAGATTTAGGAGAGGGGTATGACATCCATACATTTTTTCGTTCCCTTGGCTGGATAAAAATCGTTCCAACTCTTGCAGGAGTGGAAACGACCGTTTCATACCCGTTAAATACTTCTCACCGCACTGTTCCAGAAACCATTAGACATGAGCTCGGTATCACGGAAGGAACAGCTAGAATTTCTGTCGGTATAGAGGATGCAGATGATATCATAGAAGGATTTTCAGAAGCATTATCCCTAGCAAAAATATAAAAATAAAAAAACAGCACACCCTCTAAAAATGGATGTGCTGTTTTTTGTCTAGAATATAGAATAAATTGTGAAAAACACGAACGTCTTTCCCCATTGCTTTAATTTAACTGTACTAAAGGAAGAAATGACTAGGGATTCGCCATTAGGACTTGGTGGGAAGCCAAGTTTTCTTTTAAAAGGAAAGAAATTATAAATAGTTGGCGTTTTACATGTCTAGCGCAAGCGCCTACTCGCTCGAGATTCCTTCGGTTCGTCAATGGAAAGCAAAGATCAGCTTTCCATATGCCGACCCTCCAGGACTTGTCGCTCGTGAGCAAGGCGCTTGCGCTTTTCTTAAAAGCTTGTCTATGATTTGTTTAAATAGTTGATCAAATCCTGGTAAATACTTATATTATCGGTAAGAAGAAAAATCGGCAGGAAAACAAAGGTCGCAATTACCGCCAAGTTTGCTAATAGAGCCGAACGCAAGTATTTCCAGGCAGTCATGTAATGCCCTCCTTTAAAGTCTGAATATTCTTTATTATAATGTAACATATTTGTCACATCTTAACAATGAAAAGATATAATTTTAGGTTGCATCCTTCATAATGCTATGATATATTAATATACGTGGCATTAAGAGATAAACATTATATTCCTTTTCATATCGCGGGGTAGAGCAGTCTGGTAGCTCGTCGGGCTCATAACCCGGAGGTCGGAGGTTCAAATCCTTCCCCCGCAACCAATTTAAATTAATACGATATAAACACATAAAGCCCGAAGAAGGCTTTTTTTTTATGTAATAAATTATCATCATTTTCAATCAAAAAGAATGGTCAATCAATGATTTATTTAAACGAATGCGTTAAACTGTAAGAAACAAATATCTATAAGGGTGAGGTTCTGTGCCAAAGGATGAATTTGAATGGATTCGTCAACATACGCCCCAACGCCATTTTCAAAAGAATCTCTTAGAAGGGATCGGAGATGACGCGGCTGTTTTTGCTTCAGAAATGGAGTATAATCAGCTTCTTTGTGTAGATACCATGATAGAAAATATCCATTTTAAGAAAAAAACAATGCGTCCCGAGGATATTGGATATAAAGCGTTAGCAGTTAATCTTAGTGATATTGCTGCTATGGGTGGAATTCCTGTTTTTTATATGGTATCCATAGCTGTGCCGGCTTCTTGGTCCGATGATGAATTAAAAGGAATTTACAACGGAATGACAGATTTAGGAGCTTTTTATCAAATGGACCTGATAGGAGGAGATACAGTCTCTTCTCCACATGAGCTTATGATCTCAGTAACGGTATACGGAAAAGTTGAACACAATGCTTTATTGTTAAGGGGTAATGCCAAACCGGGTGATTATGTTTTTCTTACGAGTGCTACCGGTCGATCAGCAGCAGGACTGCAAATACTTTTGAACAAAGGACGTCTTTCAGATTTTAATGAAAAAGAAAAAGTGTTAATAAATCATCATCAGCGTCCAAAACCTAAAATAATTGCCGGACGCACGGCATTAAAACTTCAAACACGAATTGCGTTGAACGATATCAGTGATGGTCTTGCCAGTGAAACCTTTGAGATTGCCGAAGCTAGCGGTACATCCATAGAGCTGTTCAAAGACCAAATTCCTGTTGCAGAAGAGCTTCTTTTATTTTCAGAAGATAAGTATTGGCAGTGGATTTTATACGGTGGAGAAGATTTTGAAATCGTTGGGACGGTAAGCGAGCGCGATTGGTTACAATTTCAGGACGCCATGAAGCGAAATGGCATTGAACTTTATAAAATAGGACGTGTGAAAGAAGGCTGCCCTTCCGTTACGTTAATTGATGGGGAAAAAAAAGAATCCCTACAAAAGCAAGGATATAATCACTTCAGGTAAGAAATACATACCTAAGGCCCACGAGAAAGTCAGGTGAATGGTATATGCAGCTGGAAATCATAAGTGCTTCTCCGGATGAAACAATGAACATAGCACAATATATTGGCCGCTGTTTACAAAAAGGAGACGTACTTACTTTAGATGGTGAACTAGGTGCCGGGAAAACGCATTTCACAAAAGGAATTGCTGCAGCATTAGAAATAAAGGAAGTTGTGAACAGTCCTACTTTTACGATCATAAAAGAATATACAGGGGTTCTTCCTCTTTATCATATGGATGTGTATCGGTTAGAAGAAGAGGAAGCGGAAGAATTAGGAATAGAAGAATACTTAGAAGGAGAAGGGGTCTGTGTCATTGAATGGGCAGACAAAATCAAAAATCTGCTTCCTATTGATAGGTTAGAAATAACGATAAGAAGAATAAGCGAAACGGATAGAAGTATTCATTTGAATGCTGTTGGAAAAAGGTTTAACGGACTATGCAAGGAGCTGCAAAAAAATGAAAATTTTAGCGATTGATACTTCTACTCACGTCATGGGTGCTGCTTTGGCGGAAGATGATAAACTTCTAGGGGAGTATATAACGAATTTTAAAAAGAACCACTCTCTTCGGCTGATGCCGGCGATTGATCATTTAATGAACGAACTTGAAATAGAACCGAAAGAACTGGACGCCATAGCAGTAGCAAAAGGACCAGGATCATATACAGGTGTCCGCATAGGGGTGACCACGGCAAAATCGATGGCGTGGGCATTAAATATACCAGTATATGGAATTTCTAGTCTTCAAATGCTTGCACAAAACGGTAAGTATTTTTCAGGATATATTTGTCCTTTTATGGATGCAAGAAGAGGGCAAGTGTATACGGGTTTATACACCTCAGAAAACGGTTGTGTGAAAGAAGTTGAAAAAGATAGAATTATTATACTTGAAGACTGGATTGATTTGTTAAAAGAAAAACAAGAGCCTGTCTTGTTTTTAAGTCAAGAATGGGATAAACATAAAGAAGCTATACAGGAAAAGCTGAGCCGCCAAGTAGTATACGGAAGTTTTTCGGATATGCTCCCAAAGCCAAGTAAATTACTCGAGGTTGTTTTAAATCAAGGAGAATCTATCTCTTCGCATGAACTTGTTCCTGAATACACGCAATTAACTGAAGCCGAAAAAAACTGGCTTGCATCGAATAAAGGAAAGAGAAACGATGAGTAATTTTCCAACTATTCGATTTATGGAGGAAAAGGACCTAGAGGGAGTTCTTCGGGTAGAGCATAATGCTTTTCAAATTCCTTGGACAAGGTATGCCTTTGTTAATGAATTAACGAATAACCAATTTGCTCATTACTTGGTAGCTGAATGGGAAGAAGAAATTATAGGCTATTGCGGGGTATGGATCATAATAGATGAGGCGCATATTACTAATATTGCTGTTCATTCTTCTTATAGAGGGAGAAAAATAGGAGAGACTTTACTTGTTAATGCTTTGGAAATGGCATTTACGTATGGCGCAAAAACAATGTCACTTGAAGTAAGAGTAAGTAATATGACTGCTCAATCCCTTTACAAAAAACTTGGTTTTCAGGCTGGCGGAATTCGTAAAAACTATTATACAGATAATTATGAAGATGCTCTCGTAATGTGGGTGAATATAGATGAATATAAACAATCAGAAGAAAGAAAATGAAATTATTTTAGCTGTTGAAACAAGCTGTGATGAAACCGCAGCAGCCATCGTACAAGGAGGAGAACACATTTTATCTAATGTGGTTGCCTCTCAAATAGAAAGTCATAAACGATTTGGCGGAGTAGTTCCTGAACTTGCTTCTCGTCATCATACGGAAAACATTACGTGGATTTTAGAAGAAGCAATGAAGAAGGCGGAAGTTACTTTCGATGATCTAGATGCTGTAGCTGTGACGGAAGGACCTGGTTTGGTTGGTGCTCTGTTAGTGGGGGTGAATGCCGCTAAAGCAGTAGCTTATGCTCGTCGTCTTCCTCTTTTGCCGGTACATCACATTTCAGGGCATATTCAAGCAGCGCGTCTCGAGCGGCCTTGGCGTTATCCAGCGCTAGCCCTAGTCGTGTCCGGCGGACATACAGAACTTGTACTGCTTAGAGAGGAAGGAGAATATGAAGTGATTGGTCAAACGAGAGACGATGCAGCGGGAGAGGCTTACGATAAGGTAGCACGTACGTTAGAACTCCCATATCCCGGCGGCCCTTATATTGACAAGCTCGCTGCAGAAGGGACGCCAAATATAGAATTGCCGATTGCCTGGCTTGAACCCGATTCTTATGATTTCAGTTTTAGCGGCCTGAAATCTGCGGTGATAAATACGCTTCATAATGCAAAACAGCGCGGAGAAACGATACGGTCTGAAGATTTAGCCGCTAGTTTTCAGCAAAGCGTAATTACAGTATTAACAGAAAAAACGAAACGCGCAGCAGACCATTATCAAGTAGAACAAATAGTGTTAGCAGGCGGAGTGGCTGCAAACAAGGGTCTCCGTACAGCAATGTCCAATACGTTTGCTTCTTCTTCAGTAGAATTAACTATCCCACCGTTCTCTCTTTGTACAGATAATGCAGCAATGATTGGCGCAGCGGCTCATGTACAATGGAAAAAAAATAAAACCGCTGGCTGGGATTTAAACGGCGTACCAGGCTTAGCCTTAACATAGGCTAAGCTTTTTTAAAAGGGAAGAAATTATAAATAGTTGGCGTTTTACATGTCTAGCGCAAGCGCCTACTCGCTCGAGATTCCTTCGGTTCGTCAATGGAAAGCAAAGATCAGCTTTCCATATGGCGCCCCTCCAGGACTTGTCGCTCGTGAGCAAGGCGCTTGCGCTTTTCTTATACTTTCGGAAAGAATAACTTTGTTAAATGAACAAAGTATAAGCTAAACTAAGACTTTCGCTAGTTGGTCTTGTTATCAAGCCAAGTTTTAATATTCTTGTTAAGAAAAAGTAAAGAAAACTTGCAGATTCTCGCACCAAAAGGAGAAGACAGAGTGATCTCCCCTAATACCAAGTTAAAGCAAGCGACAACGTTTACTATGTAACGAGGTGAGTTATACACATGGGGATAAAACGGTTGTGGATAATGTGGAGAAGTGTTTTGCATGCTAAAACCGTAAATAATGATGTTGTTAACAACGATATTGTGGATAAGTTAAGCTTTTTGTGTATAAAATCAATAAAGCCTGTGAATATAGTCATGTATATGTTAATAAGTCTGTTGATAGTGTGGATAGTTGAAATATTCTGAAAGGAAAGGAATCCTAATGATTAGAAAAACATTATTTTTTCTGTGGATGACTTTAATAGTTGTGGTTTCTTTTCCTTTTCTTAGTGAAGCAAAAGAAGAGGAGAACACACATGTTGTTCTCGTTTTGGTTCCAGGGCTTTCTTCAGAGGGATTTTTTGGGCTTATGGAACAAGAAGATGACAAGTTGTGGACAAATGCCTCTGCAATTATGTTAAACCGGGTAACAGAAGGACGTGTTTCTCCACTCAGTGAAACATTAACGCTAAGTGCTGGTGTGCCTGCCGCAAGCAGCAATAAAGTATTTCATCCGCCTGAAGTTCAATATCCCATCAATACCTTTGAAAATAAATATACCCTTCCCGTCTTTAAAGAATATATAAAAGAAAATAAGAAAACAACACATCAAGCAGAACTAGGGATGCTAGGTGAAATATTACAGAAAAATAATGTACATTCGAGTTTTATAGGCCATAGTGATTTTTATCAGGAAACCTTTTCATTTGCTCCTTTTTTTACTGTGGATAAATTTGGGGAAACAGCGGGGAATCGAGAAGCGGGGGTGAAAAAGGAAGAGGAGGCTCCGGGTGGTTACGTAATGGATGTAGAACAAACTGTGGAGCAAATTAATAAAATACAGAAGCAATACGCTTCTACATGGACAGTCGTGGAATGGGGTGATATTTATCGTCAATCCCACCCTTCATCCAAGAAAGAAAATGAAGTTCTTGGTAAACTACGTCATTTCATAACAGAATTAAGAACTAGCGGTCACCCTATTTTTCTTTTAGGGATGGCTCCACCTTCTGAAAGTATTGAACAAGGATTAAAAATGGTGCCATTTGTGAAATGGGATGAACATATACCTGTATCTTCTTCGTTTTATTCTCCAACGGTAAAACAACAATATCTCGGCAGCAGTTTAGATGCAGCTCCTAGTTTCTTAAAAACTTTTGATCTAGAAGCACCGAGAAAGTGGAATGGAAATTATTTAATTAGTGAAGAAAAACAGGGCATACCGAGTGAGATGAAAAAAGAAACGGCTGGTGCAGCGCATATTCATGTTACGCGTGCTTCTGTTCTGTCTACTTATATCACGTTATTGGTCATCCTGTTAGTGGCAGGCTTTTTATATTGGAAGGGGAATAAACAAAACAGCACTGCAGCGACTTTTGTTTTGAAAAGTGCTGTGCTGGCGGGAATGATATCACCGATTTCATTTACATTGGCTCCATTAATATTTGGAAGGGGAGTTGTTTCTGTTCCGATATATTGTGCTGCTGTAAGTTTGTTTTCTATAGGAAGCGGTGCGCTTGCAGCAAGGTGGGGCAAACACAGAGCTGTTTGGATTGTATCACTTGTAATGCTGGCTGTTTTAAGTTTCGATCTTTTTTTAGGCGCCTCGTTGATTCAGCGCTCTTATCTTGGCTATGATCCTTTAATTGGAGCACGCTATGGGGGGATAGGAAACGAACTGGGCGGTTTTTTTACCGCGGCAGCAATTTTATTTTTGGAGCCGTTTTGGAAAAAAAGAAGCAAGATGATATGGGTCTGGATTCTAGTTTTTTTAATCATTTTAGGAGCATCTCTTTTGGGAAAAAACGCAGGGGTGATGCTAGCCTCAGGTTTAATGTTTTTTACGCTGGTATTAAAAACGACAACTAACACCAATTTTCAGCCTAAGCGGTTAATGCTTAGCGGTGTATGTGTATTTTTTGGACTGATAGGATTGTTATGGGCCTTTCAGCAGTTCGGTGAAATGTCCCATATAGGCGGGGCGTTTCAATTGATGCTGCAGGGAGAATGGGGAGAAATTCTATCTATCATTTCAAGAAAAATGCAAATGAATGTGAAAATTATAATGCATTCCAATTGGACAAAATTATTATTAACCAGCTATGTGATAGCTGCTCTATATCTATTATTTGAGTCTGCACAGACGTTAAAGTCATCCCAACAAGATGTTCTCCGGGCAGGAGCAATGGGGTCCGTCTTTTTACTGCTATTAAATGACTCCGGTGCAGTAGCTGCTTCTACTTCTATGTTTTTTTTACTGTGCGCTCGCTATGTTTGGTCTTTTGATAAAAGCCAGCACAAATAAGAAAAGCGCAAGCGCCTTGCTCATGAGCGACAAGTCCTGGAGGGGCGGTATATGGAAAGCTGATCTTTGCTTTCCATTGACGAACCGAAGGAATCTCGAGCGAGTAGGCGCTTGCGCTAGACATGTAAAACACCAACTATTTATAATTTCTTTCCTTTTAAAAAAAAAGGAAACCACTGCTATACTGCAATGGCTTTCCTTCCTCTTCATTACGCTTCTTCGAGTTGAAGAGTTTCCCAACGATTCATTTTTTCATCAAGTGACGTTTTCGCATCACTGATTTGCTGCTGAATGTCTCCTGCTTTTTCATGACTTTCATACACTTCGGGCTTGAGCATTTCTTCTTCAAGCGCTTCAATGGATGCTTCTAACTGCTCGATTTCCTGTTCGATTTTGTCGATTTCTCTTTTTCTCTTGCGGGCTTCTTTTTTGGCTTCTTTATCTTGAATAAATGCTTCCTTGTCTTGTCCTTCATTAGAATAGAGTTTATCCTTGCCGCTTTTTGCTTCCCTTTCTGCACGGAGTTGTTGACGCTGCTGTTCTTCGTCTTTTTTCATTAAATAATAGTCATAGTCGCCAAGGTATTCTTGAAGTCCATCTTCTGTTAATTCTACGATCTTTGTTGCCATTCGATTTAAGAAGTAACGGTCGTGGGAAACAAATAATAAGGTTCCTGGATAATCTAAAAGAGCAGACTCCAATACTTCTTTACTATCAAGATCAAGATGGTTAGTCGGTTCGTCAAAAATAAGGAAATTTGCTTTTTTCATCATCAATTTGGCTAGGGCAAGACGAGATTTTTCTCCGCCGCTTAACTCCGATACGTGTTTAAAGACGTCATCGCCGCTGAAAAGAAAATTTCCAAGTACGGTGCGAATTTCTTTTTCTGGCGTAAGCGGGTAGTCATCCCAAAGTTCATGCAGGACATCTTTATTAGAAGAAAGATCGGCTTGTTCTTGATCATAATAACCTACCGTAACCTTGCTGCCGAATTGAATGTTTCCGTGAAGAGCGGCAATTTTACCAGCAATTGTTTTTAAAAGAGTCGATTTTCCAATACCATTAGGCCCAATAAGTGCAATACTTTCTTGTTTTTTTACATCTAGGTTCATATTGGTAATGATTGGCGGTTCCTCTCCGTAGGAAACGCTTAAATCAGAAATGTTCAACACTTCATTTCCGCTTTGGCGTTCGATATCAAACGAGAAATTTGCCGATTTTTGTGCGCCTTGTGGCTTGTCCATCAATTCCATCTTTTCGAGCTTTTTGCGTCGGCTTTGAGCGCGCTTAGATGTAGAAGCACGGACAATGTTCCGTTGAATAAAATCTTCGAGCTCTTTGACTTCTTTTTGCTGCTTTTCAAAAGCTTTTAGGTCTTGTTCATAACGATTGGCTTTCTCTTCGAGGTAGCTGCTGTAATTGCCATGAAAGACCGATGCTTTCGTACGTGCTACTTCATAGACTTTTGATACGATTTTGTCTAAAAAATACCGGTCATGGGATACAATTAACACTGCACCATTGTAATTGGACAAATAATTTTCGAGCCAGCCGAGTGTATCAATGTCAAGATGGTTTGTCGGCTCATCTAGTATCAACAGTTCCGGTTTTGATAAAAGAAGTTTCCCTAACGCAAGTCTTGTCTTTTGGCCTCCACTTAAAGATGCGATAGATGTGTCATAGTCAAAATTTCCAAATTTTAACCCTGAGAGAACACTGCGGATGTCGGCTTCATATTGATATCCGCCTTTTTCTCTAAAAGAATGCTGGAGCACATCGTATTCCGCTAATATTTTCTCATAAGCTGTTTCATCACTATAAACAGACGGATCAGCCATTTTTTCTTCTAATTGACGTAAATTCTGCTCCATTTTTTTAACTTCTGTAAATACAGTAAGCATTTCATCCCAAATGCAACGATCAGATTGGAGGCCGCTGTGCTGATCGAGGTAGCCAAGCCGAATTCCTTTTGGAGTAATAATTTCTCCTGAATCGTAAGAAAGCTTTCCGGCCATTATTTTAAGAAGGGTAGATTTTCCGGCTCCGTTACGCCCGACAAGTGCAACCCTTTCATTAGATTTTATTTCAAGTTTAACATGATCTAAAATAGTTTCTGCACCATATGATTTGGTTATATTAGAACATTGAAGAACTATCATATAAGTTCATCCTTTATTATTAAGGTTTATCTATATCAAGTCTATCTTAAATTTAATAAAAACGCGATGATATGCTGTTAAAGGAATGGTTATTTCCTATGGCAGAACAGTGAACAATACGTACAAAAAAGATCTCCCTATTACATTCGAGCAATTATTAGTGTACAATAGGAAAGAAGCAAAAGCAGGTCCAACCCCTTTAGATAAGTATTACATTACTTCTTCGTCGTTGCAGATGATATACTTGAGATGATGAACAACGAAGAACTTGTTGGAGGCTGCTATGAACATAGATCAACAAAAAATACCGCAGGCAACTGCGAAACGATTGCCGCTTTATTACAGGTTTTTAGAAAATTTACATGCATCCGGTAAACAACGCGTATCCTCCACAGAGCTTAGTGAAGCTGTTAAAGTAGACTCCGCTACGATTCGCCGCGATTTTTCTTACTTCGGAGCTTTAGGAAAAAAAGGATATGGATATAATGTAGACTATTTGCTGTCTTTTTTTCGAAAGACACTTGATCAGGACGAAGTGACAAAAGTCTTTCTGGTTGGTGTCGGTAATTTGGGAACTGCTTTGCTTAAATACAATTTCTCAAAAAGTGATAACACACAAATAGTCTCCGCTTTTGACGTAAGAAAAGACATTATCGGCGAAGAGATCAGCGGTGTAGAAATATATCATTTAGATAAAATCAAACAGGTGAAAGATAAGAATGACGCTTCTGTTGCTATATTGACTGTACCTGCTGCAGTTGCACAGCAGACGGCAGATACGCTTGTGGAAGCAGGGATAAAAGGAATATTAAATTTTACTCCTGCCCGTATAACTGTTCCGGATCATATAAGAGTACATCATATTGATTTATCTGTTGAATTACAAACGCTTGTATATTTTTTGAAAAACTATCCTTTAAGTTAGAGGTATAGTTAGAGGTATACTATTTTAGATGGAGGTGGCTCACATGCCTTTAGGTCCAGGGAGTATTGCATTAATTGTGTTGGTGGCACTGCTTATTTTTGGTCCGAAAAAATTGCCGGAGCTTGGACGAGCAGCTGGTAATACGCTGCGAGAATTTAAACATGCTACCAAAGGACTTGCAGATGATGATGATGATGATTCCAAAAATAAAAGCAAACAAAATTCAAGCGCAGACAAGTAAGGAATAGGACGGGTACATCATGGCTCAGAACGATATGTCCATTTATGAGCACATCGGGGAATTACGCAAAAGGATATTAATCGTGGGAGGTTTTTTTCTTGCTGCCATGATTTTTGGTCTGTTTCTTTCTCCGGTGCTTATTACTTATTTGCAAAATATACCGGAAGCAGAAAGCTTTCCGATGAATGTGTTCAAATTAACGGATTCACTGAAACTGTATATGAATTTTTCCTTTTTTATTGGATTAATTTTAATCTTTCCTTTACTTTTATATCAACTCTGGGCTTTTGTGGCACCTGGGTTATTAGAAAAAGAAAAGAAAGTAACGCTAGCTTATATTCCGATAGCAACGATATTGTTTTTTGGCGGGTTGGCTTTTGCTTATTTTATTCTTTTTCCAAATGTCATTCACTTTTTAAGCAACCTATCTGATAGGCTTAATTTGACCGAACAGTACGGTGTTAATGATTATTTTGCTTTTTTGTTTCAGCTTACCATTCCGTTTGGATTTTTGTTTCAACTTCCGGTCGTTGTTATGTTTCTGACGCGATTGGGATTGGTGACGCCGGCATGGCTGCGAAAAGTCAGGAAATTTGCTTATTTTGCATTGTTGATATTGGCTGGTTTCATCACACCGCCGGAAATTGTCTCCCATTTAATGGTAACCGTTCCTCTTTTCCTCTTATATGAAATAAGTATCACCATTTCAAGATTTTCATATAAAAAAGTATTAAAAGCGGAACAAGAAAAAATGGAACAATGGGCAAAAGAAGATAAGGAACGAAATATAAAATAATCAAGAAACTGCCTGGGACGTATCAGATAGCGAACCAGGCAGTTTTGTTATACAGCCAGCGCCTGTCTGCTCACGGTGAAGAAAGATCCTCTTCTAAAAAAGCGCGAGTGTTGCGGTGCAGTTCAAAAGTCTGCAGGCAACGTTTTTGAAACTTCGTAAGGCCTATGCTGTTCTTTCCCGCTCAGACGTTTGAGCTGTTCTTATTGGATGGTGAGCTCAATGAAGAAATTACCCAGCAAATGGTTGATTGTTATCTCACTCCTGATGGGAACCTTTACCATGATCTTGAACAATAGCATGTTAAATCCAGCCCTTCCTCGCTTTATGGACATTTTTGAAGTAAATGCAGCTGCGGTTGGATGGATCATCACTATTTTTATGGTAGCAATGGGAGTGACAATGCCCCTTACAGGCTTTCTTGGCGATAAATTTGGGAAGAAAAAAGTGTATATAACAGGTCTTTGTATTTTTACGGCAGGTTCTTTTTTGGGAAGTTTGTCTTGGGACCTTGAAGCATTAGTCTTTTTTCGAAGTATTCAAGGGGTAGGTGGAGGATTAATGATGCCTCTTTCTATGGCATTAATTTTTGAGGCTTTTCCACGAAATGAGCGGGGAATGGCGACAGGAGTGTGGGGAATTGCAGCAATGCTTGCTCCGACAGTGGGCCCTGCTGCCGGGGGAATAATTGTTGAAATGGCAAGCTGGCATTATTTATTTTTAGTTAACATTCCATTTGGAATCACAGCAATCTTTTTTGCGAAAATATTCTTAATAGATACGGAAACGAATCCGAATATCCGTTTTGATAAATGGGGTTTTTTATTTGTTACAGGAGGAGTTGGCCTCCTTTTATTTGCCTTAGGGAATATTTCTACGTATGTGGACTTACGTTCTCCATTAAATATCATTTGTATCGTCTCTGGGATAGTGTGTTTATTTATTTTTACACAGATTGAAAAAAGAGCTGCGTATCCCCTTTTGGATTTGTCGATCTTTCGGATTAGTGCCTATTCATTAAGTATGCATATCACAGGTCTATCTAGCGTTGGATTGTTTGCTGGTATCTTTTTAATTCCTTTGCTCGTCCAGAATGTATATGGTTATGATGCGGTGATAACAGGATTGATATTTTTACCGACCGCTTTAATGAGCGGGGTTTTTATTAATCTTGGCGGACGTTTATTAGATAAAGGAAAGCCTGTACTAGTTGTGACCACAGGAACAACGGTATTAGGTGCAGGTACTATCGCACTTGCTTTTCTTTCTCTGGAGTCGGCTTTAATTTGGGTGTTTATATGGATGGCTGTGCGGGGGATTGGAATGGGACTTTGCAGTATCCCAGCTTCTACGGCTGGCATTAATTCTATACCCGAAGCTCTTGTTTCTAGAGGTTCAGCTATGAACAGCGTATTTCGGCAAATGAGTAATGCACTTGGTATTGTGTTTGTATCAATCTATTTTGAGGTAAGACGTTCTCAGCTGTTCGCGAACAACAGCGATTCTAGTGAATCTGCAAGCATTCAAGCTATTACAGAAAGCTTTGCCGTCCTTGGAACGATTACATTATTGTCTATACCTGCAGCTTATCTATTGGGGAAGAAAGCCAAGCATTCTCAGAAAGAAAGAGAGGAAGAATAAAGAAAACTTGGCTGGCGTCAAGCCTTTAGGTGAAGGCGATTGCCTAGCTGCACTTGTACTGATATCTTCAAAATTTTGAGCACGTCGATGTTTCATCCATGCTAAAATTTTATACTTCTCTATCAGTGGAATGAAAAGTGTAAACAAAAAACTCCGCTTTAATAACGTCGGTGCGGTGTGCAGTACGTTGAATGGCATGATTTTTTCTTAAAATGTCATTTCGTTTATCGATCTTTACACGAACAACTGCTCTTTACGAAAAGAAGGGATGCGAAATCATTTCACATTCAATTGCCTTCCCTTCAAAATAAAGATACACCCAACGATATTCTGAGGTCCTTGCTTTATGATAAACCCGTAAGGATAAGGGATCCCTTTTAGATGGCTTCTTTAGGCGGGGGACCCGTTCCATAGTCGTTTGGCTTTTTTCATCCCCCTCATCGATGATGGTTACAGCATAAGAGTGTTTTTACACGTTTAAACCTAAAACAGTGCAAAAAAAAGCTTGGCATAAGCGCCAAGCTTTTCTTATTTCTTTTCTTTTCCATCTCTAGGTTTCATTCTGAAAAAACGGATACCTACCATAATGTCGATAGCCGCAACACCTGCAAAAAAGAAAGCCCAAAAGTCCCAGGATGACGTATTTACGTTTTGAATAGCTAGATAAATAAACAGCCCGGCAAGAGCAAAATATATCATTCCCATTGTGTTTGGAGAAAAATTCATAAAGGCCATCCTCCTAAGATGAATTGCATCTGTTCGAGTTCTTCCTGCATTTCTTGCAGCTTATCTCCTAATAGCACCTGTATAATGACAGCATAACCATTCATAGCTACATGGGCGATAATAGGTACGATAATCCGTCCTGTTTTGACGTATAAAAACGAGAAAGTAAAACCAACAGCGGTATAAATTAATATGTGTGTAAAATCAAGGTGCACAATTGCGAAAATAACAGAGCTTAATAACGCAGAAATAACAAAGTTAAAACGTTTATAGAATGCCCCAAATATTACTTTTCTAAATACGATTTCCTCTAAGATAGGACCAATGATAGCAACAACGATGGCAAATATAGGAACCATCTTTACCATTTCTAGTATATCCTGTGTATTTTCTGAACCAGGTTCAATACCAAATGCATATGTTTCAATCATAATCGCTAGATATTGAGCAATAAATGCCAAAAATATCCCAAAAATAGACCACTTCACTGCATGTCCTGTCGTCGTGCGTTCTAACCTCGGGTGTTTGTAGCGGCGTTCTGGAAGGAGTAAAAGTAAGATGAGAAGTAATGTAACAATAAAACTCCACATGCTCCAGGCCGCAAAACTTTCGTTTAGATCTAATCCTCTACCATAAAGAAAAGGCACGCCAAAAATTCCGGAAACATGCATTAATATGTAAACAATAAGTATAGCCCAATAACGACTGTTCACCTTAGTTCAACTCCTCTATTAAGCATATGCCCGTATTGTATCATAACGTGATTAGAAACGAGAGTCATAAGGTATGTGAAGTTATTGTGACAAGAGGAGGATTAAAACTTGGAAATAAAGGGAAAATTTGAATGAGGGGCAATTTCTTAAAAGAAGTAAAAGTGCGGTCAAACTTCAGAGAGAAAAAAGAGTATGAATCAATGACTAAACATTTTCGAAAAAATTTCTCTTTTCTCTTGCAAAAACGAAATGAAATGATTATCATAATAATTGGTATTAGCACTCGCTTAACTTGAGTGCTAATAATATCAAAAAATGTCGGTAATCCGTGCTGCCGCTGTTTGCAGCAGTTGCCGAGAAAATCCTAAAGGAGGGTGTTTACCTTGTTAAAGCCTCTTGGTGATCGACTCGTAATCGAGCAAGTCCAAACTGAAGAAAAAACAAAAAGCGGAATCGTGCTTCCGGATTCTGCGCAGGAAAAGCCTCAAGAAGGTAAAGTTGTCGCAGTTGGCAACGGCCGTGTGACAGACAATGGGGAGCGCATTGCCCTGGAAGTAAAAGAAGGAGATTCTGTTATTTTCTCTAAATATGCAGGAACAGAAGTGAAGTACGAAGGAAACGATTATCTCATCCTTCGCGAAAGTGACGTACTCGCTGTCATTGGTTAATAACAGGGTCTAAAAACCCTACATATTACATTTATTCAGGAGGTTGAAACGATGGCTAAAGATATCAAATTCCGTGAAGACGCCCGCCGTGCAATGATGCGTGGGGTAGATGAGCTTGCTAATGCTGTAAAAGTAACATTAGGGCCAAAAGGCCGCAACGTTGTATTGGAGAAAAAATTTGGTTCTCCGCTTATTACAAATGACGGTGTTACAATTGCTAAAGAAATTGAGCTCGAAGACAACTTTGAAAACATGGGTGCTCAGCTCGTATCTGAAGTAGCCAGCAAAACAAATGATATCGCTGGTGATGGTACAACAACAGCGACTGTTTTGGCTCAAGCTATGATTCAAGAAGGCTTGAAAAACGTAACTTCCGGTGCGAACCCAATGGGAATCCGCAAAGGGATTGAAAAAGCTACGGAAGTGGCTGTAGAAGAATTGAAAAAGATTTCTAAGCCGATCGAAAGCAGCGAATCTATCGCACAAGTTGCATCTGTTTCCGCATCTAGTGATGAAGTAGGCCAAATCATTTCTGAAGCTATGAATCGTGTAGGAAATGACGGCGTTATCACGGTAGAAGAGTCCCGCGGTCTTGAAACAGAACTTGAAGTAGTTGAAGGTATGCAGTTTGATCGCGGATACGCGTCTCCTTACATGGTGACAGACTCCGATAAAATGGTTGCGGAACTAGAAGATCCATACATTCTTATCACAGATAAGAAGATCACCAATATCCAAGAAGTTCTTCCGCTTCTTGAACAAGTGGTTCAGCAAAACAAACCAATCTTAATCATTGCTGAAGATGTTGAAGGTGAAGCACTTGCTACACTAGTGGTGAACAAACTTCGCGGTACGTTCAATGCTGTAGCAGTAAAAGCACCAGGCTTTGGCGACCGTCGTAAAGCAATGCTTGAAGACATTGCTCTTCTCACAGGCGGCGAAGTAATCACGGAAGACCTTGGTCTTGACCTGAAATCTGCTACCATTGACCAACTTGGCCGTGCAGGAAAAGTAGTTGTAAACAAAGATGACACTACGATTGTTGAAGGCTCCGGCAAGCCTGAAGACATTTCCGGCCGTGTGAACCAAATTAAAGCACAAATCGAAGAAACAACTTCTGAATTTGACCGTGAAAAACTGCAAGAGCGTCTTGCTAAGCTTGCAGGCGGTGTAGCTGTTGTTAAAGTCGGCGCTGCTTCTGAAACAGAAATGAAAGAACGCAAGCTTCGCATCGAAGACGCACTGAACTCTACTCGCGCTGCAGTAGAAGAAGGTATTGTCTCCGGTGGTGGTACAGCTCTTATGAACGTTTATAAAGCTGTGCAGGCTATCTCTGTTGATGGAGATGAAGCAACAGGCAGAAACATCGTGCTGCGCGCATTAGAAGAGCCGCTTCGTCAAATCTCCCACAATGCAGGCCTTGAAGGCTCCGTTGTAGTAGAGCGCATGAAAGGTGAAAAAGTAGGTACCGGATTTAACGCTGCTACTGGCGAGTGGGTAGACATGGTTGAAGCAGGTATTGTAGATCCTACAAAAGTTACTCGTTCTGCATTGCAGCACGCTTCCTCTGTTTCCGCTATGTTCCTTACTACGGAAGCTGTTATCGCTGACCAGCCTGAAGAAAATGAAGGCGGCGGTGCCGGCGGCGGAATGCCAGACATGGGCGGCATGGGAGGAATGGGCGGCATGATGTAAAACCTTTGCTGTAAATGCTTATACACCAGTATTTACAAAGGTTTTCGTAAGCACATTCCCCTCGGATTATCACAAGATTATCACAATATTTTAGAAAGGGCGTTTTCGTACAGATTTTTGACTCTGGCGAAAGCGTCCTTTTTCATTTTCTTGGTGATGTGCGTATAAATCTTTAATGTGGTTTGTGCATCATCGTATCCCACTCGTTCCATGATTGTAGGCAAGTCTACCCCTGCTTCTGTCATCATGTTGATTTGGGTGTATTTAAAAATATGAGAGTAGCGTGTTTTTTTAAAGTCTGTGAATTGCAAAAGTCTGGTCATACGTGTACTAATGGTTTTTTTGGATAAACGGGTATCCTCTCGGGTGACAAAAGACAAAGTTTTCGTCGTGATACTCTTCCTCTTTATATGACTTCATAAAACGCTTTTGAAGTGATTTTAGTAATTTCATGATACTTTCTTCTATAGTGATACTTAACAAAAATGGAAGAGAAAGAGTAGGTGCTGAGATAGTACGGAAAAGAACAACGAACATTCAACATTATTTGTTGCGAAATCAATATTATATTTTCATGAACTGCCCTTCATCTTGGGAGAACGAAATGCTGGTAGAAGCGGGGGAAACCTCTATAGTCTGTGATGCTACATTCAATTATAAGAATATACCCGTTTTTGTAGAGGTGGACTGTTCTTAATCCATGCAAAAAAATGAACGAAAAATATAGAAGTATAGAACGTTCTCAAGGAATGGCGATTCTTTCAATTTAATTGATTACAGAATTACAAAGCAGGAAACCGAAATTAGAGAAATTGTGTGAAGGAAATATCAACATCGGTTTTATCGAAAACTTACGAGAAGGCAAAGGAATTGGCCCTTGGTGAAGATTTTCTCAACCTTCTAAAAGGAGTGTTGTACACCCAATTTGTACCTCAGTAATATATCATCACAAATAATAAGATAGCGACGAAAAATTCGTTGCTATTTTTTCATACTTTTGTAGGGCTTTTGTAATCACTGTTGAACTATAAAGATGGAGGTGATAAATAGTGGAGAAAGAGGTTGTTATTAAAAAGATTTTCATACGATAACAGCTAGAAGTACCGACCAATTACAAACACAATTATACAAGGTCCTTGATTTGTATCGGAATAATAAAAAAGAGTTTGTGTTAATAGCCGAGTATAACCAGTAAAAGATAAAGAATTTATTGTTATTATAGATAAAACGGAAGAGTAGCAAAATTAATCTGCTGCCCATTTTAAAAAGCTTTCAGTGAACACACAATTGAAATTGGGGCTGGGACATAACTAGCCCGAAATAGTAAAAAAGATTCCGATTATCGTTTTTTGATAATCGGAA
>NZ_VTOK01000003.1 GCF_009765375.1 Alteribacillus sp. YIM 98480
TCCTCTTTATCGTGTGCGCCTGAGCGGCTGGGCGCTGAAGCTAGACATCAAAAACGCCAACTATTTATCATTTCTTCCCTTTTGAAAAAAACCGTTCCCGCAGTTTTGAATTCTTGACGAAAAAAAACCCCGCCTATTTGGGCGAGGTAAGAAAGGTTAAATACTTGCTGAGCGGTTCATTTGTTTAATAGCTGCTTTTTCAAGTCTTGAAACTTGAGCTTGTGAAATACCAATTTCATCTGCGACTTCCATTTGTGTTTTTCCTTGAAAAAACCTCATACTCAATATCATTTTTTCTCTTGCTGTCAGCTGCACCATCGCTTCTTTCAAGGCAAGGTGCTCCAGCCATTTTTTATCTTGCTCTTTATCATCACTAATTTGATCCATCACATAAATCGGATCTCCACCGTCATTGTAAATAGGCTCAAATAAAGAGACAGGATCCTGTATGGCATCCAGTGCAAATACGACTTCTTCTTTAGGCATTTCCAATTTCGCTGCAATCTCTTGTACAGTCGGCTCTTCTTCGCGTGCTCTTTCAGCCATTAACTGATCACGAACTTGAAGGGCTTTGTAAGCTGTATCCCGCAAGGATCTTGATACTCTAATGGGATTATTATCACGAAGATAACGTCTTACTTCCCCTATTATCATCGGAACAGCGTACGTCGAAAATCTTACATTTTGAGAAAGGTCAAAGTTATCAATGGATTTCATTAGTCCTATGCAGCCAACCTGAAACAAATCATCCATATGTTCACCGCGGTTGTTAAATCGTTGAATGACACTAAGAACAAGACGAAGATTTCCATTTACTAATTCTTCTCGAGCTTGTTCATCTCCTTGCTGCATTTGTCTAAACAGTTCTCTCATTTCTTTATTTTTTAGAACGGGAAGTTTAGAAGTATCAACACCACAAATCTCCACCTTGCTACGTGCCACTGTAGTCCCTCCCAAGCAATGATGTAGGGGATGCAATACACATCCCGTTAATCTTGTATGTTCATGTTCAGTATTTCCTCGCAAAGGAAAATTATGCAGACACCAATAAACATAAAAGGAGGCTGTTCTTAATTCTTCGTGTCAAAAATTCCAGCAGAAGCACACTTTTGATACATGAAGGCCTGCTTTTTTTGACTCGAAAAAAATTTTGAACAGCCTCTATATGAAGAGGAGGAATCACACCATTTTATTAAATTCTTTTCGTAATCTTTTGATTATTCTTTTTTCTAAACGAGAAATATATGATTGCGAAATGCCTAATAAATCAGCAACATCTTTTTGTGTTTTTTCTGGTTTTCCCGCCAGCCCGAAACGCATTTCCATGATTTGTTTCTCCCGCGGATTTAAGGTGCTAAGAGCTCTTCTAAGAAGCCTGCGGTCTACTTTATCTTCAATGCCCTTTGTAATAATATCTTCTTCTGTACCAAGAATATCAGAAAGAAGCAGTTCATTTCCGTCCCAGTCAATGTTAAGCGGTTCATCAAAAGATATTTCCGAACGTAATTTGTTTGTGCGGCGCAAATGCATTAGAATTTCATTTTCAATACAGCGCGAAGCGTACGTAGCAAGTTTTATCTTTTTTTCTGGATTAAACGTATTTACCGCTTTGATAAGCCCAATCGTGCCGATACTAATGAGATCTTCAATGTTTATACCAGTGTTTTCAAATTTACGGGCAATATACACAACCAATCGTAAGTTGCGTTCAATTAAAACCGACCTGGCAGCTTCATCATCTTTAGGAAGCAAACTGATTAAATGGGCCTCTTCTTCTTTGGAAAGAGGCGGCGGCAAAGCTTCACTGCCCCCAATATAATATAGTTCGTCCGGTTTTAAACCAATCTTTTGCAGCAGCCTGTACCATAATAGTTTAAACTTTAGTTTCAGCAATCATATGACCTCCTACAAAAATAGTTTTACGCACTTTCATGTGCAGAAGCCTGCAGAGGATCAGAAGGAATTATCATTTGAAAATCTTCATTTGAAGATAAAGACTGCGATTCTAAACCGACTAATATAGTATCAAAATCAATTTGTTTTTCTTCAAATTGAACCGTAACTAAATCTGGTTTTAATGCAAACATCATTTGCATATTTTGCCCCGCTGTTCGATAAGGAACCAGCCTCCACCTCCCTTCCCACCAGGTTACATATTCTAAATCTTCGATCCGTTTATGGTGAAGCATAGTCTCTAGCTGTTTAAACTGTTCTTCCGGCAGTTCTTTTCGCAATAAAGAAATTTGCATCACCATAACCGGGGACCGAGTGACCGGATCCTTTAATTGATTGCCCGTATCAATTAAAGCTTCGCCTTTCCAAGTTGTATTTTCTACTTTGATTGTCACTGTCGCTAGCTTAGACCATTGCATTTTTCTAGCTTTGGTCGTGTTGTCCGTCCATTTAAATGTCAACCATAAAACAGGAAGCGAAAACACAATAAGTATGATGGAAAAACTGCTGTACATCGAAGCGGCATACTCAGATAAAAATCCTTCTCTATGCTGTAAAGAAAAACGCATCGTTTCTATAGCTGTAATTGTCCCGGCTGCCAAAAAGCTCATCACGTAAAACATAAACAAACTTTGCAAAAAGGCGAATAGAGACGGAAAACCAAATGCAGCAAAAACTAAAACGATAGATAACAATACTTTGCCTAACGGATGCACCAGCCATAGCTCAAATGGAGTAAGTACAATAAAAATACTGCAGGATCCAATCACAGAGACGATAAACAGACGTTTTAATGAGAGTTTTCGTTTGATCAACCGCGCAGTCCCTGCGAATAACACAAGATGAATGATGACATTTAATCCCCATAACAAGTCAAGATAATATATTCATATCACCTTCTAGCATTCATCTGTTGATAGAGTATTTCCTATTATATATATAAACTATTTAAAAGTCTGTCAGTTCATGACAGTTTTTTTCTCTTCTTTTCAGTTATTTTGTCATTAGAAAAACGCGGCTTGAGAAATACGTCTAAATTCAGGGCAAGAGTATATTTTGATTGTTTAATAAACTTAAACCTTCCTAGGCTTGCCGCCTGTTCCTTATTGGAAAATATTTGATCCTTTAGCATAGTTAATCTTTCAAAGCAAAAAAGAGCTGTCCCTTTAAGCCAAAAAGTCGGCTTAAAGGGACAGCCCTTGTAAAATATTCTAAGATTATTTTCTTCTGCGGCGGTTGCGCAGAAATGTTGGTATATCCAATGTTTCTGTTTCTTCTTGCGGCTGCTGCTCTCTTACAGGTTCATTGACTTCTTCTTGTTGAGGCGGTCGTTCTTGCTGCTGGTTATTCATCCGCGGTGTTACTCCTGCAGCAGGCTGGCTTCGCCTTTGCTGTAAACTTGACTGCCGCTGCGTTTGTTTTTCCTGTTTATCTTCATTATCTTCAAATCCGGTAGCAATGACAGTGACCACAATTTCATCATTTAAATTTTCATTAATAACAGAACCAAAAATCATATTCACTTCATGATCAGATGCATCTGAAACAATCTCTGCTGCTTCATGCACTTCAAATAAGCTGAGATTCGTGCCGCCTGTGATATTCATCAAGACTCCTTGTGCGCCGTCCACTGACGTTTCTAGAAGAGGGCTTGATATCGCTTTTTTAGCGGCTTCTGCTGCTCTGTTTTCACCCGTAGCTATACCGATCCCCATTAACGCCGAACCTTTTTCACTCATAATGGTTTTCACATCAGCAAAGTCCAGATTAATAAGACCCGGTACTGCAATTAAGTCTGATATACCTTGCACACCTTGACGGAGCACGTTATCTGCTTCGCGGAACGCTTCAAGCATTGGAGTATTTTTGTCTACTATTTCTAGTAAACGATCATTAGGAATAACAATTAACGTGTCTACTTTTTCTTTTAAGGCAGAAATGCCAGTGGAAGCCTGTCCCGAACGTTTCCGGCCCTCAAAGGTAAACGGCCTGGTAACAACACCAACCGTTAATGCGCCAATTTCTTTTGCTACCTCGGCAATGACAGGCGCTGCACCTGTACCGGTTCCGCCCCCCATTCCAGCCGTTATAAATACCATATCTGCTCCGGTTAGAGCTTCTTCAATTTGTTCTTTGCTTTCTTCTGCTGCTTTCTTTCCAATTTCAGGGTTAGCGCCGGCACCAAGACCTCGCGTTAGTTTACCACCAAGCTGAAGTTTTGTTTCAGCTTCTGATAATTGGAGTGCTTGGGCGTCGGTATTTACCGCAATAAACTCTACTCCCTGAAGACCATTTTCAATCATTCGATTTACAGCGTTGGAGCCGCCGCCGCCAACACCTATTACTTTAATTTGGGCTAGTTGTTCCATATCCATCTCAAATTCCAACATTCAAGGTCCTCCTAATTCATCAGTTCTATCCATGCAGCTTTGCACCTTATTCAAAAAATACTTTAAAGAAATTTTTCACCTTATTTTTCATCCCAGGGTCATCAGGATTTTTTTCTTTTTTTGGTGCTTTTTGCTGACTCGTGCTCTCTTCCGGTTCATTGTTCTTCGAAGAAGAAACCGAAGCAGCTGTCTCCTTACCCTGCATTTTAACATTTCGGTGAGCAAATTCAATCAGACCGATTCCTGTTGTATAAACAGGCTCTCTTACTCCGATATAGTCAGGAACGGCCATTCGGACATTATGGCGCAGTACGTCCCTTGCAAGTTCAAGTGCTCCCGGTACCATGACAGATCCTCCCGTGAGTATATATCCTCCAGGAAGATCAGAAAAACCCATTTTATATACTTCATCATCAACCAGCTCTAATATTTCCTCTAATCTCGGTTCGATGATATGAGCTATTTCATATTGAGAGTATTCTTCCATATTTTCATTGCCAATCGTTTTCATTTCGAAAGTGACTTCATCAGATGCCTCATCAATAAAGGCATGTCCTTGTTCTTTTTTCACTCTCTCCGCTTCTTCTGTAGTCGTGCGAAGACCAACAGAGATATCGTTCGTAATATGATCTCCGCCGATTGCTAATACGGACATAGCCTGCATCATTCCGTTTTGAAAAACAGAGATGGTCGTAGAACCTCCGCCAACATCCACCAGTGCGACTCCTAAAGACTTTTCATCTTTAGATAGAGCTACAGTACCTGCAGCAAGAGGCTGCAAACAAATATCAGCAACTTCTAGTCCAGCTTTTTCTACGCATCGAAGCAAATTATGTAATGCAGTTTTCGCTCCTGTAATAATTATTCCTTCTAATTCAAGGCGGACTCCAAGCATTCCCCGCGGGTCATTAATCCCTTCAAGACCATCTACAATAAACTGTGTTGGAATAACATCAATGACTTCTCGTTCTGGCGGGATCGACAATACTTGAGCTGCATCCATTACGCGCTCAATATCATCATTTCTGATCTCTCGGTCAGGGCTCGAAACGGCAACAACCCCGCTGCATGCCTGCATATCAATATGATTGCCATTCACGCCCACAATTACCTGATCGACTTGAAGTCCTACCATACGTTCTGCTTGATCGACAGCCTGTTGGATTGATCTTACTGTTTCATCGATATCAACAATAGCTCCTTTTTTTAATCCGGTGGAAGGAGCATTACCTACTCCAATCACTTTTAAGGAGCCTCCGGACATTTCTCCTATTATAACTCGAACGCCGGACGTACCGATATCAAGGCTGACATAGATATCTTCGTTGTTCATGTATTGGCACCTCCCGTTGCATGTCTTAACTGCATCTATTATTCTTTCTTTTTCTGTTTCTTTCACCTTCCTTCCATCTTAGCATGTGAAAAGATGGTTGGTGTGAAAAAACTAACAAAAAATTATTTACGATTGTTTTTCAATATTATTACACTTCAACAACTAAAGTTGAAATCCTTTGAATAAGAGTGAAAAACTATTCAGCAAGTTTCAAAGATGCCTTATTTTATCTTCCACCGCCTTAAAAGCTCTCGTCTCATTATGGCAATATTTCGAAAAAGCCTTACACCAAAAGCAAAAACTGCTGCTAAGTATAAGTCTACACCAAGTTGGTTACCTAGAAAAGCTAAACTTAAAGCAAAACCAAGATTTATAACTAAACCAGATAAAAATAAGGAATCTTCAAATTTTTTTTCCAAACTGGCTTTACACCCTCCAACCAATGTATCTAAAACTGCTAAAATGGCTATGGTAAAATAAAGTGAATATCCAGCTGGAATGTGAACACCTGTTAATAATCCAATCACGACTCCTAGAAACACACCGACGACTGGCAGCCACATGACTTAGTCCTCCTCCACTGCTTCCATATGACGCACTCTTCGTATTTCATCATAGGCAGGAATGGTTACTTCATCTTTCACTGCTGATTCGGGCTCCACATTTTCAAATGATAAATATTCCACCGACTCAGAAACAATAAATTGGTTATGTACTTTTTCTGGATCATCAGCAATTATTTTTATTTGGACAGGCAATGCTGGCAGTCTATTTCCATTAATGTGTGTTGCCCCTCCAATGTCACGAAAAGCAGTCGTTTCTAAAATTCTTTCTCCTTCAATGGAAATTTCCTCGGCCCCGAAACTATATAGTTCATTCACAAGACGGCGAAGCAGTACAGGTGTTAAACTCACTTCACTGCTGCTTGTGTTAGCTTGAGTTGCGCCTGCTTTCTTCAATTCTATGGTGATGCCTGGCCCGCTTACTTCTGTAAGACCTGCTTTTTCTTCAAGGTTAGCGACGGCTTCTTTCATCGCAAACTCTCTGCTGTTTTTCTGTTCCGCTGCATATTCTTCAAGTAAACGTTCATTTTCTCTTATTCTTTCATATAACTCCTGCCTGTGCTCTTGTTCTTCTCGCAGGGTCTGCCGCAGCTCTAGAATATCCCTGCTGTTGTCTGCTGCATTCGTTGGAGCGATATTTTGCAGTTGAGTTACAGCAGCAAAACCAACTCCAACACTCACAACAAGAAGGATTGTTTTTATTACGAAACCCATATTACTCACTCTCTCCTACAACGGCTTCCATCATTACTTGATTCTGTTTTTGAGTACGTACTTCTACATTCTCATTAACAAGCTTGTCCTTCACTCCGCCAGATAACTCCAGTGCAGCTTCAAGCTGTTCAGGGTCTCCAACAGCCTGGATTACAAATGGGGCAGCAGACGTGCTGCTGTCCACTTTAATAACGGGGCCGATACATTGAATATAAGAATTTCGAGTAATACGAAATCCATTAATAGAAATAGCTTCAGCATCTGCCAACATTAATTCATCTACCACTTCTTGTATATGACGCTCGTGAACTATGTAATCATTTGGGTTGCTGCCATCCGGCACGTATGTATGATCATCAAGAGTTACTTCTATTCCGGGCCCCTTTACCGGCACTTCTCCCGTTAGCATACGCAGTCTTTCTAGATCTTCTACCAAATTAAAAGAAGACACTTCTTCCCCGGCAATCTCTTCTTCCATTTCCCGAACTTCCCCTTGCAACGAACGCCATTCTTCTTCTAATTCCTTGTTTTGTTCCTGTTCTTCTAATACGGAATTTCGCAGCCGGTCTTCTTCCCACAATGCTTGCCCTTCTTCTGCTTTATTATTTTTTTCCGCTGCTGTTTGATAAGACAGTGTTAATAAAAAACCTAGCACCATACATAATATAGTAAGTATCCGGACTTCACTCTTCTTCAACATTGTCCTCCTCTCCAGCGTTTTCTGCTTCGGTTTCTTCTATGCCTTCTGATTCTTCCGTTTGATCTGTTTCTTCTTCCGTACTTTCAAAATAAGGGCTCATTTTCATATGAAGCACACCTGGCGTATTTGGGCTTATCTCTCTTGCCACAGAAGGATAGGAAGACATATAACTTGCGAAATTATGGATGGTGGTTGCTACTTCTATGCCATCATTCATATACAAAACAAGTGAACCACTTTCTTCTGCTTGTACATAAGACACTTCTGAAATCCGGTTTAATATCCCTTCGCCTAGTTGACTTAATTCTTGTGCAAATGCTTTAAGCTGTCTTTCTTCCTCAAAGTTTTGGAGAACCGGTGCGTCTGCCGGAAGAACAGAAGTAGTATTGTCATGAAGGACCTCTCCATTTTTCAAAATTGGGATGTACTGATCTTCTGTTTCTACATAAGCCATCCGTTCATATTCGTCTATCTCAATGTGAATAGTAGAGGGGAATGATCTGCTTACTGCAGCACCTTCTACCTCAGTAAATTCTTTTAATTTAGCTGCTGTTTTTCCCGTATCTATATTCCATATACTTGTGCCTTCCTTAATATCGCTGGCATTAATAATTTCTTCTTTGTTCACATGGACATTCCCATCAACCTGAATATTCCTTACATGACTTAAAGGTGATTGGAAATAAATAACCATTAAAATCAGAATAAAAAAGATGGAAAGATATAAAATCAAGCGGCGGTTAGACCTTTTCTTCCGCTTCTCTTTCAGAGCAGGAATACGGTCATCAATTGTCACTACCTTTTTATCCGGCATCTTTTTTATCCCTCCTTAAGAAAAGCGGAAACACACTGATTTAATTTCCAAATAAGACAGGCGTTACGCCTGTCTTTTCACGAGCTCCACCTCTGTATTCATATCTACCTGAAACCGATCACGAATGGTGTCTTGTACATGCTTTATAATCGCTAACACGTCAGCTGCTTTAGCATGATTCACGTTAACAATAAAATTTCCGTGAAGCTCTGAGATTTGTGCCCCTCCAACCTGGAATCCTTTTAGGCCTGCGTTTTCTATTAAAGCACCGGCATGATCTGGGAGCGGGTTACGAAACACACTGCCTGCACAGGGATAATTCCACGGCTGGGTTTCCCGGCGATAACTTTTATGGCTTTGCATTTCTTCTACAATTGATTTTTTATCGCCTTTTTTCATTTGAAGTTTAGCTTCGACACAAATTCCTTTCTCTTTTTGCAGCCTGGAGGTGCGATAGGAAAAGTTCATATCTTTATTTTTTATCCATTCTAATCTTCCGTCAGGAAATAACACGCGCGCTTCTATTAAAATATTGGACATATCCGAACCATGAGCGCCAGCATTCATAAAGACAGCACCACCAACGGTTCCAGGAATTCCACCCGCAAATTCAAGTCCTGAAAGACCCTCTTTACTAATAATAGTAGCAAGTTTAATAAAAGAGTAGCCGCCGCCAACACGAAGGGTTTCCCCTTCTATTTCCAAATGACTAATATTTTGGCCCAGTTTTATGACTGCTCCTTCAACCCCATCATCATCAACGAGCAAATTCGATCCTCTGCCTATAGCTCTCCAGGGAACATTATGTTCGTTTATAATTTTCATCGTTTTAACAAGACCATCTACGCCGTCCGGTTCGATAAAAATATCGGCAGGACCGCCTATTTTCCAAGTAGTATGTTTGGAAAGCGGTTCTTTTTCCACTACTTTTCCGACATTTTCCTTTTCTAATTCATTTATTATTTCTTGCATTACCTTCTGATAACCTCCTTTTTTTAAAAAGATAAAAACGGAGTTGTTTTCCCATTCCCTTTTTTCTTATTAGGGCGTCATTAATTCTTCCATTAACCGGTATATGTTTTCAGCAGCACGAGGCGCTGCTAATTTTAACGCGGATTTATGCATGGCTTGCCATTTTTCATCATTTGCTAATACATCATCTATATCTTGTAACAATATATTTTCATCCAATTCTTTTTCTGTCCTTACTATTGCAGCTCCGTTATCACTTAATGCTCTTGCATTTTTTTCTTGATGATTGTTGGTTACATACGGACTTGGAATAAGAATGGATGGCAGACCTAATGCTGTAATTTCAGCCAGTGTAGTAGCGCCAGCTCTTGTAACCATGAGGTCTGCATAAGAAAGAACAGCAGGCATATTGTGAATAAACGGTTTAATCACGACATTCTTCGGATTTCCAGCTTTTTTCACTTCTTCTATTACTTTATCATAATGAACAGATCCAGTTACATACAAATATTGCCATTTATTACTGCTTACAGTAGGTAATGCTTTAAGAAAAGCTTCATTAATAGGTCTTGCACCGCGGCTGCCCCCTACAATGACCACTGTTTTCTTTCCTGCTTGCAATCCTAACTCAGGCAGCGGATTTTTCGGTTTCTCTCCTGAAACTTCTGATGCTCTTGGGTTTCCCGTATAAGCTACTTTTTCAGAAGGGAAAAACTGTGACGATTCCTTAAATGACACAGCCACTTTATCAACATACCGGCTTAAAAATTTATTGGTAAGGCCAGGCACACTATTTTGTTCATGAATAATGGCGGGCACTCCCATCTTTGAAGCAGCATAAACAACAGGACCAGCTACATAACCGCCTGTTCCTATAACAATATCGGCTCCAAAGTCTTCAATTATTTTTTTTGCTTTACGTGTTCCCCGGATAAAGCGCCATACCGTTTTAAAATTATGCAATGATAGTTTACGCCGAAATCCGCTAATTGTGATGGTTTTAATTGGGATTCCAGCTCTTGGTACAATGTCGCTTTCTAGTCCATTTTCGGTTCCTATATATAAACATTCACTATGCGGTGCAAATTTCTTTATCTCTTTTACAAGCGCTAGTGCTGGGTATATATGGCCTCCAGTTCCACCACCTGTCACAATTACTTTCATAACATCCTCCTGATTCATTATCTAACGATGATAATTCGTTCGATACCTCGTAATATTTAATAGTATACCAACAGCTACCAACATAAGTGTAAGTGAAGACCCTCCATAACTTAAAAAAGGAAGAGTGATTCCAGTTACAGGAAAAAGACCAGTGACGACCCCGATATTGATCAGAACCTGTATAAATATCATGCCGCATATGCCCGTTGCAAGAAAGGCACCGAACATATCTGGAGCAGTAAGAGCTGTCGCAATTCCTCTCCATAATAGTATTCCAAAAAGGATGAGCACAAAACCAGCCCCAATAAAGCCAGCTTCTTCTGCCAATATAGCAAAAATAAAATCCGTTTGAGGTTCCGGAAGATAATAATATTTTTGTCTGCTGTCTCCAAACCCTAATCCAAATAAACCTCCGGGCCCAACGGCATATAGCGACTGAATAATTTGAAAACCTGCTCCTAAAGGATCTGACCATGGATCTAAAAAGGAAGTAATACGCTGTATGCGGTAAGGAGCAGATAAAATCAAACCAGCAAACCCTGCAATACCTAAAGCACCTAGAAAAACAAAATGACGAATGCGGGCTCCTGCAACAAATAATAAAACAAAACAAGTTCCAGCCATAACCGTACCTGTACCAAGATCAGGCTGAAGCATGATTAAACCAAAAGCTGTGAATATGAGAAGGAGTGAAGGCAGCATCCCTTTTCTAAAGGAAGTTATTTTTTTATGGTGCTCCATTAAAAAATGAGCCAAAAAAATGATCATTCCAAGTTTCATAAATTCAGATGGCTGAATAGAAAAGGCTCCGGCTCCAATCCAGCTTCGTGCTCCGCCCCGTACCATCCCGATACCTGGGACGAGTACAGCTATTAACAGGAAGAAGCAAATGACCAGAATAACTACGGACCAGCGCTGCCAAAACCAATAATCTATTTTGGAAATGAATATCATTGCTGCCACACCAACACCGGCGAAAATGAGCTGTCTTTTTAAAAAGTAGAATGAATCTCCTTGTACAAATTCACCCCAAACAGAGCTTGCGCTATATACCATGAAAAGTCCGGCTGCGAGTAATCCTATAACTGCAGCAAGCAGTACCGTATCTAAAGGACGTACCGTTTTTTCCATTTTTGTTCACCTCTCGCTTACATTGAACTGTTCTTCTTTCAATGTATGCTTCTAAGAGGTGAACATGCTTACCTGCTCGGACTCCTCCGCTAAATTACGTTCACTTCAGTTTTTCTACTGCTTTTATATATTGACTTCCTCGTTCTTCAAACGTCTTAAATTGATCCCAGCTTGCACAAGCAGGGGAGAGAAGCAGAATATCTTTTTCATTTGTAAATGAATAGGCTTCGCTTACTGCTTCATCTAGTGACTCCACGACTGAAACGTTTTCTACGCCAGCATCGTGAGCTGCCTTTTTAAGCTTATCTTTTGTTTGTCCGTAGAACACAGCTGCTTTAACCGTTCTTAAGGATGGAATCAAGTCTTCGAAACCGTTGCCACGATCAAGCCCTCCAGCGATTAAAATAACTGGATCTTCAAAGGCTTCTATCGCTTTTTGGGTAGAAAGTATATTCGTCGCTTTTGAATCATTGTAAACTTTACGGCCAGAGACCTCTCCGACATATTGAAGCCGATGTTCAATTCCTTTAAAATTTCTCAGCACTTCACGTACCGCAGATAAACTTGCGCCATGAAGCATTGCTCCAGCGATGGCAGCCAGCATATTTTCCTGATTATGCTTTCCTGGCAGTGCCGCTTCGCTTAAGGGAAGTACTTCTTTATTTTGAAAGTAAAGAGACCCATTTTGCACGCAGGCGCCTGTACTTACCCATTTTGATACGGAAAAAGGAATTAATTGGGCCTTTGATTTTTCAGCAAGATCTGCTGCTGACTGAACGTCGGCATTATATACGGCATAATCATCAGGGCCCATATTGGCAAAAATTTTCCCCTTGGAATACTCATAATCTTCCCGTCCGCCGTGATAATCAAGATGAGCGTCAAAGATATTTAAAAGCACTGCTGTTCGAGGGTGAAAATGTTCGGTTCCCTTTAATTGAAAGCTTGATACTTCTGTAACCATTACTTCATCTTCTTGGACAGCTTGAGCTACTGTACATGCTACTTTACCGATGTTGCCAGCAATATGAGCAGGAACAGCGCTCTTTTTTAACATGTCATAAATAAGGGTGGTAGTAGTGGTTTTTCCGTTTGAACCTGTAATAGCTAGAATATCACCTTTTGAAACAAGATCAGCCAGCTCAATTTCTGTCACTACTGGCAGGCCGAGAGAAAGTGCCTTTTCTATCAGGGGAGTGTCATATCGTATTCCCGGATTTTTCACTACATAATCAATGGAACCATCCAACAAAGACAGGGGATGGCCTCCTGACACGAGTTTTATTCCTTCTCTTTCTAATTCTTGTTCTTCAGCTGTTCCTTGAAGATTTTTAGCATCATTTACTGTTACTTCAGCACCTAATGTATTTAATAGTTTTGCCGCTGCCATCCCGCTTTTAGCAAGACCAACAACCAGTACGTTTTTTCCGTTAAACCAACTTTTATTCATTATACCCACACCTCAATATATATCCCGAGTACAGCACAAACCATTCCAACAGCCCAAAAAGTGACTACAACGCGCCACTCAGACCATCCAGTCAGTTCAAAATGATGATGAATCGGGCTCATTTTAAAGATTCTTTTACCTCTTAACTTAAATGAAAGTACTTGCATAATAACCGACAACGTTTCAGCAACAAACACACCGCCGATTAAAATCAGCAGCAGTTCAAGTTTTGTGAGGATAGCAAGAGATGCGATCGCTCCACCAAGTGCAAGAGATCCAGTGTCTCCCATAAATACCTTTGCTGGATGGGCATTAAACACTAAAAAGCCTAAAACAGCACCTACAACAGTTGAAGCAAAAACAGCCGCTTCCCCCATGTCTGCATTCCATGCAAGTACGGCAAACGCCCCAAACGCGATCGCTCCTGTTCCTGCCAAGAGACCATCAAGTCCATCGGTTAAATTAACAGCATTCGATGCTCCTACAAGCATGACGATGACAAGCACCACATAAAACCAGCCAAATTCAAGGGACCAGCTCGTTCCTGGAATAGAAACAGAAGTATCAAAATTACCGTTGTTTAAAACGAGAAAGAAGATGAAAGCAATAACAAGCTGTCCAGCCAATTTTTGTTTTGATGTCAAACCGAGATTTCTTTTTTTTGTAATTTTAATAAAGTCATCTAAAAATCCTAACAGACCAAACCCAATCGTGACCAATAAAAGGAGAAACGCTTCGGTGCTGAATTCCATCTTTACCGCTTGTATAATAAGGGTAATGACCAGTATGGAAAGAAGGATCATGACACCACCCATCGTAGGGGTCCCGCCTTTTTTCATGTGTGATTTTGGTCCTTCTTCTCTTATGCTCTGTCCAAATTTCAACCTTTTTAGAAGCGGAATGAACAGCGGGGAGAAAATAACTGTTAATATAAAAGCTGCGACAAGTGCTAGAAATATTGTAGTTAACATGGCGTATCCTCCTTTCTTATTGTCTGCCTTGTTTTATATCTATGATGGCTTTTTCAGCTTCTTTCCGATCATCGAATTCTAAAACGTTTTCACCGATCACTTGATAGGTTTCGTGGCCCTTTCCAGCAATTAAAATAACATCATTGTCGTTTGCTCGTTCAACAGCGTAACGAATGGCTTCTCTTCGGTCCGCAATAACGGTATACGTATCCTCTTGATGCACACCGCTTACCATTTGATCGAGAATTTGCTGAGGGTCTTCATTTCTCGGATTATCAGATGTGAAAATGGCATGATGACTGTATTTCACAGCAATTTTAGCCATTTCGGGCCGCTTGGTTGCATCTCGGTCTCCTCCGCATCCTGCAATGACATAAATGCTTCCCTTTGCCATATCCTGTATCGTTTGCAAGACATTTTCCAAACTATCTGGTGTATGTGCATAATCGACAATAACAGCATATGGCTGACCAGCATCGACTGGTTCAAAACGACCAGCTATACCGCTCACTTTAGTTAGAGCGTTTTTTATTGTGTCAAGCCCGACCCCTTCTGCCAAACAGGCACTAGCTGCAGCAAGCGCATTGTAAACACTAAAACGACCGATTAAAGAAAGTTCAATTTTTCTCTCTCCCCACGGGGTTACTAAGGTAAACGTCGTGCCAGTCGGCGAAATGTTTACATCTATTGCTTGAATGTCACTTCTATTGTCGATTCCGTATGTAAGAACAGAAGCAGCACACATTTTTTCAAAATCCTCTGAAGCAGCATCATCTGCATTTAGAACAGCTGTTTTGCGCTCTCCATCATACGTGTTTCCAAGCTGGGAAAACAAGAGACCCTTGGCCTGTTTATATGCTTCCATTGTTTGATGATAATCTAAATGATCCTTTGTCAGATTAGTAAACACGGCTGTATTAAAATCACTGCCTCTTACTCGGCCAAGATCAAGGGCATGCGAAGACACTTCCATCACACAGCTGTCAACTTGTGAAGAAGCCATTTCTGAAAACAGCTCTTGCAATGGCAGGGATTCTGGCGTCGTATTTTTCGTTTCAGCTTTCTTTGCACCAATTTTTGTATACATGGTGCCGATTAAGCCTGTGTTACGCTTATCTTCTTGTAAAATCGTTTCAACTAAATGGCTGGTCGTTGTTTTTCCATTCGTTCCCGTGATTCCAATCAAACGGAACTTGGTAGTCGGGTGGTCAAAAAACATATTTGCCATTATAGCCATTGCCCGTTTTGAATCTTTAACAAGGACTACGGGTATACTAACATTAAGTTTTTCTTCGGCTACGATAGCGCTGGCTCCTTGTTTTTCTGCTTGCTCGGCAAATTGATGACCATCTACGGTATAGCCTCGGATACAAAAAAACAAGCCGCCTTTTTTTACTTCCCTAGAATCCATATGTATAGAAGTAATAGATGGATTTTCATTAGGTATTATATTTTCACCGAGCAAATGACTTGTTAGATCTTTTAATTTTTTCATTGTAAATCTCTCCTGAAACATAAAATAGTTAGAAAAACTTGGCTTCTCGCCAGCCAAGTCCTTATGGCGGAAGCCTTAGGAGTTAATAAATTTAAAGATAGGACACCGGCTGAACCGTATGGAAAACAGCCGGCTCTCAAAAGACGTCTTTTCTATTTTAATCGGAAGAATCTGTTTTGTCACCAAGGTAAAGTCTAATTGTTGCACCTTCTTTCACTTTTTCCCCTGCTTTTGGAGACTGAGAAACAATTACAGACCCCTCTCCTTGTGTTTCAATATTAAGTGGATAATAAGCATTATGAAGCTCTTTTAACGTTAACCCGGTCATATCAGGCATTTCCATAAGCACATCATCATTCCAGGCTAGATCTTTTTCAATTTGTTCGCTTCTTCTTTCTACTTCCATTACCGTCAAACTATCTTCTATAATGTTTCCGACAATCGGAGCAGCTACAATACCACCAAACTGCAGCGTGTCTTTTGGATTATCAATCGCTGTATAGACGACGATTTCTGGATCATCTGCAGGCGCAAATCCAATAAAAGATACGATATGGTTATTTTCTAAATATTTACCGCCTACTGCTTTTTGAGCTGTACCTGTTTTCCCGCCGACTCTATACCCGTCCGCAAACGCTCCTTTTCCTGTACCTTTAGCTACAACGTGTTCTAAAGCATTTCTAACTTCTGCTGAGGTGTCCTCAGAAATGACTCGTTTTTTCATAACAGGCGGCTGAGACTCTTTCACCTGTCCAGTTACGGGGTCGAGCCATTCTTTTGCTAAATGTGGTTCATACAAATATCCGCCATTCACAGCCGCCGATACAGCTGCCACTTGCTGCAGCGGAGTAACCGAAACACCTTGCCCGAATGCGGTTGTTGCTAACTCAAGCGGCCCGACATTTTCCTCATCAAACAAAATACCCTTTCCCTCTCCTTGAAGATCGATGCCAGTCTTTTGTCCAAAGCCAAAATTTTTAATGTAGTCAAACAGCGTTTCCTTCCCAAGCCTCTCTCCGAGTACGACAAAGCCAGGGTTGCAGGAGTTTTGAACAACTTCTAAAAATGACTGCTCACCGTGGCCGCCTTTCTTCCAGCAGCGAAGTTTCGTACCGTTAACTTCAATATAGCCCGGGTCGTGGAAATGGTCATGCTCAAGGTCAACCTTGTCCTCTTCTAATGCTGCTGCAAGTGTAATGATCTTAAACGTAGAACCCGGTTCATACTGGGACCAAACCGGCTTATTCTGGTTGTAGATCTCAGGCGGAACTTCCCTGTATTCTTCTGGATGAAAATCGGGCCGGCTGCTCATTGCTAAAATCTCGCCCGAATCCGGGTCCATTGCGATGGCCAGTGCTCCGTCCGGATCATATGTTGCTTCTGCTATATCGAGCTCTCTCTCTATTATAGTTTGGACCCTAGAATCAATTGTTAACCTTAAATTTTCCCCTTGTTCTGGACGTTTGTACTGATCCGCCATACCTTGCATACGCTGGCCTTTTGCATCCGAAAAGAAGGACACTCGTCCTGGTACACCTTTTAACTTCTCATCATAATATTGTTCAATCCCTGTCAGCCCTTGGTTGTCAATCCCCGCAAATCCAAGAACGTGGGAAAGATACTTCCCTTTCGGATAATGGCGTTTATTGTCTTCTGCAATATAAATCCCTTCTATTTCAAGGTCTCTTACTTCTGCAGCTTTTTCTTTGCTGATTTTTCGTCCTTCAGGGGTAAGGCGGACCATCCGTTCATTTTGGGTGACCCACCCATGTGCTTTCTCCACACTCACACCAAGCACTTCTGCTAACTTCTGTGCGGCATCTTCCGGATCTTCAATTTGTCTTGGCACAGCCAAAACGGAAGGGGCACTTACATTTGTTGCAAGAACTTCTCCATTCCGATCAATAATCTCTCCGCGTTCTGCTTCAAATGGAACATCTCTGCTCCAAGAGTCCTCTGCTAATTCAGTCAGCCACTCCCCCATGGAAAATTGAACATAGCCAAGTCGTATGAGAAGAATCATTATTGCTAACCCGCCTGCAATGAGTACAAAAAAGAGTCTTTTTCTAACCGTTACAAATGATACGCGCATGTCCGAAACACCACCATAAGGTTGATAGTAAAAAGAGAAATATCTGCCTCTTTACACCTTATGCTTGTTTCTTTTTTATAAGAACGGTCACAAATTCAAGCTTCTTCTCTATTAATCTCTTCGTTGTATATCATCGTCTGTTTCTCCTTCAGCTTGTCCTTCTTCAGGCGGTTGTTCACCACTTTCTCCCTCTTGATTTTCTCTAATTTGGGATGGTGCGTTTAACTCTACGGTTACGTAACCCTCTTTCTGTATGGAAGCTCCAGGTTCAACACTTTGATCTGTCACATAACCAGAACCAACATGGTGCAGTGATAAGCCGAGCAGATCGCTCATCCTCTTCACATCTCGCAGCGACCATCCTCCTAAGTCTGGCATCTTTACTTCTCCATCAGTGCGTAAAAATACTTTTTCTCCTATAATTAACGGTTCACCTTCTGTCGGATATTGGTCAACAACCGTGCTGCCATCACCTAGCACAACCGGTTCAAGTCCAAATTCCTCTAATTCATGGACGGCTTTATCCATTGGCTGATCAACATATGATTCAGCTTCGATACCCTGTTCTTCATATACCTCTTCATCTTCTACATCTTGAGGAGTAAGATTCATATAAGACAAACTTTGTTTCATAACGGGGTTAAATATCGCAGCTACTGGAGCGGAACCTGCTTCATGCCCCTCTAACTTCGGACGGTCAACCGCTACATATACAATAATGCTCGGATCATCTGCCGGGGCCATGCCCATAAAAGAGAAAATATTTTGGTTTTGTCCAGAAATATAGCCTCCACCCTCAGGATTACTGATTTGTGCTGTTCCTGTTTTTCCGGCTACATCAATCCCATCTATATAGAAAGGACGCCCTGTCCCATTTTCAGAGGTGACTACGTTCTCTAGCTTTTTTCTCACTTCTGCTGCTGTTTTTTCACTAATTGGATTACCGGCACTTTCCGGGTCAGATTCATAGGTATACGTTTCATCACTAGAATTATAAATTTTGTCGATGATATAAGGATTCATCATTTTCCCATCATTCGCAATCGCTGTAGCTGCCTTTACCATTTGAATCGGAGTTACCGCAGTCGCCTGGCCAAAAGCAGTAACAGCCGCATCCAATTCACTTGACTCTGCAATATTGCTGTTAGCTTCATTTGGCAGATCAATTCCGGTCGTTTCTCGAAATCCAAAGGCTCCAAGGTAATTATACAGCCGCTCTGGTTTTAACTTTTCTAAAGCAAGCTTAGCAAACGCCACATTAGAAGAGCGTTCAAGGCCTTCATCGTACGTAATTTCACCCCAGCCTTTGTTATTATTATGATCTCCTATTGTGGTGCTTCCAATATCATAAGTTCCTGAATCAAATGTTTCTTCTCCATTATAAACTCCTTCTTCTATTGCAGCTGCTAAGGTAAACATTTTCATAGTAGACCCCGGTTCAATCCGGTCGGATACGGCATAATTTGTATAATTAGTAATGGATTCATATTCATTAGGATTAAAGCTTGGACGATTGCTCATCCCAAGAATTTCTCCGGTTTCAGCGTTTGCTACGATAGCTGTCATTTTATTTGGCTCATATTCTTCTTCAACCTCTGTCATGGCCTGTTCCAATGCCGTTTGAATATTCGAGTCAATCGTAAGGTATACATCCTCTCCGTCTATTGGCTCCTGGAGGACTTCCTGTTTATCAAATAAAGGAATCCCTTTCACATTACGCTTATATGACAAAGACCCATCTGTTGGAGACAGGCGTTCGTCCAATCCTGCTTCTAATCCCATTCTCGCTTCACTCATATCTCTTTCGGTATACCCCAGTACATGAGAGGCAAACGTTTGGTTAGGATAATACCTCTGTTCTTCTGTACGAAAGTGTATTCCAGGAAGTTCTAATTCCTCGATCTCCTGTTTTTCAGATAAAGTTAAGTATCTCGAACCCGGTCCCAGCTCTACCTGAAAAACTTCTTCTCGTGTTAAAAGGTCGATTAGATCCTTTTTTTCTATATCAATTAATGGTGCCAGCTGTTCTGCTGTTTTTTCAGGATCTTCTACATGACCTTCATAATTTTCATCGAGAACTGCAAACGCCGTATATGATTGCACTTCTTCAGCAAGTGCTCCTCCTTTACGATCAAATATTGTACCTCGTTTTCCATGCAAAGTCTGAGTCGTCGTCCAGCGTGACTCTGCCATTGCTTGTAAATCCTGCCCTTTCACTTCTTTTGCTACTTGTACGTACACCACTCGCCCGGCAAATATTAAAAAAAACAAAGATATAAGAACCATTAATAGCAATGCTCTTTTTATAATGGTTTTTCGAGTTTGCGCCAAATTAATCACCACCTGTAGATGTAAATGTCCTCGTTGTTTTCCTTTCACCTTAAAAGGGGCGGCCAGTAGTAAATGCTACTTTCGGCCAACCCCCAAGATTTACTTATATTATTGTTAAGGCCTTGAGTTTTGAATAACTTTTACTTTATCATCATTGAGTTCCATTCCAAGCTCCTCTTTAGCATAGTGCATTATGCGATCTGGAGCGCTCAATTCTGATACTTCTAATTCAAGGCTTTTATTTATATCAGATTGTTGATTGATCGAATGGTTTAAAGAAGAAATTTCTCGTTCTTGAGCGTATATGTTTGCATAATTTGTGACAACAAGAAGGGAAGCTAATATCACAGCCATCAGCATGCCTGTAATAATCAGTTTCTCTCCTTTCGTTACTTTTCTCTGAATCGAATGTTGCTGTACTTGCTGCTGTACAACTTGTTTCTCTTGTTTTTGGCGCTGAAGTTGACGGGCCAGATTATCCATATTGCCTTCCCCCTAACGTTTTTCCGCAATTCTCAGTTTAGCAGAATGCGCACGGTTGTTCTCTTTTAATTCTGACTCTTCTGCCAGAATAGGTTTTCTTGTTATAAGCTTTAAGTTAGGTTCCGCTTCATCCGGGATAACAGGTAACCCTTTTGGCAGATCAGGCGGACTGCTTTCCTTTTTAAAAACTTGTTTACAAAGCCTGTCTTCTAACGAATGAAAAGTGATCACACAAATGCGCCCACCGCTGTTTAAAAGGGAAATTGCATCTTTTAACGCCCTTTCAAACACCTTCAATTCGTCATTAACTGCCATTCGAACAGCTTGAAAAGTACGCTTTGAAGGATGCCCTCCTTTTCTTCTCGCTGGAGCAGGAATCGCCTCTTTAATAACATCTGTTAATTCAAACGTCGTTTCAATAGGTTTTTTAGCTCTTGCAGCTTCAATTTTTCTTGCGATTTGTTTCGCAAATTTTTCTTCTCCGTATCTTGAGATAATATAGGCCAAATCCTCAAAACTCCAATGATTAATTATCTCTCTGGCGGTCAGCTCTTGATTTTGATCCATCCGCATGTCAAGAGAAGCATCATAACGATAACTGAATCCTCTTTCTGCTTGATCAAATTGCGGAGAGGAAACGCCAAGGTCAAATAATACACCATCAACGCCTGTTACATGCATTTCTTGAAGTTTTTCTTTTATCTCTTCGAAATTCGAGTGGATGAAAGTAACAGAACCGCTGTAATTATTTAAACGATTCTTTGCATGGTAAATGGCTGTTTCATCTTGGTCAAAGGCATATAAATGACCTGTTTCTTCTAAACGCTGCAAAATGGCCTCACTATGGCCACCGCCGCCAAGGGTGCAATCAACGTATGTACCATCCTTAACTGCCAGTCCTTCTACTGCTTCTTCTAGTAACACGGTATCGTGCTTAAACGAGTCCAACGGAGCGCTTCCCCCCTTTTTATGTTTCTATGTTATCTTTTCTCTTTTCACCATTTTTTAAAAATCAAAGTCTACAATATTTTCTGCGATCTCTGAAAAAGATTCCTGTGACTCTTCAAAATAGTCATCCCAGCGTTCTTTACTCCAGATTTCCACGCGTGTAGACACTCCAATAACAACACATTCTTTGGTCAGGCCAGCATAGTGGCGCAAAGTGGAGGGAATACTTGTCCTTCCCTGCTTGTCCAGTTCGCATTCCGCTGCTCCTGAAAAGAAAAAACGGGTAAAAGCTCTAGCATCTTTTTTTGTAAAAGGAAGAGATTTAAGCTTCTTTTCAAGCCGTTCCCATTCATCCATGGGGTAAATAAATAAGCATCCATCCATTCCCCGTGTGATAACGAAGGAAGCCCCCAGCCCTTCCCGAAATCGGGATGGTATTATCATTCTTCCTTTATCATCCACGTTATGGTGATACTCCCCCATAAACATTGCGGAACCATCCTCCTCCACTTTCTATATTTAAGTTACCACATTCCCCCACTTCGTACCACTTTTTCTATAAATTTTTTCACGACAAAAAAGCCCCCTTCCTATGAAGAGGACTTCCAAAAACAGCCTTTAGTTTTAATGAATTGCATCTTTTTTACAAATTAATTATTTTATGCGAAACAGTCTCGGAAAATTCCAGGGTATTTAGTCTTGAGACGAAATCATCACCGGACTTATTCACAAAGTATAAAATGTTAAAAACTCGTTCCTGAGGTCTATTTAAAGGGCATAATAATTGTGCCGTTTTTCTTATTTTTTGAAGGCGACATTGTTCCTGGTTCTCCTGGAACCCGTCTATTTTTTTCGCTAAATCCATAATATTTTTTTTCAGTAATGACCAATTTTTGTCGCCGAAACTTTTTTCTGAGGGATTTAAACGTTCCCACTCCTCCCTCATCTTCGCATGATATGGGGAAATTTCAGATAGAAGGACATCTGCCATATGGCCCCCATCGACTTTTTTTGCCCTCTCTTGAAGCCGATTAATTATTTTATCTGCTTCACCGTTTAAAAACTGGATCGCTGAAAGATTTTCATGTCGTAAAATGGATTGAATTCTCCGGGGGATAAACGTAAACTCGTATCTCGGATAAACAGGCGGAACTTTTACATGAAAACTATGAAAGAGCGGCTGCAGCATAGACCAATAGTTAATTTCACCCGGGCCAGCTATAAAAGTTAGTACTGGCAGTAATTTCTCTTGAACGAGCGGGCGTGTAAATACATTTGCGCTAAAAGAAACAGGAGAGGAAGACAATGAATCAAGTAATTCCTCTTTATAAAACACAGCGCGGCCTTTTTTATCTGTAAAAGACTGGCTGTCTCTTTCAAATAACAAATGCCTTTGAGAGCGATAATGATAGAATAGGTGAACGCCTTCCTGAGGCAGCCCTTCCGGCAGCGGGTACTCGGCTGCCTCTCGGTTCTTTCTTCCATATTCTACTGCCTCTTGCACGGTTTTATGATTTTTTATTAAAGAAGCAAACGTATCTTTTTCTAACGCTCGCAGATTAGGATTATGAGCATCTAACATAATTAGACCAGTGTCCCTGAAAAGCCAGCGCATTACTTCGCCAAAAAAATCTGTGTAATAATAAGAACGCCCGGCTAATTTTTTTAAGGTATAGTAAATGCCTTTTGTATGATTGGTCTCTGGCAGATATTCTTTCAATTCAATCCACCATTTGATTATTGCATCTTCTTCGATTGTCTGCTCTGACACCGGAACTCCTGGACGAAACGGACCTTTATATGTAAATTTCTTTAGGCTGGTCGATCCAGGAAGAAATATATGGTTTACTTCTTCCCAATCGTGATCCTCCCCTGCTATCCAAAAAACCGGAAGCACTGGAATTCCTAAATGTTTTTCTTGTTTTTGTGCTTGTTTTAGCGTCGTTATTGCTTTCGATATGGTATATAAAGGACCAGCCGCAAGACCTGCCTGCTGGCCTGTTACAACCATAACAGCATTTGAATCCTTCAGCTTTTCGATTTCTTCGAGGGCTTTTTCGTTATAAAGAAAAGAACTATTGTATGTATGCAAATGATGATATAGTGCTTTTTTATCAAATGACCTTTCTTTTAACTCTTTAGAACGGCGGTGGATCTCATCATCTGATAAGCCATAATCGAAAAAAGAAGCGGCCTGCTCAATATTTTCTTTATAATCTTTTACAAATGCATTCGGATGAGGAAAATACGATTCAAAAACATCCATGTACGGTCCAACCTTTCTACTTCATCCGCGTTTACTTATTCTGTTTATCACAATATCACGTTGTGTTAAGCAAGAAAAGCCGAAAGCAAATAGCTCGTCATTCCATAGAAAGCGAGCAAAAAGTAGACTGTAAAAAAAAGAAAAAAATTAAATCTCCAAATTCCTTTCATTAATTTTACAAATTCGACTTCTTCTCTAGAACGGTAATGTAAAATTGTAAAAATCGCAGCGATCAATAAAATAATAATTATAATAATCCCAAAAAAAGACTCCCCCCATATGACATTGGCGAGAAAATGGACGGAACCGATGAATAGAATAGTAGATGAGTCTGCAGCAAGCCGGATAGCTTTTCCTTTTCTTTTTGTCCATTTTACCGTAATAATATATACGATATACCAGGCTAAAAACGGGAGAGTGATCATAGTGGCGAATAAGAAAACCATGGCATCAGTCAAAATCAAATACTCCCCTCTCCTACCAAGCGCCGCGCGGAAAAACCGTTCACGGTTAATCAGGGCAAAAGCGTATTTTCTAAAATTTAGCATATACGACTATTTCTCATTAATCAAGGGGGGATACTGTTTGAAAGTTAAAATTATTGCGCCTATTTAAAGTGAAGATATCTTTTACCAAAAGTGTTTTACGGTATAGTACAATAGAGGTAGACCTAAGTAGAGGAGGCTTAATATGAGTACACATCATGTAAAGCGCTTACTTGTAAACTACAAAACATTAGAAGAATTTAATAACTTTAAAGAAATTGGGGCACAAGAACTTTCGATGAAAGAGGAGTTAGAAGAAAACATTATAGAAAATGACAGCCAGTCCCCTTTTTATGGTATTTATTACGGTGACCGGCTCGTAGCCAGAATGTGTTTATATAAAATTGATCGTAAATTTGACCGCTACTTTGAACCGCCCCAAGATTATTTAGAACTATGGAAACTAGAGGTCCTGCAGCCATATCGCAATAAAGGGTTCGGAAAATCACTTGTGGATTTTGCAAAAAGTTTTAATCTCCCAGTAAAGACGAATGCCAGACAGCGTTCCGATAATTTCTGGGAAAAAATGGGCTTTGAATCGGTTGATTATAACCCTGAACGTGACCGCGGAGAAAATCCTTATGTATGGTACCCAGCAGGAGTGCAAGCTCAAGAACAGCCGGATTCAGCAGGCACAACAAAATTAAGCCCAGAATAATAAAAACATCAATGAACCAGGGAATATATGATTTGTTTGCACATTATTCTATGAAATAAGAGATGCTCCCTGGTTCTTTTTATTTGAATCTGCCATCTGCTATATTTAGCCGCTTTCTTCCATCTCTTTGTCTTCATTCAAATAAGGTAAGGCCCCTTCCGACAGAGCTCTGGCTTTTTCCATAACTTCTAATAAAGCCTTGTAATCTTCCTTTAATCGATTGAAATCTTTTTTAACTTGATTTAATTCTTTATCAAGTTTTTCTTTTTCACGCTGCAGTTCATTCTTCTTTTCAAGCAGCTGTTCTGCTTGTTGAGCTTCATTATCTTCCAAGTAATCAGATAGCTCCCTTAAAAAAGAAACCATGTTTTTTAACTCTTTAGCCATTTTAGCCGGCTCTAAGTTCTTTTCGCTTGCACGAGCATTCAGTGTTTCTTTTTTCTTCGATGTTTTTTTCTGCGTATCTTCTTCTACTAGTTTTTCAATCTCCTTTTCAGGGGAAGCAAACGTTTTTTCCGTATTTCCTTTATGTTTTCTAGCTAATTCAATCGCAGCTTCATATTTTTTTCTAATACAAGCATTCCAGCGAAACCCACAAGCTGCAGCCGTTCTAGAAAGTTTTTCACCTGCTTCTTGAAAAGCTGCTAACTGCGTACTACCTTCTCTTACATGTCTTAAAACAATTTCTGCCAACATGATATCTTCATCTGCAGACCAAGCATCCTGACGCGGTAATACCATTACGATCCCTCCGATCTTTTTCTTTATTTCTATGATTAAAAACTAGAAGATAGAATGACTCTATCAAAAGATTATCTCCTACTTTTCAAAAAAATATTCCAAGTTAAAGAAAAAGAAAGGAAAGATGGACATTTTTTATCTTTTTCGCTGCTGAAAAGCCTCTACTGCTTGATGATGAATATCCGTCTCCCAAAGGACCGAACATTCTTCTACTTCTTTTTGAATTCTTCCTTTCAAGGAGGAAAGATTTGTTCTATCAAGCTTTCGTTGTTTATAAGCTTTTAGTACTTGTAAAGGGACATTCCGCCACGCCGAAAAATGTTTTTCTGCTTCGGTTTTTACATCACTGTTACCTAATACCTGTTGGACAAAGCCTAGTTCTTTGGCTTGTTGGGCAGAATACATTTGGCAAGATAACAGCATCTCAAACGCCTCTTCTGGACGAAGGCGTTCCATTAGCATAGAAGCCCCTCCCCATCCTGTCGTTATAGCAAGCTTCCCTTGTACAAACCCTATTTTTGATTGCGGAGCAGCAAGCCGAAAATCACAAGCTGTTGCAAGCTCTGCACCGCCTCCTATAGCTAATCCATTTAAAAGGGCAACTGTTGGTATATTAAGCGCATACAATTTAAACAATACACGGCTCATTTGATGAAGCATTTGATAAGCGTCTTCTTTCGTATACAGTTCATGAAATACGGAAAGATCTCCACCCGAACAAAAAGCATCCTCCCCAGTACCCGTAATAACGAGGCACTTGTCCTCTTGTTTTTCCTTCACTTCGTCAAGAATGAGATGTAATTGCTCTATAACTTCGTAATCTATCGCATTTCGTTTTTCCGGCCGATTTAATTCAATATATGTAAAAAAATCAGTCCGATTCAGCTTGAGCTTATTTCCCACTTGGTTTCTCCCCCCATGTACTAAGATAAGCTTGATATAAGAAAAGCGTATAATTAAAGTATAAAAAAAGCTGTTTCTACGAAGGGGATAGCCCTTGTAAAACAGCTTTTTTACCTATATTACTTTTCCACTACCGTTTCACCTTTGTAAGAACCGCAATGCTTACATACACGGTGAGATAGCTTCAATTCGCCGCACTCTGAGCATTTAACCATTCCAGGCACTTCAACTTTGTAGTGCGTGCGACGTTGTCTTGTGCGGGTTTTAGAAGTACGTCTTTTTGGTACTGCCATTCTTCCCACCTCCTTTACGGGGTTGCATGTTTTTCACAACGAAGAGTTCCTCGTTATTTCTTTTTGTCAAAAAATTTGGCTAGATCAGCCATTCTCGGATCTACTTCATTTTGTTTTTCTGCTTTTTGATTTTCCGCTGCCTGCTGGCTTATAACTTCCCAATCTTTGCCTTCTTGCGGAGCAGGTGATTCCTTTTCATCTATATTTTCCGCAAATATTTGAATCGGCAGTTCAAGCAAAATATTTTCTTTAATGTACGGCAGCAGATCGACGTAACCATTTTCAGGTTCATGAAGAGAAATATCCTCTTCATCGACAGGCATGCCATCTAAACGAAAACGTTCCGTTGCTTCTATATCAAAAGGAAAGTCCACATCGGCAAGCGTACGGGAACAAGGCAAGGTCATCGATCCTTTAATCTTTAAATAAAAAGCGATCGTTTCACCAGAAAATGATGCGCTGCCTGTAACCTTTACAGGCGTGATGTCTCGAATCTCCCGGTCACGATCTACTAATTCTGATACATCTACCTGTTCGTTCACCGTAAGACCTTCATGCCTTTTAGCAAGAAGTTGTTGTATACTCCATTTCATTGGGTATCACCTCTAGGCAACAAGAGTAATTATATCCACCATGTAACTATTTGTCAATATTTTTTCTTTACATTATACTGATATGAAAGCGTATGCTTCCTAAAAAAAGCGAACTTCGTCTTACTCACATCTCTTAGCATGCAGAAGGTGCTGACGCCGCCAAAGGGATAGGGTATTCTTGTTTATTTTTTTATATAATTTGTATATCATTATAAACGAACATTATATAAAACCCCCTCGTTATCGTTCGATTTTCGCTTTAGACGGACACTTTCACTTGCACAGGACGTGTGCGCTTTTAGTAGAAGTTCCTTTTCTTCTATTCAGCCTCCTTGGCAGCAAGCTGCCTGCGGGGTCTTCAGCTCAACCTTTCCGGAGGGAGTCGCCGCCTTCCGCTGCAATCGATATAATGTTCGTTTTTGATAATCAAAATAGCACTTATGAAATTGATTTAACAGTTAGTATATCATAACATGCTGCATTTTTAAGAAAAAGATGTATGCGTTAATTCAATACCTATATCTTATTATGAAACAAAGGGAGGAAATTATGAAAGCACTAGGTTTAATTGTGGAATATAACCCATTTCATAACGGACATGCCTACCACCTTCAAGCTTCAAAAGAGAAAACAAAAGCAGATGTTGTCATTTGCGTAATGAGCGGCTATTTTCTGCAGCGAGGCGAACCTGCTCTAATGCCTAGAAGAGACAGAACGTTAATGGCCCTTGAAGGCGGGGCTGATTTAGTTGTTGAACTTCCTTATATTTTTTCGAGTCAGCATGCAAGCTGGTTTGCAAAAGGTGCTGTCTCTGTTTTGCACCACCTAGATGCTGATGTGGTTTGTTTTGGCAGTGAACACGGCGATATTCAGCCATTTCTCGATGTATTAGCATTCCTTCAAACGAACGACAAAATATATAATCAATACATTAAAGAATTCATCTATGAAGGGTACAGCTATCCAAAAGCAGCTTCTCTAGCTTTTCTAAAGCTTGACCCAAAAAAAGATTGGCCAGACTTAACCCAGCCTAACAATATACTTGGGTATCATTATATTCAAGCAGTACACGACTTAAAAAGTTCCATTAAACCAGAAACCATCCGGCGCACAAAAGCGGGTTATCATGACCAGCACATTTCTGAACATTCGATCGCAAGCGCAACCAGCATTCGTCGTTCTCTTATCGATCAAGGGGACAAACCAGGAGACATTGCTCATACGATTCCCGTTTCAACACGAAATTTAATGGAAACGTATTTAAAAAAGCAGGAAAATTTTTTTCATTGGGAGCAATATTTCCCGTTATTGCAAGCGAAAACATTAACTTTATCTCCCTTGTACCTCGAGCAAATCTATGAAGCAGAGGAAGGGCTTGAGCACCGGTTTCATTCATTAATTAAAACACATGATTCTTTTCAGTCATTTATGAGCGCGTTAAAAACGAAACGATACACGTGGACAAGGCTCCAGCGTCTGGCTGTTCAAGTGTTAACAGGCACCACGAAAACGGAAGCTAATGAAGCATTGCTGACAAGCCAAGCGGATCATATCCGCATTTTAGGTATGAATGAAACCGGTCAGTCGTATTTGAACCGAATAAAAAAACATGTAGAAATCCCGTTGATTACAAATCTCCCAAAACAAAAAACTCCACAGCAAAAGCTTGATGAAAGAGCCGCACTCGCTTATTACAGCCCGTTACCGCCGAATAAAAGAAATACAAAATGGAAGGAAGAATATCAACTTCCCCCCGTTTTTCTTCATAACGACCGGTGACGTTACTGTAAGAGAAATCGCTAGCATCTTCATTACAACAAAAGGCACTGACTCATAATTTTTTCATAGCATACAAAGCTGTCTATAGGTTAGTTTAGCTGAAATACACTCTGTTTTTCAGCTGGAGTTTTTTAAAAAAATTTAGCCGACCTGACTTATGACAGCTCCTTATTTAATACTACTGAATTTAATACTACTGATTTTTAAAAATAAATTAGGATGCTTGATCCGTCTCATTTGCTGTTTTTTCTTCAAGCCTGCTTTCTAAATAGGATACAGCATCATCAAATTTTTTTACCGGAACCACCTTCATGTCGGCATTAATGTCTTCAGCTGTTTTAACAGCTGTTTCATAGTTAGACGGATCAGCTATATTATCATCCGGGGCAAAAAAGATATCCACACCTGACTTATCAGCAGCTACAATTTTCTGAGCAATGCCTCCGATTCTTCCTACATTGCCTTCATCATCAATGCTGCCGGTTCCTGCCACATCCATCCCCCCGGTGAGATCTCCTTCAGTTAATTGATTATATATTTCAAGAGAGAACATTAAACCGGCAGAAGGCCCGCCAATTGCACCTGCTTCTATAGTAACCTCTGGGTCAAAATGAACACTTCTTTGAGTAAAAGGGTATAGAAGTCCAAGCCCTGTGCTGCTCTCTGCATTCATCTCTTCTGGAAACGTATCAATTTTTACTGTTTCTTTTTTCGTTTGATCACCTCTTTGAACGGTTAGCTCCACTTCTTCCCCAGCTTCTTTACCTTCTAATAAAGCGTTCATTTCTTCGAGGGTTTGCAATGTTTCCCCGTTTAATTCTGTAATAAGATCGCCTTCCTGCAAGTGATTAGACGCATCCATTTTCTCTATTACTTCCGTTACACGTATCCCTTTATACTCGACCTCAAATTCAAAGCCTGCTTTTTCATAAGCGACCATTTTAGAAGCTTGCTGAGCGCTGTCCATCATCATTTCCTGACGATGAAAGTATTCTTCATCTGTTTCATTTTCTTGTAAATAAAGATCAGATGGCACTACTTCGCGGTAATCCGAAAACTGAGCCCAAATGTATAATGGAATATTAGCTCTGCGCTGCCTTATCGTAGTCAAATAAAATTGACCTTCTTCCCCAAAACCTTCTTCTACAGTAATCATATCAGCAAGTGCCGTCGCTTCTCCCGGCTGGGAATAAAAGTAAGGTAATGGAATTTGGTTCACCAATAGAATGAGGATTAAAACAATAAGTAATAGCCAGCTTCTGCGGATGCCTGGTTTCTTATTCCTTGCCATGCTCGATCTCCTTCCACTTATTTATCTTTTCTAGTATCTCTGGAATGTAGTTTTCTGCTGTTTCTCTTCCGGCTTCTATTAATTCGTCCACATTTTCAAAAACGACCGCATTGTAATACGAGGATATAGGTTTAATAAGCACATCTGCATCGACTTCTCTGTATTTTATTAATTGTTTCCCCATAATATCCATGCTTTGCATAATCACATCATAAATAGAACCAATCACTGGTTCTTTGTTATAAAAAGATACATCTACTGCTATGGTTAAATCTGCTCCCATACTGCGAGCAGTACTTGCCGGCACTCTATCTGCCACACCGCCGTCTACAAGCATCCGTCCTCTATAATTTTGAGGAACAAAAATTCCTGGTATGGAAATACTTGCTCGAACAGCATCCGCTGCACAGCCATCTCGGAATACAATAGCTTCACCCGATGTAAGATCGGTTGCCACAATTCCAACAGGAAGTCTCATATCTTCAATGTTCATTTTTTTTGAGAGCATATAAATAAGGTCTTTTACCCGCTGGCCTTGTACTAAACCCATTTTTGGGACATTAAAATCAAGATAATATTTTCGTTTGAAAAGCCGGGCAAATTTTTCTAGTGTATCGGGTTCATGTCCTGCTCCATAAAGAGAAGCAACAAGCGCCCCCATGCTGCTACCAGCTATTAAATCCACCGGTATGTTATTTTCTTGCAATTTCTCAAGTACTCCAATATGTGCGTATCCTCTAACACCACCTGCCCCTAAAGCGAGCCCAATGGATGGACGCTCTGGTTTCACTATATATCACCCTCCTTGCCCTTGCTTTCTGCTTTTAAGGTCATTCCTTTAGAAACAAGCCATGAATATGGTCTAAAATATGATGTCTCTTTCATATTCATGTATAAAGGACAACCAATCTTGCGGCATGCAGGTGTTTTCATTCTAACACGAATCCAGCAGGAAATTCCTAGAAAAAAAGAGGGCGTCCCTTCAGTGTCTGGATGCTTTACACAAGGAAATACATTCTATAATTCTCTATTACTAAGCGTACTTCTATGGATTAAACGACAGCAGCTATGTAGTAAAATTCCACCGCAGCAATATTATTATAACCAAGCTTGAAGGAGGCAAGCCATTTTGAAAATGAAAGACTTCCGGATGCTCTTTGCGGCGCTCGGACTTTTTATATTTGCACTATGTCTCATCCTTTTCCCAAAGGACGTTTTGGAAGCATCTAAAAGCGGGGTAGCAATGTGGAGTGACTCTGTTTTCCCTTCGCTTCTTCCCTTTTTTATAACAGCTGAATTACTTATTGCTTTTGGAGTTGTTAGTTTTTTAGGAGTGTTATTAGAACCACTAATGCGTCCTTTGTTTAATGTTCCAGGCTGCGGTGGATTTGTTTGGGCGATGGGGCTTTCATCCGGCTTTCCATCCGGGGCAAAATTCACAGTGAAATTGCGTAAACAAAATAAACTAACGAAAGAAGAAGCAGAACGATTAGTAAGTTTTACAAACTCTTCAAGTCCATTATTTATTTGTGGAGCCGTAGCAGTCGGTTTTTTTCAAGATGCAGCATTCGGTTTGCTATTAGCCGTTTGTCATTACGGTGCCAACACATTGGTTGGAATTTTTATGCGTTTCTATAAAAAAACATCTCCACCTTCTTCACCTACAGCGTCATCTGCTTCTTTAAAATCTGCCTTTCAAGCTTTGAAAAAAGAACAGGAAGAAGATGAACGCCCGCTCGGAAAAAAAATAGGAGATGCTGTTACGACCTCTATTCACACCCTCTTTATGATAGGGGGGTTTATCGTTTTGTTTTCTGTGTTATACCGTATTTTAAAAGTAACTGGCGCTATTCATTATATTGCTTTAGTGCCAGCTTCCGTTTTATCCGTTTTTCAATTCAGCCCAGAACTCGCTTTCCCTTGGCTGTCTGGATTTTTTGAGATAACAGTAGGGAGCAAATTAATTAGTGATCTCACACAACCGGATATGTTAGAGAAAGGAATCATTGCTGCTTTTGTCCTCGGCTTTAGCGGATTTTCCGTACAAGCTCAAGTAGCCAGCCTGCTTGCTGAAACGGATATTCGATTTGGACCATTTTTTGCTGCTCGGTGGATGCATGGTTTTCTAGCTGCTTTGCTTACGTATGTATTATGGGAACCATTGTATATAAGACAAATCGACCAACCTGTCTTCAGCACCGGACCAGCTGCATCTTTTTTTGTAACATCATGGGAGACAATAGGTACCTGGCTGTCTATGTATGGAAGCTATATTACAATAGGAGCACTGTTTCTATATTTGTATATCATTCACACGAAAACGTTTCATTCTTAGAAAGAAAAAGAAAAGCGCAAGCGCCTTGTTCACGAGCGACTAGTCCTGGAGGGTCGGCATATGGAAAGCTGATCTTTGCTTTCCATTGACGAACCAAAGGAATCTCGAGCGAGTAGGCGCTTGCGCTAGACATGTAAAACGCCAAAGAAAAAGGGTGTCCCATTAGTGAAAAATACTTTCCGGAACACCCTTTTCTGCCTACTTTTCATCCGTTAAATGGCTGTATTTTTGCCGAAGCGCTTTTTGGACGGAAGCTGGAACCAGATCTTGCACATTTGCCTCGTATTTCGCGACTTCTTTTACAATACTAGAACTTAAATAAGAATATTGATTATTTGTCATCATAAAAAATGTTTCAATATCTGGGTCAAGCTTACGATTAATGGAAGCTGCCTGCATTTCATATTCAAAATCAGACACTGCTCTTAAGCCCCTTACAATCGTCCTTGCGTTTTTTTCACGAATGTAATCAATTAAAAGACCATTGAAAGAGTCTACTTCGGTATTGCTTATGTAAGCTGTGGACTCTTTTAGCATCGCAACACGTTCCTCAACAGAAAACAACGGAACTTTGTTACGATTATGTAGTACGGCGACAACCACCTTGTCAAATACCTTTGCACTGCGTTCAATTATATCAAGGTGACCATTTGTTACAGGGTCAAAACTTCCAGGATAGACAGCTATAGCAGTCATGAGCTTGTTCCTCCTTTATTTATCCAATGCATATATAGAAACACCTGTATCTCCATATAAATCTTCGGTTTGTTTCGTTATTAAAGAAATGGCATCCGGTAATTTCACAGAAGAACGGTGTTCACAAATAATTTTTCCTGATGAAGTAAGAAGTTCCTTATCATAAATGGCTTGCAGCATTTTAGCGAGTTCTTGCTGATCGTATGGCGGATCCATAAAAATGAGATCAAAAGATTTCTTTCTTTTTTCTAGCGCTGCTAAAGCACGTTTTGCATCATTACGGTAGATTTCACAAGAGTCGAGCAGATTTGCAGCTTTTACATTTGCTTTAATTACCTTTACGGCTTGAGGTGATTTATCGACAAATACAAAGGAGGAAAATCCTCTACTCATAGCTTCGATTCCTAGACTTCCAGTGCCTGCATATAAATCAAGTCCGCTGCCGCCGTTAAAATATGGACCGATTCGATGAAAAAGTGCTTCTTTTACTTTATCAGAAGTAGGCCTGGTTTTCATCCCCGGTACCGCTTTCAAGGTAGTGCCTTTGCTTTTTCCAGAGATTACACGCATACCACTCACAATCCTTTATATAATTAGAAAATAAAATAAATAATGCGCTTGATAGGAACCCATTTCGCTGATTCCTATAATGAATGAAAGGCCGTATATAAAAGCGCTTTACTTATCGAAGATATCGACCTAATCCTACCATAAAATTAGCATATGGCAAAGAACTTCAAGAACGTGAAAATTTCATTTTAGGTGTATAAAAGTACAGGACAAGGTCCATACTGACAAACAGCAGCATGAATCCATGTTGCTGATAACCGCGGAGAAGGCTTACGTTTCCCCATAAGCTCTTCCTCCGGTTTCTCCTCTCCCATAGCCCGGGATATACGGGCAAGGCTGTTCCTACACCCTGAGGAACAGCCTTTTTTTAACTAATAAGAAAGTATATGACTATGAAGTTTGTTTTAATCTAGGAACCACTCGTTGTTTCATAACGAAAACGCCGATTATTAAGAGCAGTGCAGACAAAACGAATAATCCTCTAACCCCAGCTGCTGCAGCAATCATTCCGCCTATCATCGGGCCGAGCATGGAACCAAGAAATAAGAAACTATTGGAAAATCCGTAAGTTCTGCTTTCCATTCCTTCGGGCGCTAATTGACGGATTAATGTATTTGCTGCCGGAAGTAATCCCCCTAAACATAGTCCTGTCATAAACCGCATAACGATGAGCTGCCAGAGTTCTGTTACAAAAGCCTGCGGAATAGCAAACAGTGCTGCGCCGATTAAAGAACCATACAACACATACTGTGCGCCTTTTTTGTCACTAAGCTTTCCAAGACGAGGGGAAGCAAGCATATTTGCAAACCCCATGACAGAAACAGCAAGACCTGCATAAAAAGCGCTGTTTTGCCCTCCGCTTAACTCTTCAATAAATAAAGACACGAGAGGATTCACACCGATTAAAGCAAATTGGATGATGAAAATAATAACATAAACAAATGGAATGGGCTGAATAGCCGCAACTGTTTTGAAGTCTTGCCATGTGCTTGTTTTTTCTTCATTTTTCGGTGGAGTGAAATCTTCTTTTACAAACAGAGTAACCGTAAGTGCAGCGAAAGCAATACATACACCTGTAATATTGAATATGGCCCGAAAACCGAGTATTTCGGCCATTAATCCTCCAAAAAGCGGTCCGCAAATACTTCCAGCCACTGCCCCTGCTTGTAAAATTCCCAAGGCGTATCCTACATGCTGTTTCGGAGTGTTCGTAGAGATGAGCGCAATCGAAGCCGGATTAAACCCAGAAATCGTTCCGTTTAATAAACGGAAAAAGAATAAGCTCCATGGACCTGTCGCAAACCCCATAAGTATCATGACCACCGCCATTCCAAACCCGGAGCGAAGCACCATCAACCGTCTCCCGTGCCGATCGGCTAATCGTCCCCAAAAGGGAGAAACAAGAAAAGCACTAAAAAAGTTAATGCCAAAAATAACACCTGACCAGATGCTTACCTGCTCAGGATCGGTAACGCCAAGGTCTTGTAAATAAAGAGGCAAAAACGGGATAATCATGGTCATAGCTGCCATCACAATAAACAAAGACGCCGTTAATATATATAGATTTTTCTTCCAATTTATCATGAAAGAGAATCCCTTCTTTCTACTTCGCTATTATATTATATTTCGAATAACGAAACAAACAGAAGGATTTTACTATTTTGTTTGAGCAAAAAATCTGAAACCATTCTCATCACCTTTTGTCAAACATCCCGTCTTAGTCTTTTATGTGGAAAATACCACGTCCTAAAGCAGCACCGTCTTCATCCTTTTCCTGTACATTGAATGCCGTCATTTTTTATTCATAACCGTATAAAAAGCTGCTCTCTTCCCATCAGGAAAGAAAAGCAGCCTAAATACCTACGTTATAATCAAACGTTTTTTCTGCAGGATGTACCGGTCCGTTAAATTCTGTACGAACTTCCGGCTTCATTGACCGTTCAGCTTTACTTACAAATGACAAGGAATTCAAGGTTTGAACCGTATCATCTGCATCCTTTAAGTCACAATATAAAATAGCATACTTCATTGTTTTCGAAACGTAATGAACAACTCCGTATTTTCGCAGCTGACGTACTTGCTTCGTTGAATGAAGCCAGACCGCAATCCCCGCTCTCTTTGTCAACATTATACGGTCTCCTTTTTGAAGATTTGTCTATAGTCTAGCATGCTGAGCTAATGAACAGCAATGTTTCTTCCTATTTAATAATAAAACTACTTAAAACTTAACATAATACAATTATATTAAACTCATTTTTTCTGAAATTGCTTTTTGCCTGCTTTTTCTACTAATCCAGGAAAAAGTCCATACAGCTTAGAAAGTCCAGCCATCCACCAAGGTATGTTTATTTCACGTTTTGGTTTTTCGATTGTACGAATGATTTTTTTTGCTAAATCATCTGGTTCTATAAGCAGCTTTTCTACCGCTTTTTCATAACTTCCGCTAGGATCTGCTTTTTGAAAAAAAGGTGTGCGGACCGGGCCTGGATTAACGGTAGACACAAAAATATGATACGGTTCTACTTCTAACCGCAGTGCATTGCTAAAGCCTATTAGCGCGTGTTTGCTTGCAGCATAGATCGATGCTTTCGGTGTGGCAAGACGCCCTGCCTGAGATCCGATATTGATGATATGGCCTCCCCCGTGCTTTTTCATACTGGGCAGCACCGCTTTTACGAGATAAAACACCGACAGCACATTCACTTCTACCATTTCCTTCGTTTCTTCTGCAGTCAATTCTTCTACATATGCGAACTTTCCCACACCAGCATTGTTGATTAAAACGTCTACGCTCGAAAAAGATTCATGAAGAAAGGAAACGACATTCTCCACTTCTAATTCATTCGTAACATCTGCTTGAAAGAAAGAACACGTTTTCCCGTTTTTTTCTATTTCCTTTTGTACGTTTTCTAATTTATCTCGAGATCTAGCAATTAAAACAGGATGATGGCCCTTTTCTGCTGCTTTTTTTGCTATTGCAGCACCAATTCCGCTCGATGCTCCTGTAACAACGATCACTTTTTCTTTCATAGACATTGGACCAATTCCTCCTAAAAAGATATAAATCTAACTAAACTCCTTGACAAAACGGCAGAATTTTTCACATAATATTATAACTAAATGTATTTTACAGCTAAAAGCTTATACTTAAAAACATAACCATTCATAGGCTTTGAAAGGGAATAGTAAGAGGTCAGACTTCACCAGAGAGCAAATCCCCCGGCTGAAAGGATTTGCATGAAGAAATGTCTCTGAACCCGCCCTGGAGCTGTCTGGGATATAACCTGACCGTAAACTCCTTCGTTACAGGAGAAAGAGGAAATACGTATGTAATAAACAGTGCTGCTGCTCATTTACGCGTGTTTCAATAAAGGTGGTACCGCGGAATCAGACTCTTCCGTCCTTTACTAAGGACAGAAGAGTCTTTTTATTTTACTAATAATTTAAGGTGATCCTGATGAAAAAAGAACGCATTGTTGTAAAAATAGGAAGCAGTTCCTTAACCAATCCCGGGGGTGAATTGAGCCGGGAAAAATTAAATGGATATACTACTGCCATAGCAGAATTAAGAAAAGCCGGTCATCAGGTTATTCTTATTTCATCCGGAGCAGTAGCTGCAGGATTTTCCGGTTTAAAATATCCGTCTCGCCCTGTTACTGTAGCAGGTAAACAAGCTGCAGCAGCAGTAGGCCAAGGTTTATTAATGCAAGCCTATACGGAGGCGTTTAACCGATATGGTATTGAAACAGGACAAATTCTGTTAACGCGTAGTAATTTCTCCAATAAGTCTCAATACCAAAATGCTTATTCTACTTTGTCCGAATTATTGCACCGCGGTGTACTTCCAATAATAAATGAAAATGATTCGATTGCAGTAGATGAGCTTACTTTTGGAGATAACGATATGCTTTCTGCTCTTGTCGGCGGGTTGATTCATGCAGACTGTTTAATGATTCTAACAGATATCAACGGTATTTATGATTCTAATCCGAAAACAAATCCAGACGCTAAACGGTATCACTTTTTATCAGAAATCACGCCAGACCTTTACGATCAAGCGGGGGAAACAGGCAGCAGCGTAGGAACCGGGGGAATGAAATCAAAGCTTGAAGCAGCAGATACCGCACTCTCCCTTGGCGTCCGCGTCTTTATCGGCACTGGAGACGGTCCCGTTTTCTTAACGGATATCCTGGCAGGAAAAGGGGACGGCACGTATATCGGATTTCCTGGCGGTTTTATATTAAACAGCAAAAAACAATGGCTGGCCCTTCATTCTCTGCCTGCCGGAGAACTTATTATTGACAGCGGCGCAAAAACTGCCCTTTTGGAAAAAGGAAAAAGCCTGCTCCCGGCTGGTATTACAAAAGTACATGGAACATTCGAAAGTGGAGCTGTCGTAGAAGTGAAAGATACTAAAGGCCAATTATTAGGAAAAGGCCAGGTCAACATGTCTGCAGAAGAAATAAAAGAAATTAGAGGGAAATCATCTAGTGATGCTGCAGCTCTTACTGTAACAAACAGAGCTGAAGTGATTCACCGTGATGAATGGGTCAATATTTCAAAGGAGAGGATATAAAATGGGAGTTATGCTAGAACAAGGAAAAAAAGCAAAGAAAGCTGCAGAACAAATCTCTCAACTCACAACAGAAGAAAAAAATAATCTATTGCACGCTATGAGCGAACAACTTGAAACAGATACGCAAGATATTTTAGCTGATAACGAAAAGGATTTACTTGCAGGCGAGAAAAATGGATTATCAGCAGCACTTCTAGATCGTCTTCGTTTATCTACCGATAGAATCAAAAACATGGCCGAAGGATTTAGGCAAGTAGCTTCTCTTGATGACCCTATAGGAGAAGAAATAGAAAACTGGGACCGTCCTAACGGCCTTCATATTCAAAGCATCCGCGTGCCATTAGGGGTAGTTGGCATCATTTATGAAGCACGACCTAACGTAACAGCAGATGCTGCTGGACTTTGCTTAAAAACAGGCAACGCTGCTTTTTTAAGAGGAAGTTCTTCGGCTTATCATTCTAATAAAGCGATTGTTGCCTCTATTCACAAAGCATTGCGTTCACAAAATATACCAACAGATGCCGTACAGCTTGCAGAAGACACTTCAAGAGAAGCAGCATCAGAAATGTTTACGATGAACGAATATCTTGACGTCCTCATCCCTAGAGGAGGGGCCGGTTTGATTCAGGCTGTAGTGAAAAATTCATCTGTGCCAGTACTTGAAACCGGTGTAGGAAACTGCCACGTCTACATTGATGAAACAGCAAGTAAAGAAATGGGTATCTCCATAGCCGTTAATGCGAAAACCCAGCGTCCGTCTGTTTGTAACGCTTGTGAGACCATTCTTGTAAACAAAACATGGGCAGAACAAAATGGAAAAGATCTAATTGAAGCGTTGTTTGATAAAGGAGTCGAAATAAGAGGAGACACCATTATTCAAAGCTTGCACCCAAACGTCCAGCAAGCAAGGACAGAAGACTGGAAAGATGAATACCTTGACTTAATTGCAGCGGTTAAAAGTGTAGAGAACACAGAAGAAGCAATCGATCATATTAAGCAGTTTGGTACAGGGCACTCCGAGGCTATTATTACTGAAACAGAAAAAAACAAAACTATGTTTCTCAGCCAGCTCGATGCTGCCGCTCTATATCATAATGCTTCTACCCGTTTTACTGACGGTGATGAATTTGGTTTTGGAGCAGAAATCGGTATCAGCACACAAAAACTTCACGCCCGTGGTCCAATGGGGCTGAAAGCTTTAACGTCCTCAAAATATATCATTTCCGGAAGCGGACAAATTAAAGAATAGGAGGAGAGAAAGATGCTTCAAAACAAAACCATTGCTTTCATCGGAGCAGGCTCCATGGCAGAATCCATTCTCGGCGGCTTGCTCTCTGAAAATCTTGTAAAGCCTCAACAGATTGTTGTTACCAATAAAACGAATGATCAACGGTTAAATGAATTAAACGAATGCTACAAAGTTAGCATTGCTGAATCAAAAGAAGATGCTATGAAAAAAGCTGACCTCGTGATTCTTGCGATGAAACCAAAACATATTGAAGATGGTATTTCATCTATTAAAGAATACACCAAGGACAATCATTTAGTCATTTCTGTATTAGCCGGTATTTCTACTAGTTATATAGAAGAACTGTTTGGTATGAAAACAGCTGTAGTCAGAGCGATGCCCAACACTTCTTCAAAAGTCAGTGCTTCAGCTACAGCTCTTTGCCGGGGCTATTATGCAAGCGCTCATCACCTTGATACGGCTTCCGCGTTATTTGCAGCAATTGGTACCGTAACCATATTTGATGAAGCAAAGATGGATGCAGTTACTGGAATATCCGGGAGTGGACCAGCTTACTTCTATTATTTTGTAGAAGCTATGGAAATAGCAGCAAAAGAAGCAGGCCTACCGGAAACAGAAGCGAAAGAATTAATCGTTCAAACGCTTGCAGGAGCAGCCAAACGCTTGCAAAACTCAGATCAGCCGCCAAATGACCTTTATAACGAAGTAATGAGTCCTGGCGGTACGACCGAAGCAGCGTTTAAAACACTAGAACACCATAGTGTACAAGAACATTTCAAAAACAGCATCAAAGAAGCTATTAAACGATCAAAAGAACTGGGCTCTGCCACACGCAGCCCTATATCTTAGTTCAATGGAAGCTGTCTCGAAACCAACGAGACAGCTTTTCTTCTCCTTTGAGGAATTAGTCCGTCTCACCCAGATTCATTTTAGATGACGATACGTTTTTAATATCATTATCAAATATCCTTTACTTTTCACCATTTATCCATTTGTTTTCACTCCTTTTCCCTTTCTTCTTTGTTATTCTTTTAGTAAAATTTAATAGGCAATTACATTACATAAACGTTAAAGGAGAGGAAAACCAACACTTATGAACAGCGAGGCAGTAAATCGTTTTAGAAATAATATCGCCCGCCTGGTTGAACACCGCGCTTTTATAAACACAGTAATGATTTTTATCCTTATTAATGCTGCTATTGTTGGCGTAGAAACATTTCCTGCTATCTATGAAAACAATGCTTTTCTCTTCTATTTGGCAGACAGAGTGCTCTTATGGATTTTTACTATAGAAATTGTACTACGTCTCATTGCTGCCAAACCAATGCTCGGCTTTTTTAAAAGTTCATGGAACTGGTTTGACTTTCTTATCGTGTTTGCTGGGCATGTTTTTGCTGGTGCTCATTTTGTAACCGTCCTTCGGATTTTAAGAGTGCTGCGCGTACTTCGTGCTATATCTATTATCCCTTCCCTGCGCCGGCTTGTTGACGCCCTTTTGTTAACCATTCCGGCTTTAGGAAACATTATGATTTTGATGAGTATTATATTTTACATTTATGCTGTTATCGGCACAATGCTGTATCAAGAGATTGCGCCTGAATACTTTGGCAATTTGCAGTTGTCTTTATTAACATTATTCCAAGTCGTCACTTTGGAATCGTGGGCCAGCGCCGTCATGCGCCCGATTTTCGAACAATCTCCAATGGCATGGGTTTATTTTGTGAGCTTTGTTCTCGTAGGTACATTTGTGATTTTTAACCTATTTATTGGTGTTATTGTTAACAATGTAGAAAAAGCGAGTGAAATGGAATTACCCGGTAATGATACCGATGAAGAAAAAAAAGAACCTACTCCCTTTACGAATGAAAATCAAATTGATGATTTGCAGCGAGAAGTTCAAGAATTAAAAGAGCTGTTATTAGAAGAAAAACGTGAACGAATTAAGTAGAAAAAGGAGCCCCTTCCAATCTATTTGGATGAGACTCCCCTTTTTTTAAAAGGTAAGAAATTATAAATATTTGGTGTTTTTGATGTCTAGCTTCAGCGCCCAGCCGCTCAGGCGCACACAATAAAGAGGAACTTTTGCTAAAACCGCGAACGTCCTGTCGCAACGCAAAAGTCTACACTTCCTGTGCAAGCCCGTTCAGCGTTGGCACAGGACGTCCTTCCACACGATATGGTGACTTCTACGTTGTACACTCGTCGCCAAAAACGCCACGTCCTTTGGCATTGGCGACATTAGCACATCCTATGCGTCGATGTGTGCGATCTTAGTAGAAGTTCATGAAAATGAGCTGAACGTCTTATGTCTTCCCTTTCGACTCCGGGCCGCAGGCGACCCAGCGCGAAAGCTCCAGAACCTGTCGCGGGCTCCCAGGATGGGAGTCAGTTCGGCGTTGTCACAGGACGTGACGCTCGTAGCCGAACTTCCTTCTTTTAAGGCGCTTGCGCTTTTCTTACTGGAGGACTTCTTTTGTACTAAAGAACTCTTCATATAAACCGCGGATCGCAAGGTCTACGTTGTCTTCGTGAATACCAAATGATAATGACACTTCAGAAGATCCCTGATTGATCATCTCAATATTGACACCTTGTTCAGATATGGCTTTTGCTGCTCTTGAAGCAATACCTACCGTTTCATGCATCCCTTCTCCAACTAGCATAATCATAGCAAAACCTTTTTCAATATAAGCATCATCTGCATCTAGTTCATCGATAACTCGACGGATAATCGTATCTTCCTTTTGGGGTGTTAATTGACTGTCATCTAAGATGACGGAAGTATCATCAATACCTGAAGGAATATGTTCATAAGATATCCCTTCATCTTCGATAATTTGAAGCAATTTACGTCCAAAACCAACTTCACGGTTCATAAGGTATTTACGCACATAAATAGTGCTGAACCCTTTTTCTGCTGCAATCCCGATGACAGGGTTCATCGTGTATTCACGCTCATTAATAATCATGGTTCCGTCTGCACTCGGATTATTAGTATTCTTCACACAAACAGGCACATTCTTTTTAAAAGCAGGGATAAGCGCTTCATCATGAAACACGCCAAATCCAGCATAAGAAAGCTCTCGCATTTCACGATAAGTCATCCGCTTAATAGAACAAGGGTTATCTACTACTTTCGGATTGGCTGCAAATACCGAATCGACATCTGTAAAGTTTTCATAAAGATCTGCTTGTACTCCAGCTGCTACGATAGAACCTGTAATATCTGAACCGCCGCGCGGAAAGGTAACTAGGCGGCCTTCTTTTGAAAAGCCGAAAAAACCAGGGATAATTAAAATACCGTTTTTTTCTCTAAGCTTAAATAAATGATCATATGCTTCCGGAAGTACTTGGGCATTACCTGGTGTATCACTTACATATAATCCTGCTTGTTCCGGATGAATATATTCTGCAACAAATCCCATGCTTTGTAAGTAACGGGCAATTATTTTAGCATTATTGTCTTCTCCGCTCGCTTTGATCTGGTCCATAAACTGTCCTTCATTGGATCGATCAAAGGCAAGCCGGCTTTTTAAGTCATCTTCAATCGTATGGACAATATCTTCACCAAGTCCAAGACCTTCGGCAATGTCACGATAACGTTCTACCACTGCCTGCAGTTCAGCTTCAGCTTTTCCGTCTTTTAAAAAGGTCTCCCCAAGAGTAATCAACAAGTCTGTTACTTTTGTATCTTCATCATTGCGTTTCCCTGGTGCTGATACAACAATAAACTTTCTGTCTGTATCAGAGGTAACTATATTTGTTACTTTTTTAATTTGTTCTGCACTGGCAAGAGAAGTGCCTCCGAATTTAGCTACTTTCATCTCTGTTATACATCTCCTATGCTTTGATTGTCTTCTGTTTTTGTTTATCAGAAAATTTCACAAATATTAGCTTATCACACGTGATAGTTCATCACAAAGTGCTTTTTACAGCATTATATACAGTTCTTATGCTTATAGATGTGTGAGAGGTAGTCATCCGCCATACGCTCTTTATCTGTCGATGGTTCTGTTACGTGCTTAAAAATAGTAATAACTCGGCTTACCACCATGTAGCAGAAGCCATTTTTGCTTATGCTGTATATCCGTAACACGATAGATATCTGCTTTAAAAGAAATATCCGCTTAACCCCAAATCGTTTCATCATCCCATTTTGTTTCTGAAATACCAATTGTTTTTAATAACGCAATATTAATCGGTACATTTTTTTCTACCAGTGTTTCCTGGGTACAAGAGGATTCAGGCTTATAATCCAAATCTTTTGCCTCCCTATACTCTGCTTCTTGTAAGTAGTTGCTTAAATCCGCTTGGTTAAAACAAGGCGGCGTAACATATATGTGATTTGTGTGATCCACAATCGTACGCGCATCAGGAGGTGCGCTTAATTGAATAGGAATAAAGAAACCTAAAGTTACCAAGAGCGAAAGCACTGCTGCTGCCGTTATTACAATGTTTTTCATATTACCTTCCTCCTCAGTCAAGCCAGCTTATATTATCTTGTTCCTTCCGGGTTTTTATCTTCGGGGTATCTTTTGGATAGCCGAGAAAAAGAAAACCAATAATTTCTTCTTCTTCTCCAGGATTGATAATCTCCCTCGCTTTTTTATCTTTCACAAGCTGACCAGTGGCCCATTTGGTTCCTACTCCTTCATCCCATGCCGCGAGCATAAAATTTTGAACAGCACATGCAGTGGCAGCAAAATCTTCTTTCTCACGTACAGGATCTACACTATAACGATGCGTCGTTACAGCAATCACCCAAGGAAGTTCTGCCATGAACGTATACGCTTGTTCCTTTGCTTTTACAGCTCGCTCTGAATCTTTGTCCATAAATTTTTCTATTTTCAATTGACTTCTTCTTGACGCCAATTTTTCTTTGGTTTTTCCTGTTATCGCATAAAAATGCCATGGTTCCGTCATTTTATGATTCGGTGCATGAATAGCACAATGAATAGCTTTTTCAATAATAGACCGCTCGACTGGTTCATTTTTAAAAGTATGTATCGTTCGTCTTGACAACAATCCTTGTGTAAGTTCCAATGTCCTCTTCCTTTCTTCCATCTATTTATAACGTTCTCCCCCATATATATTATACCGCGAGCAGCTTCCTTTCTCCTAGAGGAAATGTAAATATTCATAACAAAACTAACACCTTGATAGAGCAAGTTCGGCTAAGGTAAAGGATATGAAGTCGCTCGAGCGGCTAGGAGTATCAGATCAATAATACATAGAGGTTATCCATTATTGAAAGCCAAAAAGCCGTCCCTGCTTTTAAATTGGGACGGCTTCTTACCAATCAAGATGGTTCTGGAACTGCATATTGTTCAACCCTAAAACCCATATCCTCGATCATTTGATGATCATCCTTTACTTTTTGTCCGCCTGTTGTTAAATAATCACCTACAAATATGGAGTTTGCGGCATACAATGTGAGCGGCTGTAAAGAGCGGATATTTACTTCTCTTCCGCCTGATACGCGGATTTCTTTGTCCGGCAGAATAAACCTGGCAGCTGCAAGAATTTTTAGCGAGCGCATAGGAGCGACACCATTTCTATCTTCAAGCGGCGTTCCTTGCACAGGATGTAAAAAGTTTACCGGAACAGAATCAGCATCCAATTCCTTTAATGCAAATAATGTTTCAATTAATTGTTCATCTGTTTCGCCCATTCCTGCTATCACGCCCGAACACGGAGAAATACCTGCATTTTTCGCGTGATTGACCGTTCTTTCTCTGTCTTCATACGTATGAGTGGTAGTTATAGCTTCATGATGATCTTTATGTGTATTCAAATTATGATTGTAGCGGTCAACCCCAGCTGTTTTTAAACGCTCAGCCTGGCCTTCTTTTAAAATCCCAAGACAAGCACATATTTTGAGCGGCATTTCCTGTTTAATTTCTTTAACCGCTTCTGCGACATGATCTACTTCCTTTTCCGTCGGACCTCGACCGCTGGCCACAATACAATATGTACCGGCCTTACGTTCCATCGCTTCTTTTGCTCCTTTTACTAAGGAATCTTTATCGAGCAAAGGATATTTATCTGCATTGGTATCTGCAATAGAAGATTGAGCGCAATACCCGCAATCTTCAGGACACAAGCCGCTTTTAGCATTCACAATCATATTTAATTTAACGTCATTTTTATAGTAATGATATCTCAGTTTATAAGCTCCGTTTAGAAGCGACAGTATATGATTATCTCGTACCGAAAGAATATCAAGTCCATCTTGCTTCGTTACTTTTTTTCCTTGCAATACTTCATCCGCCAAACGAATCCAACTGTTATTCATGCCTCACACTCCAATGTAAACATATTTTATATAAACGTTAACATTAATTATGTTTACAAGCAATTGCTTTTTGGAAACTTATTCAAAAATGTGTTTGTGTTAATTTTTTTGATTTGTTATGTTAGTTTTTCTTACATTAACCCTCCATTTTGTTTTAACATGTGATATATTAAGGACAAAGTAAAAGAAACTTCGTTAGATATTGTTTAAAAGGAGCGCACGTTTATGTCTTCTTCTTACAAAGATAAAAAAGTAATCACAATAGGAGTCGTAAGTGAATTAACAGGATTGTCTGAACGAAAAATCCGTTATTATGAAGAAAGAAAGCTTGTCTTTCCTGAAAGAACATCGGGCGGTACTCGCAAATACTCCTTTGACGATGTGGAACGATTAGTTGATATTGCCAATAAAATGGAAGATGGAATGCAAACGTTTGACATCCGAAGAATGGAACAGAAAAAGTTACCAAAAAAAGAATTGCGTGAACGTATGCTGCGTGGTCAGCTTAATGCAGCTTTCAACATGAGAAAATAAAATTTTAAATGCATGTGCTTACGATTAAAATCTAATACGATCATAGCGACAACGAAAAACGTCGTTCACTTATACTCCTCTTTAATAAGCTGAAAATAAAAAGTACATTCATCTGTATAAGTGAAATGACGTCGTTCGCTTTCAGAAAACGAGATATGTCGATCAACTCATAGCTTATTAAGAAAAGCGCAAGCACCTTGCTCACGAGCGACAAGTCCTGGAGGGGCGGCAAATGGAAAGCTGACCTTTGCTTTCCATTTGCGGACCGAAGGAATCTCGAGCGAGTAGGCGCTTGCGCTAGACATGTAAAACGCTAAATATTCTTACCTTTTAAAAAAAATCGTTTTAAAAACGTAAAATTTCACCCCCTCCTTAAAGAAAACGCTTACATTTAGCACTTGACATATTCTCCCTACCCCTCTACTATTATATTGGGTCACATTTTTTAGTTTGTTTAGGGCCACTTTCTTTTTCAACGGATAAATTATTAAGAAAGAAAGTGATGAAGATGTTACAAACATTAAAAAACAGCCAAATCATGGATAGTGAGATCAAAGAACTGATGATTTCGCACGAAAAAGTAGCACATGTTCAATTAAACAACCCGCTTGACCATGCACTGCTTGTTTTAATTAAGTCTGGCTACACAGCAATCCCAGTGCTTGACACAGAATATAAAGTACACGGGCAAATTAGCAAAGCCCAAATTCTTGATTCTATTTTAGGTATTGAACGAATTGAAATGGAACGCCTTCATGATTACAAGGTTAGTGATGTTATGACTACGAAAGTACCTAAAATGAATAAGAACGAAACGTTCGGAAAAGCGTTAATGCTCTCTATTAACCATCCATTTGTTTGTATTGAAGACGATGAGCGTTCTTTCATTGGGATAATGACACGCCGTTCTATTCTTGCTTTAATTCATCGTTACCTAGGTAAGTGATAATACAAGTTTATTTTGCTTATTCATTCTATCGCTGATAGGAGAAAGATGGCCCTTAGGGTACATGAGTCAATATTCAACAAGAAAGAAAAAGCTCTGAGCAGACGCTCAGAGCTTTTTCTTTCACTCCATTATTAAAAACTGGTAATATAAGAACGTACCATATAGTGATTAGAAAAATTCGGGTCGCTGCCAAGTCCAGATGGCAGAAGTCGCAGTTTTACTTATACGTTTAAACTTTCCTAAAGTAAAATAAAAATGAAGGTGGAGTTACTGTATGAAACCAGCATTATTTACCTCTTATTCGCTCAAAAACATAACATTTAAAAATCGAATTGTGATGTCGCCGATGTGCATGTATTCTTGTTTTAACCAGGATGGAAAAATAACGGATTGGCATCTTTATCATTATGCAAGTAGAGCCATGGGACAAGCTGGTCTTATCTTTACGGAGGCTGCTGCTGTAACTCCTCAAGGACGTATTTCACACGAAGACCTTGGTATTTGGGATGACAGTCAACTAGATGGGTTACAAAAACTGACTAGAACAGTAAAAGAAAATGGTTCTCATATTGGAGTTCAGCTCGCTCACGCCGGCAGAAAAGCTACTGTGGATGGGCCGATTATCGCTCCTTCTCCGATCCCTTTTAATGATGACATCAAAACGCCAGATGAAATGAGCGAACCAGACATTCATGAAACCATAAAAGCATTCAAAAATGCGGCAGAACGGGCAATCGAAGTAGGGTTTGATGTATTAGAAATACACGCAGCGCACGGCTATCTGGTTAATGAATTTTTGTCTCCTCTAACCAATCACCGCACAGACAGCTACGGAGGATCACTAAAAAACCGTTACCGATTTTTAGAAACAATCATTAAAGAAGTGAGAAAGGTGTGGGATGGACCACTATTTGTCCGGATCTCTGCAAATGAATACGAAGAGCATGGAAACAAAATAGAAGACTTCATTCAGCTGGCATCGTGGATGAAGCTGGACGGTGCAGACCTTATAGATTGCAGCTCTGGCGGTATCACACCTAAAAGACCTCATGCATTTCCAGGTTTCCAAGTTCCAAACGCTGAAACCATCCGCCAAAAAGCAGGGATATCTACAGGAGCTGTAGGTTTAATTACGAGCGGCATTCAAGCTGAAGAAATTTTGCAAAATGAACGAGCCGATCTCGTTTTTATTGGAAGAGACTTGCTTAGAAATCCGTACTGGCCGCTTAAAGCAGCGAATGAGCTGAATTACTCTCTTGAGGGTCCTAAACAATATGATAGAGGCTGGAATTAAGTGAAATGTAACGACCAAAAAGCAGCGGAGCAGATACTTTTTTCTTTAGCTCCACTGCTTTTTTCATTTAAATTGCGTTTTGATTGCATGTGCTCTTGCTTGAAACATTTTCTTTAATATGCTTTTCATTAGGAAAGCTGGCAGTTTACAACTAAAATTCACACGATCGGTAATCCCTGTAAACTCTCCCCAGTTTTGAAAAGAGTGTTCGTGCTTCCAATAAGTAAAAGGAAACGGCATTTGTATTCCTTTATCTACAAACAGATAAGGATGTTTAACTTCCACTATTTCTGCAGCCCAATCCATTTTTTGAATACCAATATCTATACTTAGATGAATTACTTCATTTTGAGCCGTATGTTCTCCGGAAAGTACGTTGATTTTTGGAAAAGCAGTGAGCACTTCCAAATATTTAGGATTTTGAAAAAGTTCCCATACTCTCTCTACATCTGCTTTTACTATCGTTTGATATATACATTCACCTTCAAACAATGTCCTCCTCCTCTTTATAATCATTACTTTATTATCTTACCTCTATTGTAAAAGAATCTAGATATTTAAAACTTACAATTTAAAGTATAAGAAAAGCGCAAGCGCCCTGGTCAGCCGCGACAGGTTCTGGAGCTAGACATGTAAAATCCCAAATATTTATAATTTCTTACCTTTATAAAAAAATACAACCCTGCCTGCGTATTACAGCCAGAGTTGTATTATAACTGATTTTAACCGCAGCCGCAGCTTCCACCAGATCCGCAACCGCCGCCACATGAAGCATTATCAAAGTACGGATTGCCGGTTGGTACCTTAATAGTTGGGGAAACAGCACCTGCAACTTCCGCACATATCTCGTTTAGAAGCTGTTCTAATTCTTTTTCCGCTTTTTTAAAACTTGCAATCGGTTCATACAAATCAAGCTCACGTTTAACTTGACGTACTTGTTTGGAAATGGTCTTATAATCTGGGTGATACTTCCCAAACCTCTGAACATCATCATATTTGTCTTTCCACGATGCAAACTCAGCGATTAAACGTTGTGCCTTTTTGTCGCTTTCCATCTGCTTTCGTGCTTGTTTATAATGTATAAAAACCTCAGACTGGAGAACGATTTGTCCAACTAAGGCAGATTCATCTAGCAAATCAACCGAGGTTGATAAAACTGCAGACATGAGAACACCTCCGTTATTTCATTATAACATGGGTAGTCCGCAATTATGAAATAACGTTTTTTAAGGTGCAGCGATTTCTATTTCAAATGATATGGTTTCTGCTTTCGATTTCCCATCATAAGAAACCGGCCTAACATCAATCGTGTGCTCTCCAGGAGGCAGACTTTTCATAATAAAAGCTGCTTGATTCATTTTGGCCGCTTCCTGCCCATTCATTTGAACGAGTAAATAACCGTCTCCGCCTTTTTCTTTATCAGCAAGTGAAAAATCTGGTATTACACATTCAAGATATAAATCTTTATTTTTTAACTTATATTGTAAAGTCCAATCTTCTGATTCTATGCCTTTCATTTTAGCAGCTGGGACAGCAGCATCTTCTCGCACTTCAAGAATTTCTAAAGCATTCACGTCCTGCTGCCCAAAACATACAGCTGATGCCATCAAAATAATAAAAGCTGCAAGCCCTTTTATCATATCAAAAAACCCTCCTTTGCTCATTTAGTATATGGCATTGGAAGGTTTTTAAACATTTCGTGCTTTACTTTATTTATTATTTAATAATTTTAAAATCATGAGAACCATATCCATATTTTTCTGAAACCGTTCGAGCCGCTGCGGAATCGTTTGACCATGATATACTTTAGACGCTGAGATAAACTCTTCTATTTTTTCTGGATGCTTATTTAAAGTACGGTACCATTGAGGATGAAAACGGAGAAACTCTTTGTATTCTGGTTTCGTCTGAATAAGTGAATACGTTTGCGGATGCATATACCGATGCCTCCCTTCCGTTTAGAAACCTCTGAAAGAAAAAGGATCTTGCGGCGGCCGCGGCGGTCCGGACGGTTTTTGAAACTGCTGCAGTACACGCTGAACATTTCCCATCATACCACTAAACTGAGAGATTTGTTTCTGCAAATCTTGAATGTTTATTTGTCCGATCGTCTTCATTAAATTGGATAACGAATCCGCTTGAGCTGAATTATCATTAGATTTCTCTTCTTCAGAAACTCGGAAAGGCTTCCAATCATCATGTTCCTCTCCTAATATAACCCAATCTTGATACAATTGATTCCACGTACGATGTCCTTCCCTTACTTCTTTTATTAAACGTGGATGCTTTTGAAGAAATTCACGAAATTCATAAAGTGACGATGGCAAGGAGTCGCTGCTCATAGATTTTCCACCTCCAGCAAAACTTGTTGCTTTCATCATACGCATATGCCCTGTTTTTGTTCGCCCAGATTAGACTTTCTTTGCATTGTTTGGCTATTACGTTACAATATTATTGTTCAAGCAATACACACAAGAAAGGATCTACTTCATGATTATGTCAAAAAATGAATTACAAGAAAGATATGCTGCTTTTATTGAAAATGCCACAGAAGAAGAGCAAAATGTAATGGAAGAAATGATTCGCGGATGGGAAGGTAAACGGGAGGGTCAATATTATTCGTTTGTTGGAAGCTGGCTGCAAACCAACAGAAATTGGAAAGATGATGAAACATATGAGGTAACGATCCCTCTTCATAAAGGATTAGAAAACCCTTTATCTATGGTGCACGGCGGAGTCACTGCCACTCTGCTTGATTCCACGATGGGCGGTCTTGCGAATGAAATTACTCCTGAAGGCAAAGGATCCGTTACGTTGGAAATGAAAATCAACTATATTAAACCTGGAAAAGGAGAAACACTCCGCTGTGAATCAAAAGTGATCTCAAAAAGTAAAAGTATGATTGTAACCGAAGGAAAAGTATACAATGATGATAATCAAGTTATTGCCTTCGGATCCGGCACCTTTTATATTATAAACCTTAAATAAAATCTCTTTAACGTATTATAAAGCGTCTAAAATCTGCAGCTGGTAAGCTGTACTCACGTAAACTCGGTCAACTTCAGCCCCTAAAACATAGAGAAGAGCTGCCCCTAGGGACAGCTCTGTTTTTTATATTAGTGATGTACTTCCGGCCTCTCTGAAATTTCACTGAGTGCAAACGAAGCCTCTTCATCCGTCGTTGTATCGACAGCCATATCTCCAAGTGAAGCAATTCCTATTAGCTGCTGATTTTCAACTATCGGCAGACGACGTATTTGTTTTTCCGCCATCATCCTTGCTGCTTGGTGAATATCCATATTTGGTTCTGATGTAATAATATTTGAACTCATGACATCAGATACCGATGTAGTGTTTGGTTTCTTTTCTGCAATGCAGCGCAGCACGATATCCCGATCTGTAATCATACCCATGAGATTTTTATCTTGCGTCACTGGTATAGACCCTACATCATAATCTTTCATTTTCATGGCTGCATCATATACGGTATCATCTGGTCTGCAGCATTCCACTTCAGTTGTCATTACGTCTTGTACAGTCTTCATTTTACTCTTTACCTCCCTCATTTGGATTCGCTTGTTACTATGCCCAGCTTTTTTTTATTTATACTTGAGTAAAAGTTCATGAAAAGTTTCTATGCCCCGGCGTTGCATCTTTTTTTTTTTCGTACTATGATTAAATAAGATTTGTATGTAACTAATAATCAGGAGGGAATTAACATGAAAATTGAAGATTTCGACTTCCATGGAAAAGAGTTTCAATTCGGAAGTTTAGAAAGAATTATGAAAAAAAATGGCTTTATCCATGAAGGCCAGTGGGATTACGAACGTGTTACATTCGATTATAAAATGCTAGACAAAACAGATGATGCTACCTACTTTTTACGTATCCAAGCTTTTGCTGTCCAAGGAGAAATTCCAAAAGAAGATGCGGAAGTTCAATTACTGACTCCATTTCTTGGAAGACACTATTACCCTCATGGTGTGGAATACGATGAAGATTTCCCAAATAAGATTGTAACGAAGTGCAAAAACAAAATTGAAAGCGTGTATAATGAATTGGTGGAAGCTGACAAATAAGAAAGTTATATCTGTCATTACATAAGTTAAAGAACCGGATGAATTCATATTCACCGGTTTTTCTCTTTAACCATTCACTTTTAAAAAGCTTCAAGGTGTTTTTCTGTTCAATCTAAAGCTGTCATATTATAATAATATTAGAAAGGAACTGGCAACGCCAAGTTAATGGCAGTGCCTTACAACAGCAGAATCAGGTATTGGTCGAAAGGAGCTTGGCTGTGTCATCCATTTTCAACAAAAAAATAATTTTGCGCATCTTTACAATTGCACTTATACTAGTTGGCGCATACTTTATTCTGCCGGTCTCCGGTCCTATAATACTTGCTCTGTTAACTGCTTTGCTTTTATCTCCAGCTGTACGGTTCATTATGGCAAAAACCGGCGTCAAACGAAGCATGGCTGTTACTCTCGTGTTCACCTTATTTCTTTGTATTCTTGGTCTAAGCGGCTACATACTTGTTACACAAGTCGTTACTCAAGTTGTGTATCTTATTGAGAACCTGCCTGCTTATGTCAGTGACTTAAATCAAACCTGGCTGAATATTCAATTCAAAATAGAAAAGGCTTACGAAGACTTGGATTTGCCTCCTGAAGTGATTCATGAGATAAACAACCAAATTACGGATATGTTAAATAATCTTCGCGATCAACTTTCAAGCGGGGACCTGATCAATGAAATTACTGGTATGGTGGCAGCCATTCCAAGATATCTTGTCAGTTTTCTAGTTTACTTAATCGCTCTTTTTCTATTTTTAATTGAATTGCCAAGGCTCAAACAAAAAATGCATGCTTTTATGAAAGAAGACACTTCAGAAAAATTTAAGTTTATGACATCAAGACTTTCATATGTTATTTTAGGTTTTTTCAAAGCTCAATTTTTAGTCAGCATTATTATATTTTTAGTTACGATTGTCAGCTTATACATTTTCACACCTGATGTGGCACTGATTATGTCGATCGTCATATGGCTGATCGATTTTATACCGATCATTGGATCCATTGCGATACTTGCTCCGTGGTCATTGTATTATTTCATTTCCGGAAACGCGCTTACTGGAACGCAGCTTCTCATATTAGCAGCTGTTCTGCTGATTATACGAAGAACCGTTGAACCGAAAGTGATGGGACACCATATCGGATTATCTCCATTAGCCACCTTGATATCGTTATATATTGGTCTTACATTATTTGGCGTAATTGGCTTCATTATAGGGCCGCTTGCTGTCATTGCATTTACTTCAGCGAGAGAAGCAGGTATTATTAAAATGAATTTCAAAATTTAATAGATACAGAAAAGGCTGTCCTGCTTGTATATAAGCGGACAGCCTTTTCTTAATAATAAGGGGAAATCATAACATACACAAGCACACCAGTAATGCTGACATATAACCATAAAGGCATGGTCCAGCGCGCAATTTTTCGATGCTTCTTCACTTGATATTTGATTCCTCGCATAAAAGACAGTACGGCTAAAGGAACAATTACAATGGCAAGAATAATATGGGTTATTAAAATAAAATAATAAATAGCGGCCATGGCTCCACTGCCGCCGTATTCTGTTGATTCTGCGATGTAATGATAGGTAACATACGTAATTAGAAACAATGCGGTTGACGTAAAAGCAGCATAAATAAAGCGGCGGTGCATTTTAATGTTTTTACGTAAAATGAAAAACAAAGCGGTAAACAAAAACACAGTGGTAAAACTATTGAAAATTGCATTCAACATCGGAAGAACGGTTAAATCAAAACCTTCTACTTCCCCGCTAAATCCATCCATAAAAAATAAAACGGTGACGAGTCCATTAATGATAATCGTTAATATAACAGCAATCCATACATTACTTTTGTCGTTAGCATTCTTATTTTCATTGGGTAAAGACGACTCATTTTGATCTGCCAATTCATTTACCTCCTTTTCACCTCTTGTGCCCTCTATTATACATGAATAAAGCGTATTCTTTGTTAAAACCTATAACAATCAAGTGAACAGGAAAAACTGCTCCAAGGTTAAAACCCGGAGCAGTTGATTAACTTAATATTTTGTTACACCTAATAGGAGTATCAATGCAATCAATGCCGGTGTAGAAAGAACAACACCAGAAATGATGAAAGCATTCGGCCAGCCGTGGTCTTTGTCTTTAAGATGCATAAAATAATACATTTGAAGGAAAAACTGCACCACAGCCAAAAGTAAAATAAATGGTATAGCAAATCCTACTTCAATCGTTTCAGTTGCTACAGCAATAAATGCGAGGATTGTTAAGAAGATCATGAAAGCAAAGGAAGTTACTTGAATCTTTCTCTCCTTATTAATTTTCATTATCTCTTCTTCTGACATCGAACTTTTCGTAAATGGTTTCGATAAATCATCAGACATTTTTATGCACCCCCAATTCCCATTAAATAGACAACGGTAAAGATAAAGACCCACACCACGTCAATAAAGTGCCAATATAGACTTGCTACGTAAAATTTCGGCGCATTGGTCAGCGTAATGCCTGAACGGCTGTAACGAATAATTAATGTGGTGATCCAGCAAAGTCCAAAAAGTACGTGCGCTCCGTGAAGACCAACCAGGGTATAGAAAGATGATGCAAATGCACTGGTAGTATACCCAAGTCCGTGATGGACATATTCCACAAATTCGTAAATTTCAAATCCTAAGAACCCTAGACCTAATAGAACAGTTACTATCATTAAAACCAGCATGTTCTTAAAGTTATTTTTCTTCATGGAAAACATTGCCAAAACACTTGTCAAAGAACTTGTTAATAACAGCATCGTCATGATAAATACTAGCGGCATCGAAAATAATTCTTCTGCAGACGGTCCGCCAGCCGTTCCTTCTCTAAGACCTAGAAACGTACCAAAAAATGTAGCGAACATGATCGTTTCCCCGCCGAGAAAGATCCAGAAACCTAAAAATTTATTTTTCCCTTCTAACGTTGATTTTTCCGGGTGTGAAGGGAGGCCTTTTGAAAGATCAACCGAGCCTGCCATATCAGCTAACCTCCTTTTCGATTTTCTTTACTTGTTCGAGAGGTATATGATAGCCATGATCCTCTTTAATTGAACGTATAAGCATCGATCCAAAGGTCAGAATAACTCCTGTGCCAATAACTAGGAATGGAGGAACAATGGTATTTTCCATATTCATCATAACCATTCCAAATCCCCAAGTAAATAGTCCAAGACCAATAACAAACGGCAGTATAGATCCGTTTGGCATATGAATATCTGTCATTGGTTCTGCTGGTTTCATCGTGCCATCACCATGAACTTTTTCATAAAACCATGGATCCAACGAACGAACCTGCGGAGTTTGAGCAAAGTTGTACTCTGGGATAGGCGTTGGTGTAGACCATTCTAAAGTACGCGCATCCCATGGATCATTAACTGTAATGCGCTCTGAATTAAATGCAGAATACACGACGTTAATGACAAGAACAAGAATCGCTGCCCCCATAACAAAGGAACCGATGCTTGAAACGAGATTCATTGTTTCCATGCCTTGACCTTCAAGGTACGTATATACACGTCTTGGCATACCGATTAAACCAAGAATGTGCTGAATAAAGAAAGTCATGTGGAAACCAATATAAAACAGCCAAAACATAAGGATACCTAATTTTTCATTCAGTTTATGGCCGAACATTTTTGGATACCAATAGTAAGTACCAGCAAGTAACCCTAATACAATACCACCGATAATAATGTAGTGAAAGTGAGCAACAACAAAGTATGTGTCATGATACAAGTAATCTACAGGCACCATGGCAAGCATTACACCTGTCACACCGCCCAGTACAAATGTCGGTACAAAGGAAGATGCACAGAGCATTGCTGTGTTGAACGTAATTTTTCCGCCCCACATTGTAAAAAGCCAGTTAAAGATCTTGATACCCGTTGGAACGGCGATACCCATGGTAGCAATTGCGAAGACAGAGTTTGTAATCGGACCTAAACCTACTGTGAACATGTGGTGAACCCAAACCATAAACCCTAAAAATGCAATGACTAACGTTGCAAATACCATTGCTGTATAACCAAACAGGCGTTTTCTTGAAAATGCCGGAATAACCTCTGAAATAATACCAAATGCCGGCAAAACAAGAATATATACTTCCGGATGACCAAAAATCCAGAAGATGTGCTGCCAAAGAACAGCGTTTCCTCCCATATCTGGAATGAAAAATTGTCCGCCAAAAATTCGATCGAGCATTAAAAGTGCCAGACCTGCTGCAAGCGGCGTAAAAGCAAATACAATAAGGATCGATACAACAAGGCCTGTCCAGCAGAACAATGGCATTCTCATCATTGTCATACCTGGAGCGCGCATATTAATGATCGTTACAATAAAGTTAATGGCTGATACCAGCGTACCGATACCACTTACCTGGAGGCCTAATACATAGAAATCCAAGCCAAGGTCAGCATATTCTCCGCTTGATAGCGGTACATACGCAGTCCAGCCTGCATCAGGGCCTCCTCCAAAAAACCAGCTTACGCTTAACAAAAGGCCCCCAAAGAAGAAAATCCAAAAACCGAGAGCGTTAACAAAAGGAAATGCCACATCCCTAGCCCCGATTTGTAATGGAATAACAAAGTTCATAAACGCAAAAATCAGCGGAGTTGCTGCTAAAAACAGCATAATCGTCCCATGCATTGTAATTAACTCATTAAATGTCTGTCCGGTAAGAAAATCATTTTCAGCTGACATCAACTGTATTCTCATAAACAAAGCCATCATACCTGCTTTTACGAAAAACAGCGTGCCCGCGATCAAATATAATACCGCCAGCTTTTTATGGTCGACAGTAGTCAGCCAATCCCATAAAACACTTTTATCTTTAGTAGCTGTTGCAGTTGCCACGTGGTTTACCTCCTTTTTAAATTATTTTACTCTTCATCTTCCACGCTAAGAGTATTTAGGTATTCGATAATTGCTTCCATATCCTCGTCGCTCATATCTGGATATGGCTGCATGTTATTACCTTGCTTGAACGATTGTGGATCACGGATCCATTCTTCTAGATTTTCATTATTAAAATCAATTACACCTGCAATATAATCGCGGTCTGCAAAGTTCGTAAGTGTCGGTCCTTGTGCAGAACCTTGTCCTTCTACAGCATGACAGCCAATACAGCCCTGATCTTCAAATACTTGTCGCCCTTCGGCTGCTACAGAATTTTCCTCTGGTGCTTCTTCCTCTTGAGACATACTATCAACCCATGCATCATACTCGTCACGTTCCAAAGCTACAACTTTGAAATCCATTAGAGCGTGAGAAGGTCCACAGAGTTCAGCACATTTCCCTTTATAAACTCCTGGCTCGTCTGCTTGTAACCATAGGCTGTTCTCAACCCCTGGAATAGTATCAATTTTTCCGCCGAGCGCCGGCACCCAAAATGAGTGGATAACATCGTTACCGGTTACATTAAACCAAACCTTTTCCCCAACAGGAATATAGACTTCATTTCCAGCTGTAAATCCTTCTGGATAATCAAATTGCCACCAGTATTGATGTCCCGTTACATCGATGACAACAGCATCCTCACCTTCTGCTGCAGCGTCGGCTGCTTCTTCTGCTTCTTCACCTTCTTCTTCGCCGCTTGATCCTGCAGCTTCCGGAGCTTCCTCAGCTAAATAATATGTACCTGCAATGGTTGGCACAGCAAGAATAACAAGCAATATAATTGGAATAATGGTCCACGTTAATTCCAGTGTCTTACTGCCTTCCACCTGTTTTGGAATCTCATCATCGCCAGGTTTTCTGCGGAACTTTACCACAGCAATAAAGAATAAGGTAAAAACAACAATGATAACTAAAGCCATCACATACAAGCTCAAAATCATATTGTCAAAAATCCATTGAGCCTGCGGGCCATAAGGATCTAATGCTGTTAACCTATCCTCTCCGCACCCTGCCAGAAATAAAAGCATTGCGGACAAAGGAAGGAAACGCAATAAGCCTTTGCGTCCTTTCATAAAGCCATCAAACCTCTCTTTCAAGTAAAATAGTTACAAAATTTATCTTGTATTTATAGTCATTCTCCCTCTCAACCTTTTTTATGAGAAATTGCATTCACAGGACATTTTCAAAAGTAGTATGTCCTGTGAATACAGTAATTCGTCTTAAAGAGGTGAAATGCACCTTGCAGCGACTTTTACATGTGGACAATGACCATAAGTACAAACAGTATGGTTAGGTAATTCAAGGAATACACAAACATTAAACGGGCCCATTTAATATCATCTTTCATTTTGAATCCAGCGAACCCTAAAAGCAGCCAGCCCAAACCTAAAGCAGCTGCTGCAATCGTATATACTAGGCCAAATTCATACAACAATAGTGAAATTGGCAGAAGTGTTCCTACATATAAAACGATTTGCCTTTTTGTCATAGCAAAACCAGCCACAACCGGAAGCATGGGAATTCCTGCTGCCTTATATTCATGAGAGCGCTTCATAGCTAACGCTAAAAAGTGCGGCGGCTGCCAGATAAACATAATAGAAAACAACAGCCAAGCATAAATATGAAGTCCAGGATCAACTGCTGCCCAGCCGATCAACGGCGGAACAGCACCAGAAATGCTCCCAGCGACTGTATTTAAGGTAGACACCCTTTTAAGCCACATCGTATATATCATCACATAAACAACCAAACCGATAATGGCAATAATCGCAGCAACCATTTCCACTGCTGCAAGCATCATAATCCCGACAGCAGACTGTATTAATCCTGCTACCAGAACATTTGTCGGTTTGATATTTCCTGTGACAGTCGGCCTTTCTTTTGTACGCTCCATTAAATGATCGATGTCACGATCAATATAATTATTAAGCGTACACCCCCCTGCCATAACCAAACCAGCACCAATGATTGTCAAAATAAGAATATGCAGATTTTGAACCAATGGAAAACCTGTATATACAGAAGCAAGAAACAGACCTGTAAACGCAGTGATTAAATTTGAAGTTACGATGCCCATTTTAGCAAGGGTTACGTAATCTTTCCAGGATTTCCCCCCAGAAACCGCTCTAGTCTCTTCTGTTTCTATTACTTTTGTAGATTCTATGGCCGTGTTCGTCTTACTCAAACCTTTCACCCCCTTCAAATCTGGCGGTTGCAGACAATCAACATGTCTTTATGAAGAAAGCAAATATATCGACAGCATTTTTCTTGATTCTTCATCAATAAAAAGATTGTACCACATAACCGCATTGTGAGAGAAACTCATTCAATTTTCTTCTCCAATATCATACTACAGACATTATAGCTTAAAATCATTTTTGTTTCATTAGTTTCACAAGTTTCACACTTTCTTCACATTTGTCCATTTCCTTTGAATGTTCATTTTTCTAAAATTGACTTTTTTCGTAGTTTTTCTTTACGATTAGAGTGTTATTGATCCAAAAGTTATTATTTACCGTCTAGAAACTAGACGGGGAGGTGAAAGTGCATGAAAAATAAAGGATTAAAAATATTTGGCATCATCACATCTATTGGTATGTTAATCGTACTCTTGCAAGGTGCACTTGTTACAAAGACTGGCTCAGCTGAAGGATGCGGAGCAACCTGGCCGCTATGTTTTGGAGAAGTAATTCCTGAATCTCCTGCACTTGAAACGATTATAGAATACAGTCACCGGCTTTGGTCCGGATTAATGGGCCTATTCGTTATTATTTTGGCTGTATGGTCCTGGAAAAAGCTTTCACATCTACGCGAAACAAAATTTATGGCGCTTATGGCCGTGTTATTTATTATGTTTCAAGGACTAATGGGAGCCGGCGCTGTTATTTGGGGTAATTCGGATATTGTTTTGGCCCTTCATTTCGGTATTTCAACCATTTCATTTGCCGCGGTTGTTTTATTAACCGTTCTTGCTTTTGAAAACGATCGGCACCATGTTTTGGCACCAATTGTGTCAAAAGGATACAGGACCTATCTCTTTTTTGTGCTGATTTATTGTTACGCTGTTATTTATACAGGAGCATATGTCAAACATACAGAAGCGACGTATGTTTGCGGAGGTTTTCCGTTATGTAACAATGAACTTATTCCAAACATGAACGGCGGATTAGGTTTTGAAATTGGTGTTCATTTTGCGCATCGCGTTTTCGCAAGTCTGTTAGTGATTTTCCTTGTTATTTTGCTAATTTGGACATTGAAGCGATTCCACACGTATAAAAGTTTAGTTTGGACGAGTATTTTAGCTAACCTTCTCGTCTTTATCCAAGTAGCAGCCGGGATATCAGTCTTATATTCCGATAACTACTTAACTCCTGCCTTATTCCATGCCCTTACAGTAACTGTTTTATTTACTATCTTAGGGTACATGGCAATGATTATTACCAGAAACAAAACTTCTTAATCACACAAAAGCAGAGCTTTCCCAATCATGGGAAGCTCCTTTTTTGCTTATGGATAGGATTATATAGCTTTTTGCATGGCAGAAAGTCGGGTTTTTTCTAAAAAAAATCATAAATAAAAGGGGGATTAGTTACTACACTTTGTTTCAGCTTTTGAAATTCTGTCTTGTTCCCTGTAATTTTGCCAGTATCAAAAGCTATATCAACAGGTAAATACCCTAAAAAAACAGCGGCTGCGGTGCGAATGGACATAGAAAGGGCGTTTTCTCCATTTTCTTTTTTTGTCAATTCATTTTTATTTGGGGCAGAGGTGACGCGAAATATACCGTCATTCCAATTACAATTTTCATCTCTTATGTGTAACGTAAGAGAATTTCCTTCTTCCAGCTTTAATGGATATTGTATTAAAAATCCTTTTATATCAATAATTCGTGCCATGAAATAACTGTTTCTTGTTTCAGTTATTTTAGGGTCCGGTAAAAAATAGCGAGTGGGATCATCAATCGGTGGTTTTACATCTGCTTCGTTTATCATCGAGTCATGATTGGCAATAAATCTCCAAATTTGTTGTCTTGTTTCTTCATCTGTTGAAGCGTACTCATGCACAGTCATTTTTTTGTTTTTGACATTATAAATAATGTATCCTTTTTCTTCTCCGTCGCTATTAGAGTAAACAGCAATTTGTGCTTTTTTTATTTTACGGTGGACATAACGCCACCAATTCTCATCGCGCTCAACAGCTCCATTATACCTGTGTGCAAAGGTGTGATATATATTGTTAAGAATCGGCCAATCATCAATAGTAATACGGTCGAAGCTGCCATTTTCGATACCGCCTTTTTCTGGAAGCTGTTCTCTTTTTAAATGCCATGTAAGTGAATCTGAAAACAACTCCCATCCGAACTTACGATAAAATCCAATGGAAAAAGGAAATAAAAAAGAAAGCTGATGCCCTCTTTCGTACATATCTTTTAAAGATTCTTCCAATAGCTTCCTCACAAGACCGTTTCTTCTTGCTTCTGGCCAGGTAGCTACCCCGGAAACTCCCCCCATCTTCATTTTCCTGCCTCCTACAAATACATTGGCTGGCAGTATGTGAAGCTTTGACAGTAACCTGTTTTCTTCTGCAGCAATCCATGTATTCTCCGGTGTCATGACGCGTTCCATGTTGATTCTGTCTTCCTCAGTCATTTCAAATTGAAAGGCAAATTGATTAAGTTCAAGGCTCTGTTCAAGCTCTGTTTCTTTTATTTTTCGAATTTCCATAGCAAGCAGTCTCCTTTAAAGATGTAAGTCTTTTTAGACCCACCCATACCATTCTAAACCATTATGAATTTTCCTTCTTTTGATATGTAGAAAAACTGAAAACTCGGTTGCCGCCGAGTCACTATGGCGGAAGTCACAAAAAGGCTGTCCTCTCACTAGGAGGGACAGCCTGCTGTAATCTAATTAATTTTCAAGTTCAATTAATAGATCGCCGGATTCAATCGTATCACCATCGGAAACATGAACGTTTTTCACTTCTCCATCAAATGGAGCTTGTACAGTCGTCTCCATTTTCATAGCCTCTGTGATCATAAGATGATCGCCTTTTTTCACTTTTTCTCCTTTTTCAACGAGCTTTTTGACAACGGTTCCTGGCATAGATGCACCAATTTGGTTTGGATTCGTTTTATCGACTTTCGGACGATCCGTGTCTGCTGTTTTTACATTTTGGTCTTTAATTACCACTTCACGCGGCTGTCCATTCAGCTCGAAATAAACAATTCGATTTCCGTTGTCCTGCGGTTTAGAAATGGAAATAAGTTTCACAATTAATGTTTTTCCTTGTTCAATTTCTACTTCAATTTCTTCACCTAAACGCAAACCGTAAAAGAATGTTGGTGTGTCAAGTACTGAGACATCTCCAAACTGTTGGCGGAAACGTTCAAAATCCATAAACACTTTCGGATAAAGAGCATAGGAGATCATATCATGGCTCGTTACTTGACGATCCAGTTTATGATACAAATCTTCTTTTACCTCTTGGAAGTTCACCGGCTCTAATCTTTCTCCTGGACGGTGTGTTATTGCTTCTCTTCCTTTTAATATAATTTGCTGTAATTCTTTCGGGAAACCTTGATATGGCTGGCCAAGAAAGCCTTGGAAAAATTCAACGACTGAATCTGGAAAATCAAGGTTTTCACCTTTTTCATAAATGTCATCTTCGGTTAGATCATTTTGAACCATGTATAATGCCATATCTCCGACTACTTTGGAGGATGGTGTTACTTTTACTACATCACCAAACATGTCGTTTACGCGACGGTACATTTTCTTTACTTCATTCCAGCGGCCCTTTAAGCCAACTGCTTTTGCTTGCTGTTGTAAATTACTGTATTGCCCGCCCGGCATTTCATGTTCATATACTTCTGTGTGCGGCGCATTCATTCCGCTTTCAAATCCTTGATAATATTTACGGGTATAATCCCAATATTCACTAAGCTGCTCAAGAGCTTTTATATCAATGTCCGGCTGACGATCTGTTCCCTTTAATGCATAGTAAAGGCTGTTGGCACTTGGCTGAGAAGTAAGCCCTGCCATAGAACTTGCCGCCACATCTACAATATCTACACCTGCTTCAACGGCCCGTGCATACGAGAGAATACCGTTACCGCTTGTATCATGGGTATGCAGATGAATCGGAATATCAATGGTTTCCTTCAACTCAGAAATCAACTGATACGCAGCTTCCGGCTTCAATAAGCCTGCCATATCTTTGATTCCTAAAATATGAGCACCGGAGTCTTGCAATTGTTTGGCAAGATTTTTATAGTAATTCAAGTCATATTTATCCCGTTTCGGATCAAGAATATCACCCGTATAACACATGGAAGCTTCTGCAATTTTGTCTTGTTCACGTACTTCATTGATAGCAAGCTTCATGCCTTCTACCCAGTTAAGAGAATCAAAGATCCGGAAAACGTCTATACCTGCAGCAGCTGATTTTTCAACGAATTCTTTGATGACATTATCAGGGTAGTTTTTATATCCTACCGCGTTAGAAGCACGAAGGAGCATTTGGAAAAGCATATTAGGCATTTTTTCTCTAAGTTCTATGAGACGCTCCCACGGATCTTCATGTAAAAATCTCATAGACACATCAAACGTAGCTCCTCCCCACATTTCAGAAGAGAAAAGATTAGGGAGCAATCTAGATGTCGGCTCTGCTATTTTCTTTAAATCGTGGGTCCGAAAACGAGTGGCAAGCAAGGATTGATGGGCATCACGGAAAGTGGTATCCGTAAGCAATACTTCTTTTTGATTTTTCACCCATTCAGCTAATCCTTCCGGACCTTTTTCGTCTAGTATTTGCTTTGTGCCATTAGGAAAAGGCTCACTATGTTTAATTTTAGGAATCTCAGGCTTTTCAAATATTGGTTTTTTCTCTTGTTCAAGACCTGGATAACCGTTAATAATCGTTTCACCAATAAAGGTCAGCATTTTCGTTCCGCGGTCTTTTCGTTTCGGAAATACGAACAGTTCTGGAGTAGAATCGATGAAAGATGTATTGTATTCACCGGTTAAAAACTGTTCATGCTGAACGACATTTTCTAAAAATGCTATGTTTGTTTTAATACCGCGGATTCGGAATTCGCGAAGGTTACGGAGCATTTTAGCTGCAGCACCTTCAAAAGTAAGCGACCATGTTGATACTTTTACAAGCAGCGAGTCGTAGTGCGGTGTAATCACGGCACCTTGAAAACCGTTACCCGCATCAAGGCGTACACCAAAGCCGCCGCTGGAACGATAAGCCATGATTTTTCCTGTATCCGGGAAGAAATTATTGGCTGGATCTTCCGTTGTTACACGGGACTGAATCGCATAACCATTTGTAGTGATCTTATCCTGGCTTGGAATCCCAATTTCAGCACCGTGAAGGGATTTTCCAGCTGCGATATACAACTGTGTTTGGACAATATCCACCCCGGTTACCATTTCTGTAATTGTATGCTCTACCTGCACACGTGGATTTACCTCGATAAAGTAAAATTCGCCGTCTGGGTTGACGAGGAATTCAACGGTTCCAGCGTTTACGTAATTAATGTTCTCCGCCAGCTTTAATGCTGCGTTACAAATGTTTTCTCGAAGTTCCTGGCTTAAAGACACACTTGGAGCGATTTCAACTACCTTCTGGTGACGGCGCTGCACAGAACAGTCTCTGTCATATAAGTGAACGATGTTGCCTTCTTTATCCCCAAGAATCTGTACTTCAATATGTTTTGGATTTTCAATGAATTTTTCAACGTAGACTTCATCGCTGCCAAATGAAGATTTCGCCTCAGAGCGAGCGCGGTCATATGCTTCCTCTAATGCTTCGGGACTGCGAACAATACGCATCCCGCGGCCGCCGCCGCCAAGAGCCGCTTTAATAATAAACGGAAAACCATTTTCATCAGCAAATTTCTTTACTTCTTCCAATCCTGATACTGGTCCGTCACTTCCCGGAATGACAGGCAGTTCAGCTTTTATAGCCGTTTCTCTGGCTCTTACTTTATCCCCGAACATATGAAGGTGTTCGGTACCTGGTCCAATGAAAATGATTCCTTCCTCTATACAACGTTCTGCGAAATGAAGGTTTTCTGATAAAAAGCCGTAACCTGGATGGATTGCATCCACGTCATTGCTTTTCGCTGTTTCAATAATGCTTTCAATATCCAGATATGCATCGATCGGCTTTTTTCCTTCACCGATTAAATATGCTTCATCTGCTTTGTAGCGGTGAAATGCACTGGAGTCTTCTTTGGAATAAACCGCAACAGTACGAATATGCAATTCTGTACAAGCCCGGAAAATCCTGATTGCTATTTCTCCGCGGTTAGCTACTAGTACTTTTTTTATGTTGCCTATGCCATTCATACAATTCCTCCTTGGTATAATTGCTCTCCACTCAGTCAATAATTCATTCAATTAAATTTTGTGTTTTTATTTTCGTTGACTGACAATTCTAAATATAAATTATCATAACACGTCTTGAGAATCTGTCAAAAAGTTAGTTTGTAAAAATAGGCGTAAAATATTATGGTTACATGCATTTTCATGCCTTTTTCAAACTTTTTTTAAAAATATCAACGCACAGGTCATTCTATCGAAGCTTTTGCTATTTCTATCTGCCTGCTTATTATTTAACATTAATAGGAGTTTAATTATAATTCCGCCGGTTTCCTATTCGTTTCTCATGCACCCTTAATGTATTATCACGTTTAGTTCTTCAAAAAAGAAGGATGAAGCTAGATGCAGATTAAATATTTTCAAGATCGTTATTCACCATCGAAAAAATTATTTCTTGAAAATAAAAAAACCAAGCTACTCTTTAGAATAGCCTGGCTTTTTTCTATTTACCAACGGTGGCTTCATGAAATGCTGCCAGTTTCCGTTCAAGTTCAGAGAGGATATACTTTCCAGTTTCCTCATCAATTAAATTTAAACGAATGGCAAAGTCAATTTCACGGGAAAGGCCAAACATTTGCGTATCCAAAACCTCTTCATAAAGAGGACACTGGGGCATAGTGAGATTATCCATTTGTACTTCGATTAATTTCCGGATCTTTTCTGCGTCGGCTTTAAGCAGAGCGTATGCTTTCTCGCTATGTTCGGTCATCGCCTTCACGCTCAAGGTGATCCCTCCTACTCGTTAACTCCCTGTCCCTATCTTATCCGTTATGTGAAAAAAATGCAAGATAACTCTTATTGTTCGAGAAAATTTTTACGAAAATATGCTCAAGCTATATTTTTCTGCTAACGTTTCTAACAGCTTCAACCCGGCTGCGCTGTTGCCTTTTTTATCTAGCGGAGGACTGATGATTCCCATTCCTGTGCCATCCGGAAGAGCAGCAACGAGTGCTCCAGATACGCCGCTTTTCGCTGGTATACCTGCTTTAATTGCAAATTCTCCGGATGCATTATACATACCGCACGTGACCATAAACGTTTTAACAATTCTGGCTATCCGCGGAGGTATTATATTTCTGCCGCTATTTGGATCCCTGCCTTTCTTACCAATAACACTCCCTATACGAGCCAGATCTTTGCAAGTTAACTGAATCGAGCATTGTTTAATATATACGTCAAGAAGAGACTCCATATCACCATCAATCACATCATGACTTTTCATGAAATAACTTAATGCTCTATTTAAATCAGCATTTTCCCGCTCCGATGCTGCTGTTTTTTCGCACACGGAAATAGAGGGGTTATCTGTCAATTCATGAATAAATGTTAACAGCCTGCCAATTTTTTCGTCTCCTGAATTTCCCGCTATCAAGCTAGTTACGGCTATAGCTCCTGCGTTAATCATTGGATTAAGTGGTTTCGATGGTTTTTCTTCTTCTAGTGCTTCAATGGTGTGAAACGGATCGCCAGTCGGCTCCATTCCTACTTTCGAAAAAACCTTTTTTTCTCCGTGGTCCATTAGCGCGAGAGCTAAACTAATTATTTTCGAAACACTTTGAAGGGTAAATAAATAGTCGGCGTGACCAGCAGCAACGATATGCTCATCTTTATAAACCGCACATCCAAAAAGATCTGGGTTCATTTGATTTAATTCTGGTATGTATGTCGGCATGCTGCCTGTTTTTGCATAAGGTTGTATCGTTTGCAGCAATGATTCTAATTCATTTTTTTCAATAAAAAGACGGCTCATGGGTCCCCTCCTTTTGAGTCGTAAGGAAATAGTATATTGCTTGTATATTGTAAACGAGTTTGCTTGTTCTCATACTCTCTTAAAATTATGTTAGGATTAACAATGATGTGTTTTTACATGGTTTGAAAAGAATACGTTTTATTGGTAAACCGTATAAGCAATCAGCGGCATTCAGATAACATATGAATGCCTTCGCTGCCTGGCGGTTCCCTTTACAAGGCGACAAGCTAAGTTTTTTATTTAGGAGGAGAGAAGACATGGACTTTATCGTTATGATTAATGGAAACGTTAAACATACAATAACGATTGACCCGACTGTGTGGATATTTGATGACCGCAAAATCGACCTGAACACATGGACGGGGGAAGAAAACAGGAAAAGTGATGAAATGGAACAGTATAAAAAAGACATCTCTAAACAGTGGGATAAAGAAATAACCGAAGGAGCACAGCTGCCAAAACGCAACCAAACCAATCGCATTCGAACAAAAAAGGAAGAACTGATCAATGGTACGTTTGGTATCCCTTTTGCTTCCTTTTTAAAAAATGCTGAACCTGCTTCTGATGCAGCAAAAGTAGTAGTAGAGACAAACGGCGGTAATGAGACCGACCATATCGTCTCACTTGAAGAGGCATCTCAATTTGTGATTGGTTTTTCCGAAGATGGTAAACCATTAAAAGAAACAGGACCGGTTCACGTATACTTTGGCGACGGCAGTAATAAAGAAAACCCCATCACGCATGTAAATGGATTTAAGATTGTTTAATGGAAATCATGGTCTGCATAGAAAATAAAAAGGTTATCCTCACAAGACGTTTTTCTAAAGTGATAACCTTTTTTGAAACTTTTCGCCTAGCAGTGGAATATCAACGAAACCTCATTTAGGACTTTCGACACATTCCTATTCACCCGAAATTGAAACCAGCCATCACGATGTCTGTTTCAAACAAACAAAAGCCTGCTGTGATATTTATGTCACAACAGGCTTTTCCACTTAAGGGCTTTTAGGTCCACACTTATCTCGTCTTTTAAAAGATTATAAAAGATCTGCTGCAAGCTGCGCTAATCCTGATCTTTCCCCTTTTTCAAGCTTAACATGACCACTGATTGCTTGATCTTTAAACATTTCCACTACATACGCAAGACCGTTATTTAATTCATCGAGATAAGGATGATCAATCTGAGCGGGGTCTCCCATAAACACAATTTTACTGCCTTCTCCAACTCTCGTTAAAATGGTTTTCACTTCATGCTTCGTTAAATTTTGTGCTTCATCGATGATGATAAATTGATCAGGAATGCTTCTTCCGCGTATATACGTTAATGCTTCGACCTGGATAGAACCCATCCCCGCTAATATTTGATCGAGCTCTCCAGGTTTTTTCGTATTAAACAAATATTCAAGATTATCAAATACCGGCTGCATCCACGGCCGAAGTTTTTCTTCTTTTTCTCCAGGCAAAAAACCAATATCTTTTCCCATCGGAACAACCGGTCTTGCAACAAGCAGTTTATTGTATCTGCCCATATCTTCTGTCTGCAGTAAACCCGCAGCAAGAGAGAGCAGCGTTTTACCTGTACCAGCTTTCCCAGTCAAAGTTACAAGCGGTATATCTTCTCTTAATAAAAGTTCAAGCGCCATTTTCTGTTCTACATTTCGCGGTTTAATCCCCCACACATGTTCAGGCTCTTTGGCAAAAGGCTTGACCAACTTTCCTGTTTCATCCACTTTTGCCACAGCAGAAGCAGGAGTGCCCAAGGCATCTTTTAAAACGATAAATTGGTGGGGATACAGTCTTTCTTTTTCTAACATACTGACAGGCAATTCTTGGTTTTCGTAAAATTGATTGAGAACATCTTTTGATACTTCCTGATAGAGCTTGCCTTTATAAATATTGTCATACTCGGTGACACGATCGCTGAGAAAATCTTCGGCAACCATTCCAAGCGCATCGGCTTTCACTCGTACTAAAGCATCTTTACTTACAATAATAACTTTTTTTGCTGGGTCAGAAGCTTGCAGCTCTGATTGTAAATTCATCGCCACAGCTAAAATTCGATTATCATTCGTTACCTCAATAAATGTTTCTTTGAGATATTGAAGAGAACGGTGATTTAGTTCTACTCTTACCGTGCCTCCATTTTCTAAAGGAATACCTTCATGAAGCTTTCCTTGATTACGGAGCCGGTCCAGCATTCTCGAGAATTGTCTTGCATTCCTTCCAATTTCATCCATATATCTTTTTTTGGAATCAATTTCTTCTAATACAACCGCTGGTATAACCACCTCATTATCTTCAAATTGAAATATGGCACGGGGATCCTGCAAAAACACGTTTGTATCTATCACATATACCTTTTTCAATATATTTCCTCCCCACTGGATAATAAACCTCTTTTCCCTTTTATCGGGGGACTCTAAAAGAGTTACTTCGGAGGATGCGAAAAAAATTGTACTTATTCTTTCTTATGCTTCAACTTGGACAAAGTTGACGGCAAAAAGGAGATAGATGAAAGAAATCTTTATATTATTTTATTCTTTTACCTTTTACTTTAAACTCATTGAAATAACAAAAAGGACCTAACCTGGTATAAAGCCGGACTAAGCCCTTTTCATTTCTTCCATTACTTGATTATCTAATTTAACAGCTGCTTCTGCATCATACGTTTTTTCATAATTTGGTTTAGAAATCATTTTAGCTCCATAAAACATAACATCCCGTACTTCTTGAACGGTACATTCCACCAATGCTAATTTGATAGGTACATCATCCATTTTTTCTTTTAGAATAGTGCCCTCGCCTGAAATGGCATACGTCGTACCATCGGCAATAAATGAAATAACTAATCCACTATTGTTTTTTAAATTTTCTACGATTCTCGAACGATTGTCTACCGAAAAACGAATAGTGGACTCATCGGGGGCATAAACCCAGGATATCGCGTTAACATTTGGGGCACCTGATTCATAATCTACGGTTGCAATCGATACAAATGTTTCTTGACGCAATAATGTGAGTAATTCTTCAGATAGTGAAGTATCTACCCTATTTGCCATGTCTAGACCTCCTGTCTTATCCAGGTTCATTCAGTGAAGACGAAAATGAAGAAAACTCCATTTTACTTATCATATTACGACAGACAGCCGGTTAATTCCTTTTTTTATGCGGGAATTTTCTTTTAAGGCAAGTTATCAGTGTGTTATATATTTTCTGCACGTGCCCATGTTATAATGAAGCATGCTTAGGAGTTTCTTTCACGTAATATTGGAGTGTGAAAAAATGAAAGTGAAATGCGTATTGTGTGATAGTATTAACGACCTTAATGATAAAAATCCGCTTGCGAAAAAACTGCGCAATCGGCCTATTCATACCTATATGTGTGATGATTGCAATGAACGTATTGACAAACGAACAAAAGAAAGATGGGAGAGCGGATTTAAACCCTACCGGGACCCCAAACAAAATGATGATTGGTAAGAACTGCCAGCTTATATCCTGTTAAGGTAAACAGAAAACATCGTGTTCGAAACCAGGACTGCAAATTGCAGTCCTGGTTTTATATACAAGAGCAAAAAGGGAAAAGGCGTTAATTAAAAAGAACTGCTGCATTTTTTTCGAATATAGTATCTAAAGTTTTTTCAGAAACTCCTCTTTTTTTTAGAGCAGGAGCAATGTTTTCAAATAAATGATCCGGACGCCAATGTTTGAGCTGCTGCTGCAGTTCTTCTGACAGGACCGGCGGACGCCCCCACCACACATTGACGGTGTCATGAGACAAAAATAGTTTGTTTTCGTACCCAGCTCCAAGAAGTTCAAGTAATACAGCCATTCTTTCCTCATCTTGGGGAGTACCGACAGCACCTTGCAGTCCAAAACGGTCTAATGCGATAAAAACACCTTGCTCTAATGTGTTAAGATGGTTCTGTATATTGGTTGTACCGCACATATGCCCAATGACAATACGAGCAGGATCTGCCCCTTTTTCTATAAGAAGTTCGGCCTGTTCAAACCCCATCGTTCCTTCCTGGGTGTGAGTCAGAAGTACAATGCCTGTTTCTTTCTGAACTTTAGCAGCTGCTTTAAAAAACATTTTTTCGTAATCTGTTATTTCTCCTCTGCTTGAGGCTAGCTTGATAATACCAGGCTTTATTCCTGTGCCTTCAATGCCATTATTAATTTCTTCCATGAACAATTCATATATTTCTTGTTCTGCATAACCGAGCGACTGGTGGAACTTAAAATAGGGTGTCGCTCCTTCGCCTTCATAATAATATCCGGTTGCACAAATAATATTCAGCCCTGTTTCCTCTGCAACAGCTTTTAGCAGCTTGACATCTCTTCCGCATTCATTTGGAGTTGGGTCAACTACCGTTTGGACACCATGTTTTTGCATGATTTCAGCAGCAGCTGTACCTTGTTTTACTTTTTCCGTAAAATTATACGTTCCTAATGTCATATCCCCTTGAAAACCAGGATAACCAAAGAAAAAATGTTCATGAATTAACGTTTTTCCGAGCTCGTTGGCATCCACCGGACCTATTACTGTTTCTATTTTTGCCATAATTAGCCCCCTTATTTTTGAAACTCTTTATCTTGCAAATGACGCCAAAGAATTTTTCCACTTGCCGTTTTCGGAAGTTCGTTAATAAACTCGATAATGGTGGGACTTTTATAGGCTGCCATTTTTTCTTTGGTCCACGCTATAATTTCTTCTTTTAGCTGTTCTTCATTTGAAACATTCTCTTTTGGAACAAGATAAGCTTTTACTGTTTCCCCGCTTCGCGGATGCGGGGCACCGACAATGCAAGCTTGTTCAATCACGGGATGGCTGTAAAGTTTTGCTTCCACTTCAGCCGGCCACACTTTGTACCCGGAAACGTTGATCATTCGCTTTTTTCGATCCACCATGAAAAAATAGCCATCCTCATCTTGATAGCCAATATCTCCTGTCCGGAAAAATCGTTTGCCATCCGCTTCAAAAAAGACTTTCTGATTTTCATCTGGCCTTTTCCAATATCCATCAAATACTTGCGGACCGTTAACCGCAATTTCTCCTTCAGCTCCAGCAGGGACTTCTTCTTCTGTTTCCTGATCAATAATCTTTACTGACACATCAAAGGAAGGAATACCTAAACATTGCAGTTTTGGCCGATCAGGAGGATTAAAATGAGTCTGCGATATTGTCTCGCTTAATCCATACCCTTCGCAATACGTAATTCCAGTTAATCTTTCTAGTTTTTCCCCTATTGCTTTTGGAAGCGGAGCTCCCCCGCCGCCTACAATCTTAAGAGAATGTAAATCTTTTTCTTCAATATCTGGCTTTGAAAGAAAATCAACAACCATTGTGCTGATGTTTATCCAATTTGTACATTGATAATATCCTAATAAATCTACAGCTGTGTTCCTATCCCAGCGCGTCATCAGCACCATGCTTGAACCTGTGTAAATAGGAGCATTCATACTATGCTGCATACCGGTTACATGAAAGAGCGGCAAAGACGTTAAATGTACGGCATCAGAAGTCATGCTCATCCAAGCAGCCGTACCGATAACATTGGCTTGAATGGTGCGATGGGTATGCATACACCCTTTTGGATTGCCCGTTGTACCAGACGTATATGGAAGACATGCCAGCTCATCTATATCAATTGGCACCGTTTCATACGTCAGGTTCGCTTGTTTTAGTGTATCCCAGCTGATAATTCGATTTTCTTTCTTGAGATGAGAAGAAGTCAGCTGCACTTCTTTTGGCAGGGAAAACCCTGAATCATTTGACTTAATAAAGTCACCATAAGAGGCCACGATAGTACATTTCAGCTCATTTTCTGTTAAAAGAGGGAGAACATTGGAGAGCAATTCCTGCCCGGCCATGACATAGCGTGCTTCACAGTCTTTTCGATAAAAGGAGATTTCTTCGGTTTTGTTCATTGGATTGACCGGTACCACTACTGCGCCTGCCATTAAAATGGCATAGTAGCTAATAATAAAAGAAGGCGAATTTTGCATATACAGTAAAATACGTTCTCCTTTTATGACATCGAGTTGTTTTTGCAAAAATGCAGCAGCTTCTAAAACTTGATCATATAATTCCTGGTACGTATACGTTGTCCCATAATAATGAAGAGCTGGTTTATCCGGATATTTTTCAACGGTTATTCGTAAATTATCGTGTATCCCAATGTTTGGAATGGTAAGAGTATGAGGCAGCCTTTTTGGCCAGAATTCTTTAAAGACTTCCATGTCACATGCTCCCTTCTTTATTAAGCTTTTTCGTTCTGCAGCGCCCTGCGAAGAATTTTTCCTGTACTGGTAGTTGGTAAAAATGAGCGAAATTCAATTTCGACTGGAACTTTATAAGCAGCCATATTTTCTTTAGCCCAGCGTTTGATATCTTTTTCATTAAGCCTTTCTTCTTTTCCAGGCTTAAGAACGATAAATGCTTTCACTGATTCTCCCTTTGTGTCATCTGGGATACCGATTACAGCCGACTGAGAGACAGCTGGATGCTGTTTTAATAACGTTTCTACCTCTTCTGGAAATACACTGTTTCCGGAACATTTAATCATTTCTTTTATTCGTCCTTCAACGAACAAGTATCCGTCTTCATCGACATAACCAACATCTCCTGTATAGACCCAGCCGTCTTTCAACGTTGCTGCTGTTGCTTGAAGACGATTCCAGTAACCTTTGAAAACCCCTGGATTTTTCACCGATATTTCGCCGTGTACGCCTGGTGGTAATGGCTCTTTCGATTCAAATCCTCTAATCACAATATCTGTATCTATAATTGGTTTGCCAACAGATCCAAATTTCACTTTTTCTTTTGGCATGTACGTATCTACGGTATGCGTTTCACTGAGTCCGTAAGCAGCTTCGAATAAGGTACTATTTGGCGCCAGTTTTTTCCAACGATAAGCCAGTTCTTCCGTAACCGGCATGCCAAAACTCGTACACATGTTGATACGTAAAGAAGTTAATTTTGGAGTAGTATTGTCTGTTAAAGACAAAATAGCTTCATTCATTGATGCAATGCTGTACCAGACCGTCACTTTATATTTTTGAAGCGCTTTCAAAACATCTTTCGGGTGAAAACGGGAAAACAATACACATGGCGAACTATTAAAGACGGGAATATTCACTCCCATGGTCATGCCAGCAATATGACAAAGCGGCATTACAGCAAGCCAGCTTTCTTCTTTTTGGATTTCGTTTGCTTGTACAAAAGCGGCAGTTTTAAAAAGAGCGTTTTTGAACGTCAGCATGGCAGCTTTAGGTCTCCCTGTCGTGCCAGAAGTAAATGCCATTAAAGCAATATCTTCATTAAAATCGATTTCTGCCGGCTTAACAGACAATAAGTCGTTTTTTTCCATGTCCGACCACGTTGTTTCTCTGCCTCTTTTTTTACATTTTATTGCCTTGAGTTCTTCGGGAAGCGAAAACTCCGTCTGTTCTGGTAAATAATCCGCATAATGAGCAACAAGCGTCCAATCTAAATAGGAAGAAAGAGACCGCACGACAGGAAGGAGTTCTTCTGAACAGCAAATTGCTCTTATTCCCGCTTCTTCGATTAAATATTCTAATTCATTTTCTTTATACATCGGGTTTAACGGACATACAATCGCACCAATATACTGCACTGCATAATGTGAAATGATATACTGTGGACAGTTTTGCATAAACAACCCAATACGGTCGCCTTTTTTCATGTTTTGCTTTTGAAAAAAACGAGCCGTTTTCTGCACCTCCTGCCATAATTCTTCCCAGCTTAATTCATATCCGTAATAAATATAAGCTGTTTTTGCAGGATGCTGCTGGGCATTTTTTTGTAAATAGGCATGCAAGGGTTTTGGACCAAAAGGGTAGAACGCTGTCTTGTTTTCAACCTCGGTCTGATTTTGCTCAGACGATAAAGACATAAGGTTACCTCCTTTTTCTTTAGAAGGACATTGTCCAATTGTCTAAACATCTTTTACTTTTAGGGGCGTCGCCTGCATTTGCTGTTTTTATGAACTATTATAAGAAAAACGCAAGCGCCTTGCTCACGAGCGACAAGTCCTGGAGGGTCGGCATATGGAAAGCTGATCTTTGCTTTCCATTGACGGACCGAAGGAATCTCGAGCGAGTAGGCGCTTGCGCTAGACATCAAAAACGCCAAATCTTTATCATTTCTTACCTTTTAAAAAGACCTTGTCTGCTGTAGTTCTTTTATTTCTCTATTAAAAATTAGCTGGCAGCTTTATAAGGAGTACTGTTAAACGTCCAATATTCCAGAAGAACCAGGGTCTTCTGTGTGCTGAAGATGCCTTCCATAAACGACATTAACCCTAACTTCCGGTCTAGTATCTGCTGCCGGCCTTCTTTCGAATACTAAAATAATATGAAATAATATAATATTATATTAGCAGTTTACCTTACCTTCCATAAACAGATATTTAATAGGGCATGTTCATTGTTAGGGAGTGAGAATAAGCTTCCCTTTTGTCTGCCGGCCTTGAAGTTTGCGGTGGACATCTACTGCCTCTTCTAATGGAAATACACCGCCAATTTCTAGTTTGATTTTACCGTCTTGAATATATTGTAATATCTCCTGAAGACTTTGCTGAAAGAGCTGCGGCTTTTTCATAATCTGCGGAAGAAAAAATCCGATGACACTTTTGTTTTCCGCCATTAATCGCGCTGGATTAAAACGCGGCTGTTTCCTGCTTGCTGTACCAAAATAAACCAACCGGCCAAAAGCAGCTAAGCAATCAATGGTTTGATGAAAAATGTCTCCTCCGACCATTTCGAGTGCTACGTCCACCCCTTTGTTATCCGCTGCTTGAAGAATTTCTTTTTCCCAGCCGTCTTTTGTGTAATCAACCGTCACATCAGCCCCAGCTTCTAGCGCAAGGTCACGCTTTTCGTTGGTGCTTGCGGTAGCAATAATTTTGCCTGCCCCAAAAATTTTTGCAAGCTGAACAGCAAAGAGACCAACACCACCGGCTGCGGCATGAACAAGTATAGATTCTCCTTGTTCCATTCGTCCCATCGTTTTAATCACGTGGTAGGCACTTAAACCTTGCAGCGGAATAGCAGCTGCGTGATTATCATCTACTCCTTCAGGAATAGGAATTAACCCTCTTTCATCAGCTATGGTGTATTGTGCATAACCGGTGGCATGTTTACCTCCCAGTAATGTGACAACCCTGTCGCCTTCTTTGAATCGAGTCACACCAGGTCCCGTCTTTTGAATGACGCCTGCTACTTCTGAGCCCGGCACATGTGGAAGAGGAACATCGGTTACATATTGTCCCTCTCTTCGCGCTGTATCCGCATAATTAACGCCAATAGCATTAATTTTTATTACTACTTGGTTTTCACCTGGATCCGGATTTTCAAGTTCAACAAGCTCTAGCACTTCTGGTCCGCCATACTCTGTAAATTGTATTGCTTTCATACTATCAACCCTTCACTTATAAGCCTGAAAAAACCGGCTTTCTCTTTTCTTTAAAGGCATTGACCCCTTCTTGATGATCTTCACTTGATGCAAGCAATGTTTGGGAAATTCTTTCTTCTTCTAAAATTTCATCAAGACTAGCGTTTAATGAGTGGTCCATTGCTTTTTTCATCATGCCAAATGCGCGCACAGGGCCGGTCGCTGTTTTTAGAGCATACGTCTTCACTGAAGCTTCCATCTCTGTTTCATCAAATAACTGATTCACGATTCCCCATTCTTTTGCCGTTTCAGCCTTAATAGGCTCTCCATTGAACATGCATTCTTTTGCGCGATGAATGCCGATCAATTTAGGAAGAAAGTAAGACCCGCCCCCATCAGACATTAACCCAACCTGGGTAAAACTTAATGCAAATTTGCTGGATGCTGCAGCTAAAACGATGTCACATGCCATAGCAAGATTGAAAGCAGCCCCGGCAGCAAATCCATGGACCGCAGCAATAACTGGTTTTTCTAATGATTTAATACATCGAATGACATCGTTTAAACGTCCGATATGATCATATATTTGCTGGGGCGTTGTGTTCCCCATTGTCTTCACGTCACCGCCAGCGCTGAATGAGCGTCCTGCGCCGCTTAACACGACCACTTTTACATCATTGTTTTCCTTTGCCTTTATCAATTCCTCTTCTAATTCGCTCATCATTTCTGGACTAAATGCATTTAAACGATCAGGACGATTCAGTGTCAAATAAAGCACTCCGTTTTCTTTATTAGTAAGTAAATGATCGTTCATTCATTTTTACCTCCTCTAAAAAGTATAAGATCCTTTTTCATATAACCTTTCAGCGATGGTTCGATTTCTTTCCACCGACGGAGAAAAGTGTTTCTTCCATAATACATCGAGGAGAAGCCGGGCTAATTCCCGATCAGCGTGAAGCAATGCCCCTTCAAGTTTTCTAAGGAGAATGAGAGTTTGATCAAGTGTCTCCTCAAGCATTGTTTCCATTAAGAGATGCGAAAGAGAATCCGATGCGGCTTCTTTTTTATGCGTACGCAGGACAGCGGATTCAGCAGCATACAAATGTATAGCAAAATCTGATAAAGTCATGAGGATTTCTTGTTCGGTCTGCAATCCTTTACCAAATTGTTGATTCGCTTTATCTGTCAGCACTAAATAGATAGAACGGAGATCTTGAACAAAATCGAGAGGTTTTTCTTGAGATTGCCCATTATTTTTTAAACGGCTATACGCTTCACGGACTCCTTCTTCAAATGGCAGTTCCCCTTTTAATGATTTTTTCAAAAATTGTCCTGTTAACAATAAACGATTAATTTCATTTGTACCTTCAAAAATTCGATTAATTCTTGAGTCCCTATACATCTGCTCAATTCGATATTCTTGTATAAAACCTGTACCACCGTGCAGCTGAACTCCCTCATCTACCGCATAGTCCAAAGTTTCAGAACCATAGACTTTACAAACCGCACACTCTAATGCAAATTCAGACATAGCACTACTTACTAAATCCATGTCATTTTCCTTATCGATTCCATGTAAAGACGTTTCTAGCATGTAAGAAGTCCGGTATTGAAGGGATTCAGCCGCGTAGATGCGCGCTGCTATTTTAGCTATTTTTTCTTTCGTGGCCCCAAAGTCTGCCAGTTTCGTACGAAATTGTTTTCTTTCCTGAACATGGTCTAGTGTTAATTTTAACGCTTGCTTGGCTGCACCCGTACACGCTCCCCCTAAATTAAAGCGGCCAAGGTTTAATACGGTAAATGCAATCACATGGCCTTTTCCGATTTCTCCTAGTAAGTTGTCAGCAGGTACCTCGCAATCTTCTAGTATTACCGATCTTGTAGACGAACCTTTAATACCCATTTTCTTTTCTTCGGGTCCTAAAGATAGTCCTGGGAAATCTTTCTCTACTATAAAGGCACTGAAATGTTTACCGTCCACTTTTGCGTAAACAATGAAAGTATCAGAAAACGATGCATTCGTAATATAAATTTTAGTCCCGTTTAGGTGATAATGAGTTTTTTCCTCATTTAATACTGCATTCGTTTTGCTGGACATGGCATCTGACCCTGCTTCTGGTTCTGTTAAACAATAAGCTCCGATATATTCTCCACTAGCAAGCTTTGGCAAGTATTTTTCCTTTTGCTGTTTTGTTCCGTAATACGTTATGGGAAGCGTTGCAATACAGGTATGGTTAGAATGAGCCACACCATAGCTTCCCGTACCGCCTAGCTGTTCACCAACTATTCCTTTGCTGATTTTATCAAGTCCAAGGCCGCCATAAGTTTCAGGAATACTGTGTGCTAAAAGCCCAAGATCTCCTGCTTTTTTCATTAAACGAACAACCGTCTCAAAATTTTGGGATTCTATTTCGTCTAAAACCACTTCTACTTCCTGAATAGCAAATTGTCTTGCCGTCTTTTGAATCATGCTATGCTCTTCGGTTATATCTTCTGGAAAAAATGCTTCCTGTTCACTGGTTTGCATAACCAAATAAGATCCTCCGCGCGGATTTGCGGTTGTCTTACCCACTTAATACGCCTCCCTTATTTGTCATCCACCCGTTTGGCTGCATCATTGGCAATACAGGATAGATATCTTGATTTGCCGCATAAATAATATCTTTTTCGTATCCAAATCGTTTCAGCATTTTGCCAACTGCTGTATCTTGTAATATACTAACTGCATCTTGGTTTCCTTCATATAATTTCCAAGCACCAATTGCTGCATCGCTTAATTCTAGGGATTTATCTAAGCGAGTTAAATGACTAATTAAATGACCTGCGCCATAATAATCCTCAAGACAGAATTGACCATCAGATCCTGCACAAATAATTATTATATCTTGGTTTTGTTTTTTCAAAAGCTCTTTGGCTGCAGAAAAATTGTTTAGTAGTGATGAAGCATACGTCCTATCTGCGGCTTCAGCTTTTCTTAAAGCTACGGTTCCATTCGTGGTGGATAAAATTATATGCTTATTTGCTGCTTCCTTTTTCAATACCGATGGACTAGGAGGCTGAAATCCTTCCAATGGCAAGCCTTTCTTCTCTCCAACAAGCAGGGGGCGTTTCGGTTTTTCTTTTTCATTTACAGTTAATCCTTCTTTAGCATCAAGAACGGGATAAAGTGCTGCCGCTCCTCCTGCAAAAAAAGAAGTAATCACTGTCGTAGCAAGAAGTACATCGAATACTACCGCTTGTTTTCCTTTTAAACGATCCGCAATAATATCTTCCTTTTTCATAATCACATGTAATTTTTTACTCATAGGCTTCCCTCAATATCCATATTTGGCAACATGTTTGGCGTGTTTCATTAAAGCGGAGACTCTATTATCAAACTGGGCAAATCTCGCATCATCGATAATAGATTGCTGAACAATAACTGCTGCTTTAAAGTAAGCAAAGGCCTGATGAAATGATATTCCGTAAATTCCTGTCTACTGTAATATCCATCTTTCACCGTGCTCGGCGGTTTGCCTAACCCTTGGTTTTAAAGGTCAGGGTCTTCTTTTTATATCCAATAAGAAAGTGCTGTTCCAAGATCGGACAGAAGATCCCTGTAGTCATTTCCCAATCAAATAATCCTCTCATTTCTTGCAGATTTTCCGGATTTAACATTACATTGTTGCACTTGTAACCATAATAGATGACAGTTAACGCAAATCGTTTTTAATCGCCTGAAATTAATCTATTCCCCTTTCTGGACAGGAATAGTGTCCTAATATTAATTGGCACTCACACGTTTCTCTCCTTGATCACCTCGCTTGACTCAAAAGCGGACAGCTTTTGTCGAATCTCAGGAGGAATCGATTCGCTTTTTTGTGTTTCAAAGTTAAAATGTACAACAGCCGCTTTTCCTCTCGCTATAACTCCACGGCTGCTTGAAATTTCATGATCTATTTCAAAACTTTTGTTCCCTATACGGGAAACTGTTGTAGAAATGGTAAGACGTTCATCAAAGTAAGCTTGCTGAACAAAATCACAACTTGTCGACGCCAATATAAATGGCCATTTATCCATTTCCATCATCGTGTCAAGCTCACGAAATAATTCTATCCTTGCTTCTTCTAAATAAATAAAATAACTTATGTTGCTGACATGACCGAGACCGTCTGTTTCACATGCTCTTACCTTTACCTTCCATTCGTGTGCCACCTGTTACATGCACCGCCTTTCTGATTCGCAGTAAATAATCCATTCGTCAAGCTGTTCCTAGCATGACGCGCTCTCTTTACTAACAGAAGATAACGCTTATCGGTGCTTAAAATTGGGTTTTCTTTTTTCGATAAATGCATTTACTCCTTCTTTGACATCTTCGGTTTGAAAAATGTCCACAAACAGATCTGCTTCTTTTTCCAATCCATCAGGCAGGTTCATTTCTATTCCTTCGTTTACAGCTTTTTTGATCCGGGAAAGAGCTTGCAACGACTGATCTGCCAAATGGGACGCTGCTTGTCTTGCCATTTCCATTCCTTTTCCGCTTGGTACCACTTTATTGACGAGACCGATTTTTTCCGCTTCCTCTGCGTTAATAGGTTCACCGCTAAACATTAACTCTTTTGCTTTTGCAGTTCCTACCAATCTTGGTAAACGCTGGGTGCCTCCCCCGCCGGGAAACAATCCGAGTTTTACTTCAGGAAGACCTAATTGTGCATGGCCCTCTGCAATTCTCATATCACACGTTAAAGCTAACTCACATCCACCACCGAAAGTCATACCGTTTAATAGAGCTATGGTTGGTTTAGGTAGATCTTCTAATTCTTGCAGCATGTGATGAGAATTCATAACATAGTTTTTCATATCGGGATTTCCCATCAGCTCTGGAAATTCTTTTATATCTGCGCCAGCCATAAATGCTTTATCACCAGCTCCAGTTAAAATGACGCAGACAATCTCGTCGTCTTGACGAATGTTCTCAGTGATTTCTTTTAAATCAGATGTCACTTGTTTACTCAACACGTTTAAAGGCGGATTATCTATTGTAACAACTGCAATACCGTCTTCTTTCTGTAGTTTTACTAATTCAGCCATTATACTTTCGCTCCTTTTTCGTCATAGTTATACCAGCCTTTTCCGGTTTTCCTTCCTAATTCGCCAGCTTTTACTTTTTTTTCTACGGATTTAGCAGGTTTATCGGCAGGATTTCCTGTTTCCTTATATAGCTGCATATTGGCGTAATAGCCTACATCGATTCCAGAAAGATCCATTAAACCAAATGGCCCCAAAGGGTGATTTAAGGCTTTTTCACAAATCACATCAATATCTTCAAAGTCAGCATATCCTTCTTCATACAAGGAAAGAGCTTCTTTTGTAAGCGCAAACAAAATTCGATTTGCGATAAAACCATATATCTCTTTTTGTAATAGTACACCTGTTCTTCCAATGCGTTCGCAAACGTCCATTGCCGTTTGAGCTGTTTTTTCAGAAGTAGCTTCACTTTTTACCACTTCTACGCAGTCCATTACAAGCGGTGGAAAGAAAAAGTGCATGTTGCACACTTTATCCGGACGGCTTGTAACGTCTGCAATTTTAGAGTTAACAATAGTAGAGCTGTTGGTTGCTAAAATGGCATGGGAAGGTGCGAATTGATCAAGTTTTTCAAATACTTCTCTTTTCACTTCAAGTTTTTCTACGACAGCTTCAATGACAAAGTCCGTTTCAGCTGCCGCTTCTTCTAAACTAGTTGTCATATAGAGTCTGGAAAAAGCTTCTTCTTTCTTTTCTTCAGATATTTTTTCCTTTTTTACCCACCTGCTCATATGTCCTTCAAGCTGTTCTCTTGCTTTTTGTAAAGCATCTTCATTAATATCTTGCAAATAAGTAGAAAACCCGCCGAGCGCACATAGCATCGCAATTTGATGGCCCATCGATCCAGCGCCAAGCACTGTTACTTTATTCACGTTTTCTGCTTTCATATATATCCTCCTTTATGCTAACTAGTCAGTACGTTACTTTCACAAACAGTTTTTAATTTTTGTTTTGTTCTGTGCTGATTCCGTTAAGAATCATATCAACATATATAGATGCTACTTCTTTGTCAGATGTTTTTCCTTCAGGATTGAACCACTGGTACGTCCAATTACAAGCTCCTAGAATTCCTAGAGTTATAATATCGGGTTTTAAGTTTTGTCGAAATACACCAGCTTGCATTCCATCAATGATCACTTTTTCAATCGCGTTTCGAATTTCATCCCGCTTTGGCCTTACTTCATTTAAATGGGATTCGCTTAAATGACGGAATTCGCGGAAGAATACTCTAGCACTTTGGCCTCTAGGAGAAATGTTAGTGATAAGCATATCAATAAGCTGGTGCAGCTTTTCTACGTGGCGAAGGTGTTTATTTTTTAAAATTGTCTTCTGCTGCTCTAGCACGTTATCAATATATAAACTGTGTATTGTCATCAAAACCTGTTCTTTACTGTTAAAATAGTAATAAAAAGTCCCTTTCGTCACACCGAGTGTCTGGACGATATCTTGGATTGACGTTTCACTGAACCCTTGTTGTTCAAATAATTGAATACTTGTCTTAATAATGTCTTCTTTCATCGTAATAGCCCCCTTGCTGCTAAACCTACAGTTGCATAGTATATCACAGCGGCCGTCTTCTTGGGGGCGGTCCTATGCTGTGGGTTTTATGCTCTTTTAGCAGACTCCTCCCTAATAGCTCGTCTTAAAATTTTACCTACATTGGTTTTCGGCAGTTCTTTGCGAAATTCAACTTCACTTGGAACTTTATAAGAAGCCATATATTTTCTGCAATAAGCAATGATGTCTTCTTCTGTCGTATGCTGCCCTTCTTTACACACGACCACAGCTTTGACAGTTTCTCCTCGGTATGCATCAGGCACACCGATGACAACTGCTTCTCGAACAGCTTGATGCTGATAGATGACTTCCTCAACATCACGTGGATAAATATTAAATCCGCTCGCGATGATCATATCTTTTTTCCTGTCGATAATATAGAGATAGCCGTCTTCATCCATTTTTCCAATATCGCCAGTGTACAGCCAGCCATCTCTCAACGTAGAAGCGGTTTCTTCCGGCATATTCCAATACCCTTTCATGACTTGCGGTCCTTTAATAACTACTTCACCGCTTTCTCCAGGCGGCATTTCTTTTGATCCTGTCGCTGTATCGACAATTTTGTAATCTGTTGATGGCACACCGATGCCAACACTGCCCACTTTTCTATCAGCAAACGCAGGGTTGCAATGAGTGGTAGGAGATGTTTCTGACAGGCCGTAACCTTCTAATATTCGAGCTCCCGTTCTGCTTTCAAAACTGCGCATCAATTCACCAGGCATAGGCGCGCTTCCGCTATTGCAAACACGAATAGAGTCCAGACCGTATCTATCTGCATCCGGATGGTTTGTCAATGCAACGTACATCGTAGGAACTCCCGGAAACACAGTTGGCTGAAGTTCTTTGATCGTCTCTAATACTTCATCTAATTCAAAACGGGGCAGCAAAATGTTCATCGAGCCCGTATAGACACACATGTTCATACAAGAAGTCATACCGAATACATGAAATAGGGGAATAACGGTTAAATATCGTTCCGCACCCTTTTTCATTTCATCTTTAAAGTATTCATCAATTTGAACAATATTGGCTATCATATTACGATGTGTAAGCATGGCACCTTTAGAACGACCTGTTGTCCCACCGGTATATTGCAAAACAGCAATATCTTCCTGCGGATTTATCGAGACAGGGGCTGGCGGTTTTTCTGCGTGTTTTAAAAACGCCGAGAATTCTATTTCACCATATTTCGATGCGTATTCTCCGTTGAAATCAACAGCTATTACTTGTTTAATAGAAGTGTTTTGTTTAATATTCTCTAAAACAGGCACTAGAGGAGCGTAAATCACAATTGTTTGTGCCCCGGAGTCAGTCAGTATGTGTTTGAGCTCTCTTTCTACGAGCATCGGATTCACTTGCGTGACGATAGCACCAGCTTGTAATGTTCCATAATAGCTTATGGCGTATGGAGGACAGTTTGGCAGCATGATGGCAACCCGGTCGCCTTTTTTTATTCCGTTTGCTTGAAGAGAAGCTGCAAAAGCTTCTGTTTGCATCCCTAATTCTTTATAGCTGATGGTTTTTCCGTAAAAATATAAGGCAGAGTTATTTGGATAGCTTTCAATTGTTTGCTCAAGCATCTCCGATAATGTCATTTCCGGAACCGTAATTTCTGATTGGATATGGTCTGGATAATGCTTTTTCCATATATTTTTCATTTCTGCCGCTCCTTTCGAAATCCTAGTAGAAAGTTAATCCTCCGCCATCGACTATTAACGTTTCACAAGTAATAAAGGATGCTTCTTCACAAGCTAAAAATAAGACAGCTTCTGCCACCTCCTCCTCTAGCTCCCCAATTCTTCCAGTCGCATTCGCAGATGAAATAATCTTTTTTCTCATCTTTTCTCCAAGCATCGACAATTGGCGTATCCATGACCCCAGGGGCGTTGGCATTCACTCGGATGCCGTAACGGCCATATTCTAATGCTGCATTTTTGGTAAGAGTGACAAGCCCTCCTTTAGCTGCGTTATATGGGCCCGTTCGTTTTTTCCCTTTAAACCTAGCCCGCTTGACGTGTTTATCATCGTTTCTTTCCCCTGGTCCAGCATGAAAGGAATCACATATTTTATTAATAACCTGGTCCCATTCTTCGGCTGACATTTGGTGGAGCTTTCTTGTCCACTGACACCTGCATTATTAAACAAAAAATCGATAGCTCCCCATTGTTTCAAAACATATTGCAAACACTTATGCACATTGTCTTCATCCGTTTTCCTTGAAAAGAGCAGTTTCCCCGTCTGCTTGAATACGTTCAAGAGCCCCTCGCCTTTCGTTACATTTTTATCACATAAAAGGACAGAAAATCCTTCTTCTGCTATTCTAATGGCAGTGCTTTATCAATACCGCTTGCTGTGCCCCGGTGACTACCGCGGTTTTTCCTTGCAGCCGCCCCCTTTCTTATTACACAGCATTCATGCCGCCGTCCACCGCAAGAATTTCCCCGGTCACGTAGTCAGATGCTTTAGAAGCAAGGAATAAAGCAGCCCCCATTAAATCTTCATCGCCCCCTAATCGCTGTAGAGGAGTTCGTTCTAAGACTCTATCCCCTCCCATTTCTAAGACACCTTTTGACATTTTCGTAGGGAAAAATCCCGGAGCAATCGCATTTACGTTCACATTGAAAGCTCCCCATTTCGCAGCCAAGTCTTTTGTAAATGTTACTATTGCACCTTTGCTTGCATTGTAGCCGATCGCGTCCATAATCTTGGGATCTACTCCATTTAAACCCGCTACAGAAGCAATATTTATTATTTTTCCTGACTTTTGATCTACCATATGTTTTCCAGCAGCTTTTGTCATTAAAAACGTACCGGTTACATTAACATTCATTACTTTGTGCCAAGCGTCTATTGGCATCTCCAATGTCGGAGCCCCCCAAGAAGCACCACTGTTATTTACCAAAATATCCACCGCACCAAATTCATCTATCGTTTCTTTCACTGTGCGGTCCACTTGTTCTTGGTCGGTTACGTCGCAAGGTAAGGCTAGTGCTTTAGCTCCTTTTTTTGTTATTTCTGCAGCAGCTTCTTCGCATGCTTGAACCTTTCTAGAACATATAACTACATTTGCACCTGCATCTGCGTATGCCAAAGCCATCTGACGGCCAAGTCCACGCCCGCCCCCCGTAACAATAGCGGTTTTGTTTTCTAAGTTAAATAACTGTTGAATGATACTCAAAGTTATACCTCCCTTTTTGTTACCGCTTTCAATCAATTGTATAAGTAACTGTTTTCTCTAATTGCCGCTTGTTCTCTTAATTCTAATTTAGCCACAGCTTGACGATGTACTTCATCTGGTCCATCCGCAAGCCGCAATGTTCTAATATTCGCATATTGATTAGCCACAGGGAAATCTTCACTCACACCTGCTGCTCCTAAGGACTGAATTGCTCGGTCAATGACTTTTAAAGCCATGTTCGGAGCTACAACTTTTATCATAGCAATTTCTTTTCGTGCTTCCTTGTTTCCTACTTTGTCCATCATATCAGCAGCTTTTAAAACGAGCAGCCGAGCCTGTTCTATCTCCATCCGTGAGTTTGCAATCCATTCACGAATCACACCTTGTTCAGAAAGCTGTTTGCCAAATGTTTTTCGTTCCTCCACTCTTTTGCATAAAACCTCAAGCGCTCTTTCTGCGGCTCCAATGATTCTCATACAATGGTGGATACGCCCTGGGCCAAGCCGCCCTTGCGCAATCGCAAAGCCTTCTCCTTCTCCAACTAGTATATTTTTTGCGGGCACCCGGACATTATCAAAGGTAATCTCGGCGTGCCCGTGCGGTGCATCATCATATCCAAACACCGGCAGCATCCGCTCTACTTGTACTCCTGGTGTGTTTAACGGAACTAATATCATGGATTGCTGTCTATGTCTTTGTGCATTTATATCGGTTTTCCCCATGAATATTAATATCTCACATCTTGGATCTCCCGCTCCGGAGGACCACCATTTTCGACCGTTTATTACATATTGATCTCCATCTTTTTTTATATCAGCTTCGATATTAGTGGCATCAGAAGAAGCTACTTGCGGTTCGGTCATACAAAAAGTTGAACGAATTTTTCCTTCTAGCAAAGGCTTCAGCCACTTGTCCTGCTGTTCTTTTGTGCCATAGCGCACTAAAACTTCCATATTACCCGTATCTGGAGCTGCACAGTTGAATACTTCCGGCGCAATCGGTGAGCGGCCCATTATTTCACAAAGCGGTGCATATTCCAAGTTAGTTAAACCGCTTCCGTATTCACTATCTGGCAAAAACAAATTCCAAAGTCCTGCTTTTTTAGCTTTTTCTTTCATTTCTTCCATAATGGGAGGAACGTCTGCAAATCGATCTGGCTGCGCATCAAGCTGTTCTTTAAATACCTTTTCATTTGAATAGACTACCTCTTCCATAAATTGAATCAGTTTTTCACGCCAAGCCTCTACTTTTTCAGAATAAGTAAAATTCATTTTGCTTCCTCCATTCTCAAAATACTAACCGGTCAGTATGTTATGAAACAAAACAAGCTGCTGTGCTTATTTTGTTTGTACAGCAGCTGCTACTAACTAATATAACTTACTTTTTCAGAAAATTCAACATACTTTAGAAAAACTACCGGCTGCACTTAGTAAAATGAAAGACATAAAAAACCACCCTTCTGCTAATAGAAGGATGGTTTTCTCTATTGAGGCTGGGACAAAGGTTTTTAAATGAAAGATACATGAATGAATTTCATAATTGGGATTACGTTACGCTTCCTTGACTTTCCTGTTCTTGTTTATGTCTCTTTAAGCGGATTTTGTAAATACCGAGAACAATTGCTGCAGCGATGAGAGATTCTACGACCGCCATACCGATTGCAAAAATAGTCAGCGGCAATGCTCCGATAAATAACGCTGCATATACAATTATATTTTTTAATAGGGGGAGTTTTCTGGCAAACCCTAAATTAAAAACGACAATACACATGAGAACGACAGCAGCATACAGCAGCCAGAACCCCACTACTGGATGCTCGTGTACATTCAACAATCCTGCCGTCCAGCTTAATTGATCTTTTGTTACATTGACTTCATTCACATTCGCAGCTGCTGTAATCATCAATTTCTTTCACCTCTATGCTGCTCTGCTGCCATTTAGACGCAGAGAGATCTGCTTATTGCTTTGCTGCTAATTTTTTACGCTTTTCTTCTCGTTCTCTTGTACTCTTATCGAGAATTTTTTTGCGTAAGCGAATTGATTCCGGTGTTACTTCACAATACTCATCATCGTTTAAAAACTCTAGCGCTTCTTCTAAAGTCAAGATACGCGGGCGTTTCATCGTTACAGTAGTCTCTTTTGTCGCTGAACGAACATTGGTTTGCTGTTTAGCTTTTGTAATATTAACCGTTAAGTCATTGTCTCGTGTATGCTCTCCTACAATCATCCCTGCATATATTTCTGTACCGGGTTCAACAAATAATGTACCGCGGTCTTCTACTTGCATCATACCATATGGTGTCGTTTTTCCATTTTCCATAGAAACAAGTACACCTTGACGGCGTCCGCCGACTTGCCCAGTATGCACGGGCTGGTATCCATCAAATGAATGGTTTAAAATCCCATACCCTTTTGTTTGTGCCATAAATTCAGTAGTATATCCTATCAGGCCGCGCGAAGGAACGAGAAAATCCATTCGAACCTGGCCATCTCCTTTATTGACCATATCAAGCATTTCGCCTTTACGTTCTCCAAGCGATTCCATAATGTTTCCTGTATATTCTTCTGGCACGTCTACTTGAGCCCGTTCAACTGGTTCAGACATTACTCCGTCTACTTCTTTTACGATAACTTCTGGTTTGGACACTTGAAGCTCATAGCCTTCACGGCGCATGTTTTCAATTAGGATGGACAAGTGCAGCTCTCCACGTCCGGAGACTGTCCAAACGTCAGGAGAGTCTGTATGCTCCACGCGCAAACTTACATCTGTTTCTAATTGAGTCATTAAACGTTCTTCAAGTTTTCTGCTTGTTACATAATCGCCTTCGCGTCCGGCAAATGGGCTGTTGTTAACGAGAAATGTCATTTGCAGAGTCGGTTCATCAATTCGCAGTGCCGGCAGCGGTTCTTGATGTTCAGCCGGGCAAATCGTTTCCCCCACGTTAATATCTTCTACACCCGCAATCGCAATTAAGTCACCAGCCTGAGCGCTGTCAATTTCCATGCGTTTTAAACCCATAAATCCAAACAGTTTCGTCACACGGAAATTTTTCTTCGACCCATCACGTTTAATAAGAGTAGCCTGGTCACCAGTACTGATGGTACCGCGGAAAACTCGCCCTACACCAATTCTTCCGAGGTAATCATTATAATCAAGCATCGTGACCTGAAATTGAAACGGTTCGTCCCTGTTGTCGATTGGGGCTGGCACGTTGTTTATAATCATTTCAAACAGAACTTCCATATTGTCATCTTGTTTTGCAGGATCTTCACTTGCTGTTCCATTGATAGCTGAAGCGTACGCTACCGGAAAATCAAGCTGATCTTCATCAGCTCCTAACTCGATAAATAAATCGAGCACTTCATCGACTACTTCTTCGGGCCGCGCCATGTCACGGTCAATTTTGTTTAAAACAACTAAAGGGGTTAATTTTTGTTCAAGAGCCTTTTTTAAAACAAATCTCGTTTGCGGCATACAGCCTTCGTATGCGTCCACTACAAGCAGTACACCATCGACCATTTTCAGTATGCGTTCAACTTCACCGCCAAAATCAGCGTGGCCTGGTGTATCCATAATATTAATACGGGTGTCACCGTAGCGTACAGCCGTATTTTTCGCTAAAATTGTAATGCCTCGTTCTCTTTCAATATCGTTATTATCCATTGCACGTTCGTCTACTTGTTCATTTTCGCGAAATGTCCCGGACTGTTTTAACAATTCATCCACCAAAGTCGTTTTTCCGTGGTCCACGTGGGCTATTATCGCGATATTTCTTAAGTCTTTGCGTATATTCATTATTTTTATATCGCTCCTATCCTGTTCGTTACACTTCTTCAACTTATCTATTGTATCATACATTTCCTTATTATACATTAAAGATAAGCCGCATCTTTTCATTTATATACATTCATTGTACACTGAAATAGTGGACAAGATGATGGAAGGTGAAACAATGAACTGGGAAAAAGTTTGTTTTTTATTTTTAGCGGTTTTCGCAACGTTATGTATTGCATCACTCGGTGTTGCTGTGGCAGAAAGGTCTTTGCTCATTGCTGCTTTCTGTTTAATGGGATTGTATTCTACCTTTTTACTATCACGAAAGCTTCGTGCGAGGGCAGAAACAAATTAAAAAATGGAGCGTCCCAAATAAATACGTTGGGACTGCTCCATTTTTTATGTCACTGTAACGGTAAATCAGCTTTTTTCTCAATAATCAAAGCCTTCATGATTGTGTACATAGTGAAGAAGTTGATCATGCAGTCCTGGCCGAGCTGCTAAAATTTTGCTTTTTTCTAAAAAGGACGGTTTTCGTTTTTGAAAATCTGTTGTAATGATCCCTACTTCATCCAACATAACCAGTCCAGCTGCATAATCCCAAGGAGACAAACGAAAACTGATGTAACTATCTAGACGACCGCAAGCAACATAAGCCAATTCAATCGCAGCCGATCCATACGAGCGCACACTTCGAGATTTTCTTACCATAGTATGCAAGGATTGTTCTCCACTTCTCTTCTCACGTGCGAGCCATCTCCCATTCAATCCAATAACTGCTTCAGGAAGATCTGTCTCAGTCACGCTGGCCAGTTTTTGTCCATTTAAATACGCTCCTTCACCCGCTATCGCCGTAAACCATTCATCTTGCATGACATTAAAGATGATTCCAATTTGTCCGATACCGTCTTTTACGACAGCAACGGAAATCGCAAAGTTAAATTTTTGGTGAACAAAATTTGTCGTTCCATCAATCGGATCAATAATCCAAAGAACTCCATCCGTTGATTGAATATCAGCTCCTGCCTCTTCTTCTCCTAACACTTTGTGATCTGGAAAAGTATGTAGTATCCGATCAGTTAAATATCTTTCGATTTTGTAATCCATTTCTGTGACAAGGTCATTCGGATTTGATTTTGTATTCACTGATAAAGAATCATGCAAGGAATCTTTCAGCATCTCACCTGCTTCTTCGATCCATTTTAAAGCTGTATTCTTTACTTCCACCCAATTTTCATTCATCCAACCACTCCTGTAACGATCTATTATCCCATTATCACACATGCAAAGTAAAATTAATACTCCTACCTAAAATGAGCTGCAGTGGTGCAAAAAAATTGGAATGCTGCTCACCTCACACAGGAAAGACATCATACCGATGATGAATTGCGGCCGTGTGCCGCAATATATGGAGGGCCAGACCGGAACAGGAAATGCACTGAAGTCTAAGAATGCGCAAAAACAGCAGAAAGTGCACGTGAACTGAAGAAAGTGGTTCAAAAAGCCCGGAAAGGTGCTCAAACCAGGCATAATTGAACCTGCACTTCAAAGAGTGGGGGTACGGCCCAAAAGTGAGAAAGACGCTGAATTAGAGTGGTGTATAAAGTGTTGAAAGAGATGCATAAGACTAGGAAATCTTTTATAAAAGATAGAAAGTGATTCGTGATAGTAAAAATTGGAACATACCCTGCGAGAATTCAATCGTTACAAAAAGGATGCATAACTTAGGAGACTCCGACGCAAAACTACAACCTCGAATCAAATATAGACAACTCTTTCACCAACTACTTACTTCTAAACACCTTCTTTTGGACGCAATAAACTGCCAACCCTGCGTATTCACTGTAAATCAACCCAAAACGTGTTCATAAACCAATAAACTTATTCCAAAATTATGAGGAGCCTAGCCCACAAAAAATACCAGCCCCTGCGCAATATATGCAGAACTATTATAATTAATCTTGAGGCTTCTCTCGGCTGCATTGCATCGCCGGCAAAATTCGACGTCGGTGCTGTTTATTTTCCTCACTCCGCGTAATCCCTTCACTTGATTCGTTTTTCATCGGTTTTGTACATATGTTTACGAATTTTATTTTGACGATATGTAGCCGTATTTTTCCAATGAACAATCCTGGATTTTAAAAAATAGTTGTTTCTTTTTTTATTTTTTTCATCATTACGAATAAGATTTGTGTGATAAAAAAGTTGTTTATATACTCCACAATCGCGCCCGAAGAACCCTTAAGCAATAATCCTGTGTTTATAATAAATAATATTCTGGAGACCCTTTAATTTAGAGGTGATTTTTTGGACAAACAGGATTTAAAACTTACATCTGCGGAAATTGGGACATTGTGGTCACAATATGTAAATGGAACGGCAACTGATATCGTTAATAAGTATATGGTATCGATTATTGAGGATGAAAAAATAAGAGCTCTTTTTGAGGATGCTTTACAGATATTTGAAAAACAAAAGAATCAGACAGCTACATTTATTGAGCACGAGGGATTCCCAGTTCCCAACGGGTTTACGGAACAAGACCTTAATAAAGGAACAAAAAGACTGTTTTCGGACATATTCTGTTTACACTATTTACATGTCATAACGTTACACGGTTTATTAGGTCATACAACATCACTGAGTTCTTCCGTTAGAAAAGATTTACGAGATTTTTATGACTCCTGTGATAATGACGCGAAATGGATGTACCATCAAACCATTGAATTATTACTAGAGAAAGGGCACTTTCAAAGAGACCCCTATTTTTATCCTGAAGCAACTCCTGAATTTGTTTCAGGTCAACAATTTTTAGATGGTTTTTTTGGTGACCAACGCCCCTTAGCAGCAACAGAAATAGTCGCTCTTTCGTTTAACATCAAGAAAAAAATATTGGAAAAAACACTCTCCATTGCATTTAGTCAAGTAACACAGTCAAAAGAGGTAAGAAAATTTTTAAAAACATCCCAAAAGACCTCAGATGAGCAAATTCAAACATTGAGTAAAATATTACATCAAGACAATTTACCTGTGCCCACGTCCTGGGAATCAGAAGTTACAACTTCTCAAGACGCTCCCTTTTCAGACAAATTAATGCTATATCATATTGGTTTTTTATTACAAACTTCACAAGGATATCACGGAACAGGACTTGCGGTCGCGATGAGAACAGACCTCGTCATGCATTATGAAAAAATCATTTTAAAAAACTTAATGGTTACAAAAGATTGGTTCGATTTAATGACAAAATTTAAGTGGTTAGAGCAGCCGCCACTTGCTCCTAACCGAAAAAAGATTGCAAAAAAGACAAATAAGGACTCTCTCCCTTCAATCAACGAAGGGTAAAATACATTATTCAAGAGCCTAGCCGTTTTCTTAAACAACTGAAGTACAGGAGCTATTTTTTAAAGGATTTTTCACCACATCATTTATTTTCAAATGAAAACAGAGGAAGCAGTTGTCAAACTATAGATATTTTCATATCCTCCAAAAGCTTCGACACATTCGTTTCCCCATAAGAAAAGCGCAAGCGCCTTGCTCACGAGCGACAAGTCCTGGAGGGGCGGCATATGGAAAGCTGATCTTTGCTTTCCATTGACGAACCGAAGGAACCTCGAGTGAGTAGGCGCTGAAGCTAGACATCAAAAACGCCAACTATTTATAATTTCTTACCTTTGTACAAAAAAAGGCTGGACGAAGTTTTCTTCTGTCCAACCTTCTATTATTTTGACTAATCGCATCTTATTTTAAGCTTCTAAACATATTAGTTCCTGTCTTAATTCCTCTAGCCGAGATTTGCATTGATTCATTGCCTCTAGGTCCTCGGCCCGCATGGCATCATGCAAACTGACGAGCTCATAATCAATTTCGATGCGTAATACAGGTATTCTCTCTTCTGCATCTTTTCTCTTGAATGTTTGAATCACTTGTTCCATGGCCACCCACACCCCTTTGTGATTTCAATGTACCCTAGACAGGCTGACAGTCGATAAATTGGTTTGACTAAATATTCTGATATTTATGTTTCTGATATTATACCATATGATTTTAATTTTTCAAACGATACTTTTTATTAACACATTTGGGCGGACAAGAACTAAAAATATTTTTACCCTATTATTGCGCTAATTGTATGAGTTGATTTTCGTTTTCCTAGAAGGATATTATAGATATTAGAAATTAATTTTCGAACGAATGAGAAAGGAGAAAGAGCTATGGCTTTTCAAGGATTTCAACCATCTGATTTTGAAACATTTCAAATTGACGGACTAGATGAAAGAATGGAAGCAATTCAACAGCGCATTCAGCCTAAATTTAGGGAAATTGGCGAGTATTTAACCGATGAACTATCCATGATGCTAGGAAAAGAAATGTATTTGCATATCGCAAAACATGCTAGACGGACAAAAAACCCTCCAACAGACACGTGGCTTGGCATAGCCGATAATAAACGCGGCTATAAAAAACATCCTCACTTTCAAGTAGGATTATTTGATGACCATGTATTTTTATGGCTTGCTTTTATATATGAAATGCCGGATAAACAAGAAGTGGCGGCCTCATTTTTAGAAAGGAAAGAAGACCTTCTGCATCTACCGTCTGACTATGTGATTTCACAGGATCACACGAAAAAAGATGCGTTTCTTATCGGGGAAATTGACGAAGAGAAACTTACCGATGCATTAACGAGATTTCGAGATGTGAAAAAGGGTGAATTTTTAATTGGGAAACACATAAAAAAAGATGACCCGATCTTAAAAGATGGAGATGCTTTTTTGAATGAAGCAAAACAAACTTTTGAAACACTCATCCCTTTTTACAAGCAATCTGTCCAGCAAACTTCGTAAAGATAAAAAAGTGAATAGGTACAAACGGCTCAGATGGATTTGTTTATCATTTAATCAATGATCTTATGGGTTTATCTCCTCGGCTGACAGAAGCCGGCTTCCCAAATGTTCGAACGTCTTCTTTCTACTAGCAGATGTAGACTAAACGAAGAGCTGTCTCCATATTAAGAGACAGCTCTTATTTGTTACATTTTGATTTTTTCACCAGCCTCTGCGGCTTTTGCTTTTTGTACCGTTTTCCAGCAAGAAACGCCTGCTCGTTCGTCAAATTGGCGAAACAGTTGTTTTTCCTCACTCTTGGATGGAGCAATTTCTTTAAACCGGTAGTAAAGAGCAAGGATATCTTCCCTGTGCACAGCTTTGTGATGAGCTCTTTCTATGGTTTGAAAAAAATTCACTGCGTCAATGACTTCTTCTTTGCTCCAGTCCATGGAAATGGGCATATGCAATTGTTCTTCCACAGTCTATCTCTCCTCTCAACACCAGCGGCTTCGTACGTCATTTGCTTCTTTTTTCATCCGATCAAAAAGCTCTTCAACGCTCGGGCAGTCTTTAATTCTTCCTATAACCTGGCCTGCCCAGCCAAACCCTTTTTGATCGTTCCCTTCATATATATAATTACGATTTGCTTTTCCGCTAATGTACTCTTTTAAGTTCTCATAATTTGGAGTGTGACGTTCCACTTCTATTATTTTGTCCGTCCATTTATTTTTTAACGCACGGCCTGGTGCTCCTATGGAACGTTTGATGATTACCGTATCACTTTCCTCTCCCTTCATCAATGCTTCTTTGTAGCTTTCGTGGGCATGGACGCACTCTTTTGTAGCAATAAATCGAGTTCCCATTTCGATCCCTTCTGCTCCAAGAGCGAACGCCGCCATCATCGCCCGGCCGTCTCCAATTCCCCCTGAAGCAATAACTGGAATAGATACACTATCTACGACCTGAGGAATTAACACCATCGTTCCTGTATCATGTTTTCCAATATGCCCGCCGCCCTCTTGACCAACAACCATTACTGCATCCGCACCTAGTTCTTCTGCTTTTTCTGCTTGACGTCTTGCAGCAACAAGTACGAGCTTTTTCACATCCGCTCCATTTAATACCTCAAATACAGGGGCTGGATTTCCCCCTGTCATTGAAATGACTTCTACTCCTTCATCAAGGGCTGTTTCTACCATTTTTTCAAAAGGTCTTCTATATTGACCAATAGCAAAATTCACACCGAATGGCTTATCCGTTTTTTCTTTCACTTTACGAATTTCCTGTTTTAATGCTTCTTCATCTGGTAAAGACATAGCTGTAATCTGCCCAAGTCCCCCTGCGTTTGAAACAGCAGCAGCAAGGTCCGCATACGCCAAATAAGCCAATCCGCCTTGGATAATGGGATATTTAATATGTAAAGATTCGGTAACTCTTGACTTCCATTCCATCATCTTTTCCTCCATTTTTTATTGTCACCGTTATGATTTCTCGATAAATGTAATATTTCCCTGCTTTTGGTTAGAGGAAAAACACATCACCATCACGTGACATATATTGTTCGGCTACTTTTTTACAGTTTTCATCACATGAACCAATCAGCCTAAGAAAAGCGCAAGCGCCTTGCTCACGAGCGACAACTCCTGGAGGGGCGGCATATGGAAAGCTGATCTTTGCTTTCCATTGACGAACCGAAGGAATCTCGAGCGAGTAGACGCTTGCGCTAGACATGTAAAACGCCAACTATTTATAATTTCTTACCTCTGCAAAAAAACATCCCCATCTTTTAAAAACTGGGGATGCTTTACTTTCGTGCTATTTTATTTTTTTGATTTCCCACACTTTTTGCAGCTTGTAGAATACAAAGTGGCCACTTTTTCCCCGTCAAAATGCTCGATTGTACGGTTACAGCTTTGGCATACGATAATTCCCACCGGAATCCTCTCCTTTGAAAGCGTTTTATCGTTTTACTGTAATTATATAATATGATGTCACATTTAAAAAGTCAACCCTAAATTGTATAACACATTTAAAATAAGCCCTGCATATTTTCTTACCTTTAAGAAAAGCGCAAGCGCCTTGCTCACGAGCGACAACTCCTGGAGGGGCGGCATATGGAAAGCTGATCTTTGCTTTCCATTGTCGAACCGAAGGAATCTCGAGCGAGTAGGTGCTTGCGCTAGACATGTAAAACGCCAACTATTTATCATTTCTTCCCTTTTTAAAAAAACTGACTTACACAGGTAAGTCAGTCATCTTTATGAACGATAATTTTTATTTTATGTTAAGAAATCAGCTGATGCCGCTCCTAAAAAACGGCTTACTTCATTTAAAAATGCAACATCTTCTTCTTGCATGACATAACGTTCGGGCCGGACTTTTAATACTAAAATACCTTTTAAAAGGGAGCTTAAATAAAAAGGAACAAATAAGTACGTACTGTCTATCGTAAAATAAGAAGTAGTTTTCCCATGAATGGCGCAATGAACTACCGGGCTTTCCTGCAACGTTACAACCTTTTCTTGTTCCTTTTCATGTAGTGTAATGACATGAAAATGATCCCAATTGTTTTCGTATATCGCAGTCATTTCACAAAAGTTCCATTTAAATTCAAATGTTTGTAATACTTTTATATAAAAGTCATGCAGTGAGACAGCCACGTCTGGGGCCCGGCCAACTTCCATTCTCATTTCATCCAGAAATTCTGACTTATTCATGTCACTCCCCCCAATTATCACCTACTGTTCAATCTCACCGGGGTGAATAAATCCATACCCTTTCTCCCGAAAACCTTCAATTATGCTAGGAAGAGCTTCTTTCGTCCATTCTCTATCGTGCATTAGCAAATTAGCTCCATTTTTCAGCAATTCTGTATCTACCATAATGTCGGCCAGAGAATCAGCCTCCATATACCCTTCTTCCCAATCATAGCCATACGTCCAATTCATCCATATCATTTCTTCTTCTTTTAATATCTCTTTTGAATGGTCCGTGTTTATACCAAACGGCGCTCTAAAGAAAGCAGGTCTTTCACCGGTTATATCTTCAATTAAATCATTTAAATCATGAATCTCTTTTAACGTTTCTTGTTCTGAAATGGTATTTAAAGAAACATGATTCATTGTATGGTTCCCTATTTCAAAACCTAAATCATGAATTGCTTTTAAATCTTCTCTCCCTTGTTCGTCCTGTAAAAAGTGGCCATTCACAAAAAAGATTGCTGGTACATCTTCTTCTTTTAACGTTTCTGCCATTTCAAGACTGTAAGAATCCGGGGCATCGTCAATGGTAATCAAAACATTACGATTTTCTGCATCATCAATCGGCTGCAAGGACCAATCACTTTCTCGTAATTGATACTTAGGTTCGTGTTCTTTATTATTTGTTTCTTCTATTGTTTCAACATTTTCAGTATCATTAGTGTCTTCGTCTTTTGATGATTCTTCTTGTTTCGACTGGTTGTCTGCTTCTTCTTTCTCTAGTTCTATATCTTCTGGATTCGATGAAGTATCCTCCGATTGAAAGCTGCAAGCAGTCAACAGCAAAATTACCCCCAATGGTAAAAGTGCTTTCAATCCTATTCCCCCTTCAATTTCCCTTTTTCTATCATACCAAAAATGTTAAAAATACGGGGTAAAAAATGGAAAAAATATAATTATATTTATAATGATATGAAATTTCCTCATTACCGTTCAATTTTCGCTTCAGGCGGACGCTTTCACCCTCGTGGGACAAGCGCGACATCTACTCCAACTCCCTTTGTTCGTTATCGTAGTGTCTTCTTTGCCGCAGGCTTGGCTTCAGCCCGCAGGAGTCGCCGCCTTCCGCTACAATCGATATAATATTCGTCTTTGATAATCAAAATAGCACTTATGAAATTGATTCAATGCCATGTGTATTTCTTTCGTATCACTTCTTCCATCATATAAATAGTCTTTTCTTCTCATTTTCTGATTAGTATAATGTTTTGGTGGGTATATAAAGTTGTTAGACGTTTCTGTTGATTCCCGCTCCTGTCATGTTATAATGTCCTTTGTGGTTTTTTCAGGTATCATACAGTATGCTTTCACAAATAATAAAGCATATTGGTTGTAGTGAAGAGAATCGAGTTTGTTCATTCTGACACATAAAAATTATGAACTAATTAGAGACCTTAATTCAAAGGAAAGGTGGTTTTCGCTTGAGATGAGAAAGTTAACACCTGTTTTTTACATTTCATTCGTCATTGCTTTACTTTTCATCATATGGGGCATTATCGCTCCTGATAATGTTGAAAATGTACTAGGTAACGTACAAGCCGTTATTTCTGAACAACTCGGATGGTTTTACCTGTTATCTGCAACGGCATTCGTCATTTTTGCTATCTACCTTATTTTTAGTCCATATGGCAAAATTAAATTAGGTAAACCTGATGAGAAGCCGGAGTATAACTACTTTACTTGGTTTGCTTTTCTCTTCACTGCTGGTATGGGGATCGGCCTTGTATTCTGGGGCGTAGCGGAGCCTCTTTACCACTACTATGGACCACCTACTGGTGAACCTGAAAGTGACGCAGCTGCAGCGGATGCCCTTCGTTATTCATTCTTCCACTGGGGTATTCACCCTTGGGCAATCTACGCTATTGTTGCATTATCACTAGCTTATTTTAAATTTCGCCATGACGCACCAGGTGTAATCAGTGCTGCACTTCGCCCGGTATTTGGTGATAAAGTGGACGGCCCTATTGGTACATTAATTAATGTATTAGTTGTTTTTGCTACTATTTTTGGTGTGGCTACATCTCTTGGTTTCGGTGCTGCCCAGGTTACTGGCGGTCTTAGTCACTCCTTTGGCTTTATATCAAATAACATTGGAACACAAATAATCGTTATTGGTATCATCACGGTCCTTTATCTTATTTCAGCGGGAACAGGGTTAAACCGTGGTATTCGAATTCTTAGTATGACTAATATCGTTCTTGCAGTTGGTCTGATGCTATTCTTGCTTGTAGTAGGACCTACCGTATACATTTTTGATGTATTCACAACCACGCTCGGTAGTTACCTTCAAAACTTGCCAAGCATGAGTTTTAGCACGGCAACTTTTACCGGAGACAGAGACTGGCTCGAAAGCTGGACGATTTTCTATTGGGCATGGTGGATCGCATGGTCTCCATTTGTTGGTACTTTTATTGCACGAGTATCCCGCGGGCGGACGATTCGTGAGTTTGTACTTGGAGTACTTGCCGTGCCAACGATTTTCGGTGCCATCTGGTTTTCTGTATTTGGCGCAACAGGTATATCTCTAGACAATGCGATGAACGGAATGCTGTATAGCGTAATGAGTGAACAAGGAGAAGAGATTGCTTTATTCTCATTACTAGAAAATTTCCCATTAGCGTCTATCATGATTACGCTAGCGATTTTGCTGATTGTTTCCTTCTTTGTTACATCTGCAGACTCTGCAACGTTCGTATTAGGGATGCAAACAACAAACGGAAGCTTAAATCCTCCAACCTCTGTAAAAATGGTCTGGGGTGCGATTCAGTCTTCTGCAGCAGCTGTTCTATTGTATTTTGGCGGACTTGCAGGTCTTGAAATGGCGATGATTATTGCAGCGTTGCCATTCACTTTTGTGATGTTGTTAATGGTTGTATCTATTTTCAAAGCACTGAAAAGCGAACGGCATATTTTGCAAACGGATAGAGCTGCTGTTCAAGCCGAACGCAATCGCCTTCGTGAAGAAAAAGAACGCTTAAAAAAAGAAAAAGAAGAGTTGAAAAAACAAGTGAAGTCTCCTAAAAATCGGTAATTCCTGAAACCCTCTTTGGTTGTTAACACAATCATAGAGGGTTTATTTTTAGACTGATACGTTTATTAGATATTTTAATGGTGAATAGTCGATTGGATAGTAAGTCATCTCTTCCAGCTGGATTGCAAACCAGGTAGCCCCTCGTCTTTGGCTCAGCTAACATTTTATTCTCCATGCTTCATACTTATGTCTCATATTCAACTTTCCTGCGCCTATTTTACACTCTTTTAAAAAACTCGGTTTGCCGCACAGATGAAAAATTTTGGGTCTTTATATGGGATAAATATAAGGGCTAGTCCCAATTTTTGATCCGTTATTACTGTTTACCCCCACGGACGTTTATTCCGCTATAGACGATATATATGGTTCAGAGGATATTTATTTTTGTTGTCATAACGATGGTATTGCTTGATTTTGAGGTGACTCCCACAAGTTTTTAAATCATACCGTTTCCACCGCCTCGTTACTATACCGCCAAGATTTTTTAAACTTTCTCTACATCAAAAAAGTGCCCTCCTTATATGGAGGACACTTCTCAGTTCATTTGATTCCATTATTTTGTAATATGAATAGGTGTTCCCAGTGCAACTTCTGCTGTTTCCATTGTAATCTCGCCTAAGGTTGGATGCGCATGAATAGTCATGGCCAGATCTTCAGCAGTCATTCCTGCTTCAATTGCAAGACCTGCTTCTGCTATCATATCAGAAGCATTTGGACCTGCGATTTGTGCGCCAATGACAAGTCCATCTTCTTTACGAGTAACCAGTTTCATAAAGCCTTCGGAATCGTTAAGTGAAAGAGCTCTTCCGTTAGCTTGGAATGGGAATTTCGCGCCGACAACATCATATCCTGCTTCTTTCGCATCGCTTTCCGTGTACCCCACGCTAGCTAGTTCTGGTTCTGCAAACACGACCATCGGAATCGCTAAGTAGTCAATTTCGGAAGCTTCACCAGAAATTGCTTCTGCTGCAATTTTACCTTCATAAGAAGCTTTGTGTGCAAGCTGCGGTCCATCGATGATATCACCGATTGCATAAATGTTTTTATTACCTGTTCTGCATTGCTTGTCAACATTGATTAAGCCATTGTCCCCAATTTCAACACCGATTTGTTCTAGACCAAGTTCATCGGTATTTGGCTTACGTCCTACTGATACAAGTACATAATCTGCGTCAAACGTTTTTTCTTTTCCTTTAACTTCAGCTTTAATTTGAACGCCATTGTCTGTTTCTTCAACGGATTGAGCAAATGCTTGTGTTTCGAACTTCACGCCATTTTTCTTTAAACGGCGTTGTACAAGCTGTGCCATTTGTTTTTCAAAGCCGCCAAGGATACGTTTTTCACCTTCAAGCACCGTTACTTCTGAACCGAGGTTTGAATACGCCCCAGCAAGTTCAATTCCAATGTAGCCGCCGCCAATCACCACCAGCTTTTCAGGAATTTCTTCAAGGTCAAGTGCACCAGTGGAGCTGATAACACGGCTGCTGTATTTAAAGTTTGGAAGTTCGATTGGACGAGATCCAGTAGCAACGATACAATTTTTAAACTTATACGTTTGAGAATTATATTCATCCGTTGATACTTTCACGGAATTTTCATCGGAAAAGTACGCTTCTCCTTGAACAATATTTACGTTGTTTCCTTTAAGGAGTCCTTGAACACCGCCAGTCAATTTTTTCACTACTCCGGCTTTCCATTCTTGGACTTTAGAAAAATCTACGTTTACATTTTCAGCTGTGATCCCCATTTCTTCTCCGCCAGATTTTGCTTCATGTGCACGATGTCCTGCTTGGATAAGCGCTTTAGAAGGAATACATCCGACATTTAAACAAACACCGCCGATACTTCCTTTTTCTACAATCGTTACTTTTTGTCCTAGCTGAGCTGCTCGAATTGCCGCAACATAGCCCCCCGGACCTGAACCTATAATTAGCGTATCCACTTCTTCTGCAAAATCTCCAACTACCATTCTTACCCCTCCATAACTAATAATTCTGGATCGTTTAATAAGCGTTTTACGTGGTTTAACGCATTTTGAGCTGTGACTCCATCAATCAGACGGTGGTCATAACTTAAGGATAATGCAAGCATAGGTGCGATGACAACTTCTCCATCACGAACAACCGCTTTTTCTTCAATTCTTCCGATACCCAAAATTGCTACTTCTGGATGGTTAATAACTGGTGTGAACCATTGACCTTGTGCGGAGCCTACATTTGAAATCGTGCAGGAACCGCCTTTCATTTCTTCAGAAGAAAGTTTGCCATCACGTGCTTTGCCTGCTAGCTGATTAATTTCATCTGCAAGCATAAAGATGGATTTGCGGTCTGCGTCTTTTACGACTGGAACAACAAGTCCTTGCTCGGTATCAGCAGCAATACCTACATTATAATACTTTTTGTACACGATTTCTTCATTTTCATCATCAATAGACGCATTCAATGCAGGGAATTCACGCAACGCAGAAGTCAACGCTTTTACAACATAAGGCAAGTACGTAAGTTTGATATCTTTTTCTGCTGCTACTGGCTTAAACTTCTTACGATTAGCAACAAGGTTTGCTACATCTACTTCATCCATGTGGGTTACGTGAGGTGCAGTTTGTTTAGAGTTCACCATTGCTTTTGCAATAGCTTTGCGAATGCCTTTCATCGGTACGCGCTCTTCAAGAGCACCTGTATCTTGAGCAGCAGCTGGTGCAGATGTATCTTTTGATGCTTCATCTTTAGAAGCTGTATCTTCTGCCGCTTCTTGGCCGCCATCAAGATAAGCATCCACATCCTCTTTTAATACACGGCCATTTTTGCCGCTTCCTTGCACTTTTTGAATAGCTATGCCTTTTTCACGTGCGTATTTACGAACAGATGGCATCGCAATAACACGCTTGCCGTCATCTTCTTCAGCTGCAGGTGTTTCCTCTTTTTTCTCTTCTTCTTTCTTCTCAGAAGTTTCTTGTTTTTCTTCCTGCTTTTCTTCTTTTTCGGAATCGTCTCCGCTTTCTTCTTCCGGAGTATCTTCGCTTCCGTCATCGATGGTTAAAATAACATCGCCTACTACGGCAGTTGTTCCTTCATCTACTTTTACATCTTTAACGGTACCTTCTACTGGAGAAGGAATCTCAACTACTGCTTTGTCGTTTTGCACTTCACAAAGTGTATCGTCTTCTTGTACGCTATCTCCAGGCTTTACAAACCATTTAACAATTTCACCTTCATGAATACCTTCACCAATATCTGGAAGTTTGAATTCGAAAGCCACTTCATTTGCCTCCTTTATTTGTCTCAATCTTGTTGCTTATCCATATCGAACATACTAAGAGACTGAAAAAGAAACGGTTCATTGCTTCTTTTTCAGTCTAAATCCTATTTAAGCAACATTAGAAATTAATTACTGTTTTTGCCCGTTCTACAACGTCTTTGTGATCTGGCAACCATACATCTTCTGCTGCTGCAAATGGATATACGGTGTCTGGTGCAGTGACACGCAGTACAGGAGCTTCTAAGTGCAAGATAGCATTATCGTTGATGTCGGCTACAACACTTGCTCCAACACCAGCTTGTTTTTGTGCTTCTTGAACGACAATAGCACGGTTCGTCTTTTTCACTGACTCAACAACTGTATCCATATCAAGCGGACTTACGGTACGAAGGTCAATCACTTCTGCTTCAATACCTTCTTCGGCTAGTTCTTCTGCAGCTTTCAGTGACGTATGCACCATGGCTCCATATGTCACGATTGTAAGGTCTTTCCCTTCTCTTTTAATATCTGCTTTTCCAATTTCAATTGTATACTCTTCTTCTGGTACTTCTTCCCGGAAGGAACGATACAATTTCATATGCTCTAAGAAAATAACTGGGTCATTGTCACGGATAGATGCAAGTAACAGTCCTTTTGCATCATAAGGTGTAGAAGGAATGACCACTTTTAGACCTGGCGCTTGCGCCATCAATCCTTCAAGGTTGTCAGCATGAAGCTCAGGTGTTTTCACACCGCCTCCAAACGGAGAACGAACGGTAATTGGTGAATGATAATGTCCGCCGGAACGATAACGCATACGCGCCATTTGGCCGGCAACTCCATCCATTGTTTCAAATACGAAACCGAAGAACTGAATTTCCATAACCGGACGAAACCCTGTTAAACCAAGTCCTATTGCTAGACCGCTTATTCCTGATTCTGCAAGCGGTGTATCAAAAACTCGTTCTTCCCCAAATTCTTCCTGAAGTCCATCTGTGGCCCGGAATACTCCACCATTTTGTCCAACGTCTTCACCGAAAACAAGAACATTCTCGTCGTTTTTCAGCTCCGTACGCATCGCATCAGTTATTGCTTGAATCATTGTCATTTGCGCCATAGCTTACTTCGACTCCTTCTCTCTATATTCTTCAAGTTGCTGCTGTAAATTCACAGGCAGCTTTTCAAACATGATTTCAATTAAGTCAGACACTTTCTGCTTCGGTGTATCGTCTGTTTTCTTAATTGCAGCTTTTATGTCATCTTTAGCTTGATCTACAACCTCATTTTCTTTTTCTTCAGACCATAGATCTTTGCTTTCAAGGTACTTGCGGAAGCGCACAAGCGGATCTCTTTTTTCCCATTCATCATCAAGCTCAGACGTACGATAACGAGTAGGATCATCACCGGCCATAGTGTGCGGGCCGTAACGGTAGCACATCGTTTCAAGCAATGTAGGTCCATCTCCATTTACGGCATTTTCCCGTGCTTCTTTTGTTGCTGCATATACAGCCAGCACGTCCATTCCGTCGACTTGAACTCCGTTAATACCAGCCGCTACTGCCTTTTGAGCAATTGTTTTTGCTGCAGATTGCTCTTCTACTGGAACAGAAATTGCAAACTGATTGTTTTGTACGACGAAGATGGCTGGTGCATTATACGCTCCAGCAAAGTTCATTCCTTCATAGAAATCTCCTTGTGAAGCACCGCCGTCCCCTGTATAAGTAATCGCAACACTATTTTTTCCTTTTCGTTTCAAACCAAGTGCTACACCAGCTGTTTGTACAATCTGAGCACCAATAATAATTTGCGGCATGAGCGCATTTACTTCTTCTGGAAATTGACCGCCGTGAAAATGGCCGCGGGAATATAAAAAGGCTTGGTAAAGCGGAAGACCGTGCCAAACGATTTGCGGCACATCACGATAACCCGGTAAAATCCAATCTTCTTTTTCCAATGCAAACTGAGAACCGAGCATAGATGCTTCTTGGCCCGCTACAGGTGCATAGAAACCTAAACGGCCTTGTCGATTTAACGAAATGGCACGCTGGTCCCAAATGCGCGTATACACCATACGTCTCATCAACTCTTGTAACTCTTCATCTGATAGATCTGGAAGGGCGTCTTTGTTAACAATTTCCCCTTCTTCATTTAAAATCTGAAACATTTCAAAGTGACCTTCAACTTGCTCCAATGTTTTGGTAGCCACAAATGTTCACCTCTTCCTTTCTTTCCGTGGTTGAATATGCTGGCTTGTGATTTAACACTATATTGAGAAAGAGAACCAGTTTATGAAATACTAACCCTTCAAACATCCCGGTCTCTTACCATCACCATTAGCTAAACAATGAATCCATTGTTCTGCCGTTTACTTACAAACCTTAGGGTAACCAGATACCGCAGAAAACATCAATTTTTGATGTTTTACTTACCTTTTATCTTCATATTACCCTTCACCACTTATCAATAATCAATTGACTTTATTAACAGTTTTCAGATTCTGTTTCACTTATGCTTATATAAAAATGAAACAACCCTGCCCACTGATAAGAATATACTAAAACAAAAAGATTCGTCAATCCTTTTTGCTTAAACGTTTTTAAGACTTTTCTCGTTTATTAATTATTGTATCATTTTAAATACTGTTATATATCATTCAACATTTTGCTATAAACAGGTTTTACGATTGTAAGCGTATTCACAAAAATTTCTTTCTTATAACACAAAATCATTCACTGAATTCTTAGAAAAAACTAGATTTGCCGCCAAGTCCTTATGGGCAGATACTGTTGGTTTTCTTATACGTTGAACCTTTAACATTGTTAAACTAAAAAATGAAAAAAGCTGCTAAAAAAGAGAGGGGATCTCTTCATTTAGCAGCTTTTCATATACACGGGCTGTTCTTTATTCTTCTGTTTCTTCATCGTTATCCTGAGCAGACTCTTCTTGTTCAGAGGCTTCCGTTTGTATGTCTAGACCTGCAGCTTCGTAAAATGCTTGTTTGGCTTCGTTATATTCATCTGTATAATCATTAAACAAATTTCTGTTATCTATAACTTGTTGATACGCTTCATTTACTTCATCAATGTAGGTCTGTAATTCTTCAATAGACAAATCTTCCTTTGTGAAAGCTTCATATAGGGCAATGTCATCACTTATTGCTGATTCGTAACTGTTATAAAGAGACTGATAAGCATTGTAGCGTTGATCCATCGCCTCTCGTACGGCGTCTGCTTCTTCTTCTACACCTTCTACATTATTCATTTCTTCTTCACCTAGTTTATACTCTTCATATGCTTCTTCAATGCTTTCTTTTTCTTTATCTAATAGCTCTTTTCGTTCATCTGCATAGTTGATTGCTTCATCTGCAAGCTCTTCTATTTCTTCTAGATCCTCTGTCCCAAGCGAAAGCATTTCCTCATATATATTTTGTTCTTGTTCTTCTAATTCCATTAATGGCTCTTGTTGTTCTTCAAATGTCTCTTCTAAAGAAACCGCTTCTTCTAAATGAGAATATACACGTTCTTCTGGATTGTTTCCACATGCACTTAAAATGAATAAAATAATGGCAGCTAAAAAGAAAGTCTTTTTTTTATGTACCAGCACGGTCATACCCTCCCCATTCTTAAACCGCTTTCAGTCGAATATTGCTCCTTCGCATTTCCCATACTTTATTTACCCCACAATCATATAGCAATACACACACTAAATCAATATTAGAGCTTATCACCGAGCCCTAATGGCTGCAGCCGTAATTTTGCTTATACTTTGATCCTTAAACATAGTTAAAGAATAAGAAAGCTGCTCCTCTCCTCATTTGAAGTTCGATCCACATACCGAACCTTCAACAATGAACGAAAAAGCATAAGATTTTTGGGTTTAATTGAATGTATGCTTATTTATTTTTCTTCATAACATCAACTTTTTTGGGTTTTTGCCCAGCCACTTTATTTTTTTTTACATAAGGTATTAGGGAAATGCCCCATACAAGGCATTCCACGTTTAAAGGAGGGTATAAGCTATGTGGGGAAACCATTGTTGTGATTACGGACCAGGTATGGTCGGCGGTGCCCATCATAATGCCGGACCAGGGATGGTCGGCGGCGTTCAAAATAATGTCGGCCCAGGCATGGTCGGTGGATATGGCGGAGGCTATGGTTATGGACGCGGAAGAGGCTTCGCGCTAATCGTAGTGTTGTTCATACTTCTTATTATTGTCGGAGCATCAAAATTGGGTTATAAAGATTAATTTTTGAACCCCTGAAAGGTCCGCATTTTATACGGACCTTTCTTTTTCTTTTGAATGCTCTGCTTTTTTGATATACTTATTTCACGAAAAGATGATGCTTTTACCTTTTATTCTTTTAAAATTTATTGCTCAACAGATAAGCAAAACAACGGCATTCAACGGGACTTACGAATGCTGCCGCAGGACGTGGGATTTTTAGGGCTTCTTTTACATGGCAGCCACCAAATTTTTCTAACGATCTATATATTGTTGCAGCAAGTGGAGGGATGCACATGATTACAATGAAGGATATTGTCCGTGAAGGTCACCCGGCGTTACGGGAGGCAGCAGAAGAAGTTGCTCTTCCGCCAGCGTCAGAAGATAAGGAATTATTAGAAAAGATGCTGGAGTTTCTAAAAAACAGTCAGGACCCTGAAATAGCAGAAAAATATAATCTACGCTCCGGTGTCGGACTTGCAGCTCCTCAGCTTGGAGTTACAAAGCGGATGTTTGCCATGCATGTTACCGATGATAAAGATAATTTATATAGCTATGGTTTTTATAATCCTAAAATTATCAGCCATTCGGTAGAGACCACTTTCTTAGAAGGCGGTGAAGGCTGTTTGTCGGTAGATCGCGAAGTTCCTGGAAATGTTCCTCGTTATAAAAGGATTACGATCGAAGCTGTTACCTTGGAAAATGAAAAAATAAAATTACGACTTCGAGGACTTCCTGCTATTGTTTTTCAGCACGAACTAGACCACCTCAACGGCATCATGTTCTATGACAGGATTGAAGGCTATAACGATTCCTTTACAAAAGAGCTTCCAAAATTATAAGGCTTATATTAGAAAAAACTCTGCTTGCCGAACCCTTATGACGAAAGCTGTAGTTTTTCTTATACTTTGATCCTTTACAAATTTTAACTTTCCAAAAGTACAAAAAGCGAGCCGGAAAATAATCCATCCAGGCTCGCTTTTTTCTTATAATAAACCGATTCGCTTTAATCCTTGCTGAACACCGTTTTCATATACCGGGGACGTCACGATGTCGGCTGCTTGTTTCACTTCTTCTAAAGCATTGCCCATCGCTATTCCGATCCCTGCTTCCGTTAACATTTCCATATCATTTAAAGCATCGCCGAAAGCTGCTGTATCTTCCATTGTATAACCTAAATGATTAGCAACGGCCCGGATTCCTTCTGCTTTTGAGCCGCCTGCAGGAAGTACATCAAGTGCTCGTTTATGCCACCTTACAAAATGAAAGGTTCCATAGTTATTTTTATACAGATCTTCGTCTTCTTTTCCGCAAAACAATAAAGCTTGATAAATTTCTTTTTGTTTATAAAAATTTTCACTCAGAGGTGGGTACGGCATTTTCAGATCCCCTAAACTCTCCAAAATATGAGAATGATTTTCAACGTTTGCAGCTGCTTGTTCATGGTCTAAAAAAACCATCGGGTGACTTTCAGAACCTGCAGCCAGCTGAAGCTCCTCTACTTTTTCTGTTTCTAGCGGCCGTTTTTCAATAACTTCTCCTTCAGCAACAACATAGGATCCATTAAAACTAACAAACGTTTCAATGTCTAATTCTTCACGCAGCGATTCAAACATAAAAGGAGCTCGTCCCGTTGCGATGGCTACATAAATGCCGTCATCTTTAATGGCTTTAATCGCTTCTTTTGAAGATTCAGGCAGTGTCATTTCTTGCGTATACAGCGTTCCGTCTATGTCAAAAAAGACGATCGATGGTTTTTTCATTACTCCTCATCCTATCCATTTAATCTTTTTCTTTCTCTCTTATTTTCACCATGTTCATTTTAACATACCTCTTTCCTTTTGTTCAGTTCAGCAGTTACCAAAATTTGTACCGACGTAATTCATTTTAATTAGGCAAAATATAATTAAGATGAAATGGAAAGGGGAATATATATGTTCAAAAGATGGCGGAAAAAACTCCTTAAGCGGTGCAAAAACTTGTTACCAAAACACCGGTATTTTCCTGTGTAAGCGGAGGCCTATTGAAAAAATGCTTTAAATCGATTACAATTTGTTAATTGAGTCTTACGGGTTATCCAGATTCTTCATGAAGCACTTATTAATGGCAGAGATGAAAATATCGGATGTTTGATTTATAATATATAGTAGGATGTTTTTCATGAACGTTTATACGAAGTTACTGCACCTGCTGTTTCATAACAGTTGCAGGTGACGTTTCTTTATGTATATAGAAATCAGAAAGAAGACGACAGAAAGAGGAGAGATTGAGCGATGATCTACAAAGTTTTTTATCAGAAAAACTTTCAAGAAGTACCAGTTAGAGAGAACACGGATGCAATGTTTATTGAAGCGGAAACGGAACGAGAAGTACGGCGGAAATTGGCGGATAAAAATTATAATATCGAACTTGTTCAACCGGTTTCTGAAAACCTCCTGAAATTTGAAGAAAAAAACGAAGACTTCAAAGTGGAGAAACTTTAGAGAATGAAACAGATAAAAAAACATCAAGTTGCGGTTTTCGCCCTCGGAGGTTTAGGCGAAATCGGTAAAAATACGTACGCCATACAATATCAAGATGAGATTATTCTCATCGATGCCGGAATTATGTTTCCAGAAGACGAACTTCTCGGGATTGATTACGTTATACCTGATTATACCTACCTCGTCCGTAATAAAGAAAAAATTAAAGGCCTTTTCATTACTCACGGACACGAAGATCACATTGGCGGCATCCCCTATCTGCTCCGTGAAGTAAACGTACCGATTTATGGCGGAAAGCTTGCCGTCGGTCTATTAAAGGGTAAACTCGAAGAACACGGACTTCTTCGACGTGCCAAATTAAATGTAGTGAGAGAAGACCAAGAAATTAAATTTAAAAAAACAAAAATTTCTTTTTTCCGGACAACCCACAGTATTCCAGATTCACTAGGTATTGTGGTAAATACGCCGGAAGGGAATATTGTTCATACTGGTGATTTCAAATTTGATTTCACACCAGTTGGTGAACCAGCGAATTTATCAAAAATGGCTCAGATCGGTGAAGAAGGTGTACTTTGCCTTTTATCTGACAGTACGAACAGCGAAGTACCTGGATTTACAATGTCTGAACGAAAAGTCGGTAAAAGCATCGATAACATTCTTCGTCAAGCGGAAGGCCGGCTGATCTTTGCTACATTCGCTTCCAATATTTACAGACTGCAGCAAGCCGTCGAAGCAGCTGTCAGGGATGGGCGTAAAATTGCAGTGTTCGGAAGAAGTATGGAGTCTGCGATTACGATTGGACAGGAATTGGGATATATTAAAGCGCCAAAAGGAACATTTGTAGAACCTTCCCAATTAAACCGGATTCCTGATGACCAAGCGGCGATATTATGCACAGGCAGCCAGGGCGAGCCAATGGCTGCGTTATCTAGAATTGCCCACGGTACACACCGGCAGATCCAAATTATTCCAGGAGACACTGTAGTGTTTTCGAGTTCTCCTATTCCAGGAAACACGCTATCCGTAAATAAAATTATAAATCAATTATTCAGAGCCGGGGCAAACGTGATTCACGGTTCACTAAATAACATCCATACTTCCGGACATGGTGGCCAAGAGGAACAAAAGTTAATGCTTCGCCTGATGAAACCAAAGTACTTTATGCCAATTCACGGTGAATACCGGATGTTAAAAATGCACACCGTTCTAGGGAAAGACTGCGGCATTCCATTAGAAAATTCATTTATTATGGAAAATGGAGAAGTATTAGCTTTAACGAGAAAAAGTGCTGCAGTAGTAGGAAAAATTCCATCCGGATCGGTTTATGTTGACGGAAATGGAATCGGAGATATCGGGAATATCGTGCTGCGCGACCGCCGCATTCTTTCAGAAGAAGGTCTTGTTGTTGTTGTTGTAAGCATAGATATGAAAAACTTTAAAGTCTCTGCTGGACCGGATATTATTTCTAGAGGATTTGTATACATGAGAGAGTCAAGTGACTTAATCAACGATGCCCAGGCTCGGCTGACTAAACATCTTGATGAAGTGATGAAACGAAGAACAACACAGTGGTCCGAAATTAAAAATGAAATAATCGAGCAGCTCTCGCCATATTTATATGACAAAACAAAAAGAAAACCGATGATCCTTCCTATCATCATGGAAGTATAATCAACAAAACAGGCCGGCATAGTCATTTCTATGCCGGCCTGTTTTATCTTAGGTTGCATCAATCCAGTGATTTTCCAGGCGGTTTATATCATTATCCGCACCGATTACAATTAAGACATCTCCGTCTTTAATTACTTCTTCTGGTCTCGGTGAAACACGAATATCATCATTTCGTTTGATCGCTAATATGTTACAGCCATACTTTGAACGCAGATCAAGGTCAATGATAGTTTCTCCGTCTATGGTACGGCCAGCTGCAAGCTCTACGATACTATACTCATCAGAAAGTTCTAGATAATCAAGAACATTTTTAGACACCACATTGTGAGCAATTCGCACTCCGATATCTCTTTCCGGATGGACAATCTCATCTGCTCCTAGACGAGCTAATACTTTTTCATGATAGTCGTTTTGAGCCTTAACGGTAATATGTTTCACATTCATTTCTTCAAGAATAAGTGTTGTTAAAATGCTCGCTAAAATGTTATCTCCGATCGCCACAATCACGTGGTCAAAGTTTCGAATACCGAGGCTTCGCAGTGCTTTTTCATCGGTACTGTCAGCAATCACTGCTTGCGTGACGATAGGTGCAAATTCATTTACTTTGTCTTCATCTGAATCAATAGCCAGCACGTCCATACCTTCTGAAGCCAGTGATTTACATATACTGCCTCCAAAACGCCCTAGCCCGATTACAGCAAATTGCTTTTTCATCGATTTCTCCTCCGTTGTTTCAATGTGCCAGCTGCTCTTTATTGTATCATTTTAACTGATTCTAACACCATGCGCAAAACATTATTGTAACAGCATCTCCCACGTGTTAGGACCTGCTATCCCATCTACTTGCAAGTTTTTTCTTTTTTGAAATATACGAACAGCTTGTTCGGTTTGTGTACCAAATATCCCATCTATTCCTCCGGGGGAAACGTTTTTTTCCTTTAACCTTTTCTGTAGTTCTCGAACATAGTGCCCGGCAGCTCCCCTTTTTAGAAGAGGACGAGTTCTTTTTTTTGAAACGTCGTCGCTGATGTTGCTACGAAATGCTGACATGCTAAAACCTGGACATATATTTGTTTCATGTCCCTTACACTCTCTATGACCGAGAACGTTATTTTCTGAAATCCTTAATGTTAACATTAATTGCCTTACAAGCTCATAGGCTGCCGATAACTGCGGCTTTGGGGGAGTGGAATGAGAAAAATCACCAGACAAACAAATGCCAACTGTCTTTGTGTTGAAATTGCCAGTATGATAAGAAATCGTAGTTAGCTGTTGACATTTATAAATAGTCCCTTCTGGCTGAATGACATAGTGGTACCCAATGCCCGGCCAATTATTCGTGTGAACGTGATACTGTGCATACGATGCAGGAGTGCCAGAAGAAACACCACTATGGTGAAGAATTAGATGGTCAACAGCTGAAAGGGATCTTGTCTTAAAGGTTTTAACAGGATGCTGCGCCCAGTGCCCGATTCGATTTACTATTTTCATATATACACGTCCATCACATATATGAACGGTGTAGATGTATATAGTGGAATTAAAATAAGCTGCAGGTTCTTCCCGCAGCTAAAATGATTCGTTATTTTTTTTCATTGCGTCCCAGTACACGGTTCACTCGTTTCGTAAGCATTTTCATGCCGCCTCCGCCTGCTTGAAAATGACGCAGTGTTCCATCGGAGTCAAACACATAATAAGCTGGTACGTATTCATTTTCAAAAGCATCGGTCAATTTATGTTGATTATCAACAAATATTGGCTGGGTAATCCCATGCTCATCGGCTACTTCTTTAATTTGATCAAGATCAAGGTCTTTTTCGGAACGAGGCATGTGTACTGCAATAACATTTAAGTCTTCTTTGTATTCGTCCCGAAATTCATTGACCTTTGGCATAGCTTCTTTGCACAATCCGCAGCTGACTGACCAAAAATGGATTAATGTTGGTTTATCGCCAATTAAGTCATCTTTTGTTACTTCGCCGTTATACCAAGTGGTAGCTCCAGTAATTTCAGGCATTTCTGATCTTAATTTCAGTGCCATTGTCTGTTTTCCTCCTCTGTCCTGTATTCCTTACAATGTATTCTATAAAAAGAGAAAAATATCTTGTCAATATGACAAAAACGTAACTTTCGTCAAACATATACAGCGAATGTCGCCATTTGTTTGATGCTGTTTTATTAATGAAAGAAAAAGGTCTAACATTGCTGCTAGACCTCGATCTTTCTTCATTCGTTATTATACACTTAAAGTTTCTTGACCTGGTTTCCAGTTTGCAGGGCAAAGTCCGCCAGTTTGAAGAGCTTGAAGCACGCGAAGAGTTTCGTCTACATCGCGGCCGATGTTGTTGTGATTTACAACGGAATACATAAGCTCTCCTTCAGGGCTGATGATGAATAGTCCGCGAAGTGCAACGCCTTCATCTTCAATAAGAACACCAAAGTCTTCAGAAACTTGATGGTTCGTATCTGCTGCTAACGGATATTCAAGGTCGCCAAGACCATTATCATCACGGGATGTATTAATCCAAGCTTTATGAGTGTGGATTGTATCAGTGGATACTCCGATTACTTCTGCATCAAGATCTTCAAATTCATCGTAACGATCACTCATCGCAGTGATTTCTGTAGGGCATACGAAAGTGAAATCCATTGGATAAAAGAAGAGTACTGTCCACTTGTCCTCTTTCATAATGTCTTCCAGACTTACTTTACCGAATTCTTTATTTGGCATTACAGCGTCCATTTCAAAACGTGGGGCTTGTTTAGCTACCATGCGCTTTTCGCTCATTTACTTCCACTCCTTTAAATGAATGTTCTTTTTTTAAATGACCATTTGTATTATAATATGAGCTTCAAATTAAAGTCAATATTATATTGTAATTAATTTAAATAAAAGCTCATAATTATAAACTTTCCACATATAGCATTACCCTTATCCACAGAATAAAAACCATTTTTTCTTAAAAAAGTTCTTAATAAATATTGAGAATAAAGGGTCTTTATTTCTCATCCTCCATATAAAGCGTACAAAATAATGACAAGCATGTAAAACAATCTGCTCGAAGCTGTTTTTTTGCTGTGTTATACTTGTGCTCGAAAGTTGAAAATTATCGTGTTCTGTTCTGAATAAAGAGGGAATATGGCATGGTGATAATCGGTTAATAGGAGAGTGTTTATATGGAACAAATGATGGAAAATGCTTTTTGGGGAACCTTTATAGGCGGAACGGTTCTCTTTATTTTACAAATCCTGCTCGCCATTATTGGTTTTTTTATTGCTAGAGCAATTGGAAAAAACATAATTAACCGCAGTTTTTCTAAAATGCAGGAACAGCGGAACATGCACCCAGGCAGGGTGCAAACACTTTTAAAGCTGAGTATTAATGTATTTTCCTATGTTTTAATATTTATTTTCATTACTATTATCGTCGGCATTTTCGGATTGCCAATTGCCTCTATTATCGCCAGTGCAGGTATTATCGGACTAGCAGTCGGCTTTGGTGCACAGGGTCTGGTCAGCGACGTTGTTACAGGCTTTTTCATATTGCTTGAAAAACAGATTGATGTGGAAGATTACGTCTCCGTTGCCGGGGTGGATGGTGTTGTAGAAGAAGTAGGGCTTCGCACAACCCAGATTCGTGGATTTGACGGCACCCTTCACTTTGTTCCAAACCGGGAAATCAGTACGGTTAACAATCATTCAAGAGGAAATATGAGAGCCATGGTCGATATCAGTATTTCTTATGATGACCGTGTGGATGAAGCGATTACTGTTTTACAAGATGTGTGCGACAAAATGGCTGCGGAGGAACCAGCTATTAAAGAAGGACCAGACGTGCTTGGGGTACAGACGTTAGGTGATTCTGATGTGGTGATTCGTATTTTAGGAAAAACAGAAAATATGGAGCAATGGGGAATCGAGCGGAAATTGCGTAAAGCATGCAAAGAAGCACTGGACGCAAACGGTATTGAGATCCCGTTCCCTCATCAGGTCTATGTAGAAAAGAAACAAAACGCATAAACTTGACAGAAATCTGCTGCTAGCAGATTTTCATTAACTTTGAGACGCTTTGCGGATACCTTGTTCGTCAGGTTATAAGCACGACGTTTCAACGATAACGAAATGGATTTATTACAGAACTATTGTCTATTCATTTCATAGACCAAACGAAAAAGCCGTCCAGCTTAGGACGGCTTTTTCCTTTTCTTAATTTATCTGCGGCAATGTTTTTGTGTCTTTTTTCATTTCAGACTCGCACAAAGGACAACTGGGCTCACTTTCAAACGTAAAATTTTCTCTCATCCACCCTGCACAATCGGCATTCGTACATGACCAGACTTTTGTTTCCACTTCAGGCGGCGCTTCTTTTTTGCCATTATAATAAGCCATAAACCCATCCCTTTCTTGTTCCTCTTTTTATTATACCACACTTAAAGAATTAATTTTTGGAAGAGGAAATTCGGAAACAGAAAGCCCTGGTTTATTGATTTTTTGAAAAAAAGGCAATCATGTGTGAAACAGCTGTAAAGATCGCTGCTTCACTCGGTTCAATCCGTGCATCGTGAAGCCCGTATGGCGTATCAGCCCCTAGCCAGAACATCACCCCTGGTGTATCTTCTAAAAAGTAGCCAAAATCCTCTCCAGTCATCGCTTCGCTGCATTCGACCAGCTCCACTTCCCGTCGTTCTCTGCTAAAATCCATGAATGACTGGGTAAGCTCTTCATTATTATATACCTGGCAATAGTTAGCACCCCAATCAATGAAAGCTTCACAATCAAACCCGCTTTCAATCCCGCCTATCAGTGAACGAATGCGTTGTTTGACTTTTTCCATGCTGTCTATAGAAAGCGTTCGGATCGTTCCTTCAAGACGTGCCGTTTCCGCAATAATATTTTGCTTCGTTCCTCCGCTGATTTTTCCAATCGTCACCACAGCTGAGTCAAGAGGATCTACATTTCGACCGACAATCGTTTGCAGCTGGCTTACAAGATGGCTCGCTGCAACTACCATGTCGTTTGCTGTATGAGGAAAAGCCGCATGTCCCCCTTTTCCTTTCAAATCAATGAACAGCTCTGATGTATTGGCAAAAAGAAGCCCTGGTTTGGTTGCAATCGTACCTGCAGGATATTCAGGTGCGATATGAAGGGCATACATTTCATCGGGCTTAAACCGTTGGAATGCGTCTGAAGCAAGCATTGGTTTCGCGCCCCCAGGCCCTTCTTCTGCTGGCTGAAACAGAAATAATAAATGATCTTTTGGCTGATTATGCGCAAAATGCTCCAGGATACCGAGTGCAATTGTCATATGAAGATCATGACCGCAAGCATGCATCATCCCTTCGTGCTGTGACCGAAAGGAATAAGACGTGTTTTCCTCTATAGGAAGGCCATCCATATCCGTGCGATACCCAAGTGTTTTATGGCCCTCAAAGCCTTTGACAAACACAAAAAGTCCGGTTTTCCATTCTTCTATGGTAAGAAAATCCTGAGGCATTCCAGCAATTTTTTCTTTTACATACTGCTGAGTTTTAAATTCCTCGAATCCTGGTTCTGGTATTTGATGAAGTTCTCTGCGAATGTTTACAAGCTGTTCTTTATTCACGTTGTCTTCACGCCTCCTCTTCTTGCCGCCAGTTCTTCTTCAAGGGCAAGAATGAACGCATCGGTTTCTTCTTTTTTCAATGTTAAAGGCGGCAGCAGACGTATAATTGTGCCTTGCGTAATATTGACCATAAATCCTCTCTTTAGGAGCTGCTGCTGCAAGTATTTCACCTCTTCTCCGCTTGCATCGAGAAGAACACCAAGCATCATGCCAGCTCCTCTAATTTCTTTTATTTTGTTATCACTCCGAACTTGCAAGTCCTCTAGCTGATTAAGCAAATACTCCGCATTTTCCCTTCCATGTTCCAAACCGTTTTGTTCCATTAATACGTCAAGCACCGCGTTTCCAAGTGCAGCACTTAATGGAGAAGGTCCAAATGTAGTACCATGATCGCCTGGCTGAAAAAGTTCATCTAAGCCCGTTTTGGCAATCAATCCGCCAAGCGGCAGACCGCCTCCAATTCCTTTGGCAAACAAAATAATATCAGGTTCCACTCCGGCATGCTGATAAGCAAACAATGTTCCCGTACGCCCCATGCCGGTTTGGATTTCATCCATACATAACAAGACATTATATTGCCGGCACAGCTTCTCCGCTTCTTGTAAAAATGTGTTCGACAAAGGCATAATACCGCCGGAACCCAACACCGGCTCCATTAAAAGAGCGGCCGGCTTCTTTTCTTTCAAAACTTCTTCAAGTGCTATCAAATTCTCTGCCTCTGTTTCATACACAGGATAATCCGCGGCGGGATAATCCTGATAAATTCCAGGCTGGCGAGTTAAACGAATGACGCCGAGCGTTCGTCCGTGAAAGCTGTTTTTTAACACAACAATTCCTTGTCGTGTTTCCTCTTGAGAAGCGGTCCACTTGTGAATTAGTTTCACAGCTGCCTCTGTTGCCTCCGCCCCAGAATTTCCAAAATACACCTTTCCTTGTACAGAATGTTCAATTAAACGATGAGCCAGTGTAATGGCAGGCTTATTTAAGAAAAAATTAGACACATGCAAAAATTGCCTGGACTGCTCTTCTAATTTTTTCATCAAATAGGGATGGGAATGTCCTAAGATGTTAACCGCAAGTCCGGTAAACAGATCCAAATATTCTTTGCCGTTCTCATCTATAATATAATTGCCTTCCCCTTTGGCTACCGTAATCGGGAGACGGTTGTAGGTGGGCATCATATATTCCTGGTCGAGCTCCATCCAGTTCATTTTTTCTACTTCCCTTCCATTAAGAACGTTTTGTTTTAAATAGATAGAAGGAAGACTGCCCAACAACAAGCGCCGGGCAGTCTCCATCTTTTCTTCTACTACATTGTATTCTTCAACCTGTGGATATTATTCTTCATTTAAACGGCGAAGCTCTTGCTTCATTTCCGTTTTACCTTTCGTTTGGTCATCGATTTCTTTAATGACGCGAGCCGGTGTTCCAGCTACTACTGTATTTGGAGGAACATCTTCTGTCACGATCGCGCCGGCTGCTACAACAGAACCTTCTCCAACAGTAACTCCTTCTAGAATAACGCAGTTTGCACCAACTACAACACCGTCTTCCACAATAACCGGCTGAGCAGACGGCGGCTCAATAACACCTGCAAGTACAGTACCAGCACCAATGTGACAGTTTTTACCTACTGTAGCTCGGCCTCCCATAACCACATTCATATCAATCATTGTATTTTCGCCAACGACAGACCCAATGTTAATGGAAGCTCCCATCATAATAACAGCATTTTTGCCGATTTCTACTTGGTCGCGGATAATCGCGCCCGGTTCAATACGCGCCGGGATATCTTTTAAGTCAAGAAGCGGAATAGCAGAATTGCGGCGGTCATTTTCGACCACGTAGTCTTCAATTTTATCTTCGTGTTCATCGATTGCTTTTTTAATATCATTCCATTCTCCAAACAGTACACCTGTAGTACCCGTAATAAAAGATTTCGTCTCATTTCCGAATCCGATGTTTTCTAGCTGATCTCCCTTAATATGTACTTTAACCGGAGTTGATTTTTCACTTTCAGAAATAAATTTAATAATCTCATTTGCATCCATTTGGTTCATGTTCTAGTGCCTCCTTATCCATTCTCTTCAATAGATTATCATAGGAGGCCGGAGAAGGAAACCATTCTGTGTTATTTCACAGAGGAAATAACCGGATAATGTCGAATAAATGTAAGGAGAGACATAGAAAAGGAGGCAAATACATGGGGTTAACAGCAGACATTTGTGACGTACATAATGAGAAGGTTCTTTTAGCTGATCCTTTGTTTCAATCCTTCGGACAAAAACCTTCATTCTTTGGACCGATCCACACGGTAAAGGTGCTTGAAGACAATGTACTGGTAAAAAAAGCACTCGAATCTATTCCAGAAGCCAGCGTGCTCGTAGTAGACGGCGGCGGCTCAAAGCGCTGCGCTCTTATGGGGGATAATCTTGCAGCCATTGCCAAAGAAAGAAACCTCGCTGGCGTCATCATCAATGGCTGCATCCGCGATTCAGGAGAAATCAACGAGATGCCGGTGGGAATCCGAGCAATAGGCACGAACCCTTTTAAATCAATTAAAAAAGGAGAAGGGGAAAGCGCGGTTTTGCTCCGATTTGCTAATGTTGAATGGAAGCCTGGAGCCTGGGTGTATGTCGATGAAGATGGTATTTTATTAGCTGATGAAAAACTTCCAATCTAACTCGTAGGGCTGTCTTGAAACAAGGCAGCCTTCCTGCTTTTCATAAACATTCATTACTTCTCAAGACACGCTCATTTTATATGATATGCCTATCTCTAATCCAGCCCTTTCCTTTTAGTACGATCTCACTGTTTTTATTATTTTTGTATTTCTCATATTTGCTCTTCCTTCTTCATCTTGTATTGTATTTAGTACATAATAAGATAAGAGAGGAAAATGCTGCAAATGTCAAAAAAACTCATTTATCCATTTTTAGCCGCTTCCTTCATTTTTCCGATTGCAGGCTGCCAAGAAAGCACAAAAGAAACAAAAACCCCAAACGAAGAAGAAAGCCAGTACAGCTCTGGTGAGTGGTCTTATAAAGGAGATACCGGGCCGGAGAACTGGGGTGATTTAGACCCCGATTATGCAGCTTGTGTTGATGGCAGTGAGCAATCCCCTATTGATATTGAATTTTCTCAAGTAACCGAAGAAGACCAAAACATAGAAAGTATGAAAATCAATTATGACACCGCTTCGTTTACGCTTGTTAATAACGGGCATACCGTTCAAGCAAAAAGCCCATCCAAAGTGAACAGCTTAGTGGTCAACGAAAACGAATATGAACTTTCCCAATTTCATTTTCACACTCCAAGTGAGCATCAGTTTAATGGTGAAAAATATGATATGGAGCTGCACCTCGTCCACGAAGATCAAAACAGTAAACTAGCTGTGATGGGTGTAATGCTTCAAGAAGGCGAGGAGCATAAAGAGCTGTCTGAGGCCTGGAAAAACTTGCCTGGTTCTGAGAACGATAATATTACAATGGATGAACCTATTGACTTACAAGCTCTTCTCCCAGAAGAACAGAACTCTTTTCACTATAATGGCTCTTTAACCACCCCTCCATGTACAGAAGAAGTACGTTGGATTATCTTTGAACAACCAATGGAAATGTCAAAAGAGCAAATTCAAGGTTTTCAACAAATTTTTCCTGACAACCACCGCCCCGTCCAAGAGAGGAACGATCGTGAAATATTAAAAAAATAATGTTGGAGGGTTTACTTCCATGTACCAAAAATTCCTTTTTCCGATGGCAAAAGACCGCCTTCGGTTGGATAATATATTATTCCGGGTTTCCAGAACAAAGACAAAACTGCAAAAAGAAAAGCAAGAGTATTATAACGAAGAAAAAGACAGACTTGCCAAAAAAGAATATTTTAAACATATAGACTTTGAAACACAGCCAAGTGAGAAAGTAATTCAATCATTACATGACCTTATTACAAAAACACATATAAACAAGGTGAACTACAATCCGACGGAATACGTGTATCCTTGGGTGGATTTACAACCAGATGGCACGTTAACAAGTATTTACTCTGGAGAAAACAGGCGGGCTGAAGATGTGATCAAAGCAGATTTTGAGACAGCTTTCAAGCGAAAACAAGAGCTGGAAAAACAATCCTCTCTAAATAACTATTCTTTAAAAAATCAAGTCATAAACATAGAAAATAACTTTAAATTTAATTGCGAGCACGTCGTCCCGCAGTCTTGGTTTCAAAGAGAAGAACCGATGCGCGGGGATATTCATCATTTGTTCACCTGTGACCCTGTCTGCAATTCGATACGAAGTAATTTCCCTTATTATGATTTTAAAGACTATGACCCAGAAAAAACAAGAGCTCAAAAAGTAACAAGCGGCTGCGGCAAAGCGGAGAATGAATGGTTTGAGCCTGAATATGCAAAAGGTGCCGTTTCAAGAGCCATGCTTTATTTTTTATTAAGATATCCCAATAAGATTGAGCGCTCTTATTACAAACAGATACACATAGATCTTTTGCTATGCTGGCACGAACAGTTCCCCGTCTCTGTTTATGAAAAACACCGCAATCAAGCAGCTTATGAAATACAGGGAAACCGCAATCCTATTATTGATTTCCCAGAAGCAGCCTCCCATATTTTCAACTCATAACCTTACTAGTATGTTAAACAGTCCGCTTGTTTCAAAGAGCGGTTTTTTTGGCTGCATGACCTCTATGTAAGCCTTACCACTGATATAACAGGCTTTACTTTAGTTTACAACACCTCTATAATCGTAAAGGTGTTAATTATTTACCTGGGTAAATATCGGAGGATGCCAATATATGGATACAAGCGCATTATTTCACTTGTTAAATCAAAAAGTCCGGCTACTATCAAAAGAGTTAAATGAACATCTGCAAAAACATGACTTATATACGTCTCAATGGACCATTTTGTATGTGCTCAGTCAAAAAGGTCCAATGTCGCAAACTGATATCTGGCAATACTTAAAAGTGGAAGCACCGACGATGACACGCACACTTGCGAGAATGGAAACGAGCGGGTGGATTCACCGTAAGCCAGGTAAAGACAAACGGGAACGTATTGTCGTTTTAACCGAAGAGGCAAAAGAAAAATTGCCTGACGTCATGAAGACCATTAAACAATTTGAACAGCAGTTCGTTGCTCACATATCAAACAGTGAACAAGACCAGCTTTATCACCTATTAGAAAAATTGGGAACGAAAAGGAGTGACGAATGAAATGACTACTTCTTCACAAAAGATTTGGACGAAAGATTTTTTTAGCATATCATTTGTGCACTTCATTGTGTTTGTCATTTTTTATACATTATTAACAACGCTCCCTCTCTATGTTGTTAATGATTTAAAAGGTACGGAAGCCCAAGGCGGCTTAATTGTAACATCGATGCTGTTAACGGCTATTTTGATCCGCCCGTTTTCGGGGAACTTGCTTGAGAGAGCCGGGAAAGGCAAAGTATTAAAAATCAGCGTTCTTTTGTTTACGATCACAACTTTTGGATATATGTGGGTAGAAGGTTTTACTGCTCTTATCCTCCTTCGCTTTATCCACGGTTTGTCTTTTGGAATTGCTACAACCGCTACAGCAGCTATTGCTGCAGATGCATTGCCCGCAGAGCGCCGCGGGGAAGGATTAGGCTATTTTACAATGGCTATGAATCTAGCTGTTGTTGCTGGTCCATTCATAGGATTGACTCTCATCCAATTTATGTCCTTTTACCATTTGTTTATTATTCTTAGTATTTTTATGATTATAGGCGTTTTATGTACGTTTTTTGTTAACGTTCCGGAAACAGAAAAACCAAAGGAATCTTTTCAGAAAAGAAAGCTGTCCCTTGATAACTTTTTTGAATTTCGTGCAATGCCGATTTCTCTTATAAGCAGTCTAGTCGCTTTTGCTTACGCTGGTATTGTTTCCTTTATTTCTGTATATGCATCCAATATCGGATTAGGTCATATGTCTAGTTATTTCTTTCTCGTATTTGCAGTGACCATGCTGGCTTTTCGACCTTTTCTCGGCCGTTTATTTGACCAGCGCGGGCCTAAAATTGTAATCCTGCCCTGTCTCTTTATTTTTTCCTGCGGGTTAATTATATTAAGCATAGCTGAATCTGGATTATTATTTCTTTTAGCTGCTGCGCTTATTGGGGTAGGATATGGAACAATTCTGCCTTGCGTCTTATCTTTAGCGGTTCAGTATGCGCCTGATTCAAGAAACGGTCATGCCACAGCAACGTTTTTCATGTTATATGACTCAGGAATTGCGGTAGGTTCATATATTTTAGGTATTGTAGTATCCATAACCGGCTTTTCTCATATGTTCGGATACAGTGCGATTCTTGTAGTTATAACAGCTGCTGGCTTTTATTTTTTATTAAACCGTTCGGAAGCTAAAGAAAAAGTAAGGTTACATTATAAAAAAGCAGATAATAGATAAATAGACATTTGAATAACGAAACTTAATATGGGGCTGTTTTGACATCGAATCATTGCCAAAACAGCCCCATTTTATTTAGGATTGAGTTGTTTTTTGGAATTGAGCGGTTTCTGTTGACCCCTTCATTGCTGTTGTAGAAGAGGTACCGCCTGAGATTACTTGAGAAACTTCGTCAAAGTAACCAGTTCCAACTTCGCGCTGGTGACGAGTAGCTGTATAGCCATCAGCTTCGCTTGCAAACTCAGCTTGCTGAAGTTCGGAGTAAGCACCCATGCCGCGTTCCTTATAACCGCGTGCCAATTCAAACATGCTGTGGTTTAAGGCATGGAAGCCTGCTAGTGTAACAAATTGGAATTTATAACCCATTTTACCGATTTCTTTTTGGAAGTTTTCAATCGTTTCTTGGTCCAGATTTGCCTGCCAGTTAAAGGAAGGAGAACAATTATAAGCAAGCATTTTTCCAGGGAACTTCGCATGAATAGCATCAGCAAAACGCTTTGCTTCTTCAAGGTCTGGTTTTGATGTTTCGCACCAGATAAGATCTGCATAAGGAGCATACGCAAGTCCGCGGGCAATCGCTTGGTCCATGCCTGCTTTGGTACGATAGAACCCTTCGTCTGTTCTTTCTCCCGTAATAAATTCATGGTCAACTGGGTCGATATCACTTGTGATAAGATCAGCTGCATCCGCATCTGTTCTAGCTAACAATATAGTGTCTGTACCGCTAACATCAGCTGCAAGCCTCGCTGAAATTAGATTTCTTACTGCTGTTTGGGTTGGTACAAGTACTTTTCCACCCAAGTGACCGCATTTTTTCTCAGAAGCGAGCTGGTCTTCAAAGTGAACTCCAGACGCTCCAGCTTCTATCATGCTTTTCATAAGTTCAAAGACGTTTAACTGACCGCCAAACCCTGCTTCAGCATCCGCCACAATCGGAGCAAAGTAATCTGTATCACCGCTGCCTTCCATATGCTGAATTTGATCGGCACGCTGCAGCGCCTGGTTAATTCGTTTTACTACGTTCGGTACACTGTTTGAAGGATAAAGGCTTTGGTCCGGATACATCTGCCCGGAAAGATTGGCATCAGCTGCTACCTGCCAGCCGCTTAAGTAAATCGCTTTCAAACCTGCTTTTACTTGCTGCACCGCCTGGTTTCCAGTTAAAGCCCCCAAAGAGTTAACATATGGTTCGCTGTGAAGCAGGTCCCAAAGCTTTCTTGCACCTGTTTTTGCTAATGTATGTTCAATTTGCAACGATCCTCTTAGTTTTACTACTTCCTCAGCGGAGTAAGGGCGTTCAATGCCAATCCATCTGTCCTCTGTTTCCCACTGTTCTTGCAATTTTTTAGCTTCTTCTTGAATATTTCCCATGTTTCTCATCTCCTTTGTAATAGTAAAAGTGAAGAGATTCAGCCAGCCCCTTTCCAGCTTATCCCTTTCTGTTTAAAACTGTTTTAATACAGTTTGTTTTGTTATTAATTATAATATAACAGAAGTCGCTGTTATGCAACATAAATTTGGAAAAAAGTTAGTGTTTTATATAAGTTTTAATATTCAGAAAATATTTTTACTGATATAACGGCTTTTCATACGTTTAACCAGAGAAACACATTTTATTGATTTCTATCTGTTATGTTACAGAAGTGATAAGGTAATGGTATCGTTGTGGAAAAGATTAGGTTCTTCCTTCGTTAGTTCAGTGCTTCCTTCTTGTTTCAGCACTTTCCCCTTTTTCTTCAGCGCTTCTTCCCTTCCATTCAGTTCTTTTTTCGATTCATTCAGCGCTTTTCTTCTTCTATTCAGCGCTTCCGTCGATTGGTTCAGCTCTTCTTCCACTTGATTCAGCTCTTCCTTCGTTAGTTCAGTGCTTCCTTCTTGTCCCAGCACTTTTCCCCCTTGCATCCAGCGCTTCTCCTCTTGAATCCAGTTTTTCTACCTGCCACTCACAAATAAAAATCTCCAGACATCAGCATCTGGAGATCTTTTTCTATTCTTATTTTCTACTTTCAAACCATATATAAGAGATCTGACTGGCCTCTTCTGATACTTTTTCTACAGTAATTTTTCCATCTTCAAATTCATAGGTTTCTGACCATAAATTGTCCATCTCGTTCCAGAACCTATTATCTGAAGTACCGAGCACCTCTTCAGCTTTTTCTTGATCAAACGCCGTCTTGCTTGTTTCTACAGCAATGGACTCTACATCGTTTGTATTTGGGTGAAAGAAAAATGTAATAGCACCATATCTTAAAAATTCTCCGCCTTCAAACCAGCCGGTTTCATCTGGTCTTCCTAATCGTTCTTCTACATCGCTTTTCTCTTCTTTCAAGTAAGAAATGTCTATTTCTTCATGCAGCGGGGCAATCAGCTCATTAAATACCTCAGCGCCTTCCTTTGTCTCCGCTGCACTTTTTACCTCACTAGGCGGCTGTTTCTCTTCGACAAGTTTAACAGCTTTTTCAGCTTGTTTTACCGGCAGCGTATTATCTTCTTCTTCGGCCATGCAACTGGTTAACATTCCAATAATAAAAAGCAATACCAAAATCTTTTTCATCATAGTTTTTCCCCCATTACTTCGCTAAAAGTTTTCAGGGCGATCATCGGCTTATAATAATGTATTACCTTTCTATTCCTATTTTCACACCTTCATAACGTTCTTTTTAATAAAATAAGCCTTTAGTCTCAGGGGATATTCAACATATCTTATTATCCATTTTGATCAGCCGTTTTGGCATATTCTTGTACTGCTTGTTTTTCTCCTGCCTCCATTCTTGCCATTCCTTTTGTACAAACAAAAGTGACGCTTAGAAGGAAAAGAGAACCAGCTGCTACACCCGGCCAGCCAAACTGCGGCCATAACCACCCGTAATAAAAACTGCCTAAGCTTCCTCCTAAATAGTACGAAGTTAAATACAAGCCTGATGCACTTGCTTTTGCTTTTTTTGCATGCCTTGTCACCCAGGAACTCGAACTAGAATGAGCAAAAAAGAATCCAAAGCTAAGCACTAAGAGCGCTATGATAACAACGGGAAAAGAAGGAATAAACGATAACAGCAGGGCAAGAGCCATAAGACCAATTCCAATAAAAATACAAGATGTTTGCTGCCATTTTTGTGCTGCTTTGCCTGCTAACGTTGAACTGACAGTGCCTGCTCCATACGTAAGAAACAATAAGCCCAGCACCGCTGTAGAGACGTGAAACGGTTCCCCGCTAAGGTAATAAGTTATAAAGTTAAAAATGCCGATAAACACGAGAAAATGAAGCCCGCCTATAATATAGGCATAACGCATCACAGGATTGGCCAGGTGCTCTTTATTATCGGCGAGCACTTCTTTTAATTGAAATGGTCTAGATTTAAATTGCTTGGATCGAGGCAAAAAAAGATAAACGATAAAAAACAACACAAAACTGACACTGGCCATCACAACAAAGGCACTTCGCCAGTCCCAAACGTCTGTCAAAACCCCGCTTAGCACTCTGCCGCCCATGCCTCCTACACTGTTACAGCTAATATAGATCCCTACAGCAACAGTCATCGCTTTCATCTTATACTCTTCGCTAATGTAAGCCATTGCTGCCACGGGAATTCCAGCAAGAGCTGCCGCTTGAAAAATTCTTGCTGCCAATAGCCACTCAAAGGTTGGAGCCATACTAATCGCTAATGTTCCAAGCGTGCCAAGCACCATTGCGATAAATATTATATTTCTTCTGCCAAACGCATCAGAAAGAGCTGTGTATAGAAAAAAGCTGATTCCTAACACGAATAGAGAAACAGAGATCGTTAAACTGGACACGGTTTCGGAAATTCCAAATTCTTCTGTAAACAACGGCAAGAGCGGTTGTGGAAAATACATATTTGCAAATATGAGGAGAGACGAAGCCCCTAATGCTGCCGTTGCTTTCCAAAATGTCTTTGTTTTAACATCGATCATGACAAATGGCCTTCTTTCTATCATGGAGTTATGCCATTTATGTTACCAGTGATTTTTTCATAAATAAAATATATAATAATTATTAAATCGATAACTTTTTGTTATTTAAGGAGGGAAGAGAATGAATATTAAACAACTTATCTACTTTTTGACCGTTACCGAACACGAAAGTTTTACGAAAGCTGCTGCTGAACTTCGAATCGCACAGCCTTCGATTACAAAATCTATTCAAAATCTTGAAGATGAAATAGGTCTGCGCCTTTTCATTCGTGAAAAACGAAGCGTGCGGTTGACAATGGAAGGAAGCGTATTAAAAAAGCATGCGTTAGAAATCCGTCAAAAAATAAACCAAACAAAAAAAGAATTAGAAGAAATAAAAGAGGGAATACGCGGCACCGTTCAAATTGGCATTCCCTCGATGGTAGGGTCGTATTATTTTCCCGACAAACTGTCTCTCTTTAAAGAAAAGCATCCAGACATGGAAATAGACATATACGAAGCAGGCACAACTGCTATAGAAAAAGAAATTTTAGAAGGAAATCTGGAAATGGGAACAGTGGTAGTCGATGAAGTCTCGGAGATGCTTGATATTCACCCTTTTTTGCAGGAACCGCTAATGTTGGTCGTACCTCCTTCTCATCCTCTTGCTTCTAGCTCCTCCATTTCTTTAGAAAAGATTGCAAATGAATCTTTAATTTTATTTAAAGAAGGATACTACCAGCGAAAAGTAATTGACCGGGCTGCAGAGTTAGCGGGGAAAAGTCCTCAAATTGCTTTTGAAACAAATCAAATCTCGATGGCCAAATCATTAACTGAAAGAAACTTTGGAGTTACTGTATTTTTAAATATGGTGATTCGTTCAGATGAAAATTTGGTTGCGATTCCTTTTGATCCGCCGATTGTTTTAACTTTAGGTATTGCCCATAAAAAAAATTTGCCGCTGTCCACGGCAAACGACATTTTTCTATCTTTTTTAAAAAAAGAAGTACGAGATCCATGAACTACTCGACACCCGTTTGGATGAATACAGTTGTATGTTCTGTAAGGTCAAGGTCGGTAATATCATAATCTCTTCCTTGATTGGAATAGGCTTTAAATACCCGTACGACCGGGCGCTGGGGCAGACCTTTGTGCTGACTGATGACGATTCCTGCCTCACCTGTTGTCAATTTCACCTGGCTTCCGGTTGGATAAAATGCAATGGTTCGTAAAAACTTCCAGACTACATTAAAAGAAAACCGTTGATTGGTAAAACCTAAAAGATGTTCACACGCTTCAAAAGGACGCAGCGGTTCTTTATAATCTCCACCACCATTTACGAGATTATCATAATAGTTAGCCACAGCTGTAATTCTGGCAAGTAAGTGAATATCTTTTTCTTTCATTCCCCGCGGCAGGCCGCTTCCGTTGATATGCTCATGGTGTGCAAGCGCAATGTGGGAGGAAAGCGTGCTTATTTCTTTGTTTTTTCTTAAAAAATTGAAACCAATCCAAGAATGATGCTGATCTAAACTTCTGCTTCCCGGAAGAATCTTTCCGATATCATGCAGCAGGGCGCCAACTGCAAGTTCTTGCAGTTTTGTACGGTCTAACCCCATTTTCGTTCCGGTTAATACAGCCATAATACAAACATTCACTGAATGCATATATAACGCGTTATCGGTTGTTCGAATATCTGTTAAGTTTAAAAGAATATTACTGTTTAATAGGATTTCGTCCATTAAAGCATATACCGATTTATTTATCGCTTTCACATCTAAGTCGCCGCCGCTTTGTACATATTGAAAGGATTCGGCCAGCTTGGAAACTGTTGTTCTTCTCGTTTTTTCAGTAACCACTTCTTCTATGGTGACATCACTCAGTGCTTCTTCTTCTAAATAAACAGCCTGCACCCCCATATGATGTAATTTAGAGATTAAACCAACAGTAAGAGGAACGCCTGCATTTAATAAAATGCGGCCGTCGCTGGCATAAATATGGCGTGCTAATTTATCCCCCTGCTCGATATGTTGTGTTAATGTGTATCGCAAAAGTATCACCTTCTGAACTTTTGGTTCTATGCTTTACGAATAACAAGTTCCTCTATTATATCGGACAGTTAGGCCAACATAACAAGCATATTTCTTGGAAAAATTTGATTGATATCGTGTAAGGGGGGCCGCATAAACAACGTTTTCTTAATACACAAAAAAGCCATTTCAACTAGCTGATCGAATTAATCAGCTACTGAAACAGCTTTTCGTTAATGACGAGTTGTTTTTAAATAAGATTTTGCAACATGCCGAACATCCGGAGACCATTGGTTCAAGGAAGCCGTCATTGCTTTTTCAACAGTTTCAACGCCTTCTTCCTCCCAATAACCGAGAACATCTTCTTCTGCCCCGGCGTCCTGAAGAAAAGAATGTACCGCCGAACACACTTTATCAGAGTCTGCCCCTTTTGCACGCATATGAACTTTGTCGCCGATTCGAATGGTTGTAAATACGGACATCATGCCAAGTACACTTTTTCCATTGGCTGCTGTATTCTTTTTTTCCATGAATACATCACTTTCATAGTGTTCTAAAAGATGGACGAGCTCTAGTACTTTATGAACGGATAAGCTTTTGAACAACGAAATCGTTTCCTGTTGTTCCATCATCATCTTCTCCTTTTTACACTGTATAGCATTAAAAATAAGTCGGTTAACAGTATTCCCCGAGTTTTTCTTACGATCTTTAAGCCTACCCTATTATAAATAGTTCTTCTAAAAATATCTACCGGTTTGTGAGAAGAATTCACAGAAATGTCGAACCTGTTATTCATCCACTGTTTCTTTTCTAGTTGTCTTCTTCTGATGGTTTTCTTCAAGTGCTGCGTAAAAGTCTTCTGGATATCTTTCCACATACATTGACCTTGATGGGAAAGCAATGTTGACTTCTTCTTCTTCTAAAATTTTAATCACTTCAAGGTTCATTTTCTGCTTGATGTCAAACCATTCCACCCATGCAGTTGTTTTGGTGAAAAAGTATAAAAATATATTGTAGGAAGAAGCACCCATTTCATTTAATTTCACAATAATAAGCTCTTTGTCTATGTCTTCATGCTCTTGCAGCATGTCTTCGATTCTTTCTACTACGCGCTCTAGTTTTTTCCTTGAAGTAGCATACTCCACACCGACGGTAAAACTAATTAAACGCTTGTCCATTTCTGACCAGTTCGTAATCGCTTCATGTGCTAACGTTCGGTTCGGCACGGTTACAAGGGAATCTTCAAACGTGCGCACTTTCGTACTGCGAAAAGAAATATCCTCTACAATCCCTTCGACTGTCGGTGTTGCAATCCAATCGCCATTTTTAAACGGACGTTCCGTGACGATGATAATACCACCAAAAAAGTTGCTGAGTGTATCTTGAGCAGCAAGCGCAAAAGCAAGTCCGCCAAGACCTAACCCTGCAATAAATCCATTAATGTCATAATCCCATTCGTATGCCACTACTGTAATGGTTAACGCGATAATGACAAAACGCAGTAACTTCGATAAAAAGGGAATAAGCATGCTGTCTTCGCCGTCTTCCATCTTTTGAGAAATTTTATCAAACAAACTCGAAGATGTCGAAACAAAATTAAACAACCCCCATCCTACACAAACAATAATAATGGACCTGTATATAGTATTAATTAAACCTAATTGTTCACGTGGAATAGGCAAGTATAAAATCGCCAAATAAATTCCCAGCACGCCGATAAAAAAGCGAATCGGCTTTTCAAAAGCAACGAGCATATTCGTAAATATATCGGTCGGCGATTTCTTTGCAAACCGCATCACGAATCGAAACAGATAGGCTGTAAAAATTTTGCGGAAAATAAAAATAAGCAAAAATATAGCAAACGCAATTCCTATATCAATCCAAGGAAGATCTAAAAACCAATACCACCAATTATACAAATAATCCATTGCCTTCCCTCCATACAAATCATTACCCGTTTTATCTTAACATGATGCAAGATTGAACTGCCATTTATATATCATCAGAAGAATGGGTGAAATCTTACAGCTAGAAGAAGGCAGCAAAATTGAAAGGCGCATAAATTTGAAGATTCAAGGAAAAATATTGAATAGCTAAAAAATATCTAGATCATTACCTATTACTTACTGACTACCTGTAATTATACATACTCCTTAAAGACGAACCTTTAGGAGAAGGCGATTTCTTAGTGGCATATATATTGATTTCCTCAGCATATTGACGACATCGATGATTCATCTACGCTAAAATTTGATACTTTCCTAATCAGTGCAAAAAAACGTTTCTGCCGTTTTACTATTTGCAAGAAAGATCATAAGGGGACAGAGAAAGTGAGACGTAAATTAAAAAAAATATTAAGATCGAATAATCAAAAAAATAAACAAACCACCACGGGAGATCAGACGACTTCTCCTGCTGATAAGACACCTATATCTAAAAACATTGATGAAAATGAAAAGAATCTTCGTTTCCTTTATGAGAACAGTTTTGATGTGGTTTTTCGTGAGTTTTCTATCGCACGAAAAGAAAAAGCACTCCTCGTATACATTGATGGCATGTCTAATTTGGAAGAAATCGATGAACATATTCTTTCTCCATTAATGAAGGAAAGCATAGACAAATATTACGAAAGTCTATCTGTTTTAGTTAAAAATGTATTGTCAGTATCGGAAGTAGAAGAAATTAATTCTTTCAACCGTTTAACACAGGCGTTATCTTACGGGAAACCGATAGTGTTAATGGAAGGGTTTGATCATGCCGTTGCTTTTGGGCTGCAAAAATGGGATCAGCGCAGCATTGAGGAACCCATTTCAGAAGCAGTCGTACAAGGGCCTCGTGAAGGTTTTAATGAAGTACTTAAAACGAATGCTACCATGTTACGGCGGAGAATCAGAAGTCCTCAATTTAAAATGAAGACAAAACAAATTGGGCGTTATACGACAACTGAAATTGCAATATGCTACGTGGAAGGTTTAGCAGAACCGACGCTGCTTGAAGAAGTAGAGAATCGATTGGAACGTATCGATATAGACGGTGTGTTAGAAAGCACTTATTTAGAAGAAATGATTGAAGATGATCCCGTCTCTCCATTTCCTCAGGTGCTTCGGTCAGAACGACCGGATACAGCAGCAGCTAATTTATTGGAAGGAAGAGTAGTCATTATTATAGATGGCACTCCTTTAGTCATCATCGTTCCTTCCACACTTTTTGCATTAATGCAATCTGGGGATGATTATTATAATCGCTATATGGCCGGGACAGCCATTCGCTGGTTACGGTTTGTTTTCTTGTTTATCGCGCTTATGTTTCCTGCGGTTTATGTCGCTCTTATGACCTATCACCAAGAAATGATACCTACCGCTCTTTTATTTTCTATTGCAGCTTCTCGGGAAGAGGTCCCTTTTCCCGTTCTGGTCGAAGTTCTCTTGATGGAATTCACATTTGAAGCATTGCGGGAAGCAGGATTAAGGCTTCCCAAACAGATAGGCTCTGCAGTCAGCATTGTCGGTGCTCTTGTCATTGGCGAAGCCGCAGTTACAGCAGGGATTGTATCCGCACCTATGGTTATTGTGGTAGCGATAACCGGGATTGCTTCTTTTACGATACCTCGTTATACAGCGAGTGTAAGCATTCGATTACTGCGTTTTCCATTAATTTTTTTAGCCTCCTTTCTCGGTTTGCTTGGCATTATGCTCGGTCTTATCATGCTTGGCACTCATTTGTGCACATTGCGTTCCTTTGGGGTCCCTTATTTATCTCCAGTTGCCCCTTTAAACGGTTCTCAATTGAAAGATGTCATTGTACGGGCACCTTGGTACAAGTTGAATAAAAGGCCTCATTTCACCGGCGACTATAATAAATACCGCCAGGCTCCTGGCCAAAAACCAGGCCCCAAAAAAGGAATGGGAGATTAATGAAAGCATAACGATTCCAAAAATATGGGAGGGATAAGCAATGGAAACAGGAAAAATTTCCGGATTGCAAATGGCGATCATGATGCACTCAGCCATTTTAGCGACCGTTATTCTTTTAGTTCCTGCCATTATGGCAAAAGAGGCAAAACAAGATTTATGGATCGTTCCCATTACAGCTTCTATAGCTGGATTTTTAGCATTATTTGTCATCATTCAATTACACAAATATTTTCCGAAAAAAACATTCATTCAATATAGTGAAAAGATTATCGGACGTATACCAGCAAAAATTCTTTCTTTCGTGTACATCTTATTTTTTCTGCAAACGACCAGTGTGATGTTTAGGCAATATGCGGAATTTGTTTCAGGCAATTTTTTGTTAAAAACCCCTTCGATTGTCATTATTGCATCCATGGCTTTTGTTTGCGCCTTCGCTGTTCGCGGTGGTATCGAAGTGGTTGGAAGAACGGCACAACTATTCATTCCGACGGTCACGATATTATTTCTGTTTCTCATTATATTTTTATTTAATGAGATGGATGTCGAGAATATGTACCCGGTATTTGAAAATGGAATAATGCCCATAATCAAAGCATCGTCTTCGCCTGCTGCCTGGTTCAGCGAGTTTATGATCATTTCTTTTATGCTTCCTTTTTTAAAAGAACGTGAAGGAGGGATGAAGTGGGGAATCATATCTATTGTAAGTGTTGTTATTCTTATGGTAATTACTAATATAACCAGTTTGTTCGTTTTTGGTGAAACGACTGTAAAGCTTACATACCCGATTATGAGTGCCGCTAGATATATCAGTGTTGGTGATTTTTTTGAACACCTGGAATCAGTGATTATGGCTATTTGGGTGTTAAGTGTGTTTATAAAGATATCCGTTTTTTATTATGTACTCGTTTTAGGAACAGCGCAATGGCTAGAGCTATCGAATTATAAGCCGCTTGTGTTACCGTTTGGTTTTTTATTGACGGTTATGAGTGTCTGGACGCCTAATTTACCTGAACTGACAGACTATCTCAAAAGAGTTTCTCCCTTCAACCTTCCGCTTTTTTATCTAGTCATTCCAACGATACTGTTGGTGGTAGCAAAAGTTCGTAAATTATCTACTACTCATTAAAACTGCTTTTTTAAGAAAAGCGCAAGCGCCCTGGTCAGCCGCGACAGGTTCTGGAGCTTTCGAGCAGGGTCGCCTGCGGCCCGGAGTCGAAAGGGAAGACATAAGACGTTCAGCTCATTTTAATGAACTTCTACTAAAATCGCACACGTCGACGCATAGGATGTGCTCATGTCGCCAATGCCACAGGACGTGGCGTTTTTAGCAAAAATTCCTCTTTATCGTGTGCGCCTGAGCTGCTGGGCGCTGAAGCTAGACATCAAAAACGCCAAATATTATAATTTCTTACCTATAAACCTAGCTAGCGCAAGACCTTTAAGTAAGGCGATTGCCTAGTTGCACTTATACTGATTTATTTCACATATTGACGTCGTTGATGATTCATCCAGTATAAAAAAGGGCTATCCCAAAAGGTTTTTTTTCACTTCACCAAAAAGAATGGGGGCAAACAAATGATAAACTTTCTACGTAAATCTCAATTACTGCTATTATTACTTTTGCTTTGTCCCCTGCTAAACGGCTGCTGGGATCAAAGAGAAGTAAATGATCTCTTATATGTGGTTGCTGTAGGAATTGATAAACCAGAAGATGTAACGGAAAACGAACAAGTGGAAGTCACAATTCAGTTTGCCATACCTAGTAATGTTCGTGGAGACCAGACAGGCGGAATGGGAGGCGGCGGCGGAAAAGCAGTGGAGCAGCGAACATTAACAGGGGCAACGATTATGGATGCGATGTCCAAACTGCAACAAGAAACCTCCCGTCAAATATTTTGGGGCCATAATGAAGTGATCGTAATTGGGGATCGCCTCGCAAAAGAAAACCTGCACGAGCATATTGATTTTTTCGCTCGTTACCCGGAACCTCGACTTCAATCCAGAGTATTTATTGTTAACGGAAACGCCAAAGAGTTACTAAATGTCGATCTCTTATTGGAGAGTATTCCTTCTGAAAAACTAAAGGATCTAAGTTCCCTTCAAGTAATGCAGGACGTTACGTTGAAAGATTTTCTGCAAAAGCTATCGAAAAACCATAGAGGAGCCTCTGCCCCATTAGTACAAAAAAAAACAACCGAAACAGGAGACGAAAAATTGGCTCTAAACGGAACTGCCATTCTTAAAAATAATAAAATGGTAGGTTCCATAGATGCCGAGGCAACAAGAGGCCTATTATGGGTGCTAGATGAAATTGACCTGGCAACCGTAACTATTCAACCAGAAAAAGAAGGTAAGATTTCTTTTAATCTTATTCGGTCTAGAACATCTCTTCAACCTGTTATTGAAAATGGCAAATGGAAAATAACAGTAAGTATCCAAACAGATGACGATGTTGCCGAAAATGGAACGAACCTTAATGTAATGAGTCCTAACACAGTTAAAAACCTTGAAATCTTATTAGAAAAAGAGCTTGAAAAGAGAATCTATCTGACTCTTGAAAAAGTACAAAGAGGGATGAAGGCCGACGTTTTTAATTTTGGTGATGCATTTCACAGAAAATATCCGAAAGAGTGGAGTAAGATAAAAGAGAATTGGGAACAGAAATTTCCGGAAGTGGAAGTAAAAGTGGAAACCAACGTCAAGGTGAAAAGACCAGGCAGCTCCACCTCCCCGCAAGGAATACCTGAAGAAAAGGTGGAAGAATAATGAAAATACTGGCTATACTCGGAATCACTGTCATTATGGTTGGGATATACTTATATGAATGGCAAAAAATTGAAAAATACCAAAAAAAGGAAAGACGAACCTTTGTGGTTTTGACAATCATCGGCTGGTCGCTGGCCATTCTCCTGCTTTTCTTTCCGGATCTTCCCGGGCCTGTTCACTTTCTTAGAGAAGTATATAAACCGTTAGAGAAATGGTTAGGATAAGTCTATTTAATAAATAGCATTCACTCTTTTCCGTCTCCTTGTTTAGTACATTTAATGAAACCGATAGTGGTTTGATTCGTAGAAAATGAATAAATAAGAGAGGGGAATGGAAATTGAGTTTATCTAAAATAGAAAAGTACGTGGACATATATGAAGAACTAAAACGAGAAATGAAATGGAAAGTGACGGACAACCGCATTTTAATGACGATTGCTTCGCTTTACGTGATGAATGACAGGGCGTTTCACTTAGAAAGACTGCTCCAACTCGCTGACAATATAAAAAAACGGGCTGGTATCTTTTATTCTATGCGGTCGCACCCAAGATACACGACAGCTGCTCTTTTTGAGGTAAAAACGGAAGAACCCGAAGCAAAAATTAATGATCTTTTCTCCTTATATAAGGAGTTTAAAAATGCCAAATTTAAAAGCGGAGTTTATACGTATCTTGCTGCTTCCATTCTTTTAACCCAGGACCGCCCATCCTTAGACGCAAAAGATATCATTAATAAAACAAGTACTATCTATGAGGGATGAAAAACGAGCATCCATTTTTAACAGGTACGAGTGATTATCCGCTTGCTGTGCTGCTAGCATTGGAGGAACGCCCTGGTATGATAGAGCTCATGGAAACTTATTATGATCAATTAAGCAAAAGTGGATTTACAAAAGGAAACGATTTACAATTTTTAAGTCATATCCTTACCTTAAGCAGCAAGGAAAACCACCAGACGCTCGTTCAACGGGCAGTTGATGTTTTGCAAGCTTTTAAACAAAAAGGAATAAAGCCGAAAACGATGTATTATCCTGTCATCGGCATGCTGGCTTTGCTTTCTCCCGAGTTGTTTGAAATGAAAGCTATCCGAGAACTGTACGAAGAGATGAATGGTGTGAAACACTTCAAATGGCAAAAAGACATGAATGTGATTATGGCGGTTAGCTTTCATATTAATGAGAAAATGGGTCCAAGCAGCCTCTCAGAAACGAGTCTTTATACGGCACTAGAATCTATTCTCCAGGCCCAGCAAGCCGTGATGATTGCAGCGATGACTGCGTCTTTTGCCGCCGCATCCAGCAGCAGTAATAATTAAGATGACGGCTTCACTGCTTTTAAAAGAACAGACTCCCCTTCAAACGAATACACCGAGTTCTCATTTATTTTTATATGAAACTTTTTATGACACGCTGCAGATGAGTTCATCATAAAGCGTGCTAATGATTGTTTTGATTCGTTGGAGAGATTCATTCGATTACACCAGTCATCGAACAGAAATGTTTTTGGGAAACGGTGCCATTCTTCTATTACAAAGCCTTCTGTTTCGAGAAAAGAAATCCATTCTGACTTTTTCCAGGCTCTGCAATGACTAAAATCTCTCCGTTTTTCTACTTCGTTGTAAAACTCATCCAATTCCTGTGCTTCTGGTGCTGTATTATCAATAAGCAGGAATGGAGCTCCTTCTTTTAGTACACGATACGTTTCCGATATAAACGCTTTTACATTAGGAAAATGATGCGGGGCTATTCTGCAAGTAACGACATCAAATTGTCCATCGGGAAATGGCATTTGTTCAGCATCCCCCTGTGCATATTGTATATTGCGATGACCGTTTTTTTGGTGAAATTCTTTTGCTGCAGCTAAAATTTCTGAGGTTAAATCCAATGCAGTTACTTCAGCAGCCATTGCGGCAAATGCATTTGCCACATGTCCTCCGCCTGTTGCGACATCTAAAACATGTTCATCTCCAGTCAGCTCTGTAATCTCCACTAATTTTTTCAAATCTTCTCCTGCTGCGTGCCACGCGCTAGACACATAACGAGCGGCATTGCTCCCAAACTGGCTGCGCACGTCATCCTTGTTTGATGAATTCATTCTACTCCTCCTCATTCAAAACGATATATAGAAAAACTCTTTTAATCTTTCCCCTCTTAAATTCACACTTAAGTTCATTATACAGTATCTAGCCCGTCCCCTGTATTAAATTAAAATGAAGTTGAAATCAAAGGAGTTGTTTCAAACACGTTATCTGCTCCTTATTTTTATCGAAAATACATAAAGTGTATATGAGGAACAAAAACGATTATTCCTTTAGCTTGAAGTTAGAACAATTAATATCGTGTACATATTAAATATATTTTCACTACATTTTCAGAGCACATCTTTTTACGTTATTGATACATACTAACAACAATTTCAGGAAAGAAGGTGACGATATGGAGCAGCGAGAAACGTTTCAACCAGGAAATGTGGTCTATGTGATGTATCGCAATCCGCATGCACAAGATGTTGCCAATGTACAAGAAGCGGCCGTCGTAGAAAATCCTGAAAACCCCGGTGAATTATGTCTTTTTTTATATGATACGTATTATCCTTTAGATGAAGAAATGGCCATATACCATACAGAAGCTGAAGCAGAAAAAGCGTACGAATATTATTTTGGATCTTCAGAGGGCGGAGATATTATTGGTTAAACCGTTTGTTCCTCAATTAGTTTATGTAGAACCTCGTGCGCTTGATTATCCTCTTGGCCGCGAGCTAGTGAATAAATTTGAGAAAATGGACATCGAAATACGCGAGACAACTTCCCATAATCAAGTGCGAAATCTACCGGGAGAAAGTGATTTTCAACGGTACCGTATGGCAAAATCAACCCTGGTTATAGGAATACGAAAGACATTGAAGTTTGACACATCAAAACCATCTGCAGAATATGCCATCCCGTTTGCTACGGGGTGTATGGGACACTGTCATTATTGTTATTTACAAACAACGATGGGCAGCAAACCGTATATTCGTTCGTATGTCAATCTAGAAGATATTTTTGAAAGTGCGGAGAATTATATGAAAGAACGAGCTCCAGAGATTACCCGGTTTGAAGCCTCCTGTACGTCAGATATCGTAGGAGTTGATCACCTCACGCACACATTAAAGCACGCTATCGAATACTTTGGGGAATCAGAATATGGAAAGCTTCGATTTGTGACTAAATTTTCTCATGTGGATCATTTGCTCGATGCAAAACATAATAGACGTACCCGATTTCGATTCAGCATCAATGACGATTATGTTATCAAATATTTTGAACCAGGAACGTCACGCCTAAATGAACGGATTGAAGCAGCAGTAAAAATTGCAAACGCTGGATATCCGTTAGGATTTATCGTTGCTCCCATTTACTTACATGAGGGCTGGGAAGAGGGTTATGAGGAAATGTTTGAAAAGCTTGCATCCGAGCTGCCTGAACACGCTAAAAAAGATCTTACGTTTGAATTTATTCAGCACCGTTTTACGAAACCAGCAAAAAGGGTTATCCAAAAAAACTATCCTATGACCAAGTTAGAGCTGGATGAAAATAAACGAAAATGGAAATGGGGACGTTACGGAATTGGCAAATACGTATACACAAATGACGAACAAAAAACCATGAAAGAAGCATTAGCGCATTCGATGAATGAGCATTTCCCTGAAGCGAAGCTGGAGTACTTCACGTAGGACCAATTTATTTTCTCATTATTAAACTCGGCATGTCACAACGTCTTTTTGGTACATGCCGAGTTTTATTTCTTCCTTTGCATACCTTATGTTGAATCTAGAAACCATTACACTTTTCTATTCCAAAAGTTTGGATACTGCCAGTTTTTTTAGTAGGCAGACCTAATGTGTCTCAAGCCGCTGCCCTGCCATAAAGTTCCTTAGCATAAAACCCATACAAGAGCGTCTTGCAGATTTTTTTACTTTATTCGGTCCCGCTCATTTTTAAACGAGTTTGTAAATAAAAATTAAAAGGTAGAAGCCACAGCAGCTGTTTTGTCGAGTCCTTCTTCAATGATTTCTTCTGCTTTGTCTGGAAATTGGTTATGACCTTCGACAATTACTGTAGTAATATCTTGTACACCCCAAAAACCTAGTAATGTTTTCACGTAATTAACTGCCATTTCAGCAGATTGGGCCGGTCCTTCAGAATAAACCCCGCCTCTTGCGTTTAAAAGAACAACCTTTTTATCCGTTAAAAGACCAATTGGACCTTCTTCTGTATAGCGGAATGTCTTCCCAGCTTGAGCCAAATAATCTAAATACGTATGCAATGCTGCCGGAACAGTGAAGTTCCAAAGCGGGAATGCAAAGACGATTTTATCCGCATCAAGAAATTGATTCAAATACTTATTTATCAAGGTTGTCGCTTCCTGTTCGGAGGAAGTTAACTCCATCCCTTTGGAAAGCTTAAACATTCCATTAATCTTATCTGTATCATAATAAGGTAAATTTTCTTCAAATAAATCAAGTTCGGTTATAATATCTTCTGGATTTGCTGCTTTATAATTTTCCAGAAACGTTTCGTAAAGTTTTACACTCACCGCTTGTTCTATTGGTCGAGAATTTGCCTTAATAAATAATACATTTGCCATTAAAAAAACCTCCATTTTAAAAAAGTTGCTATAGCAACTTTTTATCAAAATTTTTTGTAACGTAAGCTCCAAACATGGAGAAATACCGCTTTGCACCTTCTTCATCTTAAAAATCGATCCACGTTATGGTTGATTTTAGATAAAAGACGTTCTAATTCATTAAGCTCTTCCTGGGAAAACCCCTTGCACACTGTTTCGTTAAATTCTTCTGCAATTGGTACGACTTTTTCACCTAGACTTTTTCCTACAGACGTAAGATAAAGCTTTAACACACGGCGATCCTCTACACTGTTAACCCTTTTAATAAACCCTTTTTGTTCAAGATTGGAAGCCATCCGTGCCACATTTGTTTTATCTTTTTTAATTTTTTCTGCGATCTGGCTTTGAGTCCGGCCATCTTCTTCCCATAATAACATCATAACTAAATTTTGCTCTGGCGCCAGATTGTAGTCTGCTAACTTGGACTTAATATAGTTCGTTAGAGCCAAATCGATGTTATGAATTTTTATACTAATGTAATCTTGAATGGATAATTTCAAGGTACATCCTCCATTAATTTTTTCAGAGCCTGCTTACAAGTTCACAGTATAAACAGACTGCTGTTATATTGTCAACGAATTTTATTTACCTTATGAAAAGGGAAATATTTGGAATAGGACTTTTTCGCTAGCAATTTGTTTGACTCTATTGCCTTATTTATTTAGAATAATTTTATTGCTCATCATAATAGAAAAATTTTTAGAATGCTAAGAAAGTACATTCATTGAAGATTACTCCCATTCTTTCCATCATTTAGCGCGTAGAAAATGTTTCTCTAATAGTTGCTATAACAACCATTAGAATAGGAGGATACCATTGTCAAAAGACGATAACCTTTTTCAAAGAAATGTAAAAGCCCATTGGTACGTCAAATATGAAGAAGCCTCTTTTCCTTTTATCAAAAGGGATGGATTTTGCCTGTAGAACGATGGGCAGATTTTGATCCATTTATATTGATGGCAGAGGACTGGTTTAAAAGAGGGGCTTTCTCTGATCACCTGCATAGAGGATTCCAAACGATTACATATGTGATCGATGGAAGACTAGAACACATCGATAATGGCGGCGGTCGTGATATTCTTGAACCAGGTGACTTGCAATATATGAATGCTGGCTCGGGTGCAAGACATGCAGAAGAAGGAGTGGAAAACGATATTGCCCACACCCTTCAACTATGGTTGAACATGCCCAAAAGTTTAAAACAAACGAAAACTTTTTATCAAAATGTTTACTCTGAAGACGCCCCCATCCTCCATTTTAATGGGGTCTCGGTGAAAGTTTTTTCGGGGAATATTGCCGGTATAACAGGTCCTTTGGAATCTGTCGTTCCTGTTACTATTTCTGAAATTTCCATCGCAGAGGGAGCGGAGTATGTTCATCTATTGCCTGAATCCCATAACGCATTTTTCTATGTGCTATCAGGTGATTTGGATTTTGGCCAAAATGCAGTGAATATGAAAAAACATGGAGTTGGTACATTAACATTTAATGAAAGCGGAGATGAAAAGAATACGAGTGAACTCGTAATAAAATCAAATAGCAGACGTTCAAAAGTTCTTGTATATTCGGGTACTCCGATAAAAGAAGAAATCGTGCCTCATGGACCATTTGTTATGAATACGATGGATGAGATTAAACAAGCATACCGCGATTTTCACAATAGCAAATTTGGACCATCAGCTGTTTAAACAGATACCAATCAGGGTTAAAGCCTCGCTCTTCACCTTTTATCAGAGCGAAGCTAAGGGATTGTTAGATCGTCCATTCATCATGAACTATAGCAACTAATTTCCAGGTGTTGTTCTCATCTTGTTCAAGCACAATATTAAGACTTGCCCAATCCATTCCTTCATCTTCTGAACTTTCTATATGATATTCCACGACAGCAGCTTCTGGAAAAACGTTTTTAATGTTATTTTTCATGTTCCCTCGTTGTTTTATTTCATCCACAACAATTTCATCTGCGTCTTGTAATCCCGGTTCATAAATAAATTCTTCATAATATTCACCCGGAGTCAGTTCAATTGTATTGCCGCGGCCGTCATAGACTCCCCATTCATATACCTGATTATCTTCAAAGAAGTGTTCTACTTCTTCTTGTTGAAATACTTGCGCGTCTTCGTCAATATTTACATATGGGGAAAAGAGTACCCCTTTATCAGGATGAACATGGCTGGCCAGCGTATTCATATCCTGGCTTGTAATCATATTTAAAACCGTTTGCGCAGTATTAACAAGGTCTGAATTTGTTTCATTTGCTGATTCATCAGCATCGTTTGAGTCGATTTCATCGACAATCCATTTATCGTCTTGATAGGCTGTATGAAAAATCATTTCCACATTTCCTAGTAATTCATTGTCACGTTCTTGTACTATTTTTACGTGTGTTTCTGTTACTTCTTCCAATTCAAATGGCTGCCCTTCTTCGAGCCAAGTTGGACCATCTTTTGCGATAACATAAACGCCATCTTCTTCCTCTGTAAAGTAAGAATCTGTCATCCATTGAGCTAGATCATCTGACATGGTCGTTTTAAAATGTTCCTTCACTTCCTCTTTTGTTTGATAAGAATCAATTTTTTGGTCATTCCCTGCTTCATTAATAAGTGATACAAAAGATTCTTTATAATCATTCATTAATTCAACGGCACGCTCTTTTGTAAAAGCTGGAATATCTTCTCCCTCATCCGGATCTTCGGAAGGTTGTTCATTTTCTTCAGAAGTGCCGCCTTGTGGCATTTCAGAATCTCCACCACCGGGAAGAACACCGGGCTGGCTCATAATAAGCAAGGTCGCAAGTCCAGCAGCCAACACACTTCCACCTGCTGCATATATTTTTTTCCACGACGATTTTTTCTTTTTCTTTTCTACGTTTTGAATAATCTTTTCAGGCGAAATCGTATCCGGCATGGCGTTGTATCCTTCTTCGAGCTCTTTCATACGCTCTTCAAAAGATTTACTCATCAGAAATACCCTCCTTCTCTATTTTTGCTTTTAGTTTCTGTTTAGCCCGCATGACCTGTGTCTTCACTCCAGATTCAGAAGTTCCGGTAACGTCACTGATTTCTTTATACGTTTGGTGATGAAAGTAATGAAGAACGAGCGGAACCCGGTATTTTTCATCAAGCGAGCGGATCAGCTCATGCAATTCCATCGCATCTTCGCTGACATTAAGAGTCGTGTATGTTTGAGAGGACGTTTTCTGCTTCATTTGTTCAATTTTCCGCTGCTGCCGCTTTTGCTTTCTCATCATATCCCTTGCGGTGTTTAAGGTAATAGAATAAAGCCAAGTTGTAAAAGTCCCGCCAGCGAAGCTATGGAGTGATCGGTATACTTTTAAAAACACTTCTTGTGTAACGTCTTCTACATCTTCTGGTTTGACACCAATTTGATAGGCAAAACGCTGGACGGTTTGATAAAAAGAATAAACTAGATCATGAAACGCTTCTTTATTTCCGTCACGGGCGAGTTCTAGTGATTCATTGCTGACCATTTCCTTTGCCCCCCTTATTGTATTTATTTCACTTATGGAACGTAGCAACAGAAAAAATAGTCCCATTTTTTTATAGAAAAAAATATTTTAGGCTTTTTATCACATGACAATTCGTTCTTAACCGCTGTTTATATAATTATTTCTTTATTCTTACAGTGACAGGAAGTTAAACGCAGAGGGTCTCATTCTTCGTTGCAACCAAAGGCTAGATCAGGGATTAATACCTGCATTAGACGTATTGACTTGGTCGAAAACAGGGCCTTCATTCTTCCGTGTTAATAATCATTAGAAAAACGTGGCTAGCGCTAAGCCTTTAGGTGAAGGCGATTGCCTAGTTGCACTTATACTGATTTCCTAAACATGTTGACGACGTCAATAATTCATCCATGTTAAAATATTATGCTTTTCTATCAGTATGAAAAAAGGCACGCTCCTTCGTAAACGTGCCTCATGAAAAAATATTTGCTATTCAGCTGTGGTTCATTTCCTATGCTTTCATTTTCATTTTTTTCTTTCATCCGGGCTTGATAGTCAAGTAAACCCTGGTGAAGCAACATGATCGACTGGTAATTTTATTAACAATAATTTTAGATTTTTCGCATTATGCATTATTTATTCATCCGACTCTTCATTCCTATTTTCTTGCCTCTAAAAGCTTCAAAACGACTACGAAATGGAAATACATAACCTTCATATTAATTACACAGAGAATAAACATTATTATGTATAATGATTTATATACAACATATGAATAGTACACTTTTCCGCTTATGACAGGCAGAGAAGGCAAATGAAGGAGGCGAATATGAAAATATGCAAGACCAAATTGTCGTTATTACCGGGGCAAATTCAGGAATTGGAAAAGCTGCCGCTGATCGATTTGCAAGAGAAGGATACACTGTCGTTATGGCTTGCCGAAACATTGAGAAAAGCCGGAATGTTCAAGCAGATCTAATTAATACATCAAAAAATAACCGGGTAGTCTTAAAACAACTTGACGTGTCTTCCTTTGATTCGATTCGCCAATTTTTCAGTACATTCAAAGAAGAATATAATAAATTAGATATTTTAATTCATAACGCTGCTTATTTTAATCACGGTGAAAAACACCGTCTTAGCACAGATAATTTTGAACTAACTTTTGCTACCAATGTATTTGGCCCTTACTACATGACAACATTATTAGTGGATTGTTTAAAGAAATCAGAAGATGCAAGAATCCTCCATGCTGGCAGCAATATAATTAAACACTTTTTTGATCCTAAACGAAAAACAGATCTTGTAGATTTGCAAGGAGTATACAAAAATAAGAAAAAATTCAGTGTTTACCAAATGTATTGTCAATCAAAGATCGCCCTTGTTATGTTGACCTTCAAGTTAGCAAAAGAGCTGGAAAGCGAGAGAATAAAAGTAAACGCCTTGCAAATCAATGGAGCAAAAATGTCAAAGAACACCATTCAGAAAGTGAAGCCTCGTTATAGGACAATTGCATGGATACAAAACATATTTTTCCCTTCTCCTGCCTATATGGCCGATAACTATTTTGAATTGTGCACCTCAGATAAATTTAAACAAACCACTGGAAAACTCTTTAATGATAAATTAGAAGTCATGACACCTTCTCCCAATCATCCTTTAAGCTTTTTTAAACAATTGAAACAAATCACCGGCAAACAAGTTTATCCCTCTTTTGCAAACGATAAATATACGACAGAAAAATTGTGGGAGATGTGCAGACGCGCTGTCGAGGAATAATAAGCTGTATTGAAGCTGAGAAACTCATTTTGTGTTCGTGAAAATGAAACTATTAAAAAATGAATAGTCGCTTTTACGGACACTTATGCCGTTAAATAAAAGGGCGAATGCGATGCCTCTACTATACTCAACTTATTCCTCTTCTTTTACTTTTCTAACCAGATAAAAAGCTATTGTCCCTTTACAAGAGAGTATCCAACTGATTTCGGGAATTAATATAAAATCCAGCCATGCTCTTTTGCGTGACTGGATATATTCGTATTAGTTATGACTGTGATCATGGTCGTCATGACTAACTTCATGCTCGTAATCTTCATGTTCATCTTCATGGTGATCAGATGATTTTTGTGACGGTGCAGTGTCACCTGAAAGCTGTAATGCGGTTTCGAGGTTATCCATATTTTGTTTCATCAAACTGAAATAATCTTCCCCGCTGTCTCTTTCTTCTTGAACGAGTGATGCCAAGTTGTGTAAATGTAAGGCCTCGGCTCCAACTTCATCTTGAACCACTTCTGTTACTTTAGAGGAAACATTCTTTTCGAGCATTACATGCTGTATCCCCGAATCTTTCACTATTTCAATAATTTCTCGCAGCTGTTTTTGTGAAGGCTCATCAGACGGGGCAAGACCTGCCAGACCAATTTGTTCTAATCCATAACGGTCTTCCCAATATCCATATGCGGAATGTGACACAATAAACTGATGACCTTCTGCAGCATCAACCATTTCAAAAAACTCTTTATCTAAATCCAATAATTGCTCTTTAAGATCTGCAAAGTTATCTTCAAATGTTTCTTTTTGCTCTGGTCTTAACTTAATAAGCGCATCTTTTATATTTTCCGCTGCTTCTACTGCTATTACAGGGTCTAACCATATATGCGGGTCAACCTCTCCATGTCCATGATCGTGTTCTTCTGATGATGCTTCTGACTCCTCGTTATGGTTATGTTCGTGAGCATGATCGTCTGTAAAACTTCTTAAGTCTATGCCTTTTGTAACTTCTATCGAAAGAACGCCTTCTTCTTGAGCCATTTTATTGATTTCTTCTGCGAATCCTTCCATTCCGGCTCCGTTAAATATAAATGCATCTGATTCAACGACATCTATCATCGTTTGTGAGGTTGGCTCAAAACTGTGAGCATCCCCTCCTGCAGGGACGAGATTGATAACGTCTACTTCCTCTCCGCCGATTTTATTAGCAAAGTCTTCCCAGGCAAACAAGGTAGTATAAATTTGTAACGGCTGTTCCTCCTCTTTTTCTTCACTCCTCGTTTCCTGTTCTTCTTCCATGCCACAAGCACTAGCGATTACTAAAAAAGTAAACCCTATAAATAATAACTTTAATACATTCTTCCACATAAATACCTTACCTTTCGTAATCATTACGATTTATCTTTTAGCATTATATCAAACTATTACGATTTGTAAATAATAATCGTTCTTTTTTACAAGTTCAACTCCTACGATTAAGCTACCCTTCCCACGCACTCGCTTCCATTAATAATTTGGTATAGCTGTGCCGGTCGTTCATCCCCATATCATTTTTATGAAAAGTGTCTATTATTTCTCCGTCTTTCATCACGATAAAACGGTCTGCAAGCTGAGAGACGACAGCAATATCATGGCCGATAAATAGAGTGCCCCGATCAGAATCTCCTATCTTTCGTTGTAATAACTCCAGCACCGTTGCCTGGGAGAGAACGTCAAGGTTCGAGGTAGGTTCATCCAGTACAAGAAAAGCAGGATGGATGCTTAGCGCTCTGGCAATGTGCACCCGCTGCTGCTGGCCGCCTGACAACGTTTCTGGTTTTCTATTAAGTAAACTTGGACTTAGTCCTACCCGTTCCATCCACAATTCAGCAAATTTCCTCTCATTGTTATGTGTCAGGTGCCGTCTTTTTTTAAGCGGCATGTTACGCACAGGTTCTAAAAAGGTGCGGCTGACGTTCTGACTGGGGAGAAAACTTTTTTGGTTATGCTGAAGAACGGCTTATGTTTCTTGTCTAAAGGTTCCTATTTCCTTACCAGTAAGCTTTTTTATACTTCTATCTCTCATTTTCAAATCGCCTTTTTGTACTTTCAATAAATAAAGACATAACTGAACAATTGTGCTTTTACCTGATCCGCTTTCTCCTACTATACCTACACACTCCCCAGGATAAAGAGAAAAACTTATATCACGTACCCCTTTGTTTGTATTCGGATAATAATAGAAAACATTTTTCATAGAAAATAAAGGTTTCAATGAACTCTCTCCTCCATTTTTGGCCGTTTTAATAATGGAATAGCACGACAAAGCTGCCTGGTTACTGTAAATTGTGGAGAAAGTAGAACAGATGCTGCACGGCCCTGCTCGATAATGCATCCATCTGCAAGATAATGAAGTACCTCTCTTAAATCGTGAGAAATCATTAAAATACTGCATTCTGTTTCTTCTCGTAAATTTTCCAACAGCTCCATAATAAGCTGAGAAGTTACAGCGTCCAGCGCTGAAGTTGGCTCATCTGCAATAATTAATTTTGGCTTCATGAGCCAGGCTGCTGCTAATGCCACCCGCTGAATTTGTCCTCCGCTTAACTGAGACGGATAGCTTTTAAGTATGACAGCAGGGAGTTTAACGGCATCCAGAGCGTTTAGCATTTTAACTTTTCTTTCTTTTTTAGACAACCCAGGATATTGGACTTTCACCATGTCATCCCACTGTTTATACATCGAAAGTAAAGGAAAGAACGAATGCCTTGGGTCTTGAAAAATATAAGAGATACTCCTGCTTGCTAATACGTCCAGCCTCTTTTTCTCCATTTTAGTTACATCTTCCCCTTCAAATATCACAGATCCGGAGAGCCGTTCCATGTTTTTGGGCAGCAGCGAACAAATAGCATGTGCGGTTAAGCTCTTGCCCGCCCCACTCGGCCCTGCTATAGCGTGCCATTCTTGATTTTCTAATTGGAAAGTAATGTTGTTTAAAAGAAATACATCTTCATGGCAAACCGTTAAATGACGGATTTCAAGCATAGCATCTATCCTCCATTGTCTCTTCTTTTTCTATTCGCCTATCTTTTAGCAATCGATCTCTGCATTTATCACCTGCTATATAAAAGAGAAGAGAAGTTAAAACAATCGCCAGTCCGGGAAAAAAGAGCAGGTGCGGGTGACCTTCTAAATAGGCCCTCGACTCGTTCAGCATCGCTCCCCATTCCGGTACAGGCGGCTGTGCACCAAGCCCGATATAAGATAAAGAAGCAATCAGAAGCATCACTTTGCCAATATCTGTGGTGCAAAGTACGAGAACGTGACCTGCGATAGCAGGGGAAATATGATAAAGAACAATCGAAAAAAAGGAACTGCCGTTTATACGCGAAATCATTACCGCCTGTCCTTGCATGACCTCTCTTGTAATTCCCCGCACGAGGTAGCTGTATTGAATCCATTTCACAAAAATTACTGCTAAAATGACATTAAACAGCCCTGGTCCGAGAACAGCACTTAATAGTAAAGCTAAAAGAAAGTCAGGAAACGCAAGAAACGCATCACCAAGACGCATAAGGAATTTGTCGGTTCCTTTCCCCTTTACTCCTGCTAAAATTCCTGCGGGTACGCCAATGAGTGCCGTGATAAATATCGAAAGGACACTAAAACCAACCGTATAACCAGCCCCATGTATAATTCTGGAGAAAATATTCCGTCCTAAATGATCTGTTCCTAACCAATGAACCAAAGATGGTCCTTGCAAACGGTCTGTTACCGAAATAGTAAAAGGACTGACCTGCCATGTAAGCGGAAGGATAAAAATTCCGACTAAAAAAAATCCCACAACAATAAGATAGATTTTATCAGGAAGTTTTTTCATGTTAAGGTCCCCCTTCTCCATAATGACCCAGTCCGAGAAGACGCAGCATAACATCACTTATTAGTTGAATAAACGTTACACCCGCAATCATTAATATGGTAAAGCACTGAATAACCGGAATATCCCGCCGGGTAATGGAATCAACGATAAGAGATCCTACTCCCGGAAAACCGAAGACTACTTCAATCACGACCGTTCCGCCAATTAAACTGCTTATACTTACTCCAAGCACAGAAAACACAGGAACTAGGGCTGCTCTAAATACATAGCCCCACCGTATTCGTCTTTTTGAAATACCTCGCAATGAAACTGCGGTAAGAGAAGGTTCAGCCATCGATTCTAAAAAGCTCGATCGAATCAGCCTGATATAAAAAGAAGACATCCCAATTCCAAGAGTCAAAGAGGGAAGAACGAGATGCCACCACGTCCCGCTCCCCATAGAAGGAAACCAGCCTAGTTGAACCGCAAACAGCTGAATGAAGAAAAGACCGAGTAAAAAGTTAGGAACGGAAGCTCCACTTATCGATATTAGTCTAGCACCAGAATCCACCCATGTCCCACGGTGTATAGCACTATACACTCCAAGTGGTGCCGCAACTCCCATTGCAACGATGAACGCCCCGGCACTCAAGGAGAGAGTTGCCGGAAATGCCTGCATAAGCATTTTGAGGGCCGGTTCTTGTGTCACATAGGACTCTCCCCAATCGAACCGTAAAAAACTTCCCACCCATTGAATATACTGTTTCCAGACTGGTTCATTGAGCCCCAGATCCTCTCTTACTTGTTCAAGCTGCTCTTCTGTTACCGTTACATCCTCTGCTCGCAAAATCGTAGTAGCTGGATCTCCTGGCGATAAACTAATCAATAAAAAGCTTATAGTAGAAAAAATCCACACAAAAAGAAGAAAACTTATGATACGCCGGCTTGCTGCTTTCATTATTCTTCGATCCCTATCTCATTTGTTATCATGTAGTATTCACTAGTACTCGTTTCCCACCCTGTAATCTCTTTTTTCATCGCAACACTATTTGTTGGGTGAACAATAAAAGAATGATAATATTCATCAAGAATCAAACTTACTGCTTCCTGAGATAATTTGTTTTGTTTCTCTCTATTACTCTCTTTATTAAATGCATTGATGTTTTCGGTCAATTCATCGTCTTCTACGTTTCCTACATTCAATCCACCATCCGGGGCGTAGGCAGTGTTTAATAAATAACTAGCATTTCCCTGCGGGGCGGTGACGAAACTATAAATAGAAAGGTCCCAGTTCGTGTTATTTGCAAGGTAGTCATCAATTTGTTCGTTGAGTTGAATGTCTATTGTAATTCCTGCTTCTTTCGCTTTGTCTTGTAACAATTGAGCGATTAAGGGAAGTTCGGGCCTTGCAGAGTAAGTTACCAGATTCAGCTCCAGCGGTTCACCATTCTTTACAGCCTTATCTTCCTCTATGGTATAACCAGCTTTTTCTAATAAATTGATGGCCTCCTCTACGTTTGACTCATGTTCCTTTCGCTCCGCAGAAAAATCAAAGTCCTCATGGAAAGGTCCTTTTGCTGGTACGGCTTCTTGGTTCATGGCTTCGACCACTTCCTGACGGTCAATTAATTGTTCAAGTGCTTTACGAACATTTTTATCCTGAAGCTCCGGATTTTCCATTTGATAAATGAGCTGGTGTGTACGCAGGCTTGAAACGGTATCGACCTGGTATTCATCTTCTAGTGTATCCACCTCTTCTACAGAAGGGCGGTAAACTATATCAGCGTCACCCGATTTTAAAGCAGCCAACCTGGAATTAGCATCTTCGTTAAATAAAACAATAACCTCTTCCAATTCGGAAGCACCGTCCCAATAATGATCGTATCTTTTTAGCTTGATGTATTGATTCGGCTTGAAGCTGTCCATTTCAAACGGACCGGTTCCGATCACTTCTTTTTTATCATCCAATGGCTTGATTATCGCTGTGTTCGGGTGAACCAGTTCGGATGGAAACGAAGCATTGCTTTCTTCTGTCTTGATCGTGAGTTCCTGACCGTCAGCTTCCATTTTTTCAATATCAAGAGATTCATCCATTGCTTCACTTTCTGACATGGTTTCTTCTAGTGACGTCTTCACAGCTTCAGCGTCAAGCTCTGCTTCATCATGAAAAGTGACATCCTCTTTAATCGTAAAGACCCAGGTGTTTTCATCCAATTGCTCCCATGATGCAGCAAGCCATGGCTCAACTTCTTCATTTTTTGTATGAGCCAATGTCTCTAAAGCTCCCATTCTCACCGCAGTATAGTTAATATCAACCGCTGGATGAATCACCTCGGCTGGATAATGAAAGGCATATGTAATACTTATTTTCATCTGCTGAGCCTGGAGCTTCGCATCCAGAAAATAGAATAGCTGCTCCCAACGCAAACAAAACAAACTGTTTCATTTCCCCTCCTGCTTTTAAATGACTTCCTGTTTAAAGTTTTTCTTAAAAGAATTACGTATTAAGGACGGAGTATACGCCCACAGCACAAGTGTACGTGTAAGAGAAAATACGATAAAAGCCAGCCAAAGCCCGTGGTTGCCCCAACCAGGCAAACACAAAACGAGCGTTAATAAAAATAACAACATAGCTGAGATTAAAGAGTTTCGTACCGGAGCTGCTTTTGTCGCTCCGGTAAAAAAGCCATACAGTTGAAGCCCCCAAAACGCGGCAATTGGAAACAGAATAATCCAGGCACTGTAATCTATAGCTGTAAGGGCTACTTCGTCTATAGAAGTAAATAATCCCACAAACCAGCTGCCGCTTACAATCATAAATAACACCCATCCAACAGCTATAAGAAAAGACCAGAATGCCCCTGTTTTCATCGTTCGCAAAAACAGAGAACGGTCATTTTTCCCTATCGCCCTGCCTGCTAAAATACTGCTCGCATTTGCTAATCCATCAAAAAAATAAGCCATAATGAAGTGCACTTGCATCAAAATAGCATTCGCCGCTAATGTTACTTCTCCAAATGACGTTCCAACTGACGTAAACACTCCGAAAACAGTCAGTAAGCAGGCTGTTCGAATAAATAAATCCCGGTTTACACGAATCATATGTAAAAGCGGACCTGCTTCCCAAACAGAAGACCAACTAAAGACGGAAAAAGTGAAGCCTGTTTTTTTCAAAAGATATAAGGCAGCAATAAGAACTCCTGTTATTTCAGCTATCAACGTAGCCAGCCCAATTCCGGCTGCTCCCATGTCTACGTAAAAAACAAATAAAACATCCAGTCCCATATTTAAAATGTTGCAGCCGAGCTGCAGAAAGAGAGCGACGTTTACGTGGGAACGGCCAATCAACCAACCTAAAAGGACAAACTGTATTAAGGCAAACGGGGCTCCCCAAATCCGGTAGGAAAAATACCCTTCTGCCTGCTCTTGTACAGCATCAGTCGGTTGAAGCAAATGTACAGCAGTTTGCCAGAGAGGGTACTGAGCAAAAATAAATAATAGACCGACTGCAGCTGCCAGCAGCAATGGCCTTGCCAGCATGATAAGCATCTCGTTTTCGTTTTGCCTGCCGGCAGCCTGCGCTGTGAATCCCGAGGTGCTCACCCGCAAAAAACCAAACAGCCAGTACAACGTATTAAAGATTAATGTTGCAATCGCCACTCCCCCTAAATAATGAGGAGCTTCTAAATAACCTACCACCACTGTATCCACTGCCCCTAAAAGCGGAGTAGAAATCGTCGCCAACATCAGCGGGATAGCAAGCGTGAGATAGTGACGGTGGCTGCCTTCCTGAAATGACTCATGTTTCATGCTATCTTCCCTTCTTTCATCATTGCTTCCATTAGTAAAAATTTACTCTTTTGTCAATAGCAGGTTCACAAGAAGCAGCTATGTATGATTTAATCGTAACCATTACGATTTGTCAATAATAAAAATAGCCCAGCGCTCAGGGGTATAACACAAAAGGAGGAGTTTATTTGCTATCTACGATGACAGCAATCGAACAACATATTTTTGATACATATCAAAAGGCTTATTATACGTTAAAAAACGAAACAGATTGTTCTCCTAAAAATCCGGTAGTTAACCAGACCCTTTCTCAATTAGTATTCACATTAACGATGCCAGTGAATAAAAAGGGTACGGATCAAATTATCGAGCATCCTGACATCAAGGCAATTAGAAAACCGATGCTGTCCTTACTTGCACAGGCAGAAAGTGAAATGGAGAAATATTATGCTATGCATTTCTTAACCACTGCAAGAACCATCAACGATTTACATCACTTTATCTACTGGAACAATTACACCAATCTAGTCGAAAAAGAATGGGAAATTAGTCATAAACTCACAAAAGTGAAACGGATGACAATAATAGGGTCAGGCCCTCTTCCATTATCTGCCTTAATAATGGCAAAAACGTCGAATGCTGAGGTACGGAGTTTAGATATCGATCCATTTTCCCATTTGTTAGGGAAACAACTGCTAACATCTCTTCAAGATAATAGCCGTATCTTACATGAACAAGAAGACGGAGCAAGGGCTGATTATAAGAGCGATGATCTTGTCCTTATTGCTTCGCTAGTACCAAACAAAGAAGATATCCTTCAACAAATTAAAAATACCAATTCTAAAGCTGTAGCTGCTATTCGCAGCGCCGACGGCTTATATCAGCTGCTTTATGATCCAGTACAGCCATATATATATGAAAAGTGCGGGTTTCAACGAGTCAGCCAAACTGAAGCAGATTCCTCTGTTATCAATACAACATTGTTTTTAGAACCAGCAAAATAAGAAAAGCGCAAGCGCCTTGCTCACGAGCGACAAGTCCTGGAGGGTCGGCATATGGAAAGCTGATCTTTGCTTTCCATTGACGAACCGAAGGAATCTCGAGCGAGTAAGCGCTTGCGCTAGACATGTAAAACGCCAACTATTTATCATTTCTTGCCTTTTAAAAAGAAACAAAGTAAGGCTGTCCTTTTAATATTTGGTCCCACTGGATCGCCTCTATCCCGGTAAATATGATTTTTTAGTCTGTCATTTTTCTAAGGACAGGATAAATATATGGATTGGAGGGCTCTTCTATGACTCTTCCGCGTTTTGCTTTTATCATTGGTAACTCTGTACCGTTATAGGTTATTACATCCAGCGTTCCTTCTATTTCCATCCAGATGTCTTTTTCATAGGAACTTGCTTGTTCAAATTCTGTTAACAACCCGATGACGCTGGCGTCTGCGATACAATGCGTGATAAGAAACCTGGAAATAACGAGCTGGTTAGAATGAAGCCCTTCTTCTCTGTATGTGAAACCCTGTAAGGTTATGGTTTTTCCTACAAAATCACGAGGACTTTCACGAATAGCTTCATAATAGGATGAAAACATATCTTCTTTCATATCAATGCTGTGCACTTCTTCTAGTGTTTTCATTTTCTTTTCATATACCTCTTCTTGAAGATAATTATTGTTGGGGAGAGGTTTTTCATTACGATTAGTATCCGTATTTTCTGCTGTGGGGACATAGTGATTTTCAGATTCTTGTTTAATGTCAACGTGCTGTCCTTGAGATAACAAGGTTCCTTTGTTTTCGGCAAGAGATGAATTCAAGGTCTGTGGCGGCAGTGCAAATCCTGTAATAAGGGGGAATATAAGAATAACGTAACTTGTTACTTTTTTTAGAAAGGAATGATCATGCCCATGATGATGGCTGCACTCCCTAGAGCAATGTGCCTGCTTGTCCTTCTTCCTTTTCCATATTCTAGAAAACTGAATAAAAGTGAGAAAAACAAAAATGACAGCAGCCAGCTGGCTCATTCCATCATATTTTGGGTTTACATACATTTCTAATTCACCAGTTACATACAGTCTTAAGAAAAACACAGCAAAAACAGCCATCATAACTGTTCGAATAAACTGCTGAATAGAAAAACGCATAGGGCAACTCCTGCCTTATAATAAATTGGTGGCACCAACACATATAAATACAACTAAAGTTATTAAGCATAATAGCGTTACAACAAACTTTGTTTTAAACACACTAAGCAGCATAATCGTATTTTTTAAATCAATCATAGGGCCGTAAACGAGGAATGCTAATATAGAAGTAGGCGAAAATAAGGTTCTAAACGATGCACCGATAAATGCATCAGCCTCTGAACAAAGCGATAAAAAATAAGCTAGTCCCATCATGACAAGCATAGAACCCACAAGACCTTCTCCAAAAACAAAAAGAGAGGACGAAGACACATACGTTTGAAAAAATGCCGCTACAAACGCTCCAATAATTAAGAATTTCCCCATATCAAAAAATTCATCGATGGAATGTTTCAGCATGTCTGCTAGTCTTTGAAAAAAAGAAGGTTTATGCTTAGGGTTAGGTTCAGCTGTTGTATCCTGCGGATGTTTTAGTTGAGTAGATTTATAGAAAATACTCACAATAAATGCGATAATAAATGCTGCCAAAAACCCTATTCCCATTCGTAATCCCGCCATTTTCGCATCATTTCCAAATGCCATATACGTAGATAAAATAACGATAGGATTAATTAACGGGCCTGTTAATAGAAAGCCAACTCCTGCATAAATCGGCACCCCTTTTCTCACAAGTCTTCTTACAATGGGCACAATCCCACATTCACAAGCAGGAAAAAAGGCACCAACAACACAACTCATTGTGACAGCTGACATTTTGTTTTTTGGAATCCAGCGCTCAATGTGTTCTTCCGTAATAAAAATCTGGATAAAACCGGCAATCAGCACACCTATTAAAACGAAGGGAATGGCTTCTATTAAAATACTTAAAAAAATAGTATTTAATTGTTGAAAAGATTCCGGCAGAGATTGCAGCCAGTTCTGTCCCAACCAGTCGGTCATATAAATAAAATAGATAACAAAGCCAATCACTAAAATACCAGTAAAATCAGTGACATATGTATGAAACCCTCGAAACATACTTTCGTTCCTCCCAGCACTTACAAATCGTAACCATTCTTCTTTAATTAAAGATATGTTTTCTTGGGCAAAGTATGTATGGTTTCGAAAGGTTCTATTAATTTTGCTGCTGTGTATGTGGCCTTTAATCCATGTAAATGTATCTTCCAAGCAAAACTTTCTTAACGTAATAGAAAAAATTGCCTTACCGCCAAACCCAAATGGCAGAAGTAGTTTTGCTTATACTTTGATCTTTTAACAACATTATAACTCCTAAAGTATAAAACAAAACCCATATATACGAATGAAATCCAGCATATATGGGCTCCCCCGATCTTCCACTTTTGCTACCTTTATATGACTAGAAAGAACGCGTTATTTTATAAAGCTTCTGGGGTCAAAAAGGAAAGAGACATAAAAATCTCGTTTCCTTGTGGATTTATTTCTATATGACCAATAATCTTTTCTAATGTGATATAGATAAGATTATTGCTTTTCCAAAAATATCAGTTAAACTTATGTTTAAGTAATCCTTTTTCCCTGCAACTTTTGAGGTGGTATCGTATGTTTAACCTATTATTAACTATCCATATTTTTACAGGTGCCATTTGTTTAATAAGCGGCTTATTTGCGATGTTTTCAAAAAAGAAAAAAGGAAAGCATTCCAGAGCTGGTGAAATATACCATGGCTGTTACATCATTGTGTTTGGGACTGCTGTTGGTATGTCTATTTTACATTGGGAAAAAAGCCAGTATCTCTTCTATATAGCGCTGTTTTCGTACGGACTTGCTTTACTTGGCTATGCAGCAGGTAAAAAGAAGTGGAAAAACTGGCTGTCTTCTCATATTGGAGGGATGTTAGGTTCCTATATAGGTATCGTCACTGCCACTCTAGTAGTCAATGTACATAAAATTCCTTTGTTAAATGAATTTCCTGTTCTATTGTTTTGGTTTTTACCTACAATCATAGGGACACCGCTTATTTTTATGGTTGGACGAAAATACAGTCATACCAAAAAAATCAGCCGCAGTCTCCATCAATAAGGACCGGAACTTTTGTCGTCCCCCCCCATATTCTTCATATTTGATTTTTATTCGTTAGATTCACTAGTATTGTATTTTATTTTTATAAAAAGTTTGATCATTTCTGTGAGCTTTCCTCCGTTAAAGCGTCCGTTCGTTGAAGAAAGAAATTAAAGCCTTTCAAAAGGGATCCGTTCCAATTTAAATTAAGCTGTCACTGCAACATTTAGACCCTTAGCGAGCCACGGAACCCTCTGGCACTATAGTAAGAGGATGCACCGTTATGATACACGAAGACATGTCCATAGCGAAAATCGCAAAAAAGAGCACCACCGAGTTCTCTAATATCAGAGGGGGTTTGCACCCAACTTGACGTTTTCTTATCGAAGTTTCCAAGTGTTTGCAACTTTCGATATTGTTCTTCTGTTAAAAGTTCAATGCCCATGTCAGCTGCCATATCAATAGCGTTATTTTCTGGTTTATGCTTTTTCCTTGACTCCAGCCCTTCACGATCATAACAAACACTTCTGCGACCTTTAGGACTTTCCACTGAACAATCATAAAAAATGTATTGGCCCTTCTTTTCATCATGTTCAACAACATCCGGTTCACCGCCAGTTCTTTCCATTTCATTGAGCATCCACAGTTTTTCTGTATTATCTTCCAGCTTCGCTTGGACTTTAGCCCATTCAAGACCTTTATGGCGGTTCATGTTTTTTTCAAAACGGGCTTTCAATGTTCTCATTAATTCATCACGTTGCTCTAATGGCAACTCCTTTTTATTCCTCTTTTTCATGATCGCTTCCTCCTAAATGTTTTTACTCATAATTGTTTAAGTCTCTATAAATTAAAAAATCAACTCTGTTTCCCTTTGTAAGTCTAGCTTTATTTTACCTTAAGACCAAATTTTTTTGAATTGCGTATAACATTTCGTACCAACGACGCCATGTTTCTATCTTTAAAACCACCGCATTTTCCTATTTCTCTCTATCATCATTTACAAAACAAATTCACTTCACCTTGCCCCTCTTAAACTTTCTTTTAATTTATAAAGAAACCTTCTCATTGAACCCCCTGCAAATTATTAGTAGCTTACATTATTGTAAGATGAATTTCTACTATTTTAGAGTTGGAAAAACAATCTTTGTTAGAGTACAAAAAATCCATTTTAAGGAAGGTGACATTCAATGTTGAGATGTGCGTGGTGCAGGAAAAAAATTAAAGATCATAATCTATTTGGATTAAGTGTTAAATTTGCGGAAGGCGTAGATTTATAGTGGACCCCTTTGTCAAGACACTTATTTAAAATAAATAAGGTGTGACTCCTTTTGAGATAGAGAGGCTACCTTGGAGGGAAAAGGAAATCACAGAACGATCTGATTCACCCTTAACCACTCGACCTTTATGGGGAAAGGTTCCGTCAAGGGCGTTTTTTCCCTTGACGGGTTCTTGCTTCATAAAGATAATGGCGAAAAGGGTGAAGACGATCTATCAGGGCAGGTAAATCTCGGCTGGTGGACGATCTTCAAGGGATTGATGCGGTCGTTCTTCGTTGTAAAAGATAAAATAATCACGAACGCCCTTCCGCACAGAACGGGGCGTGGTATACTCTTTCAAGTAAATGTCTTCATACTTCACATTTCGCCATAAACGCTCAATAATAATGTTGTCCAATGCTCTCCCTTTTCCATCCATACTAATGTTGACCTCACGCTCTTTCAAGAGATCTGTGTAGGAGGTACTGGTGAAGTGGCTGCCTTGGTCGCTATTCATGATCTCTGGCGTGGTCTTTTCAAGAGCCTTTTCCACAGCGTGCAGGACAAAGGACATTTCAAGCACTTGATCGAGTTCCCAACTGATTACATATCGCGAGTACCAGTCGATCACCGCGACCAAATACATCCAGTTCTGCTTCATTCGAATATACGTAATATCAATCGCCCAAACCTGGTTGGGCCGCGTAATGGCAAGTCCTCTTAGGAGATAAGGGTACGTATGATGGGTCAGGCGGCGCTTACTGAGGTTAGGACCCGGGGAAATCCCCGCAATGCCCATTTCCCTCATATGACGCTGAACGGCTTTGCGATTGATCTCGATCCCCCTTTTATTCAAATGGACGGTCATTCGCCGCGATCCATAAAACGGGTATTTCGTGTAGATTTTATCGATACGATGTTTTATTTGAACATCTTCAAGAGACGGCTGGACAGGTTTGTAATAAAGAGAGGTACGGTTGATACTTAATAGATTTGCTTGTTCCGTGATGGTCAGATCCGGATCATGCCAGTCTATCAGCTCCACACGTTCTTCTCTAGTTTTCGAGGCCAGATTTTTTTTAAAGCCACGACAACTGGGTCGTGAGCTTGCCTACTTCCGCATACAGTGCCTCTCGCTCTTCATCCTGTTCTTTCTTGAGCTTGTCCACGCCTTTCGTATGATTGTCAAATAGGTTCGGCAACTGTTCTAGTGCTTGATTTTTCCACTGGCTCAGCTGATTCACGTGGATGCCATGTTCCGAAGCTAATTGACTCATCGATTTTTCTTCCTTCAAGATTTCAAGCACAACCTGCGCTTTGAATGCTGGGGTATATCGTTTTCGTTTCATACCCACACCTTAACACATCCTTTTTTCGTGTCTGAAATCTTGGGTCCAGTATAATTACTCGGATAGTGAAGGAACAATTATTCAAATAAGGTTAAGTACTCTAAATACTAGTGCTCCCATGATTGTGACAGCTAGAGAGTCAGAAGCAAAGGATCAAGGAACTGATGGCATCTTTGCTCTATGTAGTGAAAAGTGTGGGAAGAAAATGAAAGAAACTGTAACAAAGGAAATAACAACCTTTAAAGAGGTAAAAGATATTTCACTAAACTAAAAAGAACCTAAAATAGACCAAACTTAATTGAAATGATTTTTGAAATATGATACTCAATTACAAGGTGCTATTGTGAAGGATACTTAAACATTTTTTTATCGCTAATCTTGTTCGTATGTAATGGTGAATGGAATAATAAAAGGAATCAACTATTTTTTATTGCCGCATTGTTCATTGGAGGAATGCGGCTTCACTTCATCAAAATTTTTTATTACAATAAACCGTTCGTTTTTGAGACAAGTTGTATGATCATTTGAAACTCTGAAAAATTCCCGGAATTTGGGCTGAACTCAGGTTTCAAAAGTCGTATCAAAATCAAAGTTACAATATGTACTTCTTATATCCTTTTTGATAACATAAAAGGTAGTAAAATCAAAAGGGAGTTACAAAAATGTTATTTGGCTATGCTCGAGTCAGTACTAAGGATCAAAATTTACATATGCAGTTTGATGCTTTAAAGAAATATGGGGTTGAAGAGAAAAACATCTTTTCCGAAAAAATAACGGGGACCAAAAAAGATCGGCCGGCATTTAATGAAATGCTCAAATATCTCCGTGAAGGAGACACCGTTGTTGTTTACAAGCTCGATCGGATCGGTCGGAGTACAAAACATTTAGTGGACTTAATCAATGACTTCCAGGAGAAAGGCATCAACTTTGTCTCCATTAATGAAAACATTGATACGACAACGGCAATGGGAAAACTCGTTTTCACCATCTTCAGTGGGCTTGCTCAATTTGAACGCGACATTATCTCAGAAAGAACAAAATCGGGATTAGATGCAGCAAGAGCTAGGGGAAGGAAAGGCGGAAGACCAAGAAAAGACCAATCCAAGCTGGAATTGGCCTTTAAGATGTATGATAGTAAGGAATATAGTATTAAAGAAATATTGGATGCTGCTGGGGTAAGTAGGGCTACCTTTTATAGATATTTAAATAAACGAAAGACTTAGCGATCTGCTGATGTTCATACTGACAAAGCGAAGCATTATTCAAAAAAGATTGGTTACTTTTTGTTTCATTCTACATATATAATTACATAGGTTACAAAATTTTCTATTAATATTGCTTTCTTATTTCTATAGCCTCTTCTGTCCAATCTGTTATGTTATTTTTTATATAGCTATAAACATTAGTACTCCTAGAATATGGGGGATCGTACAATTTTACGATACTTGAAAGTTTTTCACCATTAATAGTAAAGTCATCAAAAGGATTTCTACCCTTTTTTGACTGTACCCCATCCTTGTTCTTTAAGTTATGTATACAAATTCCCACTACTCCTTTTCCTTGTTCCCATGATTCTTTGATTTCATGTTTTATCCATTTCCTGCCTGCTGTTTTTTCCCCTATTAGAACAACTGTACAAGAACGATTTTTTAATTGATCGTTAATCCACCTCTTTATTTCTCTGTCTCCTCCTCTCTTTATTTCTTCCCAATCGTTGTCTGTTACTGGTGTATTTCCCTCAATCGCTCCAATATTCCTTACTTGACTTGCTCTCCAGTTGTCGGGCTTATAATGAAAACTAAAAAAAACTCTTCTACCCATTTACCATTTCTCCTTTTATTCTTATCTTAAGTTAATAGGTTAACAAAATTTATAATTTCTTTAACAATATCTTCATAAGAGAGATTTTCGTTATTTAATTGATTAAATTGATCTACTAATTGTTGATCAGAATTAGGAAAGTACTTGTCAAAGTCAGTATTCACTTTTTCCCAGATTTCTTTAGCAGCGTAACCAGTTGCTCCAACAGGCACTATCACATTTCCATTTTGAACTGCTATTTCAAATTCTGAAAGGACACCATTAGCTATAACAGTTTTACCATCTTGAATTTTATTACCATATATGAAAATGCTTATTCCAGACCTAGACAACATATCTTGTCTATATTCCTGCCATAAGTTCCTTAAGCTCTGATTACCTGGCACACTTTGTGGGAAAGGTCTTAGTATTAATTGATTATTGTTGATTTTACCTTGGTGCATATAAATTTCTTCCAACGCTCCACTTATAACAAAACTACCAACTCCTAATCCAAATCCTGAAACAATATTCAATTTTTGTTTTGTTAACTCTTTGCTTAATAGATGAACGAAATTCTGAGACTCTTCACTACTCCAATGATTATATTCGTGAGCACTACCAGATATAAACACAGTTTTTCTACGTAATTTGTTTTCTATCAATTGAAGAATTTCTGTAATTTGTTCATAACTTTCTAGAACGATTGTTGTAATATTAAATCTTTTTAAATCATTAATAAAAAGGTCTTGTTTCCTCTGGCGATATTCAAACTCCTCATCGCTCTCATCATCTTCATGTTCTATTTTTTTCAATAAACAATAATGTCTTCTCTGGTTATTATCATATGTGCTTCTAATTCGACTTAATATGTAATCTAAATTAGGGTCAGAAAAACTTAGACCAATAAAAAGAAACGTTTTTGAAACTAGATCTCCACTTAATGCTGTAATAAAAGGTTGCATTTTTAAAAAATAGGACTCATAATCATCTTTTAAGATTACAGCATCATTTGGATGATCAACATCACCATGCATTTTATAAACTATTGCATCTCTGTCTGGTTTAGTAGTTGCTAGTTGGTTAATCGTATACTTTACATCTGGAACTTTCCCCTCTTGCTCAAGGGATTTTTCTATTAACTTATCATAATTGGTAGTCCAGTATGTATGTATCGGCAACCTTGATAGAATCTTATGGTTTTCTGTAACAGTTGTATTTTGAGAGAACTCACCCATAATTAACTGGTTTATCCTATTTCTATTACCCTGATTTTCATTACAGTAATATTGGGCTAGTGTTACTAAATCATATTCTCTATTAATGTCTAGGTTAAGCTCATCTGCTAGCGGTTTGAGCAGTTGCCGCCAATTTACATAACCTGCTGGGATTGATAAACCAGCTCCTGCGAAAATAGCTGCATTCTCCTCTTCTACTTCTTTAGCAAATTCATTTACAAAAAACGTAACTTGTCTATTCACAATCATTACAAATACATCCCTTATATTATAATAAGTCAATTTTACCACTTTTTACCTCAATTTTCCGTTAATCTGCTTAAGAAAAGAAGGTCTACAAGTTTTGATTACACCATTTCCCACAAGTTATCTTGTCATTAAACAGCGTGCTTGTATGAGGACAAACATTCTAAACACGCTGAAAATGACATATGCAATGCTAACTTTTCTTTAAGAAATCCTGGTTGATCCATTTAATTGATTTATAGCATTAACCAATTCCATTGCCGTGTCATCATCAAACAACCCAGTAATTCCTTCATGATGAATGGATGTAAATGGTTCATCGAATAACAAGGAGGGATCGAGAGTTCCATTTTTAGCAAAGAACTCAATGATTTGGTTGATAAATCGAATTTGATTGGCATTTAAGGTGCTACCTTCAAGGAATTTTGCAAAAGCTTCTTTTGCTGCAGCCTGATCCATACCTAGGACTTCCCGAATTAGCATGGTTAGAGGCTTCTCATCCCCAAATTGTTTCGCGTATTCTTCTTTAGATAAGTTTCCTTCATTGAATAAGATGTTCTCTAATTCTTCAAGGTCTTGTTTGGTTATTTGCTTGTTTTTATACACTTTTTGAATGGTAATATGGTCCTGATGGTTGCGGATAAAACGGTTCACTTCTAATTTATAGTCCCGCCAATCAGTGGTCTGTGGCATTTCAGAGTCATAGTCAATATCTTCAATTTCATCTTCGAAATCCGTATAAACAACTTTGCGTTGCTTTTTATCGATGTATTGAATAAGGTCTCTCAGAGCAATACGGACATCTTCCAAATCTTCCTGAGAAGCTTTTTCCCAGAACTCATTCGTTTGAATTTCTTCGATCACAGGTAGAGCATCTTCCACTTCATCAATAACCGTTTTCTCTTCTAACTGGCTAGCTGTCTTTTTAACTTTCATTACCATGCGCTTTGTATTCTTATTAGTGTTAGGTTCCACCAATGCAAGTTGCAAGCGCAACATAAGTAGGTCAAAACGCTTTTTGTCTTCCTCTTCTTCAGAAGTAACGATACCACTTAGATGATCAATGGCTTCTCGTAAACTATCTTCACTTAATGGATTCCATCCTTCTTTTAATCGATATCGTTCTACTTGTCGGTGATGAGGTCGGACAAGGAAATGATTTTCATTCAGCTGACGTGTTTGGCTAGTCACGTAATCAATTAACCCTTCTCGTAATTCCGTTTGTTCTTTCTCATCTTGCAAGTGATAAATAAGCTTTGCCCTGGTTGTAAAAAGCTGCTCATTCAACGATTCCTGTGCTTTTGCTTCTTTACCTTCAGGAAAAGCTTCGAAGAAATCAATGTTTCCTCCAAAGTCAAACACATAAAACTCTTGTTTATCTTGATCTGGACCAAATAGATCTTCACAAAGTCTTGTCCCACGGCCAATCATTTGCCAAAATTTCGCTTTAGAGTTCACTTTCTTTAAAATTACAAGGTTTACAATCTCAGGAATATCTACCCCTGTATCAAGCATATCTACAGAAACTGCGATTCTAGGATCTTTATCCTTTACTTTAAAATCATTCAATAACGAGTGGGCATACGACACCTGATTATCAATAATCTCCATAAATTTGCCTCTTTTATCGGGAAACAAGGCGTTAAACCGTTTCATGATAAATTCTGCATGCGTGTGATTTTTCGCAAAAATAATGGTTTTTCCTAATTCATCTCCACCTTGTACTTTAATCCCTTTTTCCATTAACAATTTTAAGGCTTTTTCTATAGTATCCCGATTAAATAACCAAGAGTTAATGGCATCCGAACTAATCTCTTCTGGTTTTTCACCCGTTACCTCGTCTGTGAACTCTTTCTCATATTCTTCTTTCTCCTCTTCTGATAATTCGCTGTATTTAATACCAGAACGGGGAATTTTCATGTTGACTTTGATAGGCTGCGCCGGAACTAAGAATTCATCTTCGACAGCTTGTTCATAGTCATAAGCAAACGTTGGAACATTATCTTCTAACTCAAAGATTTGATACGTATTTCTATCTATATCCGTCTTTGGGGTCGCCGTTAAACCAAGCATTAATGCATCAAAGTAGTCAAATAAGGCCCCATATTTTTTATAAATGGAACGATGAGATTCATCGATAATGAGCAAATCAAAGTGTCCGACACTAAAACGACGCTCTGAGGTGTTCGTTTGCGAAATAAAATTCATCATTGTGGGGTACGTAGAGATGACTACCCGGCTTGTATCGTCTTCTTTTTCTTCCAATAAATTCACCACAGAGGTATGAGGTAAATGCTGACTAAATGCATTTTTCGCTTGCCTTACCAGCTCTTTTCTATCAGCAAGGAAAAGTACATTTTTTATCCATCCTGCTTTTATAAGAAGATCCACTAATGCAACAGCTGTTCGTGTTTTCCCGGTTCCTGTGGCCATAATTAACAAAGCATGAAGCTTTTTACGGTCAAATGCCTCTGCAGTCCGACGAATCGCTTCTATCTGATAATAACGCCCAGCCGTATCTGTATTTACCGTTTGGTTTGCTAATGTTTTTCTTGTAGAACGTCTTTGAATCATTAAGCGCAACTGATCCTTTGTGTAAAACCCTTGGACTTGGCGTGGTGGATACATAGCATCATCCCACAACCATGTTTCATATCCGTTTGTATAAAACATAACTGGACGCTGCCCAAAGCGCTTTTCAAGTGCATCTGCATATAGCTCGACCTGCTTTTTTCCTGTTGCCGGACTCTTTGTAGTTCGTTTTGCTTCCACTACTGCAAGGGGTTGGCCATTGTCGTCCCACAGAACGTAATCAGCAAACCCTGTATTTGTTCGGTTTGGCATTCCTTCAAGTTCAAACTCTTCCACATGTTGACCTTGCGGATTCCAAGCGACTTCTTTTAGCATGAGATCAATAAATAGCTGCCTTGTTTTTGCTTCCGAATAAGACTTAGTATCTTTAGCTACGTCTTTTGCATTGTTCTCTTTATTTATTTGAATTTGTTTACGTAAGGCTTCATTCTCACGTAACATCTTTTCAAGCTCACGATCTCTTTTCTCTAGTTGCTCGGAAATTCGTTTCAATTCTAGGGCACTTTTGTCTGTTTTTGTTTTATCTGTTGGAATGAGCTGAGGATTGAAGGCTACTTTCTTCTGGGGACTTTCACTGTAGTAACGCTGCAGCCAATAAATAAACTGAAAGAGATTTTCAAAGACAGTTAACGATTCCTTTTTGGTTACCTTTTGATCACTATGGACCGCCTGATTACCCAAACGCCGAATCAAATCGATTGGTTTAAATAAACTAGGTGTTAAATTCTCACGGAAAGTTCTTTCATACATTAAGGTGTATAAATCACTTCGTTCTGGCTTTTGAAGGTAATCATCGTTTGCATACAACCAATGTACTGCACGTTCTAACGTTAACCGACTATAAAAAAGAGAAGTACGCGGAGCAGAATACACATTCTTCTCCGCTTCTAGTGCAGCTTCGTATATATTTGACCAATTTTCTTTGATAATATCTACGTTGTAAGGCATTAGCTCACCTCACTTTATTTTTAATTAATTCTCCTTTAAATGCTCGATGGAGAAGAGATTGATAATTTTCGTCTATTCTACTGTTTGATTTTTCATAAATAGTAATTACAGAATCTATACGGTTACAGATCTTAGAAAACTTTCTTTGAACACTTATTTCTGGCAAAGGAACCGGTAATAATTTTAATTTTTTTCCGGTTAAATGAGAAATTGTTGAATGTGTTGAAAAATCTTTAAAACCATCATGCTTAGAATAAAACTTTAGCACATAAAGTAAATATTCTGGTGTTGCACGGTCATCAATAATTCTCGCACGATGAAGGGCTTTTTGGTAAAAGATATCTTTATCTCCAAATTTCCAAATGGCTGCTCTTCCTATTTCTCCACCTTCACAAATTAATATATCTCCATCCACTAATCGAAATTTTTCTTGTTCGTCTTCATCAAAATCCATTTGAGCTAAATCATCAAAATCAATGAAATCCCATTTAATATTTCGATTTGCTAAATACGGAAAGGAATCTATTCCTTTATTTTGCTTCTTGTCCAGCATTTTACCCAGTTTAGTATCACAAATATCTCCAAATAGGACCTCTTCCCACTCTTTTTGGTTTTGCATTGGATTGCCGAATAGGTGTTGAAAGTAACTCTCCTTTAGCACTTTCAGCTTACTTACAGCCATCTCTCTTAGATTTTTTATACGTAGCGCCTTATCTAGTATCTCCGCAATTCGTTTTTGCACTTCAAGAGAAGGAAGGGGAATTTCCATGTTAGAAAAATGGGTCTTATTTACAATAGAAACCGTAGTTGATGGAGCTTTGCTTTCTAATTCTTTTCTTAACCGACTACATACATAGAAACCAAATTTAGGATATACCTTATTTTCATCAAATATCACCGAGTTAATCTGTTGGTTTGTCACTAATTCTTTTCCAGCAATCCCAACTTTCCCAAGCGAACCAATACAACAGACCAAAACAGCATTCTTTGGAATAATATTTGAAACTTTCGCTCCCTCTTCAGTCAAGAATGTATTGGCCTCTTTTACTATTTTCACCTCATTAAAAGAAAGCTCAGCCGGGGTGACAAAAGGAACGTCTCCACCATAATATGATGGATTTTTTTTAGATGGTGTTTTACCTGTTACAATTCGAGCAACATCTTTAAGTGCAACTAATTCGTAACTCATTTCACCATATCCTCCAACTCGTCAAGCCCTTGTATAATCTCTTTTTCTAACTCTTTAATATCAGCGATGATTTCCTCTGGCTCTTCATATTCCACTTCTTCGTACATCACTTCTTTATAACGGTTCATGCTGAGATCGTATTCGTTCTCGCGAATTTCATCGACTGAAACAAGGAAGGATTGATCAGTACGTTTCCATTCTGTTTTTTCTGTCGTTCTATGAAAACGTTCAATTATATCTGGTATATTGTTCTCTTCATGTTTGCTCTGATCAAGCAGGGTTCTTTTGTCATCAAGAGAGTAACCATCTGCTTGCATGTCATAAAACCAAACGTCTTCCGTTCCACCATTATTTGTTTTTGTAAAAACTAATACTGCCGTCGATACTCCGGCATACGGTTTAAATACACCCGATGGCATAGAAATGACAGCTGAAAGCTTTTGATTATCTACAAGTTCTTTTCGAATATCTTTATGTGCTTTGGAGCTCCCAAAAAGAACACCATCTGGAACGATTACCGCACACCGGCCGCCAATTTTTAATAGACGTACCATAAGCGATAAAAATAAAAGTTCAGTTTTCTTTGTTTTAACTTTATTTAATAGATTGGGATTTACTTCTTCATAGTCGAGTGTCCCCTTAAACGGGGGATTAGCCAAGCATAATGTATAGGCTTCTTCTTCTATATTAGATTTTGATAGGGAATCAAGCTGTGCAATATTCGGATTTTCGATACCATGCAGCATTAAGTTCATAGCCCCAATACGAAGCATGGTTGAATCAGTGTCAAAACCATTAAACATTGTGTTATTATAATGGTCTCGCAGCTCTTTATCATTGGAAATAAAAATATCGTCATGGTGATGTTTGTACAAGTAATCAGCCGAAGACACAAGAAAACCAGCTGTACCAGACGCCGGGTCTACTATGGTATCTTTCGGTGTGGGCTTCATTAGAGCCACCATCATATCAATGATGTGACGTGGAGTACGAAACTGTCCATTCGTTCCAGACTGAGATAACTTAGACAACAAATATTCATAAAGGTCACCCAATGCATCTTTGTTTTGAGATGGAAGATCATTAAATACGTTATCAATTCCCGTTACAACCCGTTGTAAGAGTAATGGAGTTGGAATTACGAAAACTGCATTTTCAAGATGTTTACTAAAACGAGAAGACTGTTCTCTCACCTTTTTCATATGTGGAAAGACTTCATCCTTAACGATCTTAAACATGTCCTCAGACTCTTCTTCTTTAAAGTTAGACCAACGTAAATGTTTTTCATCCTCTGTATATATAGGACGTTCTATTGATTTGCCAGTAATCATGGCTTGTCTTTCCATACGGTTTTGTATATCATCTAAACCTTTAATAAATAATAAATATGTAAATTGTTCAATGACTGTTAACGGATTGGTTACTCCACCCGTCCAGAAATGTTCCCATATTTTATCGACCTTGTTCTTTACTTCACCAGTTATCATAATGATGCTCCTTTTTAATCTATCTCTATATAAATATGGTATTTGACTAGATACCTAGTTCCATATTACCATTTAATACAAGTTTCTTCATTCTAAGAAAGAATAGATTTAATTTGATTCTATTTCTATTTATAAAGACGCTTTATTGCTCATTCAATTCTCTTTTAATACTATACACAGTATTTCTTGATATCCCCACTTCCCTATGTATATCCATAACGCTCTTTCCTGTCTTTAATAATTGTACCACCCGGTCATAAATCACCTTGTCTTTCCCCGTAGCTCCTGCATGATAACGTTTCTTTCCACCCTTAAACTTCCCTCGAGCTTTAGCAATCTCGATTCCCTCACGCTGTGCGGCTCTGATGCGTTCTCGTTCTTCATCCACCATCCAAGACAACAAAGTGAGAACGATATCGGATACCAGCTGTCCTACTCCCTCAAGATCTTTGTACTTCCTTGTATCAAGAATCGGCATATTTAACACCACGATATCAATCTCTTCTTCCATTAAAGACTTCCATTCATTTCGAATATCTTCTTTATTACGACCGAAACGACTCAAATCATGAACGACCAGGACATCCCCAAAACGCATTTTCGATCTCATCTCATGATAAACAGGTCGTTTTAGATCTTTCCCAGATTGTTTTTCCTCATAAATTCGTTCACAACCAAATTCCTCTAGCTCTTTTATCTGACGAGATAAATTTTGATCTTTGGAACTTACTCTGGCATAACCAAAAATCATCTTCCTTCCTCCTACCTATTGAACAAGTCTGTTTGAACACGTGAATACCCTGATTTTATAGGATTCCGATTTGTTTGTACAGGGTGTACTCAGGTTAAACAAACTTGTAATCCCTCAACTGTAGTAAAAGTTGAAGGGTTATTTCAAAAGAGCGAGGATGCCAGATCTTAAGAGACGTATGTCTCAAACCTTTAAGTCTACTGGATTCTTTGTTATAGCCTTTCATAATATGTTCGAATCTTGTTTACTATCAGTTTTCTTCGTTCATGTAAAAATTCCTCATATTCACTGGCTTCCATATTAAAAATGGATTCTGGGATACAATTCATTTTCATATTGTTTATTAGCTCATCTACATTATCTATTTCCCCTATCAATAATTTATCATTATTTATTTGTTCCTTTACTTTACTTAGATAGGATTTAGGGGCCTCCGCTTTTATGGCTAAATTTACAGCTTGCTCTGTAAAAACATAATTCGCTATTTGGTTATATTGTCTTCTATTGTTGTAACCATTAGACTGAAGATATTTCTTTGGAAAGACATGGTGAACATCACCGCGTTCTTCAATTAAATGCTGGACCGTAATAGATTTTGAAAGAAATGCATGATCGTTATCATAGATTTGTGACATGACATATAAGTTGAAGTATGGACTGCTAGATACAGATGTGTCCAAGTTTCCTATCAAAATATTATCCCAATAAGCATCAGATAATTCGCCTGCCTCCACATTGTTTACATATGTCATAGGGTTCTCATTAGCGGCAAAACGCTTGATATCAAAATCAAACATAGATTCTGGAGAACCCGAATATCTTTCTGTCAAAATAGAAGCCACTAGCCACTTACGTACAATTTTATTTATATCCGATGCGTTTATATTCTTTTCTCTTAAAAGTAAAAACAAAGCATACGCAAAATTTAACGCATTTTGAGAACGAACTAATTTTGCGTTTATAACCCCTGCCGATTTTAGCACCATTATAAAACGCTTAAAGTTCATTTCATCAATAAATTTCAATACACCATCATAGAGCTTCTCAAAAGATTCTTCCGTAATTTCTTCCTTATATTCTCTTGTCTCAAAGTCTCTACCTGATAAGAGACTTACCAAATTTGATAATTTTCCTCGCAAAAATTTGAAAGTAAAGGCCACGCGTAATAAATCAGAATAACTAGGTTCATAAATATTAGTATTATAATCTTTTACCCACTTGATTTTATTGAAATTCTCCGTATTCGCAAATTCTATATCGTTATCTTTAATGTTGTCATAAACAGAAGGCTTTTTAATTAAGTTACAGAAATAATCAATCGTTGTACGGACTAGAGGGCCGTCATATTTATCATTCACAGATATTTTAGACATAGCAAAATCAGCTTGGCTCAAATTGACGCCTGCCGAATTAATACGGATAAAAATCTCTGTAACTACTTCTATGTCAAGGGTATGGGCCAGCTCTATAATACCAATGGAACTATACCTTACCTGGGTTAATTTCTGAATGATTTCATTTAATTCATTTCTAGAAATTTCAGGGTTTTCACTACAATAACTATCAATAAAGCCGAATGTATCGAAACCTTGTTGAAATATTTCTGCTATATCTGGAATCCACCTTTTATCTTTACGTATAGCAGGGTTTTGAACTTCAAATATTTCCTCAATAGGATGAAAAGCAATTTTTATCCGTTTTTTCTTATAGTCATGATCTACGACTTCCTTCCCTGAAATTGCTGCCATTAAAGCAGTCACACGTTGCTGGCCATCGATTAAAATCTTTTTACCGTGAGAAATCGTACCGTCTTTTAATCGTGCCTCTGGGTTTTGCCAAGTAATTATGTATCCAACTGGATAATCCTTATATAATGAGTCCATTAGATCTCTAACTTTCGCAGACTTCCATACAAACGGCCGCTGTATTTCTGGAATTGCAATAATATCTTGTTCAATCCAACTAAGAAGCGCATTTACTGTGCTGTTATTTACGTTATAATTGGACATAAAAAATCCTCCTATGTTCAAAAAAATGACGCCTTCTTTTATAGGTGGCATCATGACTTTTATTAAGGTGATCTCACTCACTTTTCTATGGTCAAGTTAAACATCACTCTTACTAATTAGTTAAGTTTTAAAAATAAGTGTTTCAATTCCTTTACGTAAAAAGTATATTATGCATGTTTTAATTTCACAAGATAGATTCCCAAGAAAAACTAGTAATTTCTAAAATTATCCAAAACTTAGGGCTCTCCGGGCTGCTAAAGTTCGACCAGGGTAATAGTTACTTCCTTTATGTACGTTCTATTTTTTGTTGTGATAAACTGTACAAGTATGATAGAAAACAGGTGGAGGGAGTCTTGTGAAGGTTATTATGTCTTCCTTGCAATGGGCCGCTTTCATCTTAGCGGGGGCGGTTGTCGTTCCAATCGTGATTGGAGAGGCATTCGATATGTCTTCTCTTGAGATATCATCCTTCCTGCAGCGGACACTATTCGTTTTAGGTGTTGCTGGATTGCTGCAAGTCCTTCTTGGCCACCGTCTTCCTTTAATGGAAGGTCCTGCTGGATTATGGTGGGGCATTTTTATTGTCTACGCCGGTCTTGTTTCTTCTGGCGGACTTTCTGGGGAAAGCGCTCTTCGCCAGCTCGAAGCGGGTATGCTGATCAGCGGTACGCTTTTTCTTATAGCTGGTTTTTTTCGTTGGATTGATGCTATCAAACAATTATTCACTCCGCTCGTAACCGGTACCTATTTGATTCTTCTTGTTTCCCAATTGAGCGGCTCGTTTATTCAAGGGATTTTAGGGATCGGCTATTTCACAGACAGAGTGGACCCGCGGGTCGCTTTGCCAGCTATTGGCGTTTTAATATTTACCATTTTATTGTCCAAGTCAAGCATTCCATTTGTTCGCAGTTACTCCATTTTAATTAGTTTAATTACCGGCTGGATTGTCTTCTATTTGCTTCGTCTCACGAAGACTCCTTCTGCGCCGGCAGAGATATTTTCCCTGCCACAACCGCTGGCTTTTGGGCCGCCCGAACTATCTAGCGGCATCATTCTTTCCGCTATCATGACAGCCATGCTTTTGTTAACGAATATGATCGCAAGCATGAAGGTCGTAGAAAACGTCATTCTAGCCCAAACTGAGACAAGGGAAGACCCCGATTACAATCGGGCCAGCATTATTACCGGCGTGAATCAATGGTTGAGCGGCCTCTTTGCTGCAGTCGGGAACGTTCCTATTTCGGCAACGGCCGGATTTTTGCTGACCACGAAAACGATGGAACGCCTTCCTTTTATCATCGGAAGTCTTATCGTTATCTTTATCAGCTTTTTTCCATTGTTTACAACCTTTGCTGCCAATTTACCGCCCCCTCTCGGATATGCGGTTATATTCATTACGATTGCAAGCCTCGTCTCCCTCGGAATACGTGAGTATTATTCATTGAAAATGACGGAACAAGAGCTTTTCATTATATCTCTTTCTCTCATGATCGGGATTGGAAGCTTATTTGTTCCTGGGGAAACACTCGCACATTTGCCGAGCAGCGTCATGTCGATTGCAAACAACGGTCTCATTCTCGGTACACTCACTTGCCTTGTCCTTGAGCAGATTTATCGAGGCTTAAATAGAAGAAAAGAGCGCAAGAAATCTGCCTAAGGAACGGGCTGAGAACCTGTTGTGGTAACATTTCACAACAGGTTTTATAATTCCTTAACATACCAAGTTCATCTGTTTCGTCTTCTAGTAAACCTATCCGATCATTCTATCCATTCCAATATGGGCTGACCATATTAAACCATTTCCTAAGACAGTATGGTTTAATAATAGTAATCCAATGATAATAACACCAACCGATAATTTTTGTGTTAAATCATTAAGCTTTTTATTCTTTAAAATATTCTTGACATCAAGGTAACTCTAGCTATTAATATATTAGATAACTGATTATTTCCATTGAACGCCTTCACTTCTTGCGTTAGACTGGAAGGATTTTTCATTCATTTGGTTTGTATTGTTAACTCAACACGTTTTTTATTGTAAGCATGAAATCCAGTACGTATAATGCTTAAGGTAATTAAGTTCATCATGACTAATTTTCATAACCAGTCTGAACAAGTGCTGCCTATTTATCCAACTCAGAAGTTGACAATATGAAATTTCCATCCTATTCGTATGGAAAAAGTTAAAATTTTAAATTGGAGAGTGCTGCTGTGAAACGGCTTATTTTGATAGTAACGATTGTATTTATCGGGTACGTTTCAAAGTCATTATGGGAAGAACCAGTTCAACATATTATTCCTTCTTCTTTAAAGGATTCATTTCGTTATACCGTCGATTCCATAAACGAAAATCCAGATTTTCAATCGACGCTAGAAACCATTAACCAGCAATTGAATTCCCTGTTAGCGTCGTTTAATCATTCACCATCAGAACCAAGAGATCCAAACATTGAAACACCAAACTTAACATCTCCTGAAAATCAACTATTTTCGATTCATAATATCGAATTAGGCGACTCAAGAGCTGAAATTGAACAGGAAACAGGTAAGCCAAAGCGGACTTCTAAAAATGAATACGGGCTAAACTGGGAAGCTTATCATGAAAACTATCAAAATTATATAATGGTTGCTTATGATGAAGAAAATGTCGTTCGAGGCCTTTATACGAACCAAGATTTGATTGCCTCTTCCATCGGAATAGCACAGGACAGTTCAAAACAAATGGTTCAAGAACAACTAGGTACTCCTGAGTCGACTATGAAAAAGGGAGTAATTAATTATGAGATTAGTAGTGATGGGCAATATGATGTATTCCACCTCGACAACAGCTATACTACTATATTTTATGATAAGCACGAAGACAATACGGTTACAGCGATCCAAATCATTGATGAAACCCTAGAACAAAACAAAGATGCTCTTTATACCAATTCAAGTCCTCAGCTAAAAGAAGGTTTTGAATTTCAGTTATTTGATTTAACAAACGCTTCAAGAGAAAAACACGATCTTCCCATTTTAGCATGGGATAATCACGCGAGAGAAACGGCTCGTGATCATAGCTTAGATATGGCGGAAAATCAATATTTCGGCCATACAAATTTACAAGGCCAATCTCCATTTGATCGTATGAAAGAAGATAATATTCGTTTTACTACGGCTGGTGAAAACCTAGCATATGGCCAATCCAGCAGCATCTTTGCCCACGAAGGGCTGATGAATTCCTTAGGACACCGAGAAAACATCCTTCAGCAAAATTTTGATTATTTAGGGGTCGGACTGGCATTTAATAACGATTCACACCCTTATTTTACGGAGATTTTTTATAGATAGTGATTTCTCTGCTCAATAGAAGTTGAATTAAACGTACAAAACTCGGTGTTCATCCCTTCCTAATAAACGCATTTTCCGGCAATTTGCCAGCAGGCTTTTTCGTGATTGTTATGGGTACGTTTTTAAGCTCATGATGCTTCCTCGACTATTCAAGATTAGGGGCGCTTTTCGGTTATCGAAAAAAGCATTTCAATATACAACCTAATCATTCAAACATCTAATCAAAACCAGGTTTCAGATCTTCTTCAATGGTCTCTGTTAACTCTGTATTAACGTTACCTGGAAAGACGTTTGTTGTACAAATATTGTGTCCCCTCCGTTGCTGCTTCTTGACGCAAACCTTCTGTTATAGCTCTTGCCGCAAATTGCGTACCGTTGTAGACAAACCCCTCCTGGATTCAATTGATGTCCTGCAATCGAAGAAATATTAATGACGTGTCCTGTTTTTTTCACTTATAGTCAAGGAATTAAGTAAATGCCAATAAGAAAAATTCATTTAAATAAAAAGTGAAGGTAGAAACGTGGTATTATAAAGAGGAATATGGCCAAAGCAAATAAAAATGCGGAAAATCCACGGAGAAAACTTTTCCGAAAAAGAAAGAGGTGAACCCATTTAACCCCTGTGAATATTCTAGTCTTCCCAACCCAATTTAAAACGCCTGATATCTTCAGATAAATCTAAAACGTTTCGATTTTGAAGTTATCCAAAAGCATCCCCTCATCAGATTATGTGAAGAAGAAATGCTTCTTTTCGATATACCCTTTTTTGACTGTTCCCCAAATGATTAAATATCCCCCTTTTATTTTTCTAATAGATGAATAAAACACATTCAAAATGTATCTTTTAACCATCTTTATCTCTTTGCACATGGAAATTTGGCGGAAAGGTGTTTGTTAACCCATTATCAATAAAGATTTCTTGACCACTTATTCCTTTTGCTAGCGTACTAGACAAAAAAAGACAGGTAAAAGCAATCTCTTCTGTTTCAATAAATCTGTTTTGTGGAACATAACTTAGAATAGCTTCAGTTGCTTCGTCCACATTAAGATTATGAATTCGAGATATATTTTCCACCAATTTGGCTTTCATTGGAGTATTTGTCCAACCTGGACAAATAGCATTAACGGTAATACCTTCATTTGCTAGTTCAAGTGCCCAAACTTTGGTTAAATTTGAAACGGCTGCCTTTGTTGATGAATACAAACTATAAGTTTCAAGACCAATCCTAGATGTCATTGAAGATAGATTTATTATTCTTCCCCCGTTAATTTCTTTCATTTTATTCAAAATATGTTTGGTAACTAACATCGTTCCTTTAACGTTAATGTCATAAATATTGTCAATATCATCAGGTGTTAGTTGATTAATTTTAGATTTCAAAATAATTCCAGCGTTGTTAATTAAAATATTTATATGCTTTGGGCCAGCTTTCATTGCTTCTTTAATCATACTTTCATCTGTAACATTAACTAATAAATATTTATACTGGCTGGGATAATTCTTTTTTAAATGCTCTACCGATTCATTATGATTAATATCCCAATTGATAACTGAAGCACCGGCATTAAGAAATGCTTTACTTATTTCGAATCCAATTCCACTGCTTGCCCCGGTAATAAGAACATTTTTATTCTCCACATCAAAGTGGTTAAGCATAAGAAAACCCTCTTCCTTTAAAATAGTAGGTTATCCTTTTACAGCCCCAGATGTTAATCCTTTAATGAAATATTTGGTTACGAAAGAAAACAAAATAACCATTGGCACTATTATCATAGCAGCTCCCGCCATAAGTTCACTTTGCTGCAGAGAAGTAGATTCTTTAATTGCTGCCAAACCTACCGGTATCGTTTTGTTTCCCTCGGAAGATACTATCATTAGTCCAAACGTATAATCAGTAAACGAAACGATGAACGAAAATACACCTACACTAATGACACCCGGGATTAAGAGAGGAAAAATGACAAGGAGTAATGCTTGAACACGGCTAGCTCCATCCACCCAAGCGCTTTCTTCTAAATCAAATGGCACCGTTTTCAAGAAACTGTTTAACATCCAGACACCAAACGGTAATGTGATAGCTATATGGGCTAATGACAACCCTATTAATGTATCTTCTATACCTAGGGAAATGAAAATGCCAAGTAACGGAATTGCAATTAACATCGGAGGAAGCATATAACCTACTAGCATACTATTTAATAATAAATTTTTTCCTTTAAACCTAAACCGAGTTAAAATATACGCAATGAAAGTCGAAGCGATTATCGTTATACATGTAGTACTGCCTGCTACAATAAAACTGTTTTTATAGTAAACTGGAAAATTAGTTGTATTCCACATATTTATAAAGTAGGTTACATCAAAATTTGTGGGCCAAAGAACAGTGCTTTGTTCAAAAAATCCTGGGTTGCCTCGTAATGGTGAGATAATAATCCAATAGATGGGAAAAAAAGAGTATACCAGCACTAAAAAAGCAAGTACATAAAGTGCTACTTTCGATAATTTAAGTTTTTTCACAACCTTTCATTCCTTTCATGCAGACTCTGATTATGCATCTCAATTTTTTTATTATGCTTATACTTCCTTTTTTTAGAGGTTAGCTTCTCTGGAGCTTCTTGGGTTATTTTTAAATAAATGAGCATAATTATTAGCATTATTACTGCGGATGATACCGCTACCGTCGCGCCGTAGCCTACTCTGTTTAAATTAAATGTATTTAAATATGTGTATATCGGTAAGGTTTCTGTACGTTCTAATGGCCCCCCACCAGTTAACAACCACATAAGATCAAATTTATTGAACATCCATAAACCTCGGAGTAATACAATTGTAATCAAAATATCTTTCATCATCGGTAACGTAATCAGCCAAAATTGCTGCCATGAGTTAGCCCCATCTAATCTTGCACTTTCATATAATTCATTGGAAATGGTTTGTAGTCCAGAAAGGAAAACAAGGGTAACAAAAGGAGTCCATGTCCATACAGATAGTAATACTGCCGTGAACATAGCCATGTTTGCAGATAAGAAATGAACCCCACCAAATCCAAATAATCCAATAACGTAATTTACAACCCCAAAATTAGTGTCTAATATCCACTCCCAACCAATAGTAACGACTATTACTGGAATGATATAAGGTACGACTGAGACTCCTCGAAGAAAATCTCGCCCTTTAAAATGCTGATTTAGTATAAGAGCAATAATAATACCTACCACAATTTGTAATGAAACAGCTGAAAAAGCATAGATAAAGGTCTGCCACACATCACGCCAAAACCTTTGATCCTGTATCAAGGCAACATAATTATCAAATAGAACAAACGTCGGCTGTCCTACAAAACTGGAAGCTTCATAAAAACTATAGCTAACTGCAAAACCTGAAGGTACGACAGTCACTACTGTAAACACAGTAAGGCCAGGTACAAGGAATGCTAGTATTAAAGGTACGTCGCGCTTGTTAATTCTGCGTTCGATGGAAAACCCCCCCTTATATTTGAAAGAAGACCAGTCATTTATTACAGACCAGCCTTCCACAATTGTTACTGGTTAACTAATTGTCTTATTTCTTCAGCAATATCATCTACTGCTTGCTCAGGTTCTTCCTCATTGATAGTCACTTTTTGAAATAACTTTGGAATTAGGAAGCTTTCAAATATTTCACCTGGACGTGCATCTGTCTCAGGACCGTCCGTATCAATAGAATGAAGGTCAGCTTCCTGAAGCAGCTCATACTGTGGTTCAACTCCCGATTCCCAATACTTACTAATTATAGAATCATCACGCCACTCTTCGTCATTATAAATAGATTCCTGAGCTGGAAAATAATGAACCCCATCCGTATGCATAAAATCGTATAACTTCTCTTCATAAAACCATTTAACAAAATCTTTTGTATCTTCTGTGTGGTCTGATTCTAATACTGCCATGGCATCATATCCTAATGTCGCTGCTATCCCATCACCATCTTTTTTAGGAATACCAAATACCTCAAAATCATCTGCAAGTTCAGGATTGTTTCGCTCTAATATATCTACTAATCTCCCTGAATAGAAAGTCATACCAACTTGACCACTAATAAAGGCTTCAGTCATTTCTGCATAAGATGCGCTCTGTGCTTCTGCGGGCATATAAGAATATAGATCTTTTAACAACTCAAGAGATTCAACAACTTTAGGCTTCATCTCATCTGAGTCCAGGATCACATTCCAATCATCATCGAAAATACGAACATCATTAGCCCACAAGAGACTACTTGTAATCCAATTAGTTGCCCCATCAGATTTTAATGGCATCATTAAGCCATATTGATTTTCTTCTTTATTGGTTAGTTCTTCTGCAACATTTATAAACTCATCCCAATCCGTTGGAACAGATAATCCTTTTTCTTCTAACCAATCCTTTCGCACATATCCATATGCAAGATTATAATCATAGGGAATCCAATACGTTTCCCCGTCAATTGGAAACAAAATGTGACCATCGTAAAAATCCTCTTCTCCTCCTAAACTCTCAATGATATCATCTACTGGTGCTAATTTGCCTTCCTCTTCTAATATGGAGATATGGCCAATAAACCCCGTTAAAAAAGCATCATATTGAGCCGAAGTGCCATGTGTAGCATTGATTTTTGTAAAGATATCAGCAAGAGGGACCGCTTCGGCTTCTACCTTAATTCCAAACTCTTCCTCGTATTCTTCTCCTGCTTCATTTAACACATCCATCGCTTTATCATCTGTCTCAGCAGAAGCAATACGAATTACTTTCTCATCTTCACTTGAAGAACTTGTGTTTCCTTCACTTGGTTCAGAAGATCCTAAACAACCAGAAAGAAATGTCAACAATATAGCTAGAAGAAAACCAAAAGATAATTTATTTTTCACTTTCAAACCCCCTAATTGGCATAATATTTTAACAATTTAAAAGGTTTTTTTGCATATTGGAGAGACAATGAGTCAAATCATACGTTCGAGAATGAAGTTTCTGATAAATATCAAACATCTCATCATATACTTTAAAGTTTTTAGAATTTGGGGAAATTCGAGTTTTAACAGACTGTGTAGAAAAAACTGCTTCTTGAAAAGTGTTGAACCAACCAATTCTCTGGCCTGCGAGTAATGCAACCCCAAAGGAAGCATCACTGATTAAAGGCACCTCCAATTCCACTTTTAATATATCAGCTAAAATTTGCACCCACTCCCGTCCCTTACTTCCACCTCCTATAACTCGCATTTTTTCAGCGACGAAATCTGGAAATTGCAATTGACAATCTCGAAGCGAAAAACCAACTCCTTCTAGCACAGCTCTTGCAAAATGACCACGAGTATGCCGTGCTGTACATCCAAAAAAACTGCCCCTTAAATGTGGATCCCAGTGAGGTGAGCGTTCTCCATTTAAATATGGTTGAAAAATTAATCCTTCAGACCCCGGCTTTACTTGTTCAATGTGTTTCATTATTTCTGGATAAACAGAGTCTACCTTCATATTTTCTTCAAATTCTTTATAAAAATTTTCCTTAAACCAACGAAAAGAAGCAGCAGAAAAATTAGTAGCACTATTCTGATAATATAAATTGTCAATTAAGTGATGATACGTTGTGAGTTTTTTATTCTGTGTCACCTTAGAGGAAACCACAGTAAAATTACCTGCTGTTGCTAGTTTTATAACTCCATCTCCTTCGGCTAAGGTTCCGCATCCAAATACTTCTGCAGCTGTATCAGCTGTTCCTATAATAATTTTAACCCCACTTGATAACCCTAAAATATTGACCATGTCCTGACACATTTCTCCGCACATAGTAGTCGGAGTATATACTGACGGAAGTACTTTCGGATTTAAATCGATCAATGAGAGTAAAGAAGATGACCATTCTTGTTTCGTAATATCAAATAACATGGACCCTTCTGCCTCGATGTAATCTGTGCCTATTTCTCCTGAGAATCGATATCGGACATAATCTTTCATAAAAAGAATTTGATCAACTTGTTTATAATTTTCTGGCTCATTCTGTTTCAACCATAGCAAATGACAAAGCGTCCAAGTAGGGTTAGGTGCATTATATGTTATTTCGTAAATCTGCTCTCCAAATTCTAATTTTAATTGATTAGCTTGCTCCGCCGTTCGCTGATCATTCCACATAATCGCTGGACGAATCACATTACCTTCTTTGTCAAGCAGTACCGCAACATGGTGTGGAGCAGAAAAAGACATTGCTTTAATGTTTTTTTTCTCTGACGTAGAGAATTTACAGAGAGCTTTAGATATAGCTTTTAATGCCGCATCAATCCATTGTTCCGGATTTTGTTCGACCCAGCCAGGAAAAGGATAATTCGATGGATAACTTACATACGCTTCTGAAACGATGTTCCCATCCGATCGAATGCAAGTGACTTTACACCCTCCTGACCCATGATCTATCCCTAATACATATTGATCTTTCATTTTCTATCATCCCTCATTTTCAAAATCAATTAAGATTTTTATTACTTCCTCTCTGCGATCTATAGCTCGGAAACCGTTTTCAATCACAGTCTCTAATGATTCTATTCTGCTTATAAGAGGGTGCGGATTAAACTTACCTGATTGCATTAGTTGTAAAGCCTCTACGTAGTCTTCCTTCTTGTACACTCTCGTTCCGATCATATTTATTTCTTTAGCTACTATTCGATAAGTATCTATTGTAGCTGGCTTTTTTGGTAGACCTGCTACCACGACTGTTCCTTTCACCCCCGTGGCTTCAATACAAGTTATAAGTCCTGTATCGGTTCCAGTTGCTTCTATTGAAATATCTGCTCCCCGCTTATCCGTTTTATCCTCTAATGTTTCAATGACACTTTCCTTATTTGGATTAATGACTTCAAAACCAAACTCTTCTGCTGTCCGAATACGAAAATCTTCAATTTCAGAAATAAACACACGAGCTCCTTTTATGCGTGCGACGAAGGCAGATATTAATCCAATTGGTCCTCCTCCAACTATCAAAACATTTTGGCCGTCGGTTATTTCAGCTTTTTGAGCGAGATGTACACAAACTGCAAGCGGTTCTACAAATGCGGCAGCTTTCAATGAGATATTATCGGTAAGTTTATACACATTTTCTTCTGGAACACAAATATAGCCTGCCATTGCACCATCACTATCAATTCCTATTAAATTAAGGGAAGAACATAGATTATACTCTCCTATTTGACACCCATTACATCGTCCACAGGTTATTAATGGTTCAACTGTCACTTTATCACCTTTATGAAACTTACTCTCTAAACCAACAGTTTCAACCGTCCCAGAGAATTCGTGGCCCAATATAACTGGAGGTCTTACTCTGTTTTCCATGCCGCCATGATAACAAAGCATATCAGTTCCACATATACCAGCATAAGCTAATTTTATTAATACTTCTCCATGGTTTGGTTGCGGAATTGGTTTATCTTCAATAGTAAGCTGATTTGGCCCTTTGTAAACTAACGCTTTCATACCTTTTTTATCCTCCTTTAATATTTACCAATATCCAAAACCTAGTTTTCCAGGGTTCATTATCCCTTTTTTATCTATCACTTTTTTTATATCAAATAGTACATCATACATTTCTCCATACAGTTCAGGCATGAGCCATCCTAACTTAAATCCGATACCATGATGTTCATTTAATAAAGCACCATTTTCCATATTTACTCGTGAGCAGTCAGCCCATATTTGATTATGCAAACGAAATGTTTCCTTTGCATCTTTGGGAGGTTGTTTAATATAGAAACGATCGTAAATCATTGTGCCCCATGGATACCAATGAGAAAAATGAGCCATATATTCAGCATTCCATTTTTTATATTTCTCTTCTATTAACTTCTTTTTTTCGTCATACAAATTGTGTATCTTGTCATAGGTAGTGATCGTTTCGACTGTGCCATAAAGCAATGGATAGGACGGTTGTAGTGGCGGTCGATAAAAATCATACCGGGTTTCCCACCAATATTCGCCTAGTTCCTTCCCTAAGTCAGTGCCTTTGTTTCTTTTACAAACATAAATAATTTTATTCATCTGTAATTCTGCTATATCCTTAAACCCGTCTGTCATAATGACCATATTTATACCTTCTACGTCCATACCGGTTCCTTTTAAAGATTTTTCTGTTGATCCAGGGTCGTATAATCGAATAACCGCAGGTGTAAGACGATTCAACATAATTTCTCTTCCTGCTTCAATGCCATCGTGGATATTTCTAAAATTAACCATTCGAAAAAAACGGGCTTCTGGAAGGGGATCAAGTCGCATTCTGATTTTGGTGATAACACCCAGAGTTCCTTCTGATCCAACAAATAATTGGAGAAGTCCAGGACCACACGCATGGCTCGGTACAGGAAGAGTTTCAACAATTTTTCCGTCTGGTAGTACCACTTCTACGGACATTACGATATCTTCCGCTTTTCCATATTTAGTAGACATGACACCTGAGCCTCTAGCTGCTAAATACCCACCAAGTGTAGCTGTGTCAACAGATGAAGGATAATGAGAAAGCATTAAGCCATGCTCATTTAACGTATTTTCCAGTAAACGTCCATTTATGCCTGGTTGAGCCGTAAGCACATAAGAGGTTTTATCTATATCGATAATCTCGTCCATTCTTGTAACATCTAGTAATATACCTCCATACATCGTCGCAGCTCCACCCTGGGTTCCAGAACCACCACCACGAGGTACTACGGGTACTTTATAAACGTGACAAGTTTTCATCACTTTAGAAACTTCCTTTGTTGTTCTTGGTCTTACTATAAAATAAGGCATTGGAATTTCTTCATTCTTCTCTTTCCACATATACGTTAACCAATATTGATCCATAGTCTTCTCTTTTTGTTCATCTGTAACATCGACAACATATTCAGACCCTACAGCGTCTTCCAGTTCACTTCTAAACATCTCGAGTGCATATCCTTTAAGTTTCAATTTACTCACTCCTATAGAACAATAACGTATATTCGTCTATACAACTTTTATAAAAAAATACTTAGTTTGACAAGCTAACGGTATATGAAAACTTATCTCCTCGAAAATACGAATGTAGCATTTCCACAGGAGTTTGATCTTCTAGGTAAGAAACTCTTTCAAAAAAGAAAAATGGAATTGTTTCTGGGATATCAATGGTCTTTGCAACATTTTCATCCATTACAGCCTCCATACGCTGTTCAGCATATGCTAAAGGCTTGTTAATTTCTTTTAAATAGGAGTAAAGGGATTCTTTTTCTAAATCGACTTTATTAAAATCAGGAACCAGGTACACTGGAACCACCAGATTCTGCAGACCATATGGCACTCCGTCGACGTACCTTATTCTTTTTACTGCAAAGACTTGATTTATTTTTCTTATATTTAAACTATTACACTCTTTTTCCGTTGGTTTTCTTTTATTAAAACTCACTATTTTTGCCGTAGGATGTAAACCCATTTCTTTTATATCCTGATGAAAACCAGTAATTTTATTTAAACTTCTCTCTAATTTTCTCCGTCCAACAAAAGCACCTTTTCCATGAACCCTGTATACCAATCCTTCATTGACCAGTTCTGTTACCGCTTGTCTTGCTGTCATCCTTGAAACTCCATAATCGTTACCAATTTCATCTTCAGTCGGAATTTTATCTCCTTGTTCGTAATGACCTAATAAAATCATTTTCCTGATGTTTTGTGCTATTTGTATATAAATCGGGGTAAAACCCTTTTTTTCTGTATTAAGCATATTGTAATTTTCCTTTCTAATCGACATCCAACATTTTCTATTGAGCTGTAAACCCTCCATCCCAAATCCCTATTTCATCCATATCACTAATTACAACTTTGCACCTCTTCAGCTAATTTTTACATAACACTCCTCAATTCCATTCGCTTCTCCAGTAACCACCGCTACCTTATTTACTAATGCAATTGTTTCCTCCTTTTTATAATTCGTATATACAACTATACTTAGTATATCATTATATTCTGAACATTCAATATTTTATTTAAAATTAAAGGGTATTCTTGTAATTATATATTTAAAGAATAGTTCCACTCTATTTATTCTAAAGGAGCTTATTATATTCTTAAGAGAAAGATTCTAATTCTTATCGATTTTTCCAGATAATCAGTTACTAAAAAGGTAATTCGGTGACTCTCCTTTTAAAAAGAGGGATTAATAAAACCCTTCTTAACATGAACATCACTTGTCATAAAAAAGCATTCTAAATATGAAAGCTTCAAACGCTGTTAAATACTTTGTTTTTGCTAATAACAATCTTTCGGTACATACCATTAAACATTATTGATTCATCCTGTTTAACAGTTAAATTTTCTTTGTTTTTCTCATACAATGTTTCAAAGTTTACCCCGATATCAGTCCCTAAAAGCTTGATAAACGGTCTAATTATTTTTTTCATAAGAGAAAGTTTCTTTCCTTTAGGCGAAAACTTATCAAAAATGATAATCTTTCCATCCGGTTTTAGTATTCGTACCATCTCCTTCATACACTTATCTGTGTCAGGAACAACGGATAGAACAAGACTTGCTGCTACAACATCAAATTGATTATCTTTAAAATGCATATCTTGAGCATCCATTTTAAAAAACTGAATGGAAGAAGATTGGAATTTTGCTTTTGCCTTCTCAAGCATTTCATGAGAGTAGTCTATAGCGGTAATATGTAAATCCTTATGATTAATGAGTTCCAAGTCTGCCCCTGTTCCCACTCCAACAAATAGAATATGTTGAGTTTCACCAAATTCCTGTCCTTGAAATATCTTCTTGCGAGCCTCGAGAAATTTCCCTGAATTAAACAACTTATCGTATATAGGCGGCCAAAATTTATATATTGCTGTATTCCAGCGATTGTTCATTTTTCACCTCGTTATCTAAAACAACTTTTCAACTCTTTTATTCATAGTTTAAGTGTAACATTCTACCAACAGTTTTTAATTAGTATTTTCACTCTTGCTATTATTTCATTATGCAGCCCTAAAACGGTCGTATTTCCTTATTATAAAAATACGATAGATGGTAAGATTGATAAAAAAAAATGGAACGTTTATTCTTAAACAAGCTGAACCAAGCCTTAGCTCTTATATTTAGAAGCTGACAATAGAAAGCTGCAAATCCTTTTGTATTGAAATCCAAGCTTACAGATTGGACATATTCGAATGATAGAGATACAATTACCCATGATCATTTTAAGAAAAGGAGGTAATGTATAATGGTGATGTTGAAACGATATGTAGAAGTGCCATTAATTAAAAAAATCACCTTCGCTCTTATTCTCGGTATTTTAGCTGGCTTTATCTTCGGTGAAAAAACGGAAGTACTTGCACCGTTTGGGGACCTGCTGCTTCGCCTGCTTCAATTCATTATCGCCCCGCTGATTTTCTTTACACTAATTGTCGGTGTCAACCAGACAAAGATTACCCATTTAGGACGCATGGGCGGAAAAGTGTTTGTATATTATCTTATTACTTCAGCACTAGCTATTATGATTGGAATTGGGGTTGCCAGCCTGTTTAATCCTGGTTCAGGCATGACGCTTGAAGGAAATGAAAGTGTCGAAGTTCCAGAAAACCCTGGTGTTGTAAACGTCCTGTTAAACATCGTGCCAGAAAACATCGGTACAGCTTTTACAGAATTGAACCTTCTCGGAATAATCTTTACTGCACTTGTTTTCGGGATTGCTATTTCCTATTTGAGATCATCTAAAGAACAAAGCGAGTTTGGTGAGCGAGTCTATCGTATAGCAGATTCGCTCAATGAAACGACGCTCACCGTCATGAAAGGTTTGCTGCAATACGTACCGATTGGTATATTTGCGATTATTGCCGACGTCGTTGGAAGTCAGGGCATAGACACCCTATTCTCGTTAGGGAACTTCATTTTTGTATTGTACGTGGCTCTTTTCATACAGCTTTCAGTCTATATTGTCTTTTTGCTTTTCATAAAAAAACGCCCAGGGGAATTTTTCCGTGAAGCACGGAGTCCGATGATTACTGCATTCGTAACACAAAGCAGTTCTGGAACACTTCCGCTTACGATAAACGCAGCTAAAAATCTTGGTTTGCCTAAAAGCCTGTATGGTTTCAGCCTGCCGTTTGGAGCAACGATTAATATGGATGGTGCTGCTATTCGTATTGCAGTATCTACTGTTTTTGCTGCTAACATTATCGGAGAACCACTTAGTTTTGCAGCAATGCTGCAGGTTGTCCTGATTGGTACCCTTGCATCAGTCGGTACGGCTGGTGTCCCCGGTGCCGGCATCATTATGATTGCAACGGTATTTTCCCAACTCGGCCTCCCAATGGAAGCTGTTGCCTTACTCGCAGCAGTTGATGTCTTGATCGGAATGGGGGCTACTTGTTTAAACGTTACCGGTGATCTCATTGGTACGACAGTGATAAATAAAACGGATGAAAAAAAGAAAGAAAACGTAAAGGCATAATGGTCTACAGTGGCTGCTCCAAAAGCACTTAAAATGAACACCTGTTGTGAAATAGGAGTTTTCACAACAGGTGTTTTTTGCGTATTTTGCTGTTTTCCTGAAAACAAGGAAGTTGTCGGTGCTAGCGAAATCAAAAAGTGAGTAAAACCTTACACGCTGGAAAAGATGCATTTTCAGCCGACAACCGTCCAAATATTTGATGTATCACTAATCTTTAGACATTTTCTTTAGTGTTATGGTAAATGAATATCCGCAACAACCGGGTAATGATCACTAGGGTATTGACCATTTTTTTGGTAGTCTACGATAGCAGTTGTCTCAGTCGTCACATCCTCACTGGAGAGAATCCAGTCGATTCTATTATCCGCTCCTCCTCCAGAAGGGTTGTCAAAACCATTAAACGTACCGAGATGTTCATTAATTCTTGTCTGAGCAGCAGCCCAAGTATCAACGAAAGGCCCCTGTTCCGTGAGAATACGGTGAGGTTCACTGTCAGGTCCTGCATTAAAATCACCCGTTACAATAATTGGAACGTCGGGATCAAATTCTTCTATTTTTTCAGTAATAAGCTCAGCACTTTTCTCTCTAGCCTCTGTGGAGATATGATCAAAATGAGTGTTTACGAAATAGAGGGGCTTGTCCGTTTTGGTATCAAGAAATTTAACCCAAGTGACCATCCGCGGGATCGTATTCCCCCATGAAGTGGACCCAACCACATCGGGAGTATCTGATAACCAATAATGGTCATATTCTAAAGGAGTAAAGCGGGTTTCATCATAATAAACAGCCATAAATTCTCCTTTATCTCCTCCCTCTCGACCTAAACCAATCCAATCATAATTAGGTAAATCATTATCCACGTCTTTTACTTGTTGATAAACAGCTTCTTGTGTTCCAAAAATATCAGGCTGCTCCATGCGAATAACCTGACGAACCGTGGAACGTCTCTCCTCCCACGTATGCGGGGATGAATCAAAATTATTCATATACCTCAAGTTAAACGTCATTGCCGTTAAGTCTGTCTTTGTTGAAGGTTTTTCTAAGGCAAAGGCCTCTGTTGAAAAAAGAAATAAGTTTCCAATCAGTAAGATAGAAAATGACCACAGAAAAAAAGATTTCACTACTGCTTTCACATTAAATCCCTCCTATGAAATGTTTTACAAATAGAGAATACCAAAAAGATGTAAATTTCCTACTACAGTTACATAAAGCTTTACATGGCCATAATTAATAAAATTTATCTTTGAAGCTGATAAAAGCAGCAAACTTCTCATTTTGCAGGAAATTACTCCCATACCTATTTCACTTTTTTTTCCTACTAGGTTTCGAACAGTAAATATATCCCCATTTTTTCACGATAAATCATGCTAAAGTCACAGATTTTGATACCTTTTCCTTTGTCAGTGAAAAAGTTGATATTTTCTTTATTTTCTCTTTACATTTTTCCGTTATTGTCATAGACATAAAAAATATAGGACGCAACACATTGTATAGAAAAATGAAGCAATACCTTATATCTAAACCATTTTGAATAACTAAGTGTAAAAAATCGCCATCGTTTGGTTTCATCACCTAAAAAGGATTAGGCAATTTTTTATATAAATAGATAGATGAAGGACTTGCTCCTGCTAAAAAGGAAATAGATCTTACAATCTATGAATATCATTCACCAGCTCCGGCAAACCTTTTTTGAACCAATGTCCGTCATTAAGAATTCGGGAAGCTGCATACTGAATCTTTTCTAAGTAGTGTGTTTGGTGTACTAAGGGTACTACTTCATCATTGCTGCTATGATAGAAAATAATTTGCGGTATAGAAGGAAGATTCAAATGAAAATTTTCTTGTAGTATAAACTCTCCGCTCTGCCAATTTTTATCCTTCCCCCAATAAGGTGCTGCAATAATAAACAATCCAGCAATGCGAGGTGTGCACGTTTCTTCGGAAAGATATTTTAATAGAACCGACCCGCCCAATGAGTGACCGATAAGGATAACTTCAGAGTCCAACCTCATAAGTTCTTTTTCAATTTGCTCTTTCCATCTCGTATACTTAGGATTTCCCGGCTCGGGCATTTTTGGATTAGAAATATTGTTTTTACCAAATGCCTTTTGTAAACAAAGTATCAACTCACTATTCTCCTGATGAGATCCTTTCATCCCTGCCCCATGAATGAATAATACTTTTTTCATTCTTAACTCCTTTAGAAACATTGTGTTATTTCATTCAAAACCCTTCCATTGCTAATACATTCCACCATTATACATATCTCGTGTACTAATACTTAAAAATCATCAAGCGGTACATAACCTGTTTTTTCAATTAACGTTTGCCCTTGTTCAGATAACATCCATTCGATAAACGGTTGGGCGTGTGAATTGTCTGTTCCATTTGTAATGGCATAAAAATGGCTAGTAAATGGGTACTCATCTGCTTGGATTGATGGCACATCTGGACGTATATCATTCACTTTCAAAAGCTTGATCCCGTTGTTTTCCACCATTTCTGTGGCGAAATAACGATAAGAAAAGCCGATTGCATTTCGGTGGTTGCGATAATTTGATGCTTTCTCAATAACCCCGCCCATGCCGGTGACTCGTTGATCGGTGGGCGGGTCCATAATCGATTTTCCATCCATCATCTTTTGCAGTCCCGTCTGGCTCCCGCTGCCTTCAGGTCTTTGAAAAGCAATGATTTCTTGATCACGCCCTCCTACTTCTTCCCAGTTCGTGATATCGCCTGCGTAAATGTTCTGGAGTTCCTCTACCGTCAAACTTTGAACAGGGTTACTTTCGTGTACGAAAAAAACGAACGCTTCCTTCCCAATAGGTGTTTGTTCTATATCGGACAACTTTGATTCTTGCTTATCAGAAGGGCCCGCTGCAAATATCATATCCACTTCATGATTTGCCAAACGATCATAAGCACGATTTGTCTTTGAAACAACCACTTCACTTTGACTAGATGCACTATGAGGATAACTATCCTCTGGGTAAACGGCACGAACAAACGCAGCATACACCGGATATAAAGCAGTAGCACCGTCCAGGGTCAGCAGATTATCTTTTATTTGGAAGGTTGAACTTTCTTCCAATTTTACAGTCTGCGTATTTTCATGAAACGGTTCATATGTTGTCAAATCTACTTCTGCATTTTGTATTTCGATATGACTCATATAAGCTTCATAACTACCATAACCAACCAGGGGAACGGCAAATATAGTAAAGGGTATAAGAATTCGCTTCCTTTTTGAAACACGGGTGAATACCCCTGAAATAAATAAATTTCCTATAATTAATACAGTTGCGGCTATTATTCCTACATATATATAACCATTCTGAGTTGAGGTCAATAACGAAAAAACGACTGCTATGAAACTGAAAAAACCAAATATAACAGTGAATACGATAATGCCAAAAATTCGCTTTGCCACGGCTGCCAACTCCTTTCACTTCCATTATTCGTATAAAATTAAATAAGGCCTGTGTTCACATCCTATTTCCGTTTTCATTATTCGAATTTTATTCAATAGATAATTTTTCCTCTACCCCTTTTTCTTTTAACTTAGTAATTCCCCCGTATTCAAATTCAGATTTTCCATGTTGAATAACCTCAATATCAAAAGTTCTCGGATATGTATCGTCTATATTTAAAATAGCTATTTGAATGTCGTCATTAAATAAATATTCACTCGTATTGGGGCCTTGTTCTATTAATGAATCAATTGCCTCTTCAAAGGCAAAACCAGTATCAAATTTGTCTTGTATGGCGTAATGGTATAACGCCAAGTAGTCTTGTTTGAATTCTGGTTCGGCAGGTCCTATCATTCGGGTACGCATCCGTAGTTCCCCTGTTTCTTTATCAAGAAGTTGAGTGCTATGGTCGACCGCAATCGCATCTTTTAACCAAAACTCAAAAAGACCAGTCGTTTCTAATTCACTAAAGTCTTCAAAGCTATACTCCCCGTTTTGAACCAAATGATAAAAACGCTCCGCTCTTTCGTTTCCATAGTCATTAAGCTGAGACTTACTTACTGTTATTTGATCATTACATGCTGTTGAGGCAAATAACACCCCTGCCCCAACCAATATAGATTGCAATATATTTTTCCTCATCTTTACATCTGCCTTTCGTTGTGTCTATGGATTTAATTCATGAAATTTTACTACCTTCTTTAGAAAGCAGCATTCCATCCAACAATGATTTTCACAGGTACATACGAAAACGAAGGCTATTAGGTTGCAGCTTGGGGATACTGCCCATGAAATAGAATCGGGCCTTTTGGAATATAAAATATTCCATCAAAAGATTTGTCTTCTTAACATTAATTTTCATATAAGAAAAGCGCAAGCGCCTTGCTCACAAGCGACAAGTCCTGGAGGGGCGGCATATGGAAAGCTGATCTTTGCTTTCCATTGATGAACCGAAGGAATCTCGAGCGAGTAGGCGCTTACGCTAGACATGTAAAACGCCAAATCTTTATAATTTCTTACCTTTAAAAAAAACCTACCTACATGGGTAGTAACATAAGATTTCTCTGTTGTTTTCCATTACCGTACCTTCTATTCAACTTAAATGGTATGGAGGTATTTTTCCATCACATGTAAAAAATGCTGGATGTCTTTTTCTGTAATATCTCCAATGTTTGCGATACGAAAAGAATTCGCTGGTGCCAATTTCCCTTTATAAATAGTGATTCCGTGCTGCTTAAGATACTCATGCATTTTTTCAAAATGATAGGATTTGTTTGTTGGCTCATAGACGGCAGAAACAAGTTTGGAATGATGTTTTGGAGCTACGACTAGATTCAGTCCTAATTTTTTCAAACCATTCGTTAACAAGTTCCAACAACGAATGTACCTTTCATACCTTTTGTCGACCCCTTCTTCCATCAATTCTTCTAAAGCAGTATTTAAAGCATAAAGAGTCTGAACAGGCGGAGTGAAGCGAAAGAGATCAAATGTTTCAAAATGTAAATATTGGTCATAGAGATTTAAATAATAGTTTTTTGCTTTTACCTTTTTTAACTTTTCAAACTCATCCTTTGCCCCAATTACAAACGAAATTCCTGGCAGCCCTTGAATATTTTTATTTGCACTTCCGGCCATAAATGAGACTTTCCACTTTTCCATATCAATGGGAATTGCTCCAAATGCGCTTACCGCATCTACTAACAAGCTAATGTTATTGGACTTACAAAGGCGGCTTAATGATTCGATATCGTTTAATAAACCTGTAGATGTTTCGTGATAGACAACTGCTAGATGAGTAATTGCTGTTTTTTGTTTATTCATGAATTGCTCCAGCTCTGTTATCTTAATGGGTTTATCAAGGGGACTTTTATATTCGGCCACAGATATCCCATACGCCTTCGCCATTTCTAACATTCTAGCACCGTACACCCCATTGTTAATCACACATAAATGGCCGTCTCCTACGGTTGAACTGATTATCGCTTCTACAGCAGCTGTGCCAGATCCGCCAAATAAGATCGTTTGGTATCTATCGCTAGTTGCTGCTATACCACTGATCATGGAAGAAACTTTCGTAATCAACTGTTGAAACTCTTTTTCCCTCGGACTTTTATCAGGAATAACCTGTGCCCGTTTCACCTGATCGCTAGTAGTGACCGGCCCAGGATTTAAAAGAAGGTGTCTCGTTTCTTTCTTCATTTTCTCACTCCTTTTTTCATTTATTCAAAAATCTATTACATTTACTTGTACACTTTTTATAATATTCCTTGCTATAAGAAGGGGGATGGGCCAGTGGCAGGTGAATCTATTAAATCAATTTCTTAACCATTACAAGCCATTACATTAAACCACATCTTATCACATAGTAAAAAAGCCTTTTTCACAATACTAGGAGCTTTCATTGCACAAGCTCTATTTTTGAAAATAATATAAATAGAAAAGACAAAAATCTAACAGGAGGAAAATGTATGGCAGCCAAGATTCCTAAAATTCCTGCTATTGGAGTGACAGGGAGTGCTGGAAAGTCAACTACCACTGCTTTTATTTATTCTATTTTTAAAACAAAGTGGAAACATGTACTAAAAACACGAGGAAATCGTAACCTGCCTAAGCATACTAAAAGGTATGTGCAACAAATTAACCCTTCTCATAAAGCGGTCATTTTAGAAATGGGATTAGGCAGAGAAGCAGGGAAATATCACTTTCGTTATCTCAAACCTAATTTTGGAGTCATCACAAATGTCGGAACCGCCCATTATGGAAAATTAGGAAACAGTATTAAAGCAACAGCCAAAAAAAAATCGGCTATGGCTAAATATATGAACCCTAAAGGGACACTACTCATCAATAATGATGACAAGAACTCGAAACTTCTCTCTACCAAAAAATTTAAAGGCAAGCTAGTGACAGTAGGAATAAAAAAACATGCTCACTACCAAGCAAAAAATATCAAGTATTCCAAAAACGGTGTATCTTTCAGCGTTCGCTTAAATAGAAAAATAGAACGCTTTTTCATCCCGACATTCGGTGATCACAATGTGATTAATGCACTGTTTGCGATTGCGATAGCACATCGACTCCGGTTTTCTCCACGACAAATAAGATTGGGGTTAAAAAGATTTAAACCCCCCAAACGAAGGTTAAATGTTATTTCATTACCTAAAAAATCTCTATTAATCGATGACACGTTTAATGCAAACCCCCAATCCGTAAAAGCAGCTACGGATGTACTAGTAAAGCTAGGCAAACGTAAGAAAAAAATAGCCGTCGTTGGAAGTATGCTGGAATTAGGGAGTTATTCAAGGAAAGGACATCATAAAGTAGGTAAATATTTAGCACGAAAAAGAATGGATAGGATATTCGTATTTGGAGTGAAAGCAAAGCAGATAAAAAGAGCAGCTATTTCTAGAGGCTATCCTTCTAAAAAAATTTATGCCTATACTGATCGTTACCAATTACACAATAAGTTAAAAAATTATGTCTCTGCGAACACCATTATATTAGTTAAAGGATCACACCGCATGAGAATGCGGGATACGGCTGAATTTGTCGCAAGATATAGTCTAAAATAATATGGAAAAAAACGATAGTTACGTAAAAACACCTATAAATACAAGAGGAGGTGAAACATGAAACAAAAAGTAGGGTTGCTTTTTGGCGGAAAATCAACGGAACATCAGGTTTCTTTACAATCGGCCAAGAGTGTCTATGAGGCCATTGATAAAGATAAATACGAGGTTCTTCTTATTGGAATAGATAAAGAAGGAAATTGGAACTTTTATCATAATATAGACACCTGTCTAGTAAATATAAATAATCCAAATAAGATTGCATTAAGAAAATCCGACAAACGCCTTGCGTATTTCCCTGGAAAAAAACGCTATTCCTTTTTTGAATGGCCAAGTGCTGCTCCATTTGAGAAAATAGATGTTATTTTTCCGTTAGTTCATGGAGGTACAGGCGAAGATGGCAGTATGCAAGGATTATTGCAGTTAGCGAATATACCGTTTGTAGGTCCTGGTGTTTTAAGTTCTGCTGTTTGCATGGATAAAGATATCACAAAACGGCTGCTCCGTGATGCAGGGTTAAGCGTCGCCAATTCCTTTACTTTTACAAGAGAGATGAAAAATACCATCCAATTCAATAAATTGAAAGCAAAATTAGGAACACCGATGTTTATTAAACCAGCTGATCAAGGGTCATCTGTAGGGATCAGCCAAGTCGAAACGGCAGAAGAATTCTCGCAAGGAGTAAATCAAGCTTTTCATTATACCAACAAAATTATAGTGGAAGAAACAATAGCAGGAAGAGAACTAGAATGCGCCGTGTTAGGGAATGATTCCCCCGCTGCATCTATACCGGGAGAAATTTCAAAAAAACAATCATTTTATTCTTATGAAGCAAAATATATCAATGAAGACACTCAATTAATGATCCCTGCAGACCTAAATGATAGCACCATCCAAAAAATTAAAAAGGAAGCGGTAAAAGCATTTAAAGCTTTGCATTGCGAAGGCATGGCAAGAGTCGATTTTTTCCTCACCAAGGAAAAAAGATTAATTATTAATGAGATCAACACCCTTCCTGGCTTTACACTCCGAAGTATGTATCCAAAATTATGGGAGGCAAGCGGTCTTTCCACTCGTGAACTTATTAATACCCTCATTCAATTAGCAATGGAAAGACAGAAAAATAACGAGACATTAAAAAGCTAAGATAAAATGTCTTAGCTTTTTTCCAGCCTCATCTTATTTTACTAAATAAGGTAGGTGTTCGAGAAGTCAACGCATCGATTATACGACAATTTTATTCAGCAGCATAAGTATAATGTAATATCCCCTGTAAGATTTATTTTTCTCTAAAATTCTGTCAGTATAATGAGAAGCTGGCCTGGGCAGTACTTTTCTGCCAAGCCAGCTTCTCCTTTCATGCCTTTTAATACCTTTCTTCTAATGCTCCTATACTGTAAGAACCATGAATAACAACCCCGTGCGTATAGGCATAGATTGTATCGCCTCTTTGCTCAAGCGTGAAACCTCCATATGAATAAAAGTCGCCAAGACCTTTTTCAGGGTTTGTGGTTTCTCCGTTTTCATTTATAATTTCAACCGTCATTTCGTTTTTGTCTTTAAAAATATAAAAACCGCTTTGTTTTCGTTCAATAAATTCGAACATATCTTCCGTTCCATACAAAATTTCAAATTGGCTCTCTTCTTCGTTTAAACGTATGAGGTAATAAGAAGGTTCTCCTCTGTCATCATCTACTCGTGCCCTTGCATAAATCACGTTATTAATATATTCATGTCCTAAAATTTCGGCTTCATTTTCAAAAGGCAAACTCCATTCTTCCCACTGGAAGCCGCTGCTATCCCCAACAATAGCGTGATATTCGTCAGTGTGCCGTCTTTCTGCAGCAAGAAATTGGTCTTTCTCTGCCAGGTGTGTTACTAGACTTGGTTCATTACTGCTTACTTGCTCATATTCAAATGATTCAAACGTACCGTCTCCCGTATTCATTGCATAGATCACGGTATTTCCTGCTTTATCTCTATGATAGCGAAAAGATTCTAACTGGAGAAACACTATATCTCCATCGGTATACGCATTACCATGATACCTATTATCTTTCACATCTCTTTCGGCAACTTTTTCATCTTGAATAACATAAATATACGTTTTATCTTCCACATCGACTCCAATAATATATCCATTTCCATCGTTAATCTCTGCTTTCCATTCATAACTGTCATGGACAGAAAGACTCATATTTTCTTCGAGTGTTTCGATTTCTTCAGCATCGAGGTCCCATCGGTACAATGAATGCTCACTAAGAATATATAGAGAGTTTCCAAATGCTTTTATGTCGAGGAATTCACCATCTCGAATTTTGTTTTTCTTGCCCGTTTTTTGATTCATTGAATAGAGCCCTTCATCCGTGCCGATGATAAGCCGGCCTTCTGTAAGATATAGTTCATTTGCAGACTCACCGTGCAGTTGTTGTTGGTCACTTCCATCGATTGAGCTGCGGTATACAGCGGTGTCAGTGCTGTAATACATCGTATCGTCATCGTATTCTAATACATAGTATTGATCACGTTCCTGATCAAAAAAAATGTTTTTACTATTTAAAGTCATCGACTGCAAGGATTCACGATTAGACCCGTCCAAGTCTGCTCGCTTCCATTCGGCTTTTTCTGGTCTGTCTGTCGTGCCAAACGTGAAATAGTACAGTTGGTTGTCATGAATATAAGGAGCTTGGACCGATTCATTGATCACTTTTTCTTTGCCGCTGCCATCCGTACGGACGCGAAACAGTTGAAAGGAATCTTTACCAGAGTGGGTATCAACGTAACCACTGAATGTGTAGTAGATCCACCCATCATGAAGCAGCAGCTGGGTGCCCTCTGTTAACGCACTTCCATCATTAGCTGGATTATCCCCGCAGTCACACGTATAATCCTCTCCGATGTCTTCTCTCGTTAGCACAAACTCCTTTTCTTTGTTTTCATTTATACGCACTAGCTCTTTGTCTTGAATGGTATATGTCCAGCCGTCTTCTTCAACTTCGAGGCCTCGTTTTGCATCATCTTTTGGAGCAGGCGATTCACCTTTTTGCTCAGGATTCATAGCATTCTCTAGAAAAACAGAAAATTGACCACGTGTTGTTTGATTGCCCGGCCGGAATGTCCCGTCCTCATACCCACTGGCAATACCGTTTGCAGCAATTGTACTTATATCCGTGAAACTCCAATAGTTGGGCCCGACATCAGTAAACATTTCTTCGTCTGACTTTTTAAGATTGAATCCACGCCGAATTACGGCAGCCATTTGTGCACGCGTAATATTTTCTCCAGGCCGGAACTGTTCGCCGCTCCCTCTCATGATTCCTTCTTCACTAATTGTGCTAATGATGTCTTTTCGATCATTATTATTTGAGACGTCCTCATAACCGGCATCTGGCCTGTTATCGGTATCAAGATCAAGCGCATTTACCATCATCGCTGCTGCTTGTGCTCGGGTAATCGGTTGATTCGGCTGAAACGAACCGTCCGGATAGCCGCTGATAACCCCTTCCTCTGTTAAATACTCAATACTTCCTTTTGCCCAAAAGTCATCCGAGACATCGTTGTAATGGGCCGCGTCTGCTTCTGGTGCAGTACATAACATGACCGCTGCTCCTGCTAACCCTGCCGCATAAACACCTAATTTCTTCATTTTTTCCACTTCCTTTTTATTACCTACCAATCGGTTTCCTTTTTCATTGGGTATTTTTAAACAGCTGGGAATATAGTCAGCTGTTTATTCTATTATTCTAGCACATTAATTGGATATAACTGTTTTTTAAAGAACAATTTTCCTACCTTTATTGAAAGTAAGTTTTTTGTTAGCGGACACCAAACGATAAGATTAAGACAAAAGCCTAATTTCTCCATTACGTAGAAATTAGGCTTTCAATGCATGTTTTATTCGTTTGGCTATTGTAAAAACCAATGAGATCTAATTATTTACGTGGAAATATAATTTATACTTCTGCTCGTTTACTATAGCCTTGTTTTGACTGAAAAAAGATGTTGTCTAGTGAAAGGGCCATTCGGTTTGCCAATAAAACATAAACAGACATCGCTAATAGAGCTAAATCAAATTCAAATCCATCCAAAAATCCAGCGGAAAATTTCACCGTAAACATAGCACCTATTAAAATAATGACGAATAAAATGGATACTATTTTCGTCCCGAGACCTAATATCAACGCCAGACCGCCAATAAGCTCAATAACAGCAACAATATAAGCTAAAAATCCAGGAACACCAATACTTTCAAAGAATCCAACGGTATTGCTGATTCCCGCTTGAAATTTGTCCAGCCCATGAATGAAAAATATGAGACCTAAAACAATTCTTAAGATGACAGCTCCTACCTCTTGTTTGCTTACCATCCTTTACCACTCCTTTTTGTTTTCTCTATTAATTACTTTTCGTAAGTAAGTTTACTTTAATAACTTAATTACTTCAATAAATTAATTTACTAATAGTAAAAAGTAATGGTAAAATCTCCTCACAAGGAGTGATAAAAACATGAATAATTCTCATCTCTGCCCTAAATTTGAAAAAGCAATGAATATAGTAAGTAAACGCTGGACCGGCTTAGTTATTTACCAGCTGCTTTCAAGCCCCCAACGTTTTTGCACGATACAATCCTCTATTGGAATAAGTGGACGACTCTTATCGGATAGGTTAAACCATTTAGAAAATGAGGGCATTGTAAAACGAGAAGTATATCCGGAAACACCTATTCGAATTGAATACTCGCTGACTGAAAAAGGATTAGCGTTAAAACCACTGATGAAAGAATTAGAAATTTGGTCGCAAACGTGGGTAGAGCTTGAAGATAAGAAATAAAAGAATGGGTCAAGTTAAAGTTTCCTCGAGCAACCTATCCTTTCAGAACAGGAATATCCATACCGATTATTATCAATACTGAAAATCAAGGTCCTTATATTTTCTTCAAGAAATAACTTTAAGGATGGATAAATCATGCAAAGATACTACTCCAACATATATTGGCATTTTACAGGCAGCCCAAGTGATGTGGATTGGAAAAAAATCAAAAAGCCAAAAGAATTAAAAGATTATCCACCAAAAACGATTAAAGACACGTATGAAACATTAGAAACTATTCTTTTATCCAAAACGTTAAAAGCAACAAGTGCGGAGAAAGTTTCCTCTACAGAAGAAACCGCACCGTTTTGCTGTGTTTGTGATATTCCATTAAAAGATTTAGATTATCATATGAAGTATTATGGAAAAGTAGCGATCGGCTTTAATCATAAAGCAATTCACGGAAACTTTAATCCTGTTTTATATATAGACCCCGAACATATGCCTTATATAAATCACTCCGTATCCCTAAAAGACGGAAGCAAAAGCCTGATAAATTTAATCAAGCATACGAATTTCGGCGTGGAGCGGGGTGAATCCTTTTACGGGGAAAGAGAATGGCGGTATATTGGGGATTACCGATTTAACGAATCGGATGTCGAAGTAATTATCGTTCCAAAAGATTTTAAAGACAAGTTAATACACTTTCTTCAGCAGAACCATTACGACGACACGACCGTTCTTACATGGGAGCTGATTCAATTACTTTAAAATATTACCATAACAAAAGCTACCCTTCGACTTGTTGAAGGATAGCTTTTTTCTTCATTTACGCCGCATGGGAAGCTGCGCTGTCTTGCTTTTTCTTTTTATATTTCATTATTTGAGCTACATACCAAACGATGACGAGGGACGTCAGGGAGAACCCGATGATCATCGATAATTGATAGTCCAGGTTTAACCCTTCCGGTGCGTAAAAGATGTAGGTACAAACGACACCTGTCATAAAAATAGCCGGGATCCCGCAAATCCAGTGGAGTTTATGGTGTTTTAATAAAAATATCGCTGCAGTCCACAACATAAACGTTGCCACGACTTGGTTTGTCCATCCCACATATCTCCATAAGAACGTGTAGTCAATCGTTGCTAAGAAAAAGGTCGGAATCGCAACAGGAATACTAACGAACAAGATTTTTATTTTGCTTTCCATATTGATAAATTTAGCAAGTACATCCGCTAAGATCATTCTAGACGAACGAAGCGCCGTATCCCCTGTTGTAATCGGTAAAATAACTACGGTCAAAATCGCGAGGATTCCGCCGATCGTTCCAAGAAGCGACGTTGAAATATCATTAACAACACCAGAAGGCCCTCCTGCATCAAGAGCTCCTTGTAAGCCTGCCGTACCGTTAAAGAACGTCATTCCAGCAGCTGCCCATACAAGTGCAATCACACCTTCTGTAATCATGGCGCCATAAAAAATCTTGCGGCCATCGGATTCTTTTTTCATCGTCCGAGCTATAATAGGACTCTGCGTACAATGAAATCCTGAAATAGCACCGCATGAGATCGTAACCATAAGAAGCGGCCAAATTGGCAGTTCGCCAGGATGTAAATTTTCGACAGTTACGTTTGGTATCGGTTGTTCAGAAAACATCAGTGCAATCGCTACAGCAGCCGCCATAATCAGCAAGATTGCCCCAAAAAGAGGATAAATGCGCCCAATGATCCGATTAACCGGTAAAATCGTGGCAATCACAAAATAAGCAAAAATTAGCACCAGCGCCATAATAAAACTAAGTGATGTAATTTGAGAAATTAATTGGGCAGGACCGGCAGTGAACGCGGCAGCCACTAAAATCATTAAAACTAACGATACCCCATTAATAAAAGCTTTCGCATACTTCCCTAAATACCGTCCCACTAAGGAAGGAAATTGAGCACCATTATGGCGCAAAGACATCATTCCAGAAAAATAATCATGAACCGCGCCTGCAAAAATACACCCAACGACAATCCAAATAAAAGCGGCCGGTCCATATAACGCGCCAGCAACTGCACCATATATGGGTCCTAAACCAGCAATATTTAATAATTGAATCAAATTACCTTTCCACCAGCTCATCGGTACGAAATCTAAATTATCTCTTTTTGTATAAGCCGGAGTAGCTGCTTTATCATCTATTACAAAAACTCGTTCTACGAATTTTCCATACACTATATAACCAACTATAAGTAAAAGGATTGCTCCCAAAAAAGTGATCATGCTGTTTCCCTCCTGCTGTTATTCCTCTATCAAATATGAATATACTAACACTTATTTATAGTCGAATCAATCTGAGTAGTCTATCTTTTTTAAAAAGTCTAAAGTGCCAGATATTCCGTTTCTTAATTCGTTAAAAACGGAACTTGTGAAAGTTACAGATGGCGTTCATTTATTTTGTATAATAACGTCGACAAATGTAAAACGATTACAACAGGGTTTTTGTTTATTTTGTAGAAATGAATAGTATATGGGTAACGTCATTACAAAACGATACACACTAAAGAGGGAAGGTGAATGGTATGTTCAAATGGATGCCACATAAAGAGCAGGAAATGTGTGAGAGAAAACTTAATAAGGTTATGAAACGTTTAAAAATTGAAAATTTTAATTTCAATTGGGATCGAAGCAGTTGTTTTATTGAATTTAGTTATCAAGAAAAGTCGTACAAGATGGAACACTCTGTTCTAAAAGCCAAGAAAAAGGGCATTATTTTAAGGAACGGATTGGATTGTTTACTCGAATTAATTCGATCCCTTGAAGATCTGAGTGAAATCATTGATAGAGGGACATATAAACTCGAAATTTGGCTTCATGGCATGAAACAGTCATCGGCAGCTGAAGAGATCCCTGAATATGAAGAAGAATTCCATATAAGATATAAGACATTACGGAAGCAAAAGACTGAATCTAACAGGAATGAGGATTTTGTACAAGTTGCACCAGAAGCCTCTCTTAGAAATTTTAACCGAGCCCAGATTCTTCAACGATCTGAGCGTGAATAGAGACTTAACTTAAATAAACATAAGCTCACCTATATATACTTTTTCTCTTCCTACTTTTTAAAAATAATCTTATAAGCTTAAAAACAAGATTCATTCAAAAACGGAACCATATGTAAGACAGGCGCTTTCTTATTTAAGAATGGCGCCTGTTTTCTAGAAGTGAATAAGGTTACGGGAAACATTGAATGATCTCTTTAGCAATAGCTATACTTTTTCTTGCTTCTTTATCAAACATCACGTTAATAACCGTACCCTCTAATATCACTTCCTCTTTTTCGTTGATGATGGTTTGTTCAAAAGTAAAGCTTTTTTTCCCTATCTTTACTGGCTTCGTATTTATTTGCAGCTGTTCTCCTAGTCTTGCTTCTTTCTGAAAGGAGATGTCTAACCTTACTACTACTGTCCCTAAGTTTTGTTCTGCCATATCGGCAAAAGATAAGCCAGCCTCTCTATACCAATGGCCGCGCCCTTTTTCTAAGTATGAAACAAAAACACTGTTATTCACATGGCCTACTTCATCAATATCCTCTTCTTTGACTTCCACTTCTGTATTAGTTATCAAACAGAATCACTACCTTTCGTATTGCGCTCTATGTCTTTTATTTTCACAATAGCTTTTAAAATTCCTTTTTATTTTTTATGAAACACTATTAAAATGGAAGTACACTCTTTTTCCTTTGAGAAATGGGCCATTTCGATTCCACCCATAAACCAATCTCGACAACCAAAGTGACTAATACCATCCACGCCCAAAACGACAAGAAACTTTCATGAAAATTATACATTGCATTCATATAATAAGGGTTTTCATGCATTGTCCATGAAAAGGCGAAAAACATTCCAAAAGTAAAATTCCTTGCCCACTGACTAATATTATAAGTGAAAACCCCTACTTTCCAGCCAAATTGTCGGATTCGCTTCACGGCTCTTGTTATTTCTATCATCTCAACAATAATCAATAACGTAAACACAACTAACCAGAAAATCATTATAAATAAGGCCGACATCCATTGAGATGAAACGATCGCCAAGCCTGTTATGGATAAAGCCCCATGAATAATACAGTTGGTATTCGTCCAATCTTCTGCAAGAGACCATTGTTTTGCTTTTCCATAACGAATCCCGATCAAAAACACACCGCATATATAAAAGAAAATACCTAGCACCATGACAACTACTTCCAGTGAATCCGGGAGAAACGGAAATACTTCTACCCACACGATAACAAGCGATTGAGTTGCAACGGTTGACAACAAAATAACACCATGGATGGAGTGTCTTCTAGGCTGCTGAAATAATTGTTTAAAGTTATATACACAACTGACCAAGAAAAGAAACCAAAGTATGGTGTTTATTACCGCCATGACTTGAACCACTGCACTTAATTCAGGAAAATACTTTATGATGACATTACATAAAACCGAGATACCGGCAATCCAAGTCCCCGTCACAAAAGAATTAACTGGATTTTTTAAAAAGGGAAGTAAAAAATCTTTATGAAAAAATTGAAAAGTGAGCGATTTATAAACCAGTAATGCTATCACCGCAAGCACTACGGTAAGTGTCTCTCCCATTACATGATCTAAGAAAGGAAAGGCTTCAATTGCAGCATAAAGAAAAATCCCCAGCGCCATAATGACAGACCCTGAAGCCGGATTTATTATTTTCATATTATCTTTGGACCTCATACACATCTCACCCGCTACTTTAATCATACACCCTAACATTATATGATTACTTGCCTTTATGGAAAAGGACTTCTTGGAGTTTGTGTGATAATTTTGTTAAATTAGCCATAGCTAAGTGCCTCCAATGCTTGTTTTTTATATTTTTTTCTACTATTCAATTAATAGAAGGTAAAATGTTCGTGACGTAGAAGATTGGTAGAAGATTGAATGATGAATAATACACGAACAATCTCTTTCCTTTTTTAAGGACTGGCCTTTTTCAACCAGAGTTGTTGTAGGTTGTATAACATTTGGAGAGGAGTGTTTAAATGACGGGGAAAAAGGTATTTGCTTTTGATGTTTACGGTACCTTATTTGATGTTCATTCCATAGCAAAAACATGTGAAGAATATTTTCCCGGCTTTGGAGACGCTATTAGTGCGATGTGGAGAGAAAAACAAATTCAGTACACGTTTTTGCGGCAGGCCATGGGAACGTACCGCCCGTTTTCTTATGTAACAAGGGATGCTCTGCAATTTGCAGCTGCATTTTATGACAAAGAGCTTACAGCGTCACAAGAAGATGATCTCCTAGAAGCATACAATTCTCTAGAGCTCTACCCCGAAAGCAAACAAGTTTTACAAATGTTAAAAGATCACCAATATTTACTGCTAGTATTTAGCAACGGTTCTCGTGATATGCTTGAACCGCTTTTAAAACAAGCTGGAGTTGATACATACATTAACCATATTTTAAGCGTGGATGACGTAAAACAATACAAACCATCCCCCGCCTCTTACCAGTTGATTTTAGAAAACATACATTACCGCCGCGACAAAATAACTTTTTTATCAAGCAATGGCTGGGATATCAGTGGAGCAAAAGCATTTGGATTTACGACTGCTTGGATTAACCGCTCCGGACAGCCCGTAGAAAAGCTGCAGTTGACACCGGATTATACCTATACTTCGTTGCTGCCGCTTATGAATTGGTGAATTTCAAGTAGGATAAAGAAGTAGGAGCAAGCCGCTCCTACCCCAACATTAGACATAAAACCTATAAAAATCTATGAAAGTATTCTTATATCTAAATGGATCATACACAAAAACCTATGCGGGCTTACCGTTCTTTTTACTTTTTATTTCGATACATGTACATCGTCAGCGGAGCAAAAATGGCAGTTATAATGGCCGAGGCGAGCAAGATCCAGCCGACCTGTTCCCACGTAACAGCACCGTGCATGGATCCTCTAACTCCAGTGACGAGCAGTGAGATGGGATTAATGTCTACGAATCCCTGCAGCCAGGAAGGCAAGGTTTCAGGATCAACGAACACGTTGCTGACAAACGTCAACGGAAAAATCACCATCATGCTTGCCATCATAAGCGATTTTTCTGAGCGCATGATTAAGCCGAGTGTTGTCCAGACCCACGATAAACTGAATGAAAAGATTAACAACAAAATCAGTGCACCTAATACACCAGCTAAGCCGCCTTCTGGTCGAAAGCCAAGAATCAGGCCCAGCACCATCATAATCGTTGCAGCCATGGTGTAGCGAACCGTGTCGACAAGCAACGCGCCAACAAGTGCTGAGGGAAGCCATATCGGTAATGTCCGAAAACGATCAAACACGCCTTTTGTAATGTCATTGTTCAAGTCTACACCAGTATACATGGTAATTTGTGATACTGTCATAACAAGTATCCCTGGGAGAAGGAATTGTAAGTATTCACTCGTCGAACCTGCAATCGCACCGCCAAATAAATAAGTGAACATAAGTAAGAAAATAACAGGAAAAACGGTAACGTCAAACAATTGTTCCGGAACATGTTTGATTCTAAGCAGCGCACGTGAAGCAAATGTTAGAGAGGAAGACAAAGGATTTGGTTTCGCAGGCCGGTCAGTTGATGCAATAGCCTCTCGTAATTGCTTGTCGGTCCCGCTTTGGACATTTGTTTTGTTCGTGTTCGTCATCGTGTTTCCTCCTCCACGGGCTGACCGGTTATCGTTAAAAATACTTCATCAAGACTGGGTTGTCCAAATGAAAAGTCACTGACTGAAATATTCGCTTGAGCCAGTTCTCCTAGTGTTTCAGCTGCTAGCCCGGGATCCGTCAATTGAGTGGAAAAACCAGCAGGATCAGAAGCACGCTGGACAGAGGCCTTAAGTTTGGTTTCTAATAATTCTATTGCTCTTTGTCGATTATTCGATTCAACAAGACGTACGTGCAAAGTACCGGAACCAACAGACGCTTTTAACTCCGCACTTGTTCCTTCTGCAATGATTCTGCCTTGATGAATGACACCAATACGGTCCGCAAGCTGATCTGCTTCATCTAAGTACTGCGTTGTGAGTAAGACTGTTGTTCCTTCACTCACTAATGTACGAACAATGTTCCATACTTGACTGCGGCTGCGCGGATCCAATCCCGTCGTTGGTTCATCAAGGAAAAGCAGATCCGGTGTGACAACAATACTGGCTGCAATGTCAATGCGCCGGCGCATCCCTCCTGAATATTTTTTCAGCTGCCGTTTTTTAGCTTCTTCTAAACCAAAAGCGCTCAATAACTCTTTTGCGCGCGCTTTTGCCTGCTTTCGAGAGTAACCCATCAGCCGCGCCATCATAACAAGATTTTCGATCCCGGTGAGGTCCTCATCAAGTGATGCGTTCTGACCAGTTACGCTGATCCTGCTCCGAACGGCTTTTTTTTCAGTAGCAAGGTCGTGGCCGAAAATAGTCGCTGTCCCTCCGTCTATAGGAAGCAGAGTAGAAAGCATGCGAATCGTCGTCGTTTTTCCCGCTCCGTTCGGTCCAAGAAAACCATAAACCGTTCCTTTTTGAATAGATAGATCTACACCATCAACCGCTCGGTGTTCACCAAAAAGTTTTACTAGTCCTTTGGCCTCTACAGCCAGATTAGAGGTTGACTGTTTTGATGCGTTATCGTTCACATGGATATCTCCCTTCATATTGTATTTTGTTTACATCAAGTCAACCTGCAGTCCCGTTATTGTTGAAGATACTCTGTTATGTTAAGGGGATCCTTTTAAAGGCTGAGTTTCATTTTATACGCAGTACACTCCGCCGATGACCATCCAAATCAAAAGTTTTGCAGCTTTGAATCCATTCTAAAAGAATTACTCTAGATAGATTGATGTTATAAAAATTCGTTCAGTTTGTAGAAAAAAATTTGGCTTATCACCATATAAAAGGAAACAGATTAGTTTTAGAAGTTTTACATAGTCAAATGTAAGGCTAAACTCTTTCCATTTCCCATTCACTATACTCCTTCTAGTTAATCAATATTACTGCTGTTTGCTTTAACAAAATGAATTACCGCATTTTCCCACCCCACTCTAAATTTTTCCAATTCATGAACTAAATAATATACTTCTGGAAGGAAAGGAGAATCCATTCTTTTTTACACAATTTTTACAATTGTAATCTCTTCGCCTAACACTCCACGTCCTGTAGTTAACCTGCGGTGTACTTATGTTCAAATGCCGAATGCCGTTGTTTCGCTGGTACCGTGTACTAATAAATTCCATACTTTTTAACAGCGTGAAATAGGCGTACATTAAATAATGGCACGCCTTCTTTTTATTTTTCCTTTCCGTTCAATCATTCATTATTCTGATGATATGGAAAATTTTCATCATTTTGGCCGATCTTTTTCCCTTTACCCCCATTCTCTTCTATTCTCATCTTTTGCATCATCCCTTATGTTGAAAATGATGCAGACAAACATCATGCATTCGTTCAAGTATCCGTATTACATTCGTTTCATTGCATCCACATGAAATGAATCTGTTATAAAGATAGTTAATGACTATGAATTGTTCGGAAAAACGAGCTGTACTAAAGTTCCCCCCTTTTCTCGTTTCTTTACCTTTGTTACCCCCCCTTCTTCTCCAAAATAATATTTAATACGTTTATCTACGTTTCGTAATCCAATTCCTGTCGTATGACCCTTTTGTTTGGCTGGAGGAAAGGGTGGATATTCTGAGGTTTCCCCATCTTGTATTCCTACACCATCATCAAGAATGTCGAGAAAAATTTTTTCTTCTATATTATATGCTTCTAGAGTAATATTCATTGGCTCTCCAACTGGCTCAAAGCCATGAACAATGGCATTTTCAAAAATTGGCTGAAGTGTAAAGATAGGTATGTTTATTTCTTTTATGTCTTCACTTATATCCATTTCAAAATGTAATTTGTTTCTGTATCGAGTTTGTTGAATAAATAAATAGTTTCGGACATGTTCAATTTCTTCGTGCAAAGGCACGAGCTGGTCGATGTTTCGTAAACTGTATCGTAAAATATTTCCAAGCATGTATGTTACATCTTGCGTTTGCTCGGCATTTTCAAAAAAGGCAATACGTGAAATAGTATTCAATGTATTAAATAGAAAATGAGGGTTGATTTGTGATTGGAGGACTTGAAGCTGCGTTTCCTTTAACGTTTTTTCTAAAAGAGACCTAAGCTGCAATTCTTTAATAAAGTTTTCGTTTTTATTAATGAGTTCTTTTTTTGTCAAGTAAGCGTCACCAATTTTGACTATGTAATTAGACGTTATAAACAGTAAATCAGCGATAGCTTTAATGCGAGAGTTATTTTTATATTCTAATGTTTCAAAGTAAGCAGTCAATTTTTCTTTATCCAATGGTAAATCATCTAAATCCATCTTCATATCTTCAAGGGGTTCTAGTTCTTCATCATCCATAAGCACTTGTCCACAAAGAACAGCTCCTAGATACTGTTTGCGTAAAATAATTGGTGCAGCAATATCTACTAAACCAGAATGACAGCGATGAATAACAGGCTTGCCATTATCTAATGCCATCTTTCCTACTTTTTCATCCGAAAGAATACAGCGGTGCAGCCCCTCCGTAGAGGAACGAATATAGGTACAAAAATTAGTAAAATTACTTGCCTTTGTTAAAGGAACTCCTTTAGCATCACAAATAATAACAGCAACACCAACAGCATCAGCGAACTGGTCTTGTATTTCTTGCAGCGTCCCCACATCTACAAAGTCTCGTAAATTTTTAATCACTATCTACCACTCCTGCTTATTAATGGTACTTAATATACCTATCACAATAATCAAAATTGGCGGCAAGTAACCAAAGTCTCGAAAAGGAACTTTATTATAAATACCACGTCCAATTTTTTCCTCAAAAATGATAAATAGTCCGCTCATTAACACCACACTATTAATTTATATCCATTTAGCAAAACCCAAAGCCTCATACATGGGAATTTAATACTTTAGAATCCATACATTATTCCGATACAAAGCTGTCATAAGAAAAATATAATTATTTCTGGCATCTTATTCCCTTCAAATATTTAGATGACAGTTGTTTGCTAGTTTCAATTCTTACATTATATTATTGAAATAGTGTCTGTTTATTTTTTCTTTTTTCAATGCTTGTTCGTTTTTTCTAAATTGTTTCGGAGGCATCCCCTCCATTTTTCGAAACACTCTCGTAAAATAGTTGGCATCCGTAAAACCGCAGCTTTGGCTTATTTCTGTGATCGCCTTTTGACTATTTCTTAGGTACTCTTTTGATTTTTCTATTCGTTTAACAGTAATAAATTCCGTGATTGTCATCCCGGTCTGTTGTTTAAATAATCGGCTGACGTATTGAGGATGAAGATGAACATACCTTGCAACTTGTTCTAGCGTTATTTTATGATCTAACTTTACGTTAATATAATTAGTGATCATCTCTACTACACTATTTGATTCGACGCTATCTTTCATGTCTGTCACTGTTTCATCCATAGATTCGATTACTTTTTTTATAGCTTCAATAAATTCTTCAGGTCTTACCGGCTTTAACAAAAAATCTTCTGCCCCAATTTTTATTGTGTTTAGAGCATAATCGAAATCATTGTACGCTGTTAAAAATAATATTTTTAACTGAGGAGTGTTTTGTTTCATTATCTTGGCGGCGGAAATTCCATCTAAAATCGGCATTTTAATATCCATCAATACGATGTCAATACTTTCATTACTGACTATTTCCACAGCTGAGGCTCCATTATTGGCTTCTATACATTGTTTGATTCCAGGATTATGTCGTTTCACCATCTCCATTATTACTTCTCGCTCTAATGGTTCATCCTCCGCAATTAATAGATTCAAATGAAACACCTCCATTTCCTATCATATTGACAGCGCTTTCAAAAGATAACAAAGGGAATCTTAACTTCCACATTATTCGACTTGAAAGCATAAATGTCCTTCCCAATTTTATTAGAGTTGAGGAAGGACTTTACTTATTTCTATTTTATTGAAAAAAATGGTTAATATTAGAAGTAGTTTAAACTCCAAAACCAGCTTTCAATGTGATTGATTATTGATGCTGCAGCGAATGAAATAAAGACACTGCTGCCTGGGCCACTTCAATATCATCAGCCACCGCTCCGCCGCTTACACCAATGGCACCGACTATCTGTTCATTTACTTTTAGAGGGATTCCTCCCCCAAATAAAACGATTCTTCCATTATTGGTCGTATGAATACCAAACAACTCACCACCCGATTGGCTTAGATTTGATAAGGTCTCTGTCGGCATTTTTAATGCAGCCGAGGTCCACGCTTTATTAATAGAAATATCAATACTAGCTAAAAGAGCATCGTCCATTCGATGACTTGCTACAAAATTCCCTCCTTCATCGACTATAGCAATCACCATCGGAACTCCAATTTCTTCGGCTTTTTTTTCCGCTTCTTCAAGCAATCTTTTTGCGATAGATAAACTTAATTTGGTCATAAAAATCCTCCTTTTTTCTTGTGTAAAATAACCGTTTATATTTACTTCCGTCCTTTTTCCATTACCATTGGCAGCCCCTTTACAAGACGAGCTGCATTTTTTCCGATCGACCTTTCTAACCCCTTTTTTTCTTCCATGTATGGATTTTTTTCAGCAAGTTTGTCGTGGCAAATTTTATTGCTGTGCTCATCCATCATGATCTTTACATGAAGAGAAGAGGGGGGAGCATGTTCCACCCTTTTCATCTCTTTTAAAATATAAGGAACTCCCTCTTCTTCCAACCCGGCGCATATTTCTTTGAGCTCAAATGGATTCGTATTTTTTCGAAACAAAATAGGTATATAAACATTTTTATTAGCCATCAACAGCCTCCTCCTTCACCTTTGAAGAAAGCACCAACCCTGTCGCCACTGCATTACGAGGTCCTTGTGTTCCTCGTACATTTGCAAATCCCGCCACGATTCCATACTTTTGCAGTTCTTCGCTGATCATTTGGGGTATTTCAAAATCAAGAGCAGATCCTCCTAACATCACTACAAAAGAAATATGTCTTATGTTTCCTGTAGGAATTACTTGTTCCAACGATCTTTTGGCGTTTGTAACAAACACTTTTCTTTTTGCTTCACGGCGTATGGACCGAATTTTTTCAAGCGGCTCTTTCAATGGAAGCGGGGTCAGACCTCTTTCTTCTCGAATGACCACTCTGCCGAATGTTTGCGGTGGGTAGGGGGTCTCTGAAAAAATTATTGTCCCATCTTCTAGCTGCATGTGAAATAAACTTAGAATTTTTCCTAGCGGGAATTTTTTTATTTTTTCAGCCAATTCATGATCTTGAAGGGCTAACTCTGAGTTGATAAGCATAGTTACCATATCTCCTGCCCCGGCTAAATGAGCTGTGCGCCATTTACCTCTTCTATCCACTGTTGCTGCGTCCGTTGAACCTCCTCCCATGTCTAAGATTACAATGGGGTTCTCCGTTCCAGGTGTCGTTAATGCACCTGTAACAGCCATTTCAGCCTCTACACCGCCTACCTCTACTGGTACTTTTAATTTTTTTTCTAAATGTTCCGACACTTTATTAATGGAAACTTTTTCTGTTTTCACCATAGACGCCAATGCAACACCCGTTTCCATCGATACTTCGCCAGCCATCGCTCCGCTGATGGAAGTTGGAATCACTGCATCTACAGCAAGTATATCCGTAATGTAAATATCGCTCATGTGCTGACCGGTTAAATCTGCTAGATCCTGCACGAGTCCATTTAACATTCCACCTGCATTTGTGCCGGTTTCTCCCCTAATATCCACTAAGGTCCCTAGCTCTTTATACGAATCCATCATTTGTTTGGCACCATCATTAATAGCTACATTCACATGACTTGTCTCCCCGATAAGGGTGATGCTGCCTGCCTCAATTTGTCGTTCTACTATTTCCCCTTGTGGAGTTCTTATAACTACTGCAGATCGATTGCCAACTAAAGATTTTGCTACAGGTGCAATTTGTTTTGTTTCCTCTGGACTTAAATCAAATACCGTTGATAATCCATATGGATTACTGAGCATTCGAATAACATGTCCTGGCAGTGCAACCTCAACAGCTGCCATCATTCCGATAGGTACTTTTTCTATCATAGACACTTCATCTACAATGGGAATTTTCTTTTCTAACCGATTATGAATGAGCGTTCCATCGTCTTTTTGAACGACCGCGCCTGTAATCGATACGCCTCTTGAGAAAGCTTTATTAATTACATGTGCAACGATTTCATAATCATAGCTATCCGGAATGACTACTATATAATCAGTATTATCATTTAATTTTTGTTTCAATTCCTCTATTAATATGGTAGTACCAACACCTAATCCTACTCCTCCAGGAGTGTCGGGATTGTGTCCAATCATCGATGATTCCGTTATTACGGTTTCGCTGATCAAGTCCATCGTCAGATCCCCAATGACTGGAACTGCATGATTGATACGAATTAAGTTAATATCCAAAAGTTCAATATCAGCTTTTGAGGAAGCCGCTTTCAAACATTCTGACACCCCCTTCAAATTATCAACTGTTCCTTTTACTCCTGTGGTGGGCACCAGATGCTGGGATAAAAACTTTGTCTCTGATCGGCCGACTTTTGCAATCGCTATTTCAGTTGATGAGTTGCCAATATCTATTCCAGCTATGATTTCGTAACTCATATTTACCCCTCTTCTTGTCGTAGAATCCCCTTTCTTTCATACACTTCCGCTGCCTCCATGACTAACTTTGAGTTTTCTACAGCTCCATACTGCTGTTCCAATTCTTCAGCTGCCAAAAGTAATTCTTCCTTTGTTGAACGATAAGGTCTAAGAGAATTATAAATATCAAGTATTTTTTTATCTGATAACTGAATGAGCTCAGCTGCCCGTCTAAAATTTGTGCCTAATTGCATTCGGTTCAAACTTTCGGCAATTTCTGCCTGCATGAGTAATGTTTCAGGACTTATCCGCATGTCACTGCTCGAAATGTCTCCTTGTAATGCTGCTTCTAATGTTATTTGATCATAGGACTTTTTCGTAGGTGTATAAAGTAAATCTGCTCTTTTTTGTCCTAACGGATAATCTTTTCTCGTTAAGCTGCTCATTTTATTCCTCCTCTTTTACTGAGAACATCCATTCTAATTCCGTTGACCTTTTATTTTTCACCACATACTGTGCTTCTTTCAAATATAAAATTGCGGCAACTGCTTGATATCTCGGTCTCGCCATCTGATCATTAACTACCGGTACTGGGTCTACACTTTGCCCAAGAGCATATAGTGCCGCGTTCCGCCCTATTGCCCGATAGGTTTCAAGAGTAATTAATGGAGATTGCGGGAATAATTCAAAATTACTTAGAGGATCTAAATCTTTTTGGTGAATTACCGTTGTGCCCCTTGATTGCAACCCAATCCCAATACCTGATCCACTTAATTTTGCCGCTTCTAATCCCATAAACGCTAAATCAGCTGTCCGGTAACTGCGAATAACACGCGGAATTCCTCCTTGTTCCTCAATCCCAGAAATAATTTCTCTTAATACCATGGCATGGTCTATTTTTACAATCGTTTTATTTAATTGTTTGCCAAAACCAGGTGAAATGCCAATAACAACTTCTTGTGGGTTTGTTCCCTGTTCTGCTCTGTCTTGCTCTAGCAGTTCCATTTCAATGGAAAGCGTCCCGATTGACATTATTTTCCTCCTTTCTTGCTATTAATAATCACTTGGACTTATAGCTTGTCTAATATTTTTTATTTCTTCCCAACGCTCATCACTTAATCGATAACCTGTCCCTGGTCCCCTATAATCATTTTCATTGTTGACAGCGCTAATGACCGTGTTGTTAGCGTTTATTATTGCAGAAGTATGCAAATAATCTCCCGCCACCCTTTGTTTTAACATGTTAAAAATGCGTTCTGCGGTTTCTTGAAATCCGCGGCGTGCAAGAATTAAAGCTACATCAAATCCCGTAATTTCTTCTTCTAATATACGTTCTGCTGCTTTTAGATCCTCCACCACGTTTCGTTTTGGCATGTCTGAGCTGCCATTGGCATAAGTAGCTGCATTTATTTCCTCTTCTGTAATGGGAGGAAAATCCAGCTCTTCAAAAATGGCCTGCATTGCTTTTACGGCTTTATAACGAACTTCAATGACACTATCTTCATCAACAGGCTTTAATCCTCCATCCACCATCATGTCGCGCTGAATAACCAAATAATCATCTAGATCAGAAGAATCCATATTCGAACCTGCAAACATATCGTCATTATTTGGAACCGCACTATATCCTGAAAAAATAAAATCCGTACCTGGAAGCATTTGACAAAGCATTTTTGCACTGCGGCGAATTTCAGAGTGAGAGAACGTTTGGTCATTACCTGATGCCACTTCAAGATCAAACATTGTAGTGGCTAAGTTTTCAGCAAGAACTGCTCTAAGACCGCTAGGAACAGATGCCGGTATTCCTATACAGCTGATCGAACCGTTTTGTAATCCTTGAACTCCTGCACCTTTTGCCATCATAATGCAGCGAACTTCTAAATAAAGCATGGACTTCCCTTCTGCACCTGCCATTTGTACTTCTGAGCCGGTACCTGACGTGAACCGCATTTTCGCTCCGCGTGAAGCGTAAGCGGAGGCAAGAAACGATTTTGACCAAGGCGTATCATCTCCATCCATAAAAACGGAGTCTGTGCCATAAATAGAAATGGTTTCAGCATAAGTCGTTAATCCCAGCATAGTCAGGCGCAATTCCGTTGCTTCTTCCAAGGCATCCTGTGTTAATACACCATTTCTTGCCGTTTGTGAACCAACGAGAAGGGCAAGAGCATTAAAAGGGGCATAACGTACAATACCTACAGTAGTTTCTTGTTCGTCAAATCCAAGAAGCCCTGCTTCAGCTGCATCAGCTGCCATTAGAACAGGATTGTCACGTACATTCGTAACATGACATTGGTTAGAAGGTTTTTTCCTGGCTCTCATTTTTTGTAAGGCCATCATTAATTCAACCACATTTAAATGATTGAGAACTTCCACAACCTTCGCCGGAGTCATACCTTTTGTTATATTTAATATTTCAGTGCGAGAAACATTAATGTCTACTAATTTTTTTGATATGTCTAAACTGTCCATATCCATAATTTTCTCTGCGACACTTGCATCTATTGTATAGTCCGCAATAAATTGATCCATCATATCAAAATCTTCACGGCTTTTACCATCTAACTCTACAATTTCTCCTGCTTCTACTTTAATAGAAGGTAAAGGATCATTTGGACTTGACATCGCTACAAAACCTTTTTCAGGCCATTCTTGGACAAACCCGTCCTTATTAACCGGTCTGTCTTCAAGTACTTCAAAGCGTTTAGAACGTTTTACAGATGATGTAGAATTACTCATTATCCGTGCTCCTTTCAAACATTAGTTACATTAGTCTCCCTTTGTGGACTGCTTCTTGTCTCCATAATCTCTTTTACCTTTTCCCCTTGTTCAAGAGCTGGCAAATTTTTGCGGATAAGGAAGTCGTATGCAGCTCCTCCAATCACAGCGCCTATTAATGGAGCTATAACTGGCACTAAAAAATACCAATTTTGTGCTGGAAGAGCAACTTCCCCCCAACCTGCCAAGGCAGTAAATAGTTTTGGTCCAAAATCCCGCGCAGGGTTCATTGCAAATCCAGTCATACTGCCAAATGCCCCTCCTAATATAGCCACAAGAATTCCTACCGCAAGCGGGAATAAAAATTTCGGCGGAGCAAACACGTTACGTTCATCAATAAATGAAAAAATACCGGCAATCAACATGGCTGTTAAGCACATTTCCACTAACCCAGCACTAAACCAATTCAAATACACCGCTGGATAGGTTGAAAAGATACCAGCCATCTCTTGACTGTTTTCACCTCCGATTACGATACCGGTGGATTCTTGATAGGATACAAAGGCTGGATAATATAACCCAAAAACAAAGGCAGCACCTGTAAATGTTCCAGCAACTTGCGCACAAACATACGGAATAACTTTACTCCATGGAAAGCCTCGATATAAAGCCATGGATAAAGTTACTGCAGGATTAATATGGGCCCCTGAAATAGCTGCCGTCATGTACAGGGCCAATGAAATTCCCAGTCCCCATATAATAGAAATTTCCCACATGCCAAATTCACTGCCATTAAGAACTAGACTTGCAACACATCCGGCACCAATGAAAATAAGAATAAAACTTCCAATGAACTCTGCAATTAGCTCACCTTTTGATATAGAAATCTATACTACCTCCTTATTTCATTTCCTAAAAAACATTTAATATTTTTAGAATGTTAAAATTAATTATAGTGGTAATAAACACTTAATTCTCTAGAAAATAAATACTTAAGCTAGGATTATAAATACTTATAAAACGCTTAATAGCACTATTAAAACTAAATTGCCTAAATGTTAAATAACATATTACTTTTTTACTGCTTCATTATTAATTTTTTTTAGAAATGCAATATATGATTTGTTAAAATAAAAGAGAGGTGGAAACGATGAAATCCTTGTTTAATAGACAAATGTGGTTATATATTTTGCTTATATACTTGAAAACAATTTTAGTAACCCTTGTCTTATTTCAAACTGTGCCATCAACATGGTTTCAATGGTTTACTTTTATACTTAACCCGATTATTTTTCTATTTATCGTTTTTAGTTTTGGCTTATTTTTTAACCAAAAATGGCAGCACGTTTACTTTTTCATAATCAGTCTGTTCGTATCTATTGTCCTTTATTGCAATGCTGTTTATTATCGTGAATTTTCAGATTTGATCACTGTTCCTATGCTTGCTATGAGTGCAAATATGGGAGATTTAAGCACAAGTATCATTGAATTAATTCAATGGTATGACATCTTCTTATTTGCGGACTTATTGATCATTTTGTGGTTTTTAAGTACAAAATCGGTTCAATTAACCTTTCAAACGTTGGGATTTCGCCAATGGCGTGGAGCTGCAATTTTTATTGCTGTCTTTATGGTCTTCAGTACTTTCCTTTTGCAGACGGGATCTACCGAAAATGTGCGCCATTCTTTTGACCGGCAAAGATTAGTAAGCGCTTTAGGATTATACAATTATTATATCTATGACACGTTTATGTTAATGAAATCGCAGGCAAGCAGTACATTTGCAAAAGAAGAGGATTGGGAGCCGATCGACAAACATATCGAAAACCATGAAGTAAAGTCTAGTAAAGAATATTTCGGTGCAGCAGAAAATAGAAATATAGTTGTCATTTCACTAGAATCGTTCGAATCTTTTGTAATCGGTGACAAAGTAGATGGAAAAGAATTGACACCGAATTTAAATCAATTGATAGATGAAAGCTACTACTTTAAAAATTTCTTCCATCAAACAGGGCAAGGAAAAACATCAGACGCTGAGTTTTTAATTAATACATCCCTATACCCTGCAGGCAGCGGTGCCGTCTTTTTAAAGCACCCAGACAATAAAATCGAAGGTCTCCCAGAGATACTATCCTCTCATGGTTACAGTACAGCCAGCTTTCATGCAAACAATCGATCATTTTATAATCGTGAGGAGATGTATGATACGTTAGGGTACGATAGATACTTCTCTGAATCGTATTATGATATTAGTGAAAAAGAAGAAGTTGGCTGGGGGATGAAAGATGAAGCCTTTTTTGATCAGGCCATTGATCACTTACATGAATTAGACGAGCCGTTTTATGGAACATTTTTAACGTTAACCAACCACTTTCCATATGAATTAGAAGAAGAGGACCGCTTTATTGAACCATTGGATTCAGAAAGTGAAGTCTTAAACAATTACGTTTCTACCGTTCGATATACAGATGAAGCGATCGGTAAATTTATAGAGAAGTTAAAAGATAATAATATGTATGAAAATACAATGTTTGTCATCTATGGTGACCACTATGGCATTGCAGACAGTCACAATGATGCGATGGGTGAGTTTTTAAATAAAGATATTGATGCCTATGAAAATGCAAAGCTGCAAAGAGTACCCCTTATCATCCACATTCCAGGCATGGAAGGAAAGACGCTTGATGTTGTGTCAGGTCAAGTCGATGTAATGCCGACCATTTTAAACTTGCTAGGTATTTCGGTTGACGATTACACGATGTTTGGAAGAGATTTATTTTCTGAGGAACGAGAGGACTTTGTCGTTTTCCGTGATGGAAGTGTTGTTGACAGAGAGGTCATATACACAGCGGACACATGCTATGATCGAGAAAACGGTGAAGAGATTTCGATGGATCACTGTTATGATGCAGTGAATAAAGGAAACAATGAACTATACTATTCAGATCAAATTGTTTATGGTGACCTTTTCCGTTATCGTTAATAAGAAAAGCACAAGCGCCCTGGTCAGCCGCGACAGGTTCTGGAGCTTTCGCGCAGGGTCGCCTGCGGCCCGGAGTCGAAAGGGAAGACATAAGACGTTCAGCTAAAACCGTCACGTCCTGTGACAACGCTGAACTGACCCACATCGTGTGCGCCTGAGCGGCTGGGCGCTGAAGCTAAACATCAAAAACGCCAACTATTTATAATTTATTATCTTTTAAGAAAAGCGCAAGCGCCTTGCTCACGAGCGACAAGTCCTGGAGGATCGGCATATGGAAAGCTGACCATTGCTTTCCATTGACGAACCGAAGGAATCTCGAGCGATTAGGTGCTTGCGCTAGACATGTAAAACGCTAACTATTTATAATTTCTTACCTTTTTTAGAAAAACATGGCTTCTCGCCGAGTCCTTATGGCGAAAGCCCTCATTTGGCTTATACTTTGATCCTTTCACAAAGTTTCCTAAGGTAAAAGAAAAACTTGGCTTGCCTCCATGATCAAATGACGGCAAGCCTTTGTATTTTTCCTTATTACCCTTCATTTGTGGTCCTTTTGGTAAGCTAGTTTCGGCTCGTTATTCATAAAACGCGTCCAACTCTGTGATATATACCTTTTTTAAAGTAGATGCTGAGCCAATTCAATTTTCTTTTCCTTTTACATCTAATGCTGAAAAGTACACCACTGTATTCAGTGATGTACGGTAAGGAAAACTATGCTCTAAACAAAAAGAACAGGGCTTGTCCACGCTTACTAATCTCAAAATTAACTTTGAAGAGACTTTTGCTCATATGCCACGGTATAGGAGGGATTTGGTTTGTTTTTATACCCCGCACCTATTTTGCCTACAATATATTTTCCATATTTCCAATGATTCAGGTTATATATCGAAATAATTGAACACGTCGTACTGCCGAAAAATAATAGAAAAACGTAAGAAACACCCAGGGTTCCAGGGTAATAACCGTAGATAGCATCAAATAATAATAGATAAAAGAAATGTAGCAAATAGATCCCAAACGAATATTGACTGATATAAATGACAACGTTTGGTATTTGTTTTAAATAAGATGTGACATAAAGAATAAAAAAGCCAATAGCTGCTGTATGCAGCATCATATCGATTCGCTTCGAGCTATGAACGGTAAGGAATTCACTATGATATACATACAACAAGAAAGCAGTTGAAACAATCGGTGCAGCGATGACAGCCGCTTTGTATTTTTTTAAGCCGGCAATAAAACGTTCATAGTAAAGACCGCAGTAATATCCTAAGGAAAAATAGAAAATCCATCCTAAGAACGGAATCCAATAAAACCGTTCCCAAATGTATTCAGAGTAAAGGATATTGTATGGTTCTGTCATATTAAAAAATGCTAAATAACCAGCATTTAGCAGAAACGAAACGGTGATTATCACGCTGGGTTTTGCTCTTTTTAAATAATGATGAAAAAACAAATGAAGCAAGTAAAATTGAAAAATAATTAACACAAAATAACCATGAAAATCACCAATAAATGCATTTAAGAAAAATTTTACTGCCCAATCTTGAAAGGTTGATGCATAAGGTATCGAATAAAATAACGCCATACATAAAAACGGTATAAATATAAAAGTAAAACGCTTTCGAAGAAAATGTTTCGGTATGTTTTTCTTTCGATATGAATATGCGATAAGCAGCTCCGAAATAAATATAAACATAGGGGTTCCATAGTAAAGAATTACATTGATGGAGTCAAAAACAAGATATGTAAACGAACCGATCTCATATTTAATAGATTCCATCCCTATTTCGATAGCATGCAAAAAAACGATACTTAAGCAGGCGATACTTCTAAGTAAGAAAATTTCCTTAATGATTGTGTTATTTTTCACAGTACTTTCCACCCAATAAAATAGTTACTACCGGTCAATATAACGAAACACCGATTATTTGTTAATAAAATCTATAATATTATGATTTTTTACATATTTTAGCGACATTTTCACAAAACGCAAACACAAAGGATGTTAAACAACTTAAAAACAAAAAGGACGCTGTTCCTTAAGCGTCCTATAAACAAAAATATCTTTATGCTTATTTATTCGATGCAAACTTATTATCCATTCACATTGGGGCTGATCCATCAGTCGGACTAGCAAAAATTTTATTAATTTCAGCCGAAAATTCTTTTGGGACAGCCCCTTTTGCAGAGCGAAGTCGCAATCTAAAAGAAAATTTCAGCCGGGCGAATTGTGAATATGTTTTTTTATTGAAGGTACATGGTCAAAATGTCTATCAACCGTTAAACCTTTAATGGAGATAGAAGGTGTTTTTGATTGAGCCATTTCGGCTAACACTTGTCCAACTGCTGGTGATAAGGTAAATCCATGGCCGCTGAAACCTGCAGCTAATAAATATCCACTAACGTTTGGCATAGCTCCCAAAATAGGAATATCATCTACACAATGGCCTTCTACTCCGTGATAAACAAAATCCACCTGATAGTCTTTCATTGACGGAATAATTGATTCCGCTGTCTTACGCTGCCTGAAAAGACTTTCTTCATTAAATATCCCTGTATAACGATCTGGTCCCTTCTTGGCAGCATAACCTCCCCCTGCTCGGATTCGGCCATCTATTGTTTGCTTAAGTGAAATACGTTGGCCGTGAACACTTATAACCGGGCCTTTTAAAATAGGAGGAGCAGCAAAAGTGGCTGACATTTGATGGCAATACGGTTTTATAGGCAGTGATAAACTTAAGGTGTTGTGAAGAGCTGGGGCCCAGGCTCCAGCTGCGTTAATTACTAAGCCACAATGTATATTTCCTTCACTTGTTTGAACTCCTGTAACTTTCCCGCTCTTTTTAATGATGGAATATACTTCTACACCTTTTTTAAATGTTGCCCCTAGTCGTCGAGCTGCTTCAGAAAAAGCAACTGTAGTGAGCAACACATTTGCATGTCCTCCACTCGGATAGTAGATGCCACTAAGGAATTCAGACGAGAGTCCGGGAATTAAATGTTGTAATCTATTATGGTTAACAATCTCATATTGTATCTTATGTGCATCGTTTTTCTTTTCTTGATTTTTCAATTCTTCAAGAGAGGTTGAATGATCATACAACATGATTTGTCCAGTTGGGCTATATTCCAAATCAGCATCTAATTCTTCCTCTAACGATTTCCAGCGTGTGATACTAGCTTTAGCTAAGGGGAACTCTCTAACATCTCGATTATTTAACCTAACCCCGCCAGCTGAGGCTCGCGATGCAGCTCCTTGATTAGCTATACTGCCTTTTTCTAGCTGCATAACTTTCACCCCATCACGGGCTAAATGATAAGTAATCGATGAGCCGATAACTCCTCCACCTATAACGACTATTTCTGGTAACATGCTGAAAACTCCCTATTCTAAAAGCAAGTAACTTTTTTTTCAAATAATAAATCATTCTGTTGCATTAGTAATTTAAATATTCAACAATTTCTCCTCTCGTTACATTACCGAGCCCTAATTTTTCCATATTTATTCCTTTGGATCTTAATTCCTCATTCACAGCCACCTCAGCTAAATCTATGAGTAAGTCAATACAAGGCGTTTCAACATCTAATGCTTTACCCAATTCAGACATCGGTACTAAGCCATACGGTATATCTTCATAAATATAGCGGTATTTTAAGGTGGTAGGTGCTTTACCTCTCTGATAAGCTTTATTTTTATTTATCCCATCATATAACGTTTTTTCGTTAACGTTATAAAAACGATGAAGCAATTCCAAAGCTGAGGCCAATTCCACTCCAATGGCTTTTCCTAACATTAACCGTTCTTGGTCCACTTTTTCTATTACATTTACAACAGAAGGGGTGGCTCCCTCTGGGTAAAAATAGAAGTCTCCTTCAGATTCTATTCGTCCAGCATTCATAAGTGTAATAGGGGTATGAAATATAGGATTAACATTGTTTAAAGTTGTGTTAAGTATGCTTTTTTGCGGTGTCAATTGGGGATAGACACTTTCCAATCTTTTCTTTACTTCATACACATCTTCTGAAGGGTATGTTGCAAATTCCAGCTGCTGCTTGATGCTCCGGACATTAACATATCCGGGTCTCATGTACCTGCATGTGTATATTAACGATTCCGTTTCCGCTATAAAAATCCTCTTGTTATTCTCGTATTGTTCTAACACTTGTGAAAACTCGAGCGCTCCCCAATATCCTGGAAAAATTAAAACAATCTGGTTGTCTTGAATAAAAGGAGCAATAGATTTAGCTACTCTTTCGTGAGCATTAGCGTTCGTTGTACACATTATCACTTCTGCACCTTCAAGGGCTTGCTGTATATTTGTAGTAGCTTCAATAGGAACGAACCCATTAATCACTCCTTCACATTGAATTCCTCCTAATTCATTTAAGTCTGAAACCAGTTTCTTGTTAATATCATATAAACTGACAAGGTGGCCCTCCATCGTTAAATGTGCAGCCATTGTTTGTCCACCATTACCTGCCCCTATGATTGCAATATTCATGCTAATTCCTCCTATTTTTTAATCACAAACTGCAGCTTAATCATTTTCTCCTGCTCATAAAGCAGCAGATTCTTCTTGTTTTTCTATCGTTTTTTGTTTAAAAATAGTAAACCTTAAGACGTAACTTATAAAGATTAACAACAAGCCTATAGAATCACTTAGTAAACCTGGCTTTATTAAGATCAAAGCGGAAGAAAATAAAAGAATTTGAATTATTAAGTTTGTACTTTGCCCCCAAAACCATCTTTGCAGGGCACACCCTAAAGCAAAGACACCAATCAATGATGAAACAATAGAGACCATAATATTTAGTGGCGAGCCTATGCCAAGCAATGAAGGACCATATACAAACATGTAAGGTATGATAAATGCGACTAAGCCCAATTTCATTGCAGTGAAAGCTACTTCCATAGGTTTAGCCCTGGAAATACCCGCTCCAGCATAAGCAGCCAAAGCTATAGGAGGGGTGATAGCTGACAAACAAGCAAAATAAAATACGAACATATGGGATATTAGATGATCAACACCTAATTCAACTAACGCAGGTGCGACTACTGCTGCAGTTATTAAATAAGCGGCCGTAGTCGGGAGCCCCATACCTAGAATGATACTTGCGATCATTGTTAATATTAAGGCTAATGGGAGCATGTCTCCTGCCCATGAGATTATTAAACTAGCAAATTTCAACCCACTTCCAGTTAAATTCAAAACTCCGATAATAATCCCTGCTGTTGCACAAGCAGCAATCATTTGCAGTGCATTTTGTGCACCTTTAGAAAGGGCTTCGAGTATTTTACTTAAACCCATTCTTGATTCTTTTTTAAAAAGAGTAACGACAAGTGTAGAAAGTATAGCCAATAGAGCAGCTCTTATCGGGCTTGCTTGTAAAACGGCGAGAACAAAAATTAATACAAACAACGGTACAATCAAATGAGCATTTTTTAGAACTTGTGTTAATCTCGGCAATTGTGAGCCTGGTAATCCTTTAAGCCCCTTTTTAGCCGCTTCTAAGTCAACAATTAATAAAACAGACGTGAAATACAAGAGGGCTGGAATTATTGCAGCAGTCATAACAGTTAAATACGGGACGCCTACTAGCATCGCCATTATAAATGCTGCTGACCCTAAGATTGGAGGCATAATTTGCCCGCCTGTTGAAGCAACAGCTTCAACAGCCCCGGCAAATTTAGGTTTGTACCCAATTTTCTTCATTAAAGGAATCGTAAAAGCACCCGATGAAACGACATTTGCTACTGAATTTCCTGTAACAGTTCCAAATAGAGAACTAGCCACTACAGATGTCTTTGCCGGTCCTCCTCTTGCCTTTCCTGTAACACTCATTGCAAAATCAATAAAAAACTTTCCTGCTCCTGATACTTGAATAAAAGCACTAAAAACGATAAACAGAAAAACAAAGTTAGCAGAAGCTGCTAAAGGAACGCTAAATATAGCATCTAATCCTTTTAGATAGCTGATAATTCGCTCCCAGCTGTATCCACGATGACCTAACACACCAGGAATATGCTCTCCAAATCTTGCATATAAAATAAAAACTATGGCAATAAGTGGTAAAAGAATTCCACAAGTACGTCGAGTAATCTCTAAAACAATGGCTAAAATCGTAATGCCAACTACAATATCCCAATTTGTTGGAGTAATTCCAATTCGGTAAATAAGCTCATCCATGTTTATTACAAGATAAGAAACCACAAGAACCATTAATATACTTAAACCAAAATCAATATAAGGAATCTTCGATTGCTGATTACCTTTTTTGGTTAGGGGATATAATAACAAAATTAATACGGCTCCCATTCCAAGATGAATAGAATAGAAAATCCAGGGAGAGAGAGGACTGAATCCCAATGTATATATATGAAACAATGACATGAAAATAGCAATAGAAACGACAAGATAATGGGAAACTCCTGTTAAATTTCTTGTGTTACTTTCATTTTCTTCTTCTTTATTTTTAAGCTCTGTGTCCTCAATTTTTAAATTGTTCTTATACTCATCCATAATGTTGAATATCCCCCTTTTGAGGAATTTCTATTATTTGTACTTTCGTTATAATTTTTCTTTCTATTTTTGTATCTGCCTTGTTCTAAGAATTAGGGATAAATATTTACTAAATGGTGGTATTGAGTAAGAAAGAGACCCTTTCTCACATTTTATGGGTCTCTTTTTTACTCTAAAGGTTCCTTAGAATAGTATATTTTTTCTTTCCCTATTTTTCTTCAGGCGGAATTAATTCATCAGGAATATCAATTCCTTCTTCTTGATAATATCTATAAGCTCCAGGGTGAAGGGGCATACTGCTATGAACGATGTTTTCTGCTAGTGTATCTTTTGCAGAAGGATCAACATTAATTAATTCTTCTTGGTTTTCAAATGTTGTTTTGACAAGATCATAGACTAAATCGTCAGACAAGTCTTTAGAAGCAACTGCAAAGTTCCAAAAAGCAATATGAGTAATATCTTCTTCTAAATCTTTATAAGTGTCAGCTGCAATATCTAACGTCGACCAGAATGGATATTCTTCAAGTAAGGCATCTATTTCCTCATCATTCAATTCAATGTGCCTGACATTATGTGTTGTTTCTAAATCCAGCATGAAAGGTCCTGGCACTCCAGTTACAGCAAAACCAGCATCTACTATTCCATCTTTAAGATTATCTACAGCGTCATTTGTTGGCAAAGAACTTACTTTATTTGGCTCAACATCTAATGTGTCAAGTACAATTTTTCCAGCTTGATCACTTGTACTTCCTGGAGCACCTACACTAATATGTTGGCCTGCAAAGTCACCAATGGAATCTATCGGATTATCCTCTAGCGTATATAAGTAGAGAACACTTGGGTACATCGGAAAAATAGCTCCAAAGTTTTCATATTTATCTTCTGTCCAGCCTATCCCCTCATGAGCTTCACCCCCAAGCCATGAGGTTACAAACCCTAATTCCATTTCCTTTTCTTCTATTAACTGTATATTGGTAGTAGGACCTCCTGTTACTTCTACACCTATGTCTGCCTCTGGGACATTTTCATTCATGATATCAGCCCATCCACCACCCCAAACATAGTAAGTTCCTCCTTGGCTGGATGTTCCTAACAATAACTTTTGTTCTTCAACATCTCCTGCACTTTCATTATTTTCCGCTGCATCATCTTCTTCTGATGCACTGTCATCACCTGAAGTTGCCTCATTGTTCTCGCTTACTGACTCTTCTGGCTCATAACCACATGCCGCCCCTATAACCATCATCATGAGAATAGTTATAATAAGACTCCAAAAAGTTTTCTTTCTCATCCACTATCAACCTTTCTTAATTTTTAGAATAAAATTAATATTTCAAAAATTATAGCGCTATCTCAAACCAAGAATTATCTTGATTTAAGATAAATACGACACCTGTCTCCGCGAATAATACTTTCTGTAAAAACAACTGGCTGATTTGTCATATCTTTCCCTAGTCTAGTCAGCTTTAAAGCAGGAGTCATAGGTTGAACTTCTAACTTGCTTGCTTCGTATTCTTCTAAAATAATTGGTTCTATATAGTTCTCAGCTTTTACAATGTCTATCCCGTATTCGTCAGATAATAAATCATATAACCTGCCTTCAAAATTGTTATTTTCAAAGTTAGGCACTAAATCAGAAGTGATATAGGATTTTTCTAAGGCTGCAGGCTCTTCATTAAACAGTCTTATTCTAAATAATTCATATACCTTCTGGTCGGATTGAATTTCGAGTAACTCGTTGATAGACGGCAAGCATTCCATTTCTTTGTTTCTAATCAACTTGTGCTGAGTACCTAAATCTTGAGGGAAATAGAAGTTGATAAAATCGGCATCAAGCTTCGGTTTAGCAACAAAAGTTCCTCTCCCTTGTTTACGGTATAACGCCCCCTCCCTTACTAGCGTTAATATAGCTTGTCTAACTGTCGACCTACTTAAGTTGTATTGTTTAGCTAAATCAATCTCATTTGGTATTCGGTCATCGACTCCCCAAACACCATTATTAATTTTTTCTTTAATTATTTCTTTTAATTGGTAGTACAATGGAATCCCGTTATTTTCATTCATTACACTTGACTCTCCTTAAATTTCCTCTCTTTGCCCCAATAATGCTTGAGTTTTATTTAATAGAATGTATCCTTCTTCTATTTGGTTGATCTTCATCCAATACGTTCTCTGATCTTGATTCACTTTTTCTTCTAATTGTTCAAGCTGTCGTTTAACTTCTTCTGGAGAAGGTCCACCTTTTGTATTTTTTCCTGCTACATTGTGAGCAGGATCTAATGCCATTTCAATTAATTCGGTTGTAATTTTTGTTTCTCGTCCCACGCTTTCATAAAAAACTTCTTTTAATAATGTTTCATTTGCATCACTAGAGTAATTGCCTTGCCGTATCTTTTCAGCAACAAACCGAGCTACTATCGTATGTGCCATTCTAAATGATAATCCTTCCGTTCTTACAAGCACATTAGCCAATTCAGTAACAGTAGCAAAATTAGTGTTAAATCGAGCACTTAATTTTTCTTTATTAACAGTTATTGATTCAACAGCTGCTTTCATTAACACTAACGCAGTTTCTGTTTCGTTTACAGCATCCCAGAAAAATTTAATTACTTCAACACTACTTTCCCGTGTGTGTGTAAACGGAATATTTTTCAAAGCGCTGGAAGCAGAAATATAAGCTCCCTGCACGTGGGCTGCTTTAGCTTTAATATGTTCTAGGATAATCGGATTTTTTTTCTGCGGCATAATACTGCTAACTGCAGCTACTGAATCATCCAGTTCAATGATTGAGAATTCATCTGTAGACCATATATACAAATCATGACTAAAACGGCTTAAAGTAATTAACGAAATGTTTAGAGATGATAGTATTTCTAATACATAATCCCTTGATGCTACTCCATCCATTGAATTATTCATTATATCATCGAATCCTAGCATCTCAGCTGTTCTTTCTCTATTTATAGGAAAGGACGTCGAAGCAAAAGCAGCTGACCCCAGCGGGCATAAATTGAGGTGGCGATAGGCTTTAACTAAGCGAAAAAAGTCTCGTTCCAAAGAAAATAATATTCCGGACAGATAATGGGCTAAGGTCACGGGTTCAGCAGGCTGCATATGGGTGTATCCAGTCATAACCATGTCTAGGTTTTTGTACGCTTTATCCAAAAGTTCCTGTCTTAGCTCATTTAATGTTTTTAGTATATCCAATATTCTTTCTCGAGTGTTCATTCGAGTCACAGTAGAATACAGGTCATTTCGGCTGCGTCCAGTGTGCAGACGCCCTCCTACTTCTACCCCTATTTCATCTACTATATACTTTTCCATATTAAAATAAAGTTCCTCAAGCGCAGGATCAACTGTTAAAACGTTTGGTCCTGATTTTTCCATATATTGAAGTGTTTGTAAAATCTGTGCTCCATCGCTGCTATTTACTATCTTTTCTTCCATAAGCATGAGAAGATGAGCCTTGCTTGCTGTGATCATGTTATAAAAGGAACGTTTTAAATCTTTCTGAATAGCAGGTTTAAAAATATGTTCAAGCATTTCTTTTGATGGACCAGTTTTCAGCCTTTCCCTCATATATCATTCACCCTTTTATAATTTTGTTTATTTTTTGTAGGGTTAATCTAAAGTTCATACATTAGTTTGTTCGTACATACGTATGTTTGAACTTTGTTGAATTAATAATAACACAGTTGGAACAAAAATCAAATGAATTTTTAAAAAATTCGTTAAATTATAAATAATCAACTTATGTGATTTATTTCTTTAGCACTTGTACTGCAACAATGCCTGCATACATTATATGGAGTTACGCCCGTCCTATAGACACATGTGCATTAAGAAAGCAGATAGATCATCCCAAAATCCTAATAATAAACTAGAGGCATCTAGGGAAAACGTGTTTTTTTGAAAGAATACGCCCTTGACTAGTCCTTCTTCCATTCAAATCATATATTAAACTATGCTCACAATAATAAGCATTATGAACAAGACAACAATGAATCAAAATGTTAGATAAATTACCTTCTAATGTGGATTGCCGCATTTCTTTAAAATTCCTGTTGTGAGAAAAGCACAACAGGTTCTTTATGTCATTTGTTTTTCTGAAACAGACTATTCCGCTAAGGATGTTTTTTACAGGATGCACAACGGCAACCATGGAAAACATATTGCTTTGGTGCGGTGCCACTGAAAATTATTTCGAATAGAATCGAAATTACCTTTCCTACTCTTCACAGGCTTCCTTTAGAAATGATATTTATAGATTCACTGTAAATAATATTGATTTTTCACTTATAATAAGGTAGAATGCAACGTGTTCATAACTTTGTAACAATTATGATACGAGGCAGCGATCCTGTTTTCGGTTATAATTCGTGTATACATAATTTAAAAGATTGAACGTTGGTAAAAAGTAGCGTTCCTGCTCTATACTAACCGTCGCTTTTTTTTGGTGATCGAAGATTTCTTTGAAACGATCATTACTCCAAAAGAAGGCGGCGGTTTTTTTGAACAAAAAGGAGTGAACAACCATGGAAAAAGTAAAAAATCGTTGGCTTATTGCCTTATCAGCCGTTGGCATCCACCTCTCTATTGGTTCTGTCTATGCCTGGAGTAATTTTACTCAGCCATTAACAGAGCAATATGGATGGTCGGACAGCCAAGTGCAGTTAACCTTTAGTTTAGCTATCTTATTTTTAGGATTATCTGCTGCTTTTATGGGACATTTTGTGGAAAAATACGGTCCTAAAGCTGCAGGGTTAGTAGCTGCTGCCTTTTTCGGCGTTGGTGTTGCTGGTTCAGGTGTGGCAGTAATTATGGAATCTCTAACACTTCTGTATTTCTTTTACGGGGCACTCGGGGGAATCGGTCTTGGTGTTGGATATATTGCGCCGGTATCCACGTTAGTTAAGTGGTTTCCCGACCGAAGAGGTTTAGCAACAGGGCTTGCCATTATGGGATTTGGGTTTGCAGCAGCTATCGCCAGCCCGATTATGGACGCTTTGATTCAATCAACAGGAATTGCGAATACTTTTTTCATATTGGGAATCTCTTATTTCATGATTATGCTGTTATCCTCCCTTTATCTTGAAAAACCTCCTAAAGGCTGGCTGCCAGAAGGATTTAATGAAAAAGCAAGTACGTCTAAAATGAAAGTAAATGAAGATTTAGCTCAATTAACAGCAAACGAAGCCGTTAAAACAAAGCGTTTTTATTTTCTATGGTTGATGCTTTTCATCAATGTGACGTGCGGTATTGCGGTTATCTCTGCGATGAAGCCATTAGCCATTGAAAGCGTTGGATTAACAGCAGGTGCAGCCGCCGCTTTAGTTGGAGTATTAGGCATTGCGAATGGGCTTGGCCGTATCGGCTGGGCTGCTGTTTCAGACTACATCGGCAGACCAAATACATATACAACCTTCTTCGTACTGCAAATCCCTATCTTTTTCTTCTTGCCTTCCATTACACATCAAGTCGTGTATGCGGTGATGGTTGTCATTGTATATGCCTGTTATGGAGGCGGTTTCGCTTCTGTTCCAGCGTATATAGGAGACATTTTCGGAACAAAGCAGCTCGGAGCGATTCATGGGTATATTTTAACTGCCTGGTCCGCAGCCGGCTTAGCAGGTCCTATGTTTGCAGCCTGGATGAAAGATACAACGGGAAGTTATGCAGCCAGTTTAAATTTCTTCAGCGGATTATTTATTTTAGCACTCATTATTTCTATCTTGACTCGATTAGATATTAAAAAGATTAAAAAAGAAAAAGAGTCGAAGGAGAAACTAGTAAGCTAATCGAAATCTGTTTATATAAGAAAAGCGCAAGCGCCTTGCTTACGAGCGACAAGTCCTGGAGGGGCGGCATATGGAAAGCTGATATTTGCTTTCCATTGACGAACCGAAGGAATCTCGAGCGAGTAGGCGCTTATGCTAGACATGTAAAACGCCAAATATTTATTATTTCTTACCTTTTTAGAAAAACTTGGCTTATCGCCAAGTCCTTAATGGCGAAAGTCCTTAGTTTTTCTTATACTTTGATCCTTTAACAAAGTTAAACTTTCCTAAAGTATAATGAAGAGGATGACACCTTAGCAGCGCTCCTGTTTAAGGCTCCCCGTTAACTGTCTTAGATCTATCGAACCATAAATCTTATTAAAGGTTGGTACTTGACAGCGGCCCTGTTAAAGACTCAACCACCGTTATATTTTTCAAGCAAGAAAGATGGCGGTGGTTTATTCTAACCTTTCGGCAAAGAATTGCGTATGGAAACATAGTATTTTCATAAAGGAGCTGATTCGAATGAGTAATGTAACGAAAAAAGATCCTAAAAAAGGAACTTTACATAGTGGTCCTACCAGCATTTCAAAAATCCCCGCTCCCAAACATTGGGTAAGCCCTGTTCCGTTTGGTTTAGGAAAAATTAAACCAAAACATATTCGTGACACCATGAAGGTAGCTTGGGAAAATAAAGACAACTTAAAATACGCCACAAACATTCTCACAAAAGGGGTTTGTGACGGCTGCGCGCTCGGTGTTTCCGGTTTGTATGACCAAACATTAAAAGGACCGCATATTTGCACGACCCGCTTGAATGTCTTGCGTTTAAGCACGATGCCGCCTTTAAAAGAAGAGATTGTCCATCAGGATGTCGATAAACTGCGGCAATATTCAAGCGCAGAGCTTCGTAAAATGGGACGCATCCCCTATCCATTAATCCGCCGCAAAGGGGAAAATAAATTTTCTCGCATCAGCTGGGATGATGCGATGGATATGATTGCTCAGAAAATGCAAACATTAGACCCAAAACAATATGCTTTTTACCTTACTTCAAGAGGGATCACAAATGAATCCTATTATACTGCAGGCAAAGTTGCACGCTTTTTAGGGACAAACCATGTCGATAACGCATCCCGTATTTGTCACTCTCCATCAAAAACAGCTTTGAAGCGTTCGGTTGGAATCGGGGCCTCCAGCTGTACGTACAAAGACTGGATCGGAACGGACGTCCTTGTATTCTGGGGAAGCGTCGCATCAAACGCTTCACCGGTATCTACCAAGTATATGTTAGCTGCTAAGAAAAAAGGAACGAAAATTATTGTTATTAATCCGTACAAAGAACCGGCCATGGATAAATATTGGGTTCCGTCCAATGCCGAATCCGCATTGTTTGGCACACAGGTTGCTGATGATTTCTACCAGGTGAATATTGGCGGCGACATTGCTTTTATGCATGGAATCATGAAGCACTGGTTTGAAATGGAAGAAGAGCAGTACGGTTCTGCTATTAACCATGAATTTGTACAAAATCATGTTAATGGCTATGAAGAGTTAAAAGCAAAAGTCGATGAACTTTCATGGGAGGACATCATTCACTCATCCGGTATGCCAAAAGAAAGAATTCGAGAATTAGCTGAATTACTAGCTAACAGTAAAAATGCTGTATTTGCCTGGGCTTTAGGGTTAACAATGCATTCCTTTGCAACAGATAACATTTCCCAAGTAGCCAACCTTGCCCTCTTAAGAGGGTATCTCGGCCGTGAACATGCCGGTTTAATGCCATTTCGCGGGCACTCTAGTGTACAAGGCACAGGCGAAATGGGAGCCGATCCATTTGTTCTCCCTGGCGGCGGCTGGGATGAGGACAATGTAAAACGGATCGAAGAATTATGGGGTTTTGATCTTCCTAAATGGCAAGGAGACATTGTAGGGGTTAACCTTGAACATGCAGCACTTCCTGATGACCATGAGAAAAAGCTGAAACTCTACTATATGAGCGGCGGTAACTTTTTAGAAACGATGCCAAACCCAGAATTTATCGAAAAAGCTCTCTCAGAAGTAGACATTCGCGTCCATCAAGATATTATACTGAATACCTCGACGCTAGTAGACGCTAAAGAAGCGGTAATTGTTCTTCCAGCAAAAACGCGCTTCGAACAAGAAGGTGGCGGTACGTCAACGTCAACGGAACGTATGGTTTATTTCTCGCCTGAAATTGAAGGAAACAAGCAGCCGGTCGAAGAAGCTCGGGCTGAATGGAAAATTTATGTAGAACTTGCAAAACGAGTGAAGCCTGAAACAGCGCACCTTGTAAACTTTGAAACAGCCCAGGAGATTCGAGACGAAATTGCCAAAGCAAACCCTGATTACGACGGGATTCAGCACCTGAAAAAACAAGGAGATGTTTTCCAATGGGGCGGCGCCTGGTTATGTGAAGACGGTGAATGTCCAACGCCGGACGGCCGCGGGAACTTAATTCCGATTGACATACCAAACCTTGAAAAGCCAGAAGGTACATTTTATGTAACCACAAGACGCGGCAAGCAGTTTAACTCCATGGTATTTAAGGAAAATGATCCGTTCAATAATGCTGGACGATATGACGTCCTTATGAATTCAAAAGATGCGAACACTTTAAATATAGTGGAAGGAGAAGGAATCGTTGTGTACAATCAGCATGGCGTTTTCCAGGGCAAAGCGCTCTTTACAGATATTGCACGCGGAAACATAGGACTCCATTTCCCTGAAGGTAACTTCCTCATTCCTAAAGGTATCTATGACAGTCCTTCAGGCATTCCACAATACAGTGTTGCTGTTAAAATAGAAAAAGCAGAACGATTTAATGCTAGAAAAGACATCGACTATCTAGAGAAAAAACTAGAAGATGATGAAATCGATGCACCTGTCTAGCCATCATTAATGACAAAAGGGCTGTTCCATAAGTCGATAAAACCGGCTCATTGGGGCAGCCTTTTGGGTGTGACTTAACAAATGATTAGAGGAATATTAGCATTTCTTCGAGATTTCATGAGAAAAGCTCTGTGGAGTTTACTTTCCACAGAGCTTTTAAGAGCGGCTGCAAATGTTTATTGATTTGCTGCTTCTTCTGTTTCTTTATCATCTGCATCTTCTTCCGATTCTTCTATACGTGCAAGAACAGCCGAATGAAAGGCAGCGTGAATGACAGCTTGCTCGCTTGCTTTTTCACTTGCCAGCGCCAGCAGCTTGTTTTCAGCAGATGGGTTTACCATTTCATTTGTATTCTCTTCGGTTTCTTCCTCTCCTGCAGCTGCGTCTTCATTTTCTTGTTCTTCTGCGTCGTTATTCGTTTCTCCATTTAATACTACGGCATCTTCCATTACTTCTTTTACTTCTTCATCTGCTGCTTCTTCTTCAGTCGTTTCTTCTATAGCGGCTTCCTCTGCAGTTTCCTCTTCTATGGTTGTTTCGTCTGCCGATTCTTCTGCTGCTTCCTCTTCTATCGTTTCTTCTTCTACTGCTTTTCCTGTTGAATCCTCTTCTATTTTTTCTTCTTTTGCTCTGTCTTCGTTATTTGAAAAATGTACAGCTGCATTCGCTGAGGCGTTGGCTTTTGCTTGTTCACTGGCTTTTTCACTCGCTTTTGAGTGTGCTTTCTTTTCGGCAGATGGATTTTGTTTTTCTTGCGCTTTCTTTTCAGATGGAACATTTTGTTCAACCTTCGCATCGTTCATTTGCTTACCGCCTTTTCCTGCGGCTTCACTCACTTGAACTCCCACTCCAATAGAAAGCACACTTGCTAGAATGAACGTTTTTACAACTGCTTTACCGTTTAAAAAATTCATGTTTATTTCGCTCCTTCATTTCTATTATTTTTTAGGTTTTATACATGACGTAAAAATGAAGGAGCAAGCTTTGGCGGTGGTGTTGGCGGTGCATTAACCCATTGGTTGCGGAATATATGGTTCCTCTTTACAAAAGGTTGTTTCCGTCTAACTCCTAATCGAACGGTCTCCCCAGGTAGAAAATCCAGTTTGGTCTTACTGCTCCCTTTATAATCATTGGCGGCACCAGCATGAATTTTCATAGATTGTGGAGCTTGAAGAATGTGCAGCTCCCATTCCTTCTTAGTTGGTAATGGAGCAGGCAAATCTTGTTGTGAAGGCTCCGACACGTTATGTTCACTAGCAGGGACGTCCTTACTCTTTTCAATTGGTGTATGAACTTTTTCACGAGAATAAGGCGCTGTATTTCGAGCTGAGACAGGTTCTTTTTGTTTTTCCATCCCCTTTTGTTTTTGCGGAGAACGATCTGATTTTGTTTCTTTTTCTTTATATTGACCAGTTTTATTGATTGCTTCATTTGCTTTGTCATTTGCTTGATCGGGCAAATCCTTCGATTTTTCTTTCTTTTTAACCGAGGTGCTGCCGTTCTGACTGTTATTTTCTTTCGTAGATGGGTGCTTCGTGTCATCAGAAACATCTCTTGATTTCCCTTTATTTTCAACAGTCGTTTCAACATTCTGATTTTTATTCGCTTGAACAGATGGTTTCTTTGCGTTGTCATTAGTTTCTTTTGCATGCACGGCTTGTGGAGCTTGATCTTGCTGAACCACGTTCCCTTTTTCTTTAGACGGATGGCTGCCTCTTTCCGCAAATGCCTGAGCAGGCAAACATAAAGCTAATAGGAATAGTAAAGGAAGAATCACTGTAATGTGTACGTTCAACCCTTCACCTCCTTTCCATAAGCAGCAAGTACCCTTTCATAATATTTCCATAGGATTTGGCTTGTCAACAAAACAACAGGTAATGTTATGAAGATGTAATGAATAAAACAGTTCGTTAATTTCGAACGCACGTTTACTTTTGTATATCGTTTGAATAACCTTACCTGTTAAAGACCGTTACATGAACGAGAGTCTTAATCCTGTTTTGAATGTTTAGATCCTTTCTGCATAGGTATAGAATGACACCTTTAGAAAGGATGATGAAAATGGAAATACCTGTCGCAGGTTTCATGTATTCATTCGATTCAGATGGCATGCATACACATCAACTTTATCTGACGTCATGGAATAGACGTCCTCTTCATGTCCATGAATTTGCTGGAGTGACCTCTGTCAACGTTGATCATCGTCATGAATACGTCGGAACAACAGAACCTGCTCCTAGTGGTGTAGAGCATAAGCACGAATACATGACCATTACATCTGTTGATGCAGGACATAGACATGAAATTAGAGGTATAACGGGACCTGCTGTCCGAATTCCTGGAGGGGGACATTTTCATTACTTTGAAGGGGTCACTTCCGTGGATGGAGATACACCTCATCGACATGCGTACAGAGGAAACACAGAAGGGGAACTAGACGTATAAATTACTTATTCTAGTGAGGTATAATATCATCCCAGTTATACAAGATTATGTACAAAAATTGTATACTGGTTCCTTTATTATAATCGTTCTATGTTTGTATGTTAATGTTGCTGTACCTTAAATTCAAAATGTACAATCGGTAGGAAAATGGTTTTAACCGGCCGTAAAATGTATCTATTCACGGCCGGCATTTTTATTCAAAGGTATTTGAGACATTCATCTTTATTTTAACGAATTTCCTTTTCCCTACTTGCACAATTAAGTCATTGGTTAGAACGATGTTTCGTTTCGTGTCTTCTATTCTCTTTCCATCCACTTTAACACCTCTATTTTCGATCATTCGGCGGGCTTCACTTTTAGATTTTAGCAGATTTAGATCTACAAGCAGATCGAGAATAGACACTTCCTTATCCCCATCCCATTCAAACGCTGGTATGTCATTTGGTACTCTTCCTTTTTGAAAAACGGAAATAAAATGCTGTTCTGCTTGTTCCGCTGCTTTTTCACTATGGTACATCCTGACAATCGTTTTCCCTAAAAACATCTTTGCATCTCTTGGATGAAGCTCACCTGCATCCAATTCGTGTTTTATCATTTTCACTTGATCAGGCGATAAATCCGTAACCAGTTCTAGGTACTTGATGAGTAACTCGTCTGGAATAGACATAGCTTTTCCATACATTTCATTGGGACTTTCATCTATTCCAATGTAGTTTTTCTTTGATTTAGACATTTTTTCTATACCGTCAAGCCCTTCTAGCAAAGGCATTAATATAGCTGCTTGCCGTTCTTTCTCGTATCTCTCTTGAAAATGTCTTCCCATTAGGATATTAAAATGCTGGTCGGTTCCGCCGAGTTCAATATCACTATTTAATATAACCGAATCATATCCCTGCATAACTGGGTAGAAAAATTCGTGCAGGGAAATAGGTTTTCCAAATGCAATACGCTCTTCAAAATCATCTCGTTCAAGAAGCCTCGCAACGGTTACCTTTCCAGCCAAATTAATAACATCTTCAAAATGTAAGGGATTCAGCCATTTAGAATTGAAATGAAGCTCTACTTTCTCCATATCTATCACTTTTCCAAATTGCTCAAAGTATGTCTTGGCATTTTGCTTCACTTCGTCATCTGTTAGTTGTTTTCTAGCGATAGACTTTCCTGTAGGGTCTCCGATTTTACCTGTAAAATCGCCGATAATTAATTGAATGGTGTGGCCGTTTTCTTGAAATTGCCTAATTTTATGAAGTACAACCGTGTGCCCAATGTGCACATCTGGAGCAGAAGGATCTAACCCTAGCTTTATTTTCAAGGGAATTTTTTCCGACACAGACTTTGCCACTTTATTTGCTAACTCTTCCGCCGGTATAATCTCTTGTGCTCCTTGGGTGTAAATATCTACTTGTCTTTTTACCTCTCTTACCTGCTCTTCGGTTAACTGTTCCATAACTGTACTCATTTTCATTCCTCCAAATAAAAATATAAAAACCACGCCCCCGTTGAAGGGACGTGGCTATTTTTGTACGTGGTACCACCCTTATTGAAGAATAGGTCCTATTCTTCCACTCATTTGATTAACGGCTCAACCGTTCTTTGTTACTACCCGTTCACAAAGAAATCTCAAGGAGGTAATTCATAGCTATCTTTATGCCGGTTCACACCACCCACCGACTCTCTGGAAAAGGGAGATAGTCTATTACTGGGTTCCTATCATTGATTTTGTTCTATGCATTTGTATACTCAATATCAGAACTTATTTTCTTTAATCACTCGTCTCAGCAGCCCTGATATCTGTTTTTTTTCTTCTTTTCTTAAACTGCTTGCGATTTCGACTTCTCCTTGATGAAATCGCGGATATAATTTCTGCATGACTTCCCTGCCTTGTTCCGTGATCGAAAGATACGTAATCCGCCTGTCTCGATTATCTGTCCTTCGCTGGCAAAGTTCTTTTTTTTCTAATGTTTTCGTTATATTACTTACGGTTGCTTTGGTTACGGCTGACAGCTCTGCTAATTGTTTTGTTTCAACCGTTTTCCACACCCATAAGTCATAAAGGATCGAAAACGATGTCCATGATAAACCATAGTCAGAAAGCACCTCGCGCTCCATTTTATTTCTTAGTCCTTGCGCAATACGATAAATATTAGTAACAACCGCAATAGCTTCTAAATCTAAAGACTCTATAGGCATTTTCGTTAAAAGATTTATCGTATCTAATTCTTCTGGAAGCAATTCACTATCATGATTAAACGAATGAACGATGGTCACCTCATTATTGTCAGAATCATTAGCTATGAAACGATTATAGCAAAATTAATACGAAGAAGCAATAGAGATTTATTTACAAATGAAACATTTTTTGTTTGGTCCGTTTCTTAAGCCATGCTAAAAATGCTTGCTTGTCATTGTATGTACCCCTCTAATAAGGGACGGGGCTGTCCCAAAAGGTTTTTTCAGCTGAAATACACTTCGCTTTCCGCGGGCAACGCTTCAGCTTCCTCGTGAGCAAAGACCGCTCACTGCGGGATCTTCAGCTGTTGCTTTTCCCGCTGGAGTCTACGTGTATTTCAGCTGAAGTTAATTAAAAAATGTAGCCGATCCGACTTATGTGATAGCCCCGTCCATCTAGTATTTTCACCATATGTTTAACATCTTCATTACGTTGTTATAGATGAGGGAATATCTATAAAACGTAAATCTTTTTTCCCGTTTTGAATGACGATTCCTTTTACAATTTCTAGCACACCCAGAGCATCATTGATGTTTAAAAGCTCTACCGGGGAATGAGAATACCTTCTTGGCGTAGCGACAATTCCTATCGGTACTCCTCCATTCATTAACGACAGTTTCGCCGCATCTGTAGTGTAACCCTGTCCATTCAATGTCAGCAGCTGCAAAGGAACATTCATCCTTTCAGATTGTTCTTCGATCATTTCTCTTACTTTAGGATGAATATGGGTAAACGCCGTCCCCACAACACCATCTGAAACAGGACAAGCAGGACCTTTTCCAATATAAACAGGGAGCGATTTGTCCGTGTCAATATCTGGCACGTCCCCGGCAGGAATCGTATCGAGTACAATCGCATAATCAGGTTTTAATGAGTTCCCAACCATTTCTGCTCCTTGTAGTCCAACCTCCTCCCGGACCGTAATAACACCGTACAGCGTTCCGGCAAAGTCTGCATTTTTCAGGTGATGGAACAATTCTATAATAACCGCACAATTTATCCGGTTATCAATGGATTTAGTACAGATGAGATCTTTATCATGCATTTCCATAAAATCACTTTGAAAAACGACAGAATCCCCAATATTAATACCCATATTTTCAACCTCTTGTTTAGAAGAAGCGCCTACGTCCACGTAGCATTCATGAATGGTTTTAACACGTTTCATTTCTTCAGGGGATTGCATATGCCCTGCCTTTACCCCGATGATGCCAGGAATTTTTTTGTCAGTGATCCATACTTTTCTGCCTTGCAGCAATGTATCCGGAGTTCCGCCAATCTTATCAAGTGCAATAAATCCATCTTTTAATATATTTTTGACAATAAAGCCCACTTCATCTGAATGTGCAGAGACCATTAACTTCGGCCCCGGTTCTGTCCCGTTTTTCATGGCAATCACATTACCGCTGTTGTCTATTTTTATCTCATCTGCAACCGAATAAAGCTGTTTATATAAATACTGAACAACTGGCTGTTCTGACCCAGACACACCAACCAAACCGGTTAAATCTCTTAAGTATCCTTTTATTCTATCTTTCATACCGACATAGCTCCTTTAATATATTTTTTCTGGCGTAATAGTACTCTCAGAAAGATATTCCAATACAGCTGATATGAATAGCTTTCCTATCAAATACATTGAACGTTCATCCACATCAAATTTTGGATGATGGTGCGGATAAACGGCGTCTATTTCTGGATTCTTCCCGCCGACCACGAAAAACGTCCCCGGTACTTCTTGAACATAATAAGCAAAATCTTCACTTCCCATCACCATAGGCACCTGTTTGACATCGTCAGGTGCTACGATTTTTTTAGCTAGTTCTTCTAACCGTTTAGCCTCTTTCGAATGATTCCAAAGTGCGGGGTATCCTCTCGTGTAGGCATAATGGAAAGATGCTCCTGCACCTTCACAGGCTGCTTTTGTCATTTGGCCAATTGCTTCTTCAACTAGCCGTCTTGTATCTTCATCGATCGTACGTGCAGTACCCGTTATTTTCGCCGTATCGGGAATCACATTATAAACTTGTCCACTATTAATAGAGCCTACTGTGATGACTGCTGGTTTCATGGGATCCACTCTTCTTGCTACGATTTGCTGCAAATTGTTTACTAACTGGCTTCCCGTTACAACTGGGTCAATACCAAGCTGAGGCATACCTGCATGCCCGCCTTTTCCAAAAATGTCTATTTCAAACTTATCATAGGCAGCCATCGCATAACCTTCTCTGACGCCAACCTGCCCTATTGGTAAATTCGACATAACATGCGCACCGTAAATGACATCCACATCGTCCAAGCAGCCATCCTTTATCATTGATTTAGCTCCTCCCGGGAGTTTCTCTTCAGCGAATTGATGGATGAAGACGACATTCCCCGTAATCTTTTCTTTTTCTTCACTTAATATTTTAGCCACACCTAGCAAAGCAGCGGAATGAATGTCGTGCCCACAGGCATGCATTACCCCGGGTACACGCGATTTGTAAACGACGTCCTTTTCATCCTGGATTGGAAGAGCGTCAAAATCCGCTCTAAGCGCAACAGTCTTTCCGGGTTGTCCTCCCCGTAACACAGCTACTACTCCTCTGCCGCCAACATTGGTTTTCACCTCTAGGCCAATCTCTCTTAAAAATCCGGCAATCTTTTTTGGTGTATTTTCCTCACAAAATGATAATTCTGGATACATGTGGAGATCTCGTCTAAATCTGACTAGTTCAGGCTGCAACTCTTCAAGTTTTGTAAATAATTTCTCAAACATGGTTCCTCCCCCTTGTTTATTAAAAATATTCGGCTTGTCCTTTAGAAGTCTTAAAAAAGTTAAACCTTTCTCAAATGTTTCCATTTATCCAAATAATAGGCAATGAAGGTCGTTCCAATGACTGTTATTAAAATACCGTAATAACCAATTGGCGTAAGAGTGTGTAAAATAATACCCAGCGTCAAAGCAATTGCTCCATATATGGGGACTTTCATAGAAAATTGAGCAAAAATTGCGCCAAATGTTGCTGGAAGTATAAAATCAAATGCTGTTTTCATCCCTTCTGGGAGAATGGATACCAGGTAATATCCCGCAAAAATAATTGGGATTAAAACAATGATATGAACAATAGCAGCAGCAGATATTCCTAGTGTTGCCGCTAATTCAGCTTTTTTAGATCCAGGTTTGGCATCAATGGACGTTTGTGCTGCGGCAGAACAAGGAAGACACATATTTGAAATATTCCCTACCAGAAATGCCATATAGGTTCCCGATACCCCTAATAGCGGGAAATAAGTAACTGGTTCTAGCACCCAAAAAACGCCGAATGCTGCTGTCACCCCTATTACACCTGCAATAATCGGGGTCCACCCCGGGTGAAAACCATAGACAAATGAAAGGTACAGGGGGGCAATAATTGTTGCAGCAATCACCATCCAAAGAGTAATTCTTCCCCATAAATGAACTTTATTATGAAATTCCCTTTCAAACACCACGTCCTCATTTAAACTGGTATCCTCCTCCAATGGTCCAACTGAGGAAACTTGGTGCTGCTCTAGTTCTTCTTTCATATCTTACAAACCTCTCTTTCTTATATAATTGTTGCTATATAACCTGCGCTCATCCCTATTACCAACGCTGCACCAAGAGACCACTCCCGCATCCAATTCATTTGAAACTTTTTGGCAGCAATCATCATGATTATCATTGTTAAGGCAGAAGCAGCTGTCACAAATAATGACACTGTTCCTGCAACAGCATGTTCGGCGGCAAAAAAGCCGAATGCCCCCACCAATGCTGCTGACGAAACAATAGTCGCAATCTTTGTGTTTCGTTTGGTCACTTTTTTCTGTACCTTACCTAGAGGTTTAGTAAATAGCGCTGCTACCAATAACCAGCCTAATCCACCGATACACATCGTCCACACTGCAACAGTAAACCCTGTTACATCAAAACCTTCTCCTCCAAGTGTCACTCCAAAAGCCTTCGCCCCGATATTGGCTGCTGTTAACTCGTAAGCAGCCGAACCCATTATGCCAATTCTCATAAGGGTGATGGGTCCACCGAGAATCGTTAAAAGCGATACTGCAATAATCAGAATACCTAAAGAAGGACCTATACTGCTAATAAGACCTGTACGAAAAGCACTTTTCACCTCTGAGCGAGTCATGCCTACTGCCGGTGCCGTTTTAGCTGCAAAACGAGAAAATATAACCGCTTGCAGTATAGGAATAGTTACAACAACAATAGCAATGATCCATAATGGAAGACTATTTGCTGCTTGCAAAACTTGGTCCATAACCTTTCACTCCTTTTTTGTTTTTTATAAATGTTTTCATTACCTTTGTTTAAAATTTTAGAAACATCAGAATATTATTTCAATGTAGGAAATTCTATAATATAATGATACTAAGTGTATATATTTACATTTAAGGTGGTTTGAAAGAATGGAAATACTTAAATCAGTTCAACCAATATTACATAAAAAACTAGAAAATACCAACTATCAAATTTGGATAAGAATACCTAAAAACAAAACGCAGAATCTATTATATAAGAAAGGGGAAATCCCACTCTCTCCCCCTCCTTTCGTACCTGATTTAAACAAATATGAAGAAGGCTATAAAACGTATAGTGATGACAATAAACTGTATCTGTCTTTTTTCTATCAAGAAGAGTATCAAGTTATTATCTGTTTGTTTCAGCAGCACTCCATTTTCAGCACAACGGACTTAGACCAATTCTATCTTCTGTTTTATCTTGCTTTTTTGCAGGAGCTCATTGAAACAAAAGACAAAGAACTTAACCAATTGATTGATGGCATCCACTCTATTACCTCCTCCCTTGATGTAGATAAGGTATTGTCGAATATTATAAAAAATGCCCTTATGGTGTTTCCAAATGGAGACGCCGCTTTTCTGCAATTGTATGATCCTGCTCAAGATCGTTTAATTCCAAAAGCTTCTGCCGGTTTTAATAAAAGTATTAATTTTTTTAAAACAAAAGTCGGAGAGTCCATTACGGGCAAGGTTTTTAAAGAGGGAAGTTCTAAAATTTATTACTCAGTTGATGATATCTATAAAGACATGAGCAATGTATCCGATGAGAACGCATTTCACATTCATCGTGCTGTAGAGAACAGAACAGCCAAAGCTCTTATTTGTGTACCTGTTTCCATTGGGGATAAACAAATCGGGGTGATGACCATACACCTTTATAAGGAAGGAAGCCTAACTGCAGATTCAGCTCACTTATTGCAGGGGTTTGCAGACCAAGCTGCTATCGCTATTAGAAATGCACAGCTTTATACGGACTTAAAGAAAAACTTGAGCGAAGTTACCGTGTTAAGCGAAAAACTAAAAGAAAAAAACCAAGTTCTTTTAAAAGGCAATGAAACCCATAAAACCTTAACCCGGCTATCGCTTCAAAATAAAGGAATTCATCCCATTGTTTTAGAATTAAATCGAATGATGGGCACAGCGCTTTACTTTGTTGATGTACTTGAAAATATTTACTATCCAAAACGATCTAGCCATTTTCAACCTTTTAAGCGTGAAACGATTGCAGAAATTTTTTCTAAAAAACGAGAACCTGTTTATATGTCTGGAGGCAATGGTAAAGACTTTTATTTGTATCCAATCATAAACAGAGCTGTTTTTCTCGGTTGTTTGGTTGTATTGATTTCAAAACCGCTTTCCCGGCTGGAGCACGTTACCATAGAACAAGGGGCCTCAGCTCTCGCTTTGGAACTTGTAAAAAAACAAACGTTAACTGAAATACAATATAAAAAAACACATGAATTTTTCAATGAACTCCTCGAACATAAGGATCCTGAATCTCTTACGGAAAAAGGCAAAGACTTCGGAATTGACCTTTCATCCTGTTTATTTGTGACCGTATTGGAGTTAAAGAACATTAGTGACCTGGAGCTACTTGAAGCTAACATTCACCAATTAGTTTCAAGCTTAAAAAGTCAGCTTACATCTTTTGACTACTTAGTGTTCGGATTTCACAACAAAATCAATTTAATGGCAGCAATGCAAAGAGACACAGACATGCAGAAGGTGACGTCAATTATTACGAATACCGTGAAAGAATATAATCAGAGAAACTCTCATCACTTATCTGTTGGGATTGGCAGGCTGTATAAAGGAATGGAAAATATAAATAAAAGCTATGATGAAGCAAACAAAGCACTTTCCTATATTACTAAAAGAAAAAAAAGAGGCATTATCCATTATGAGGATATTGGGGTTAATCGTTTATTTTTGGATCAATCCTCTGAAGAAATGAATAGATTTGTAGATGAAATTTTTGAGCCGCTTAAATCCAATGACTTGGACTTGAAAAAAACACTTATGGTTTACATGGAATCGAACAGAAACGCTAAGTTATCGGCAGAAAAATTGCATATCCATATTAATACCTTATACCAGCGCCTCAAAAAAATCGAAAAAAGACTAAACCTTGACCTTAATAACCCCGAAGACATTTTAAAAATTCAGCTGGCCTGCCATTTGATGAATCATTTTTAATGTTTAGTTTTTCTATCGTTTCTTAGATAATCTGGAGTGCAAACAGATATAGCACAGACTTGCATATGTGAACCCTACTGCGTGGGGCAATGTACAGTTCTTTTCTCATTTGGAGTATGTATCAAACGTTTCAGGAGGGGCATCCACAGCATGCTTTTTTTCCCATTTAATTGGTAATACTCGCCGAATAGACGCATTTACTCGACAACTTTAAGCTTTTTCTCGCCGTTCATACGAAAATACTAGCCGTTTTTATAGATTTACTAGCCGAAGAAGAAAGCACTAAAAGCTATATTGTTCTAGTTACTAAAATCCATTATCACCTAGAAGTGTTCTTTGTCCAGCGATTTCTGCTAAATAGCTTGAAAAAGGGGTAATGGAAGGTTTCGCGGATATCTGATCCTTTGTTTGAGGATGGATTTCGCCCCGTTTGCAGCAAATAACGGATTCAATTTCCGCACGCCTCCCATTTTCTCAGGATTTCACCAAAATAACGTACCATAAGTCCAATGTCATGCTTTTCTTCCTAGTGTGTGGTGCCCCAAAAACTCATCATTACCTACGAAACTATAGAAATAACCGGTATGGAGTATCATTGTTTCGTTTGCATAAACCTTATTCTTTCTATCACTGAAAGTATTTCATTCATATCAGCATGGTCGGGGGGATCCGTGTCTATATGCTGCCAAAGTATTTCTCCTGTCGTTTCAATAAGCCAAGTGGCCCCCAACTGATGGACATCCTGATGAAACATAGCTTTTTTCACTATTCTCTTTTGATGTTTATCTTTAGGGAAAATTTCGCGGATCTTATCCGACATAAGGTACTGGGTAATCATGGTTAGAGCTCTTTTTATAGATAGACGTTTAAGGGATAGATCTTTATAAGATTGTAAGGTTGGATCGCCTAATATTTGAAAAGGATACGGCCCATAAACGCTTATAAACTCCTTTAATTGTTTTGTGTCCGCTGGGATGACAGCAGCAATGGATACTCCGTTTTGTTGAATCGTGTCTGCATGCTCACGCAACTGCGCGAGAAAATGACGGGTGCAGGGTCAGCCGGTGTGTCTTAATAATATGAAAAGGAGAGGATTTTCTTGATAGAGATCAGAAAGCTCAACTTGTTCCCTTTCTTCTTCCGTCTCAAAGGTATACTTCATTTTCATTCCTCTTTTCTTTAAAAAATTTAAGACAGCTTATCAGGATTTAAAGTTATATAAATTTCTTTTACTTACTGATTAATGATATACACCAATAAGGCTATGAACCGCCCCATTCGCGTAATTAACAACCGCTGGCTAACCGATCACGTTTTTCATTTCTAAATCAAAATTCCATGTAAAAAGGCAAATACTAATGTCATTCTTTATTTAGATGACGACAGTAAAGTAAAAGCTGCTGTGCGGCCGATTCTATGCCGGAAATAAGATCAGTAATTTTTCCGCGTTTTGCATTTGAAAAGCTTGAATAAATCGTTGAATAACAGATTTATTCTGTTCATGATGTAAACTTTCGCCGGGGGCTTTTGAAAGCATTTGTTGACCCGGCTGTAGTTTTAAGCTTTGGTTCATTAAAAATTTTACAATTTAGCTAGGACTGAGGCAAATTTTCATTTATGATAACACTATCATAAATGATGAGGTGGACATCAATGTTGGATAGACCTTCTAAAAATACAGGATTATTCCTTGTTATTACCGGAGCGATATTTTGGGGTGTTGGCGGTACCGTTTCCCAAAAACTCTTTCATCAACACGCCATTGATGTAAATTGGCTTGTCACCATTCGCTTGCTCATAGCCGGCCTGCTACTTTTAGTCGTACAATATTTTAGAAAAGACCTTTCTTCTATACTTGATGTTTGGAAAAATAGAAGGACAGCTGTACAGCTAGTTATCTTCGGATTACTAGGCATGCTTGGGGTCCAATATACATATATGGCATCCATTAACCAGGGTAATGCTGCGGTGGCAACGTTATTACAATATTTGGCCCCTGTTATGATTATTATTTATTTACTTTTACGCAAAAAAACTGTATTAACACGTCAAGATGTAATAACTGTTTCGCTTGCTTTAGTTGGCTGCTTTTTCTTGTTAACAAACGGCTCTATCTCACAACTGTCTGTTCCGATTCCCGCCATTGTATGGGGTGTATTATCAGGTCTTGCGTTAGCCTTTTACACGTTATATGCGGTTCCTTTGCTGAAGCAATACGATTCCCTTGTTGTTGTAGGCTGGGCTATGGTTATTGGCGGCTTTGCATTAAGTATGATCCAATCCCCTTGGCAAATAGATTTTACAAATTTCACGGCACAATCCTATGTCTACCTCGTTTTTGTCATCATTTTCGGTACGATGATTGCCTTTTGGTTCTATATTGAAAGCTTACAAAGTCTTTCTCCTAAAGAAACAAGTCTGCTAGGCAGCTTAGAGCCTCTCTCAGCTGTTTTAACAACGGTCCTTTGGTTAAACGAACCTTTTGGCATTCTTCAATTGATTGGTACAGCTTGTATTATTGGAATGACTTTATTATTGGCCCTGAATAAAGAGTCTACAAAAACATCCCGCATCAATGATAAGTCCCTCAGAGTTGGATAATTCCTATCTACTTTGAGGGACTTTTCCGTAATGATCTTATCGTTATTGTACTGTGCATAGATAGAATCTGCTGTTCCCAAATGTGTTTCGTGCTTTTTTATACTCGGTTTCGCTTATTAACCATCACATGCTCACAACTTTTATAAGCCGCCGGAATATCTATCCTTTTGCCTATTGGCAATCTCATCTCGTTCTCCTCCATCAGAGAGTTCCTCAGAAAACGCTCGCTCCTCTGTGTTTGTATCTTCCTCTTCTGTGTCAGGGTATTCATTTAAATAACGATTCTCTCCTGGAGCAAATGTATCATTTTGCAAGCTGTAGTCTTCTTCGACAGGATTGGTATTTTGAGATCCCATTTCTTGAATATTAACTTTTTCCGTTTCTGGATTTCGTCTATCTGTTGTTTTTTTCTTATCCAAATCTTTAAAAATCCTTTCTGTTTTGGTTTTTTTGTATATGTTTAGATGGATAAAAATGGCGGTCGTTATATACTGTGCTGCAAATCATAAAAATAATTCATATTAAAAAGATCGATTTCACTTTATTCTTTTATTGCAGGGTAGTCAAATGGAAGATTGCTGGATCTACTCTTAATGCACGTGGTAAGACTATTAAATCAATAATTTGTTTTTGATCGTTTTTAAAAATAAATCAATTCCAACTTAAAGGCTAGATATTGGTTAATACCGGACAGGTTTTCACTCGAATGGTCAAAAACCTAATAATACAGTAACTATACAAAGCAAACGAACATCAACTTTATACAATTCACTCAATTTAAGTAAAGTAGGATTTCGGCTTTTTTCTTTTATACCCTTTCAATTGGAGTCACACCAACAACCGATCCACTTTCCATAGAAAATGTTTTATAACCTATAATGAGGATAGAATCATAAAAAAATCTACTGTGATGGTTTAGAGTGACCTACTTGAAATGAGACACAGGAAAAAGAATTTCTATCCAGAAGAAATAAAGAGAGAAGTTATAAGATTAAAGCTGACAGGAGAGTACACGAATAAAGAATTATTGGAGCGCTTAGGTATAAAAAACAAAACACAAATAAAAACTTGGATGAAGTGGTTTCGAAATGGTGAAGAGCAAAGACTCCCAAAGCCTATTGGTAAGCAGTATTCATACGGAAAAGGGCCCGAGGAAGTCAGCGAAGTGGAACAACTGAAAAAGAAAGTATCTTATATGAAATAAGAGAAGAACTCTTGGGAAGTTCCAGAAAATCGAAAGGAAGTGGTCCCAGAAGCATTCATCGAACTCGTAGAAATATTTAAAATGAAATATTCGATTACATCAATCTGTGAAAGTTTACATGTTCCTAGATCCACTTATTATCGCTGGAAAAATAAATCGTGGGATCTCACACCATTAGAACAATTAGGTTTAACCATTTGTAAAGAGCCTGGAGTACCGAGTAGGACATCGAATGGTGAAGGGCCTTCTCAAGAAAGACCATCATATCAAAGTAAATCGAAATACCGTCCAGAAAATCATGCAGAAGTTCAGTGTGCAATGCAGGGTAAAACCTAAACGCAAAACATATATCGCTAAAGAAGGGAATCACGTTGTCCCAAACCTACTAGAACAAAATTTTTTAGCAGAAGGTCCTAACCAAAAGTGGGTAACGGACGACATCACATACTTACCTTACGGTGAAAAAATGTCGTCATTGAATCCTTCCACTCCTCGCTAAAGACGGAAGAATTCAGCACTCAAGAATGAGTGCACCTTGCAAATTCTATTGTACTAGAAAAAGTGGAAACGTACCTAACTATTATTACAACTACATGCGACCTTTTAAGAAATTAAACTACCATACCCCCGTTAAATTCAGGAGCATGGCAGCCTAGTTGTTGTTTCTTGTCTCATGTTTCTAGGTCAGTTCAGATTATCCACAACAGTTTTTTATAATTGAAGATTTTAGAGTCTTTAGCATGTGTTTACTTCTCTTTCGATTCATCCCCTGCAAAAATTTAATTCTCCCAAATACCTTTTGTGATTTACGTTTTGAGTAATTATCCCTTTTAAACAAGCGAATTAATTAGTTCTTGATAGCTTTCTTGTATTTCTTTATATTCTTCAAAATTTTGAATGTTAGGGTTGTAGAATATTTCCTTGTCTTTAATAATTTCTACCCCTTCTCCAATGCTATTAAACAAACCAACTCCTACTCCAGCAAGAATTGCAGCACCTCTTACACCTGCCTGTGAAGATTGTAAAACTCTTATCGTTTTATTAGTAGCATCAGCAAACATTTGCATCCATGTATTATTTTTGGATCCTCCTCCTTGAATTGTAAGCATTGAAGGAGACGAATCAATGCTTTTTTCAAATTGGGCCAATACCTTAATTCTATCAACCAATATACCTTCAAGTATTGCTCGATAAAAATGTTTAAGCTCGTGTTCAAAGGTAATTCCATAAAATAAAGCATTTAAAGTTTGATTTGAGAATTTTTGTCCATGCAAATATGGTAAATACCGTAACCCCTTTGCTCCTGGGAGTGTATCTTTTATTAATGTATTTAACACTTTATGGATGTTATTATTATCTGTATTTATTTGTTTTAATGTTTTAACGAACCAATCAATATTTGATCCTGCAGAGGGAGAAGCTTGTAACATCAGCCATCGGTTATTTTTCGGCAAGCATCTTAACATCCAGTCACCTTCTGCATGATCTTGGGGACTATTACTAGACATAACAGTAATCCCCCATGTTCCTAATATGATTAGAGTGTCACTATGATTAATACAACCAGACCCAATCACTGTACTTGCGACATCATGCAAACCTGCCACAACAGGGGTTCCTTCTTTGAACCCCGTGTCTGTCTCTGCTTCTTTATTCACTTCTCCAACTACTTGATCAGATGTAACAACATCAGGTATTTTCTCAGTAAGATGATTAATACTTAATGTTTCTTCAATACTTAGATCCCTTGTTCTAGTGTTTAGATTAATAAGACCAGCACTAGCATCCGTAATTTCTAAAAATATTTCACCAGTTAATTTATAACGAATGTAATCTTTTGCAAAAATTACAAACTCTGTTTTTTCCCATCTTTGTTTATCATGGGTGTAAATCCAATGAAGGATAGGTAAGGGAGTCCCTAAAAACGGCTTTTGTCTAATTATTTTAAATAACTCCTGATGTTGTGACTTTGAAAGTAATGAACCCCACGTGTGTTTTGAGCGCGTATCTATTGATGTAATACCTAATCCAATTATATTTTTATCTTTATCCAAAGTAATAACTCCATCACCATATGCACTCAAACCAATCCCTTTTATTTCTGTGACAGAAATATCATGTTTGTATAATGTTTCTTTTATTAATGAACTAAGAGCTTTCCAGAGTTCTTCCATATCTTTTTCAACAAAGCCGTCTTCCGAATAAACTATTGAGGATCTTTTTTCCTCAAGAGCTATCTTTTTCCCACCTAAGGAAAATACCGCTACCTTAATCATTGTTAATCCTATGTCAATGCCTATTAACAATTTAATCCTCCTTCCTATTTAAAAATTGCTAGGTTAAATTTCGCTAATGTTTTTCTAAAATAGTTTCTTTAATATTATTTATTAATAAATTTACTGAGTTAGTAAAAGCTGAACTTGTAGTCCCAGCTAAATGAGAGGTTAAAGTAGCATTAGGTACAGAACATATAGGATGATCTTCCGCTAGTGGTTCTTGTGAAAATACATCGAGAGCAGCACCTGCAATTTTATTAGATTTTAATAATTCAACTAAAAATAATTCATCGACTAATTCAGCTCTTGAAACATTTATTAAATAAGTGTTTTGTTTTAGTTTACTTAACCGCTTTTTTGATAAATAATGATAGGTCTTATCAGATAAGCGTAAATGTATTGAAACAACATCTGAATTTTCCAAAATATATTCATCTGAGACACATTCAAAACCATCTGATGTTATTACCTGATTAGGTAAAAAAGGATCGTGAATAATGACATGACTACCCAGTAATTTGAATTTTTTGGCAACCAATCTTCCAATATTACCATATCCAATAATTCCTATTGTACAATCACGTAATTCCCGTGGAAGAGATATTGGAAAATCTTTTGTCCAATTATTTTGTAATAATGATTTGTGTGCCCTTGCAATATTCCTCATCTCAGATAACACCATTCCTAATGTGAATTCTGCAACTGCATTCGCATTTCTCCCTGGAGTATTAATAATTTTAATATTGTTTTTTTCGCAAGATTGTTGGTCAATATTCTCTGTTCCTGCACGTAATATACCTATATACTTTAAAGATGGAATATTATTTATTATTTCATTGCTGATTGGATAAAAATGTATTATCATAAGATCAATCTGGTGTAAGTTTCCTAATTCAACTATTTTTTCAGATTTTAATAAATTATTTGGTCCATTTTTTTCGACATGTATATTAATTTTTGTTAGTTCCGCTTCTGATTCGAGATCCCAGTTATAATACACAATATTCGAATGAGGATACTCTTTCTTGACTACTGAATAAATTGTATTATTAGGGATAAAAAGATCCCCTATTATCATAATATTTTCCATATTTCACCTCTCCATTTTATTTAACCGCTCCAAAAGAAATTCCTCTAACAATATATTTTTGAATAAAAATCGCTAATATTACCAAGGGTAATACTGTTAGCATAGAGGCCGGTAATAATTGATCCCACATCACACCTGAATCTGATACAAATCCAGTAATAGCAACTGGTAATGTTTGAGTGGTTCTATTTGTTAAAACTAGTGGTATCAAGTAAGCATTCCAAGAAAATAGGAATACAAAAATAGAAGTTGTAGCAATCCCCGTACCTACAAGTGGAAGTGTAATTTTAAAAAATGCTTGGATTCTAGTACAACCATCAATCATTGCTGATTCTTCTAAAGTTAATGGTACTTCTTGAAAAAAAGATCTCATCATCCAAACCGTTAAAGGCAAATTAAAAATTGAACTGGCGATTACAACAGCAAGATGCGTGCCTAGAAGGTTTGTACTCAAAAATAAGTCATACAACGCTATTACAGCTGCAATCGGTGGTAACATCTGTATAGAAAGTATCCAAAATAGCAATGAATTTTTCATTTTAAACTTAAACCTGACAAAACCATAAGCTGCAGGTAGACCCAATATTAAACATATCAATACAGTAGAAACAGAAATTATTAAACTATTTGTCAAGTGTGAAAAAAAATTTATTGAGGAAATTGCTTCTTGATAATTAGCAATGGTTGGTGTAAATATTAAACTTGGAGTGTATAATAAGTCTTTTGGTTTAAAAGAAGAAATCAGCGCCCAAAGTATTGGTCCTAAAAACAAGAAAGTAACGGTTGTTATTAAAATATATCCAGTAATTACTGACCTTTTTTTCACATTTTCCACTATAATCACTATCCTTGCCTATTTACTTCCTTACTTAATAACTTCCCGATGGATTGACCAATAATAATAATGAAAACTAATATTAATACAGCTATTGCAGAGGCATAACTTGTATTAAAAGTTGAAAACGCAGCCTTAAATAAATAAACAGGTAATATTTGAGAACCATTAGCTGGCCCCCCTTGAGTCATTGCCCATATAGTATCAAAAGCTTGGAATGATAAGATAAACCTTAACATTGCTGCTAATGTGATAATTGGTAGTGCCATCGGGAGGGTTAGGTAGCGGAAAGTCTTCCAGTGTGAGGCTCCATCAACATAAGCAGCCTCATAAGGTTCCTTGGGCAATCCTTGTAAACCAGCATATACAATAAAAAATATAAATGGGGTCCACTGCCAAATGTCAACAATTACTACTGTTAGCATTACTAAACTACTTGACTGTAACCAAAGAATATTTTCTAAACCTAAGAAACTACCAATGTGATAAATTAATCCAAATTCATAACCAAACATGTATCTCCATAATATTCCTGACACAAAAGGAGTTACGAAAATAGGTAAAGATAATAAAACTCTGTAAACCCCAATTCCTTTAATATGAGAAGTGTAATGATTCATAAGTACAGCTAACGCAACCCCTAAAATAACTTGAATGATAATACCTGATAAATAAATTAAGGTTTTTATCATTGCATCATGCGCTTCTCTTGATGATAGAAATTCACTATAGTTTTTTAAACCAATATACTCGATAGGCTTAAACTGCTGAGTTAAATAAACATTTTGAAAACTGAGATCCACAGTATTAATAATAGGAAAAAGAGTAATTAACATTAAATAAATAATAGTTGGAGAAATTAATGCTATTGGACGCCAGTTGTTCCTAATAAAGCTATTAGCAGTTTTCGATTTTATGGAAGGGGGAGCTAACTCCCCCGCCTTAATTTTTATCATTTTCATTCGCTATAGTAACCCCCACCTTTTATTAGTTCTAAAATCTCCTCCTGTGCAGTATCAAGGCCTTCCTCTGGAGTTGTTTCTTCTGTGACTATTCTACTAAGTTCAGTACCCAGAATTTCTTGTGCTTCTGGTTCAACAGGTAGTGGAAAATACATTTTAGATGTTGATAATGCTTCCATTTGAGCTTCCCAATTCGGATTAGCCTCCTGGAAATCAGGTTCCTCATAAATATCCATTCTTCCAGGACTAAGCCTACCAGCTAATGCAGCTTCTTTCATAGTTTCCTTTGAAGTAGCCCATCTTAGCCATTCATAAGCCGCACCTTTAACATCAGAATCTTTCACTATACCAAATCCCCATCCACCTGTAGTCCCAGAGCCAGTTCTATCCGTGGACTCATCATATAATGGGTAACTCATCATACCAATGTTTGGATCATTTACTATAGATGCAATTGTCGCCATAGCTATCGTTCCATCTCTCAGCAATGGTTCTATCTCAAACACATCCATGGACACGCCTTGTGGAGGTGAATAGTTGTGAACCATATTAGTATAGAATTCCGTTGCTTCTAGAGCTGCTTCACTATCTAACATCGGAAGATTATCAGGTCCTAATACATTCTCTCCCATTGAATAAAGTACCGGTAACCATGTTAATACAGTCCATGGCCCTTGTGCGGTTGAAGTTGCATATCCATAAACCCCTTCATCAGGATCAGTCAATGCTTCAGCAGCTTCTTCAAGTTCTTCCCATGTTGTAGGTGGATCTATGCCTGCTTCTTCTAGCAATGTTTTATTATAATAAAGTACTCGTGTATCAGGTTGAAATAATACAAATTGCGTTTCACCATTAAAGGTATAATAATCTTGATAATTTTGCATAAATTGATCTAAATCAATCGGTTCCACATTATACTCCTCTGGGATTTTATTTAAATCTTCAATCCAACCGGAGTGTTGTAGAGCTGGTATCATTTCAGTAAAAGGGTTAACTACATCAAATTCACCTGAGTTGGACGATAGTGATAAAAGCGTTCTCTCTTGAATTTCTTCATAGGCGATTGGAGTGTAGTTAACTTCTATCCCCGTCTCTTCTGTAAATTCATCTGTATTATCCATCAAATATTCTGTGTCACCAGACCTTTGTAACAAAACATCAATTTCTTGACCAGCAAAAGGTTTACTTGCATCATCCATAGTATTGTCTGAACTAGATTGCTCATTACTGGTTTCTTGTGTACAAGCTACAATGATTGTCATAAGAGCCAACAAAACCGTAATTAATAAGACAGTATTTATCTTATATATAAATTTCATTATTCTCCCTCACTTTTTCAAAAGTGGCACTACCCTGTTCCTGTTTATTTTGAGAATAAAATTTCACAACCAAAAGAAAACGCTTACAAATTAATGTAACCTGTACTTAGCAAAAAATTTATTGCCGCTATTTTAATACGTTTACTAGCTTTTCAACCATTTGACCTGGATTTTGAGCTTGCCAAATATTACGTCCAAAAAAGACTCCTTTAGCTCCAGACTCTAAACCACTCTTCGTTAACTGAACAACTTCATCGTCATTTTCTATACGTGGTCCACCTAAAATCCCTAATGGTACTGGGGATTCCCTAACAACCATTGAATACTCTTCAGGAGTACCAAAATAAGGAGCTTTAATCATACTTGCACCGAGTTCAGCACCTGTTTTTACAATTGATGCAATATTTTCTACATCTCTTTCTTCAGACTTATCTACTCGATTGCCCCACATTACTGTTTCTACAATTAATGGAAGATTTACTTTAGAACAATCTTCAGCGAATTTAGCAACAGAAGAAATATTCTTGATCTGAGCAGCTGAATTACTATAACCAAAAACTAGGCTAATAATAGCAGCATCTGCTCCAATATCTTTTAATGCTTGTGCAGACGTTATTACACAATACTCTTCCTGATCAAAACCATAAGGGACAGAATTTTTAGATAAATAATAGTCTGCTCTAGAAATGTATTTAGTTGTTGGTATGCTTGGATCCTCTAGGCATTGTCTAGTAATAGCAGGACTAGAAATAAAGCCATCAACATCTTTATCTACAAGACTCTTTATTACATCTTTGGTATTTTCAAGGCCTGCCTGCTTTCCAAAGTAAAGGGTGTGATCCATTGCAACTACTAAAATATTTTCATTTTTCTTCGTAACAGTATCTACAATATTGTAATTCATATATTTCCCCCCGAATGTTTATTAAGAACCTCAATTGAAGTTTGTTTATCAGTAATCAGTATGTTTGCAAAATTTCCGCGAAGAGCACCTAAAATGGCATCAATTTTGTCTTCACCAGTTGCTATTCCGACTCTCAATGAAATTTGTCTAAATGCTTCCAATTCAATTCCAACTAAATATTTAGAAATATCTTGTTGTGTTCGTCTACCATTAATATCATAGGAATGAACTAAAATATTTCCTACAGAATCTTTCATAGGGATTTGATTTAAAAAATCTTTTGGAAAATACGTGGAAAGAACTGAATTCGTATGACCGGTATGTCCTATTCCTACCAATGCCATTGATACCTGACGAATCGCACTTACTACTGCGCTTATTGAAGAATCTTTTAAAAGTAAAGATTTTAATTCAGGATTTCCTACAATTGTAGGTGCTGGAAAAAATATTGATTGACTGCCAAGTGCCTGACTAAAAACTTGAACATTTGAAGATGTTGGTATTATTGATTCATCTACTCCAGTGCCACCAGTTAATTGAACAAACTTTAAGTTAGGTCTTGGTTCAAAAAAATTTAAACTTTTCCCAACTGAACGTAACGTATGTCCAAAACCTATCCCTACTGATCCTTCTAATGGCAGTATTGAATTTAAATACGAGCATGTTAAATACTCAAATGTGTTCCCTATTTCTTTTTCGAGATCAAATACCACACAATCTTTTAATGCAAAATTTTCGAGGAATTTTTTTTCAATAGATGGACTTCTAAAATCCTCCATTGTTGTATTTATTCGAAATCTAATAACCCCCCTTTTTTTAGCTTCCTCTAATAACCTTGCTACTGATGAACGGCTAACTCCTAATTGATTTGCAATTTGGTTTTGAGTTAACCCTAAAACATAGTACATTCTAACAACACTTTCTAGATACTCTACCCTGGTCATTTGTTCATTTCTGCTACGATTGTTCATGTTTTGATAATACTACACCCTAAAAAAGAAGTCAATTATTTTTCATAATTTTCTTTATATTATGTAAATAAATATTCCCACCAATTAGTAAGTAGGTAGGGGACTGTCTGACTGTCAAAAAGAGTGGCTGGTGATTAATTTTGGTAATTGTAAGTTTTAAAAAATAAGAGCGTAAAGTTTCTTCACCCTACTTCACTGAATTCGTCAATCAATGGTGGAACGAACGGTTTACTCACCCTCCCAACATCACCATGCAAGTAGACAAGAAATGGTGAGAAATGAACTGGGATATGCTTTTATTCCTAGTATTTTCTTAAGTGACAATCATCAGTTTTATTTTGAAAAACTATTTACAAAAAATGGCGGAGTATTAAATCTTGACACTTGTATGTTATATAGAAAGTCTTCCCTTGCTTTAAGTATGGTTCAAAAATTTACAAAATATATTAAATCCATTGATTTTTGAGGCTCTTTTTCAGAAAACAAGGAGTACTTTTGTTTTCACCATACTTTGTAAATTTCGTGACAAGGACTTCCTATGATCCAATACAAAGTAAAATTCGAAATAACCTTTAAGAAACGCGCAAACGCCTTGCTCACGAGCGACAAGTCCTGGAGGATCTTTGTTTTCCATGGACGGACCGAAGGAATTTCGAGCGAGTAGGCGCTTGCGCTAGACATGTAAAACGCCACATATTTATATTTTCTTACCTTTTAAAAAAAATCTCCCAACTTAAGAACGATGGGAGATTGGTTCATGGAAAAAATGGCATCTATATTCATTTGCTCTTTATTGAAGGAAAGTACTTTTCGTTGAGAAATATTGGGTTAGAGCCGATATCATTTTAATTCGCACGAGATGGGAACCTTGCCGCTGCAAAAAACGTAGCATCTATATTTTCTTCTGCACCAATAGATGGTGAGATATTAACAGCTCTACTGCTTTGAGCGGTTACATCCACCCGATCACCTGCTTGCAGCTCAACGACAGTAGAAGCATTTACAATATTAGGAGGATTTTGTTGTCCCGCTACATTTCCCGCGAGCCGGTAACTGGTATCAACCCCAATAACAAAGTTACCATTCAATCGAATATTAACTCTCGCCACAAAATTAATATCTCGATCATTAAAGTTTGGTATAAAATTAACGGTTGCAATGATATTGTAGACTCCATCTGTTTCTGGGATAAATGTTGACGTTGCAGGGTCGTATTCATCCGCAGCATCAAATCGTTGGGTTGGAAAATTAACTTTTGTCACAGTATTCGCAGGTATGAGCTGCTGGGTTCCTACAGCTCTAAATGCTGATATTCGTGTGTTATTATTTCTTACTCCCATGCTACTTCTCCTCTTTCTCTGATATTTTAGATATAATCCACTAATACCCTATGCAACAGAGCTTTCGTTGGTATAAGTAAACTGTCCAGAACTAATATGAGAATTTTTATAAAGAGAAAGGGATTGTCACGTAATATTGTTTGGTTAATCCGAATCCGCTCGCTGTCATTTATATGAACAGACCGATCATCTTTTAGGAAACGTTGACTGAACTAGGACAAAACGCTTTAATCCTTGTCCATATAAAATAAATCTCCCTACCTTCAAATAAGATGGGAGATCATGAACTATTGTGACACCGTAGATTCAAAATCACTAGTAATACCACAAATTCCTAAGTCAAAAAGGTAAGTTCCGTATTTCATTCCCCTTGTTCAGTATTTCTCCATTCCATGAAAGTTGCATTGCATAACGATTCGCGATCTTCCGGTATATAGTTAGGTAATATATATTTAAACGTAAACCCATTCCTTAACTGAAACGTTAAAACAGGATCGTATATTTTTCCTTCCATTACGTTTTCAACATATTGCTTTGCACTCATGGAACTAGCATATGAACAAAAATTCGGTATTCTTCCTCCAAAAATGATCGATTGTAAATGTAATTCTTTACAAACCTGCTTTCTAGCTTCGTATAATTGTTTACCTATTTTTAGCCCTCGATAATCTGGGTGTACAATGACATCTATGCCGTATAAATCTTTGCCATTTTCATTATGATTGGAGATATATCCCTGATCAGATATTTCGTGTAATGTATGGTGTTTCGGATATTCATCTATATTTACAATTAAACTGGAACATGAACCTATGATTTTCCCTTTGTACTCCACACAAATTTGGCCCTCAGGGAAACGCGTAATCATATTTTCAAAATTTTTTTTTGTAAAGGCAATCTCAGGTGGATCGAAACATAATCTAGCTAATTCATTTAATTTTTCAGCATCTTCTACCCTGCTTTTTCGTACAATGATGTCTGCTTTATTTTCTATGGAATGAGCTGATATCCCTGTACTTTTCCCTTTTTCTATCAATGTATAGACCTCCTTGCTTATTTTAAAAGTACCAATACGATCAATTAATATTTAATGGAAATGAATTTCTTTTCTAAATACTCCTCCATTCCTTGTCTGCCGCCTTCTTTTCCTATCCCGCTTTCTTTCACACCGCCAAATGGTGATTGTACTGCTATTGGTGCAGGATCGTTAATACCAACAATGCCATACTCTAATTGACGGGTCATTCGCAGTCCTCTACTTAAATCTTTCGTGTAACAATACGCAGCTAAACCATAATTCGTATCATTAGCCTTAGAGATCACCTCATCTTCCGTTTGGAAGGAGAAAATAGGTACGACCGGGCCGAATGTTTCTTCTGTTGCTATTTGCATATCTTCCGTTGCCTCATTTATGACAGTAGGTTTATAAAAAAAGCCATTCATCCCTGGTAAATCAAGTGTTTCCCCGCCACATAATACATTTCCCCCATGCTTTTTGGCATCCTCTACATGACGGCTTACTTTTTCCAATGCCTGAGCATTAACTAGTGGTCCAATCTTCGTTTCTTCTTCAAGACCGTTCCCTACTTTTAGTTTGTTTGCTTTTTGAGCAAACTTCGTTGAAAATTCATCTGCTATTTCATCTGCAACATAGATACGGTTTGTGCAAATACACGTTTGCCCGCTGTTTACAAACTTCGTGCTTATTGCTCCTGCTACAGCTTCATCTATGTCAGCATCCTCAAATACAACAAACGGCGCATGTCCGCCGAGTTCCATGGACACCTTTTTCACTGTAGCTGCCGAATCTTTCATTAATTTCTTTCCAATGTTTGTTGACCCAGTAAATGCCAGCTTTCTTACAATTGGATTAGTTGTAAATTCTTTGCCTATTTCCTCTGCCGGTCCGATAACTAAATTGGCAACACCTGCCGGAAAACCAGATTTGTCTAAACATTCAAATAATTTAATTGCTGTAAGAGGTGTATTTGGGGCTGGCTTTAAGATGACTGTACAGCCTGCTGCAAGGGCTGGAGTTATTTTTCTAGTAATCATAGATAAGGGAAAATTCCACGGCGTTATAGCCGCAGCAACACCAATGGGTTCGTTCATTAGCATTAAATGCTTATCTTTTTGAGGGGCTGGAATCGTTTCTCCATATATCCTTTTCGCTTCCTCTGCAAACCATTCTACGTAATTTGCTCCACTAATAATTTCACGCCTTGCTTCTGTAATTGATTTGCCCATTTCCTTTGTTATTGTTTGTGCAATATCCTCACCATTTTCCCTAATTAATTCAGCCGTTTTACGCAATAGGGTGCTGCGTTCTAATCCTGTTGTATTCTTCCAATGTGTAAAGGCTTCATTCGCTGCATCAATGGCTTCTTTCGTCTCTATTCTTCCACCAGAAGCAACTTCAGCTAACTCTTTACCCGTTGCCGGATTATATACTGTTAACGTTTCTCCCGACTGCGCTTGGCGCCAAGTACCATTAATATATAGCACACTATTTTTCCTCCCTATTCGTCCTGCTGGATTTTTTTGTATTCTGACTCTGCCGGCTTACCATGACAAAAATACATTTGCCGTTTTGATAAATTCATAATAATAGAAAATACCGTTTCCATTCTTCTATGTTCAGGGGTCATATAATTTTCATAATGATTGATAGAATTCGGTGCATTAAATTGATCCGATAACCACTCTTTTACCGTTTCTTCATTAATAGAAATGCCATTTCTTATGCTCGTTTGAATTAATTGTTGGGCGCGTTTTTTTCGAAGCAGCGAATCTTCAAAAATAAATTCATTCCGATCTTCTAAACTCTTTTTTAACGTTTCTGAAATGATGTGATTCGTATGCACTAATTTTCCATCCGTTTCTCCAACCACATCGATCCCAAAGGGAGATACTTCTAAATTAACTGCCATGCCACTCCCATTACCATTATCGTTTCCTATTAAGAAGTTAGCCGCAGCTGCTATGTTTCCATTATTCAGTTTAGAAATTGCTTCTGATAATGTATGAGAATTTAAAACACTTCGAAGTCCAAGATGAATCGGAATACTATTCGTTTTTTTATTCGTTAATAAAGCGTTAAAACAAACACCCATTCCACTAGAATTCATTCCTATTTTTCCAATCATACCGCCTTCTGTGACCATTGTAATAACTGGTTTATTTTTTTGATAAATCTCTACCAATAATAAACTGTTTAATTGCCGTGCTTTCCAATCCCAATTTTGAGCTATTATCGTATCATGAATAAGGGGAGCCGTGACCGCTATTGCTGTACAGCCATCTGAAAACGATTTTCCATTATAATTTCCTAAAGCAATCTCGCTTCTAGCGTTTAAAGTCAATATGTCCTCAAAATCAACACCTGCTCCTTCAGCTACCCCTTCCATTTCTTCTATTAAATGAGCATCTAATTTTTCTATCGCAGCTATATGCTGCAAGGCTTTTTCTTTTGCTTGAATCCAAGATATTTTTTGATACCCATAAAAAAGTTGTTCATACGTTTCTAAGCTTTTCATTACTTGCTCTTTTCCATATTCTCCGTGCTGCTTGCCAATTTCTTTGGGAGTTCCTTTTAAAACTAATTTTTCTAGCAACCAAAACACTTCCCTAATATTAGTAAAGTCTGTTTTTATAGTCCTTATCTAAAATAGCTTGAATGTCGTCTTTTGTCATATCCGTCAGCTTTGAATGGTCAGTTAACATTTGGGCAGCAGAAGGCAATGATTCTTTTTCATTCCATGAACTTGGATCCCATAACCCAGAGCGCTTAAATGCTTTGGCACAATGAATGAAACATTCCTCTACTTCTATTGCTATTCCTAGAAGAGGAGCTTTGTTTTTTTCCATCATTTTTTCTAACACATGAGCATCATTAATTAATGTAGCTTTTCCATTTATTCTTAATGTTTCACCCATACCTGGTATAAAAAATAATAAACCGATGTGAGGGTTCTCGATGATATTTCGCATGGAATCGGTTCTTCGATTGCCAGGACGTTCGGGGAGAACCAAATACTTCTTATCTAATATAAAGGGAAATCCCTGTTTATCTCCCCGGGGAGAAGCGTCACATTTTCCGTTTTTATCAGCTGTTGCTACCACACAAAAAGGTGAAAGACTAAGAAACCTTTGACAATGTTCATCTAGGTAATTCACGACTTTGTTATCAACTAACCTTCCTGGGGTACCAATTATTGATTCAATATCTTTCTCTGTTGAAACAATATTGCTAAATTTCGAAGTGATCATATCACTCATCATAGACACCCTTTCTAATAAATGAAAAAGCTAGGTAACGATTTAGGTGTATCATTCATGAAGAAAAAGTGTAGCGTTTGTACTCATATAAATGGGGCGGTCCTGCTGCAACCCATATTTCTCCTGTACTAGGGGAAGCAATCACAGAGGCAAAAGTAATGACATCAGAATTTTTTATGTCGCTCCTTATCCTAGATAAACAGTGAGGATAAGTTTCCCGGTCTCTGAAAACTTCCATTACTTTTTTCATATCTAATGCGCCATTGTGCTCCTCTAACAGTTCATTAATTCTTTCTTGTCTTACTTGAGAATTTTTGAAAAAAATTCCTGGCAAGCGCTCTTCAGAAAGTAATTCATCTTTTAAATAATGGTTGGCATGTGCCAAAATCCCATTATTTGCATGCAATGGCAATAGTGCTGTCGCTGTTGTTTCTAAATCGAGAATATTATTCTCTGCGTCCAACATTATTAAATTACGGGATGAAGCACGATAAACGCTGCTTAATAGACTGCTTGCATCATTGACTGTACGTTGAGTAAGTGCGAGACGAGAAGTTAAATAACGTGGAAATCCGATCCTCCACTCATCACATGTTAAGAAATTAGCAAAGACACCCAAGCCTTGATCGTTTATTCCAATATAAGAGACTTGACCAGCCGGGGTCAGCATCAATATGGACGGCCCCTCATTTGGAATAATTTCTAAAATAACACCAATATCTGAATAAAAATCAGGTAAATCAGCATTTTGACCAATAAGCGGAATTTGATCACAAGAAGCCTCTTCTTTATAAGCGAATGTTGTACACTCCAAACTAGCATCCAGGTCTTCATAGATTTCCGCTCTCAGTTGCAAGAGATATGCTTCATCCAGTGTGATTCCTGCTCCTTCAGCAACTCCTCTAATTTCTTCATCAAAAAAAGGGGCATATTGAAGAACATATTCTTGATAGCTTAAAACTTTTTCTTTTATTATTTTTGAATTAATTTCTACTCGTTCTTTCAATCTAGAAATGGAGTAATGTAGATGTTGGTGAATGAGGTCTTTGCATTTCTCTCCATATTGTCTGCCAATTTCCCGGGGAGTTCCTTGAAGTTTAAAATATGGAAATGTCTTTTGTATTCTTTTTCCTTCCGGTTCGATATTTAGATTTTGCTCTTTAGGCATCATTTGTTTCCTCCATTTATTGTGGAATTACTATCCGTTCTTTAAAAAACGTTTTAACCGCATCAATCAGTTTAAAACCCTCATGAGCTGCTCCAGGAACCAGGTCAAAAGAAACTTCTATTCCTTCCTCTGCGTAGTTCTCTTTCAGCCCTTTCAAGCGGTCAATCCTTGTTGCACCATATCGATCGATTCCATCTATCCAAAATGGACCATCTTTGATGTTAATTTCCCAAGTTTCGGTGTCTTCGGATCCAACCACCATATGAACAGGAACTTTTTTTATTTTCTGTAGATCAAGCCTTTTTCCAAACACTTCTTCAAAATTCTTCGTGCCAACATGCCATGGACGTGTTTGATCTAAATACGTAATCATACCTGGTGCACCTATCGAAACTCCGCTCAGTCGATCAGGATGAAGATAAAGAAAACGGTGCACAAAATGTCCTCCCCCTGAAAAGCCATGAAGAAGAAATTTATTTGCGTACACACGATATTTTTCGTTGATTTCGTCTACCATTGACAGCAAAATATGATCATATCGAATGTCATGATATTTAATAAATTTATAAGAATTCAACTCACCTTCTTCCATAATTCCAGCTGGAAAAAGAGGAGCTAAAATGATCGAATCGGTTTCTTCAGCAAAGTCGATAAAGGAATCCCGATAACCTTGCGACGCTCTTTCCGTCCCATGGATTAACACAACTAGATTGTATATTTTCGTGTCATTTCCTTTGTAATTTTTCGGAATATAAGCACAATAAGAAAAACGTTGGTCCTTTCGACATGCGTATAACGTGGTCGCTTGAAAATCATAATAGCTTAGTTTTTTCTTTGGAATGTGCTGCATTATATCCTTACCTCCCTCTTCTTTTGGTTTTGATCCTCAGGATGAAAACAAGAGACAGCATGATTCGTTAAACCATCTATTTCTAATGCAGGCGTTTTATTACTACACACTTCATCAGCTTTGGAACACCGCGGATGAAAAGCACACCCTTTTGGAGGGTCCATTGGAGACGGCACATCCCCTTTTAACACGATGCGCTGGCGTTTTTGTTCTTCCAAAGGATCAGGAAGCGGAATCGCTGATAAAAGGGCTTTTGTATATGGATGACGAGGGGAAGTGTATAACTGTTCACATTCTGCTTCTTCTACAATTTTTCCTAAATACATGACCGCCACTCGATTAGACATATGTCTAACAACAGATAAATCGTGAGCAATAAAAATATACGTTAAATTGAATTCCTGTTGTAAGTCTTCAAATAAATTAATGATTTGTGCTTGAATAGATACATCTAATGCACTTACTGCTTCGTCGCAAATAATTAATTTAGGATTTTGAGAAATGGCTCTAGCTATCCCGACTCTTTGTCGTTGTCCTCCTGAGAATTCATGTGGGTAACGGTTATAATGCTCCGGGTTTAAACCTACAGTATCTAGAAGTTCCTGGACTTTTTTCTTTACATTTATATCTGACTTGTTAGCTAATAACGGCTCAGCTATAATCTTTCCTATCGTCCAACGTGGATTTAAGCTTGCAAATGGGTCTTGAAAAACAATTTGCATATCACGACGCAATTGTTTCATTTTCTTTGCATTATATTTACAAATATCATCACCTTCGAAAAGGATTTCTCCGTTGCTTGGTTCGATAAGTCTTAGCAGTAACCGGGCAAGTGTGCTTTTCCCACTGCCTGATTCTCCGACCAAGCCCAGCGTTTCACCTTTCCTGACAGATAAATTAATACCATCAACCGCTTTTACATTTGATTTATTACGATTTAAAAATCCCTTGTTTGCTTGGAAATGTTTTTTTACATCTCGGGCTTCGAGTAAAACCTCGTTCATTTCTATATCACTCCTCTTCCTCTTTTGAACTTGCTGATCTCGTCTTTTATTTCTTCTGGAGTCAAAATACAGGAAGCGCTGTGACCTGAAGTTTTTTCTGTTAACGGAGGATTTATTTTTTTGCACTCTTCACGAGCAAAAGGGCATCTAGGTTGAAATCGACAGCCTTCTGGCAAGTGTAATAAATTCGGGGGCTGCCCCGGTACTGGTACTAATTTTTCTCTTTTCCCCGGCTGAGGATTCGGAATGGATTGCATTAAAGACCATGAATAAGGCATCAAAGGTTCATAAAAAATATCTAATGTTTTTCCCTTTTCTACAATCGTTCCGCCATACATGACCAGAATTCGATCTGCTATACGAGCTACTACCCCCAAGTCATGGGTAATCATAATAATTGCCATTCCATATTTTTCTTGCAGGTTTTGCATTAATTCAAGCAATTGTGCTTGAATAGTAACATCTAAGGCAGTCGTCGGCTCATCAGCAATTAGCAGCTTTGGATTACACGATAAAGCCATCGCAATCATGGCACGTTGTCTCATTCCACCTGAATATTGGTGCGGATATTCTTTCATCCTCTTTTCCGGATGAGCAATCCCAACGTCTGTTAACATTTCAATCGCACGTCGTTTTGCTTCTTTTTTCGATACGTTTTGGTGTTTTCGAATCGATTCAATGATTTGACTTCCGACTGTAAAAACGGGATTAAGAGAAGTCATAGGATCTTGAAAAATCATCGCAATGTCATTACCACGAATTTTTTGAAGTTCTTTTTCTTTTGCTTTTAATAAATCCTTTCCTTTAAAAAGAATTTCTCCTGAAGGATAATTACAAGGCGGTGATGCATTTAGCTGCATAATGGACAGAGCGGTTACACTCTTACCACTCCCCGATTCGCCTACAATACCAAGTGTTTCCCCCGGTTTTATGGAAAAAGAAACATTATCAACAGCTTTTACATCTCCGTCGGCCGTTGAAAAGTGAACACTTAAGCTCTTGACTTCAAGCATTATTTTTCCACCCCCTTATTGACACTTTTTTTCATTTGAATATTTCCGATTGTTTCTGTCATTTTAACGGACCATCGCTTTTTCTTGCTGCTATTTAAAGAGTGCGGATCTAATAAATCTCTAAATAAATCACCTAAGATATTTAGGGATAAAACAGTGATTGCAATGGCAACACCGGGAAAAATAGAATACCAAGGAGCGTTCATTAGATAAATGCGTGATTCGCCTAAAATACTTCCCCAAGATGGTATGGGCGGCTGCACACCGACACCTAAAAAGCTTAAGGCTGCCTCTGCAAGGATTGCTTCAGCAAAAATAAATGTTCCTTGCACGATAATTGGAGTTATTGCATTTGGCAGCAGATGATTAAAAAGAATGGTTGTATTTGAAGTACCTGAAGCTTTAGCTGCTTCAACATATTGCATGTTTTTTAACTGCAATGTGGAAGAACGGACTATCCGTACCATTATCGGTATGTATGCAAATACAAGCGCGATAACGATATTTTGCAAATTACCTCCTAACGCGGCAACGAGCATAATTGCTAATAAAATAGCTGGAAATGCCATCATCCCATCTATCATTCTCATAAGAATGTTATCGACTTTTTTAAAGTAACCGGCTACAAGCCCCAAGGTGGTTCCAACAATCGTAGTAATGACGGCAGCTGAAAAACCAACGATTAATGATATTCTTGCACCATAAATGATTCTATTAAATATATCCCTACCAAAATGATCTGTTCCAAATAAGTGTTCAAGTGACGGTGGTTGTAATCTATTTTCTGCGTAAACTTCAGTAGGAGACGTCTTCATTATGAACGGCCCGAATATTGCCAATAAAATAATCAAGGTCAAAATTATTCCTGAAGCTATACCAAGTGCATTTTTCTGCAATGATTTATTCTTTTTTTTCGTCATGTATTCGTCCCCCCCTTCCTTGATTAATCGTAACGAATTCGTGGATCAAGAAATGCGTAAACGATATCAACAATCAAATTGACTAAAACATATACCCCTGCAACAAAGAGAACAGATCCTTGAAGCACTGGATAGTCACGTGACGAAATCGAATCGATGATTAACCTGCCTAAACCCGGAATTGCAAAAACCGTTTCTGTAACAACGGCACCACCTAAGAGCAGGGCGATACTCGTACCAATGACGGTAGTTGTCGGGATCATTGCGTTTAAAAAGGCATGTTTCATTAATACAATGCGTTCGACTAACCCTTTCGCCTTAGCCGTCCGAATATAATCTTGGTTGACCACCTCAAGCATTCCATCACGTAACATTCGTGCAATGATACCAATCTGCTGTACACTTAATACGACTGCCGGCAAGATCAGATGACTTAACCAAGGCCAAAAACCAGCACTTATGGGCTGATATCCCGCCACAGGAAACCATTGAAAAGTTACTCCAAAACACAAAATCAACAATAGAGCTAACCAAAAATTTGGTATCGATACCCCTAATAACGTTCCAGACATAAATAAAGGATCTAAAAAACTATTTCTTTTCCAAACAGCAAATATGGCACTGGGAATAGCTATTAGTAAACTAACCGTGGTGGCTAGAACAGTTAGACTTATAGTAGGACCTATTCGTTCCAAGATAAGATCTAAGACTGGTTTATTCGAAAATACAGAATGACCTAAATTTCCTTGAAGAATGTCACCGAACCATGTGAAAAATTGAATGATGATTGGCTGATCTAAACCTAATTCTTTTCTTAGACTTTCTACCTGCTCGTCGGTGGCTGATTGACCTAACATTACCTGAGCTGGGTCTCCAGGAATGAGGTGAATCACAACAAATACAATAATCCCAACAATTAATACAACAGGAATTAAAGATAAGAGCCGCTTAATAATGTATTTAAGCATTATACACACCCTCAATATCGTTTATTTCCGGCACTATTTCGTTAAGTAGAAAAAGAGGTCAGAATCTAGTTAGTATGAATTTAATTATGCAATCTGGCCTCTTTTACGTATTCAATCTTTACTCGGCTATACCAACATTCCAAAATCTCATCGATAACCAAGGCTTATAGTCCTGAAGCTGCGGACTGCCTACTTCTAAACCAACCTCATTTACAATTTTCAAAAGAGGAACATCTTCATATAAAAGTTCATTCAATTCAACTAATAATTTTTCTCTCACCTCTGGATCATGTGAACTTTCCAACCATTCCTCATTAATTTCTTCCATTCGCTCACTTTCCCACCAGCCTGGAAAAGAAGGAGAAGTCCATAATAAGGAGGAGACATCATTAGCTACCGGAAATCCCGTGACGAACAAATCAAAATTATCTGGATCTTCTACATTTTCTAAATATGTTGCCCACTCATACGTTTGTATTTCAACATTAAAGCCTGCTTTTTTTAATTGTTCTAATTCAATTTGTCCGGAGTTATAGTGATCATCGTAACTATTTGTGCCTATAATTTTTAGTGGCTCACCGTTGTAACCTGCTTCTTCCATAAGTTCTTTTGCTTTTTCTATATTGTGCTCATAATAAGGTTCCGTTCCCTCGGTTGTGTATAAATCTTCTTGCTCTGGGAAAAACACTGCTCCATCCACTTGATAAAAATCAGGATGTCCATAGGTTGCCATTCCGATTTCTTCCCGATCTAATGCATAGTTCAATGCTTGACGAAGTTTTACATTATCAAAAGGCGGTTCAGATTTATCTGGAACAAGCGTTAACCAGCTGTCCGGCGAATTTGGATATAATTCTAATGATGGATCTGTTTCTAGCTGTTCATAAAGGTCCTGTGGAATTCTAATTCCATAATCGTATTGACCGGTACGAATCCCATCAATTCGCACTTGCGCATCTGAAACAACATAAAATTCGACTGTGTCAACCAAAGCTTCTTTTTGACCAGTGAGCCCGCCCCAATCTGTCTCCTCTCTTGACACATAATCATCAAATTTCTTAATGGTTATATGATCACCGCGATTCCAGCTTTCAAATTGGAATGGCCCTGTTCCAATTAACTGATCATCTTCGATTGGAGATTCACCTGCAGCCTCTGCAATTTCAGCTGGAATGACTGCTTGTGCTGCCTGAATATTTGCCATCGTTGACAACAAAGGTCCATAAGGCTCATCTAAAATAATTTGCACTGTGCTTTCATCTACTTCTTTTACTTCAGATACCCTTGAGAATACTTCCATTCCAATACCTGATATACTGCCCCAGCGATTTAACGAAGCTACAACATCTTCTGCCTCCATAATCGAGCCATCATGAAACGTAACATCACTTCTTAATGAAATCGTATAAACTTTTCCATCATCACTAATTTCATAGTCTTCTGCTAACATGGGCTGTACCGTTAATTCTTCATCTAATGTAAATAATTGTTCGAAGATGTGATACGAAACGATAGTTGTTGCACTTGAGTCAGAACTCATCCAATCTAGTGTTGGAGGGTCGGCATCATATGCAACCGTTACCGTCCCGCCTTCTGAAATATCCTCACTCTCTTCCTGTTGATTTTCATTATTCGTGTCTGTTTGTTCCTCTGATTCGGATGAGGTTTCTGATGAACAGGCGGCTGCAACAATCAAAAACAGCATTAAAACAGCAGGACACAATAACATTCTAATGGTTCGCTTCATTTCTTTTCCCCCTTGTCACTTTTGTGATTTTTGTTTATATAATAAATTTTCTGACTATTTAGATGCAGAAATATTCTAGGTAATGACGCGTTGGTTTTCATAGACAATCCCACCATTCATCATGGTAAAAATAACATTTGCATTTTTTATTTCCTCTGCCGTACTGTCAAACAAATTACGATCAAAAACAATAATATCAGCTAATTTCCCCGCCTCAAGGATGCCGTTTTCTTGTTCGCTAAATGTTCCAAAGGCAGAACCAGTCGTATATGCTTTTAGAGCTTCAGAAAGTGTTATTTTCTCCGTTGGATTCCACCCCCCGTCTGGTTTTCCATCATCATGTACTCGAGTAATCGCACGGTAAATTTCATCTAATGGTTCTAGTCCGACTACTGGATAGTCGGTTCCAAATGCTAGTTTTGCACCGCTATTTAACAGCGTCTTAATGGGAAACGTATAGGCTTCTCTTTCTTTACCAACCCGCCGTAAATAAGGATTATCTAAAAAGTTTTCACTTACAGCTAAATGTTCTGGCTGCATTGATGCAATCACACCTAACGTTGCGAAACGATCGATGTCTTCTGGATGAATGATCTCTACATGTTCGATCGTATGCCTGGAATCCCGTTTGCCATTTTCACGCTGTGCCGCTTCAAAACAATCCAATCCTAATCTGACGGCTCCATCACCACATGCATGGAACCTAATACGAAAATCATATTTATCCGCTTCGATTGTCCACTTTTTTATTAGATCAGATGGTATAAGTGTGCTTCCATAGCTATTTTGTTTATCTGAATACGGTTCTACTAATAGCGCAGTGTATGTAGTAGGGACACCGTCAAGAAATTGTTTTAATCCCGAAAAACGAAGCGTATTTGATTGAAATCTATTACGTAAAACTCTCGCCTTTTCTAAGTCTCCATCTAAGGCAGCCAAGAAATGTATTCGTGTCGTTAAGCGACCTTCATCTTCAAATTTTTTATAAATTTCAAGATCGCCAAGTTCTAAGCCCGGCAATGGGAGCATGTCACTTACTGATGTGATTCCTAGTCTTGCCGCTTTTTGCAAAAACCGTTCTAACATATTTATTTTTTGCGTTAAAGAAATTTGGTCAAAAGCCTTTTGGGCAAATCCCATGGCGGTTTCGAATAGAAAGCCTGTCGGTTCTCCATCTTCATCTTTTTCAATTTTTCCAAATGGCGGGTTAGATGTATTTCTGTTGATTCCGAGCAATTCAAGCGCTCTGGAATTCAGCCAGGCTCCATGACATTCATCATTAAAAAGAAAGACTGGGCGATCTGGAAGCAGACAATCCAACGAATGCTTGGTAGGTAACTTCTTGTTTTTCCAGTACACATGGTACCACCTAAACCCAAATATCCACTCATCATCCGGCCTCGTGTCAGCAAATGCTTTTACCATGTGGGCTGCTTCAGTCTCCGACTTAGCTTTAAGCAGCGAAACACTAACTTCTGATAACCCCCCTAAAAATAAGTGAATATGAAAATCTTGAAAGCCAGGCATAATAAGCTTATTCCCAAAATCATATACTTTCGTATTTGAGTCCATGCAGTTTTTTATTTCTTCGGTAGTTGTAATAGTTAAAATAGTATTATCTTTTATCGCCACTGCACCACTAATAGGGTTCTCCTCTACACCGGTAAAAATAGCATTACTTTTTAAAACGGTATCTGCTATACTACCTGTCATTTTCACACCTTCTTTCTCCAGGTTTCTTTTAAAAATTATCCGTATTTTAAGGCAGTGTTTTTGTAAAGGCAGTAATGGCATCATCCATAATAGCAATAATCTTCTCTACTTCAGGCCTTTTAATAATAAGAGGAGGGGCAACCGCAATAATATTCTCACCTTCTGCAGCGCGTATAGGTCTAATTAACAACTTACGTTTAAAACATTCCTCTCCAATCTTTGCTGCAGCTTGAACAGAAATATCAAATTTTTTTTGATCACCAGGATCTTCATAAAATTCAATAGCAGACAGCAAGCCTTTCGCTCTGGCCTTTGTCGCAATTTTGTGTTTGTCCATTAAATATGAGAATCCCTTCAATAACACTCCTTCCATATTTTTAGCATTGCCTGCTAGGTTATCTCTTTCTATCAATTCTATGTTTTTTAAGCCGACAGCACATGCTGCTGCATGACCGCTGTAGGTAAAACCGTGGCTCAACAATCCTTCATATTGTACTATGACATTTCGTACTTCATCTGTTAGAAGCACACCGCCCAGCTGGCTATAACCGCTGGTTACTCCTTTTGCAAAACACATTAGATCTGGAACCACGTCCCAATTTTCCATCCCAAACATTTTTCCTGTTCGACTAAATCCGCATATTACTTCATCAGCAATAAATAGTATTCCAAATTCATCACATAGATTTCGAATCGCCTGCAAATAATCAGATGGAGGTATATTCACCCCGCCAGAGCCTTGAATCGGTTCTATTAATATAGCAGCAATCGTGTCAGCACCTTCTTTTTCAATAATATCTCTCACACAACCACTATAATTTGGATCCGATTTATCACCCTTTTCACAATTTGTTAAAAATGATTTGGCATGAAAAATTTCACTGATATTAGAGGAGGAAAAATGATGAAAATTTGGAATGGCCGTTGCCGTTTGAGAAGCGATGGTGACCCCATGATAACCGTTATTGATTGTAATGATTTTGCGTTTGGAAGACTTCCCTTTCAGTTGCCAGTAAAACCTCGATAATTTGATTGCGGTATCATTTGATTCAGAGCCTCCGGATGTATAGAATACGGAGTTTAAGTTTCCTGGAGAGAGCGATGCAAGCTTTTCAGCTAATCGTATGGCGGGTTCATTTGAGTAGCTGATAAAGTTAGAGTTGAAAGCCAATTTAGTCATCTGTTCTTTTGCAGCTTCTGCCAGTTCTTGCTGCCCATGTCCTACATTTACATTCCAAAGCATAGAAACACCATCAATGTATGTATCCCCGTGTACATCCGTCACGTAGATTCCTTTTCCCTCAGAAAAGATAACTTTTGGACCTTGTTCTACGTGTGTTTTTGGATTAGTTGTTGGATGAAGAAAGTGTTTTCTATCTAACTCGATCATTTTATTTATTGTTTGTTTTTTATCGACCTTAGGATCTACAATCATACTATACCCCCTTACGCTCCTGTAAGAGCTAACATTTTTTAGTCTTTACAACGTTATTTTTTTGACTTATCTGAATTATATGATAATATTTTGTTAAAGTCCATTTAATATTATTGTAATAATTATTTAAAAAATTTTAATGATTTTGATGCGATTTTTACCAAACAGTTTTCTCACATACAGGAGGGGGGATACTTTATATGAACGAAATTGATTTTCAAATGTTGATATGTATTCGTGAAGAACAGCATATAACGAAAGCCGCCGAAAGGCTATTTGTAACACCCCCCGCTTTGATATATAGAATAAGACAGCTAGAAAAAAAAATTGGAGTCAAGATTACTGTAAAAAAAGGAAAACAAATTACATTAACACCAGAGGGAGAGTATCTAGCTAGTCAAGCCAATAAATATTTGTTGGAGTGGAGTAAAACAAAAGACTATGTGTTAAACATGAGTGATGAAGTTCAAGGAACTTTTAGAATAGGGGTTTCGCGAGTCATAGCAAATTACAAGCTCGCTCCCATATTAAAAAAATTTGTAACGATATATCCAAAAGTAAAATTAATTGTAGATACTGGAATAAGTACGGATATGTTCCAATTGCTGCAAACGGAAGATATACACCTTGCAATTGTAAGAGGCGGCGAAAATAATTTTAACTGGCCTGATGAAAAGCATTTAATAAAATCTGAAAACATCTTGCTCATATCGCATAAAAAAATTGAAATGGAAGATTTACCCAACATTCCAAGAGTTAACTATAAAGTCTCTTCACCCTACTTCACTGAAATCGTCAATCAATGGTGGAACGAACGGTTTACTCACCCTCCCAACATCACCATGCAAGTAGACAATTTTGAAATATGCAAAGAAATGGTGAGAAATGAACTGGGATATGCTTTTATTCCTAGTATTTTCTTAAGTGACAATGATCAGTTTTATTTTGAAAAACTACTTACAAAAAATGGCGGAGTATTAAATCTTGGCACTTGGATGTTATATAGAAAATCTTCCCTTGCTTTAAGTATGGTTCAAAGATTTACACAATATATTAAATCAATTGATTTTTGAGGCTCTTTTTCAGAAAGTACGGAACACGATTGTTTTTACCTTAATTGTAAATTTCGTGACAAGAACTAAAAGACCCCTCTTGAGAGAATAATTTAAATCTCATGAAGAGGAGTCGTTCTTTTTCTGTCATAACCCTTTGACTTTACTTACATGGCTCGACTTTCTCCTTATCTACGGAGGTCCCTCGTTGCACTAGTTAGCAGCAAAATCGCTGTAATGGTGTGCAGGAGCCAGCCAACTACAGGAAGTGCTGATATTATCGAGGTAATGATGCCAACAATACTGGGCGTTTTTGCTGTACGGTACAATAACGTAATAATTAACGTAATAATATGAAGCACGACAGCAGTTCCCAACGCTGAATATCCGCTAAAAATGACGATACTTCCTCCTATGAAGGGAATTGCTAACAGCGCTTCAAATCCACCCGAAATAAACTTCGCTGCTGCAGACAGTTTCATGATTTGCCTCCTTTTTCTCGAGATTATTTATCTATTCCTACTCTTCCCTTCATTCTTTCTTGTCACTCACCGGATTCAGTATTCACCACACTTCTTCTCATATTCAATAACCCGAGTGATCTAAATATAAACAAATATCATTCTTTTATGTAGAAGAATAGCTTTCTGATGTTAGACCGGTCCAGTAACATTAATTTGACCATTTCACATCCTGTTCTTTATACAGGCTAAAACGATTACCCTTTTTAGGTGTCGTTTTTGTTGAGCATTCATTCGTTGTAACCATCAACCCCTGCTCTTCTTCTATTTCTACTGCAGCATTCAAGTATTGATTACATTCTTCATGTCAAAATCGTATTGGCTGTAAACCTTTTTTTAAATACAATGGGTGCTTTGGGTCCCTGCCATCTTTGGTTTTTTCAATACAAAAATGGTCATACTCTTTTAACAAGTGCAGCACTTGTTTTTTACGTTTACTGATACCACTTTGCTTCCCCCAGGCAAAAATCACTTTATCCGATTTTTTCATAACATGTAGAATATGAATATCATTTTCTGGCCCTACCGGATCAGCCGTTATCATTAAGTCCTTTGGATTGGTGGCTATAAAAGCAAATAGATTAACGATAAACATTCCTCCATATCCCCAGCTTTTCGAATAGTCTGCACAGCGGCCTAACGTCGCATCGCATATGTCGAGATCTGCAATGCTAGGATTTAGCATGACAAAAGCGGCTTTTTCTAAAGCACCATCCCATATACAGCTTAATGAATAGCGGTATATTCTTTTACCAGAATGATCATGATCAAATACAGCTTCCACTTTTTCAGTTGGAAGCCATGGACGATTAGGCATTACAGAAACCTCCAAATTTACTAGTCATTTTTTCACCCTTTTATAAGAATAAAGTTAAGTATTTAGATCACTTGAAATATAAAGTTCGTTTCTAGTTTGGATTAGAACTGCTTTATGTAAGTTTGACTATGTAATTTATTTGTAAAATTATTCCTTGATTTAGTTAATAGTTTATTCCGTTTCTATTGGTACTATTGTATATACGAGGGGTGATTTCATTTTAGTATTAGTATTATTAATGAAGCCCTAAAACCATCAATATGAAGGTTTCAGGGCTTTTTATTTCTTTCATTCGTTTTACATTCGGTTATTTTCTCGCCGTGAAATAATTTTATCTTTAACGGTTGGAATATTTATATCTTCCCGTGTTTCTCTCCACTTCTTTCGATTAATGCTTATAGCATTATATGACACAGAAGTCATTTTTACCTTTCATTTACTGGACAAATAATGATGATCTTATCTACTTATTCGTTCATCACCAAGCATTGGCTTTCACCACCCCATTACGATAATTTTTGCTCTCATTTATAACCCCATGTAGTTATCCATTGGTAGAAAAAAGCTGTTCTTTAATGACTTAAACAGAAACTTTTGAAAATTCTTCTGTCAGCTTTGGAACAACTTCAAATAAGTCACCTACTATGCCATAATCGGCCACTTCAAAAATAGGTGCTTCCGGATCTTTGTTGATTGCAACGATCACTTTCGAGTTGGACATTCCGGCAAGATGTTGAATAGCACCGGAAATGCCACAGGCAATGTATAGATCTGGAGTAACGACTTTTCCCGTCTGCCCAATCTGCAGAGAATAATCGCAATATTCTGCATCACAAGCGCCCCGAGAAGCCCCTACAGCAGCACCAAGTACTTCTGCCAGCTCTTCCAATGGTTTAAAACCATCTGCACTTTTGACACCGCGGCCACCTGATACAATAATATTAGCTTCGGATAAGTCAACTCCGTCACTCGTCTTTTTTACGACATCTTTAATCATCGTACGGATATCTTTTATTTCGATATCCATAGAAGATACATCACCGCTTCTTGATTCATCTTTTTCGAACGCCACAATGTTGTTCGGGCGAATGGTTGCCAGTACCAATCCTTCTTCTATTACCTTTTTCTCAAAAGCTTTTCCTGAGTAAATCGGACGAGTAAATACAACTTGTCCGTCCTCGATGTCAACGCCTACTGCATCAGAAACAAGACCGGCCTTCAGCTTCCCGGCCATACGCGGAGCCAAATCTTTTCCGCTTGATGTATGACCCATCACTATACCTTCTGGTTTTTCAGCCTCACATATCTGCAAAAGAGCCTGAGAATAAGCGTCCGTTGTGTATGGAGCCAGTTCTTTCTTTTCAGCGGTCACTACCCGGTCTGCTCCGTAGTGAATCATTGTTTCTGCATGTTCCTGAAGATTTTCTCCAAATAACACACCAACGATTTCACCTCCATCTACTATCTTTTGGCCCGCAGCGATGGCCTCATATGTCACGTTTCTTACTTCTCCATTTTTCATCTCACCCAGCACTAGTACTTTTTGTCCCATAATATATGAGCCTCCTTTATATGACCTTTGCTTCGTTTTTTAATGCCTCTACTAATTCCTGGACCTGATCATCTAACTCGCCTTCAAGAACTCTACCAGCTGCTTTTTCCGGCGGAAGGAATCGACCCACTGTTTTCGTTTTTGCTTCCACGTCTTCTTCCTCCAAATCAAGGTCATCCAGATCCAATGTGTCCAATGGTTTTTTCTTTGCTTTCATGATTCCCGGCAGTGATGGATACCGTGGTTCATTTAATCCCTGCTGGCAAGTGACCATTACTGGCAGAGGTGTTTCTATCACTTCCACGTCCCCTTCTACGTCTCTTTCGATTTTTGCTGTTTCTCCGTCTATATTTAAACGAGTAATCGTAGTAACTTGATTGATTCCTAGACCCTCTGCAACACGTGGTGCAACTTGACCGGCTCCATCATCGACAGCTACGTTTCCACCCAGAATGATATCAAATTCCTGGTCTTTCAAATATGCTGTTAGGATACTGGAGGTAGTAAAGTGATCCGACTCGTCTTCTAGTTCCTCTATGTCCAGAAGTACTGCTTTATCTGCTCCCATTGCAAGTGCGGTGCGGAGCTCTTTTTCCGTTTCTTCATCGCCTACGGTAACCACTGTTACTTCCCCTCCATGTTCATCCCGAAGGACAATGGCTTCTTCAATCGCATATTCATCGTAAGGATTAATGATAAATTCTGCACCCTCTTCATCAATCGCTCCAGCGTGAATAACAATTTTTTCTTCCGTGTCGAAAGTCCGTTTCATAATTACATAGATGTTCATCTTTTCCTTCCTCCTTTTTAAGTTTACTTAAATTTTTTAATAAGAGCTTTACCGATCAGAACTAAAAAGTTTCCATTATTAACTTTTGCTGTGATCCTAAAACTAATCTTCCTATTTCTTGATTTAGGTATATTAAACTACATTTGAGAAGGTAGATATAATATTAATTCGGGAAAAATAACAAACAGTGATATCAAAAGTAATAAAACCAATATAAATGGAACGGAACCCTGGAAAACTCTTTCAACCGGTACTTTGGCATGTTTACTTGTTACATATAAATTCATACCAACTGGTGGAGTTACTAGTCCAATTTCTAGTAAAATAACTAATACTACTCCAAACCATAGAGGATCAAAACCTATTTGAATAATTAACGGAAAAACCAATGGTAAGGTAATAAGCATTGATCCTAACATATCTAAAAACATTCCTAATATTAAATACATAACAATAATTAGAAGCAAAATTGTATAAGGAGAAAAACCACTTTCAGTAATGAATGAAATCAAATAATCTCCTATTCGAGTTAAAGAGATGAAAAATGCGAAAATTTCTGCGCCTATTACAATGGTAAAGATCATAGCTGTTTGCCTAACGGTATCTTTAAGTGATAAATAAACGAGATGAATGTTTAAACGTCTTAGTAAAAATCCTAAGACCATGGCAGCAAATGCTCCGAAAGCAGCCGCCTCTGTAGAGGTACCAAATCCAGCATACAAAAATACTATTACCGAAAAAATCAAAATAATAATCGGAAAGATAGGTTTTATGGAGTTCAACCTATCACTCCAAGTTGACTTTTCAACTTTACTGTTATTCAACTGCGCTCCAACTATAACTACCAAACAAAGTAAGAGTGAAAGAAGTATCCCTGGAACAATCCCGGCAACTAATAATTGTGCGACAGATGTTTCTGTCTGTATGCCATATATGATCAATGGGATACTTGGCGGTATGAGTGCAGCTAGTGTGCCGGTGGAAGAAGCAATTAAACCTGTTGTAAAACGATCGGTATAGTTAGCTTTCATCATTTGCGGGGCTGCTATTTCCGACATAATGGATGTTGCGGCAATACTTGAACCTGATAAAGCTCCAAACCCCGCACTTGAAAACACAGTTGCTACTCCGGCCCCTCCAGGTAAGTGACCAATCCATTTGAGGACACTCTGAAAGAGATCAACAGCGATATTACTCTTAGATAGAAAATGAGCCATCAATATAAAAAGTGGTACCGTAGTATAAGTGAAACTATTTACACTTGAATAAATAGTACCTGGTAACACTCCTGTTAACATATCAATTCCGCCCATATAAAAGATTCCAGTGGCCCCTATAAAAATAAGTGTAAAACCAATTGGCAGCCCCGCAAATAACAAAATTATTAATAAAACTGAAAATGTTAACGCAATCACTGTATCCCTCCTTCGTTCTCTCAATTCTTGTCACTTATTAAAAATTTAATTTCCTCTATAGATTCAACAATTAACCTGCAACACAAAAAAGTGATACCAATTGCTATTAGAAACAAAGCTGGTGATATAGGGTAACCTAGAACACTTGATGATCTTATATTCCTTTCAAGGGAATCAATACTAGTATTAAACATTGTATATGCACTGATTATGAGCACCACTAAAATTAATATATTTGTCAATATCTTTAGAACAGATTGTGATTTATCAGATAACTTTTCAAACAACACTAACACTTGTATATGATCTTTTTTTCGTAATGCATAACTGAGAGATAAAAATATGATGATAACCATAAAATATTCTCCAGTTATTTCAGTTGTACCAGGAATAGGAGAATTAAAAAGGGTACGCATGAAGACATCTGCAAATATCCAAACCATCATTATGAACAGGGAACCAATAGAAAAAATCACACAGAAGTTTTCTACTTTCACAAAAATTTTATTAGTCCTGTCGATATTATTAACCCTCCTGGTAGATATTTGTGTTTTGATTTTTCTTAAATGAAAGCTGATTAGTTATTTTCATTTTCGTTTTGTTCCTTATGCAGCTCTTCTAAAAATAAATCATAAGCCTCCTGATATTTTGGATTATCTTGCTGTTCTAGCCATTCCTCTTTAAAATTTTCATATTCTTCCTCCCAGTCCTTTTGTTCTTCTTCCGTCAATGTGTACATTTTTCCTTGGTCATCCCATTCTTCATATACTTTTTGTGCGTCTTCTTCATTAGCTATGATAGAACTTAGAGCAATTTCTTCACTTGCCTGATCGAAGGCGTCTTTCACATTATCCGGAAAACTTTGCCAAACATCTTCATTTATAATAAACCCAGCAGTACCTGCCCCAAATTGCGCTCCGTTCGTCCCATGCTGTATTAAATCAGCTACACCGTAAGATTTAAGCGGCGTGGTGTAAGAAGACAGAACATCCACTATCCCTTTATCAAATGCTTCAAACATCTCAGTTGGACTTAGAGTTACTGGTGTTCCACCTAAGTATTCAATTATCTCACTGTCAACCCCCCCACTACTCATTACACGTAACCCCTCTAAATCGTCAGGAGTTTTGATTTCTTCACCTGTTGTAAAAAGGTCATAGGACTGACTCACAAAACCAAAAATCGGTCTCACACCGTTTGGCAAAAAGTCTTCTTCTAAAATTGGACTCTGTTTAGAAATTCTATTCCAGACGACTGTACCCTCAACTCCAGATTCATGTAATCCAGGAAGACCAACGAGAGTGCTGGATATTGGCATTTCACTTGGAAAGGCTGGTCCTAAATAATAAGCCACGTCCGTTACACCATTTCTCGTTTGATCAACATAGTCTTGAAGTTTCCCCAATTGTTCACCAGGGAAATAGTCCCATTCCACCTCTCCATCTGTTAGCTCTGTTACCCTCTCCATAAATGGTTCCACAGCATCCTCCGAAAAAGGAGCCGTTGCAGGAAGTGACGTAGCAAATTTTAGTGTGAAAGTTTCTCCACTGTTATTTGCTGAGTTTCCAGATTCATTACTACTGTCAGTTGAACTTTCATTAGTGCTCTCACAAGCTACCATTACAAATATCAATATAGCTAAGGTAATTATTCTTTTAACACTTTTCAATTTTTTCACACCCCTTTTCTTTCTTTTAACTCAATATTAAAAATATTTTTAAAAATTAATATAAAGCTTGTTGGTCAATCATGTTATTTCGTATTTTTCTTTTTCAAAGCGTACGTGCCAATCGATGCGCTTCGACCATTGCATTACTTATCCGGCGTGGAGACAAGACATCTCCTATAGATTCAACCTGATAATCACCTGACCTCTTAAGTTTTTTTGATAATGTATCTTCTTGCTGTTTACCTGCGTCAATAACCAGCAAATCAGCTTTTAAAGTCTTCTCTTCTCCATTAAAGACATGATAAACTCGAACATTTTTGGAATCTCCATCAATGATTTTTTGTAAGTTCATAAAACGAACTCCCGCTAAACCTAACCGTCGGAGAAGGGGGTGAAGACTTTCTTGTGGTATACTGCCTCCAATAGTGTTGGAAGAGGTTACATATGTTACCATAGCCCCCCGTGAAGATAGAACTTCAGCTGCACTAAAGGCGGGCCAAAACCCTCTGCCATCATCAATGACGACTACTGAGTCTCCTTTTTTTAGTAAATGCTTGTCTGATTGAAGAGCATCGAAAATTGATAGAGTTTTTTCTTCAGGGTATCCTTTTATTTTTTGTGTTATTGGAACAGCACCGGTTGCCAGTATAATAGTGTCATAATTTTTAAGAATAGTTTCTTCAGCTCGCTGGCCTAAATGAATAGTAACTCCTAGTTTACGAACTTGGGACTCTAAATAATGTATGACTTGCATGATTTCCCTTCGATTAGGATCATTTGCTGCAATCTTCACCTGCCCTCCAAAATACGAGTTTTGTTCAAATACATGGACAGAATGACCTCTTATTGCGGCTACCCTGGCTGCTTCCAATCCTGCCGGCCCACCACCTACGACCGCCACATTCTTCGATAGATCACTAGTAGGAATCTTGGTACCCCATTCACCCTCTCGTCCAGTTACTGGATTAACAGCACATAAGAGATGTGGATCAAATGAACGACAATCTTGATTACATCCAATGCATGGGGTAATATCTTCTATACGTTCCTCTTTCACTTTGATTGGCCAGTCTGAATCTGCTATAAGGGCCCTAGCCATACCTACTAAGTCAGCAGAACCTTCAGCCACAATCTTTTCAGCCATGTCAGGATCTTTGATGCGTTGACTAACCAGCACTGGTAGATTCGTAGACTTCCGTATCTCTCGTGCTTCTTCCACCGCTGTCCCTTGGCTTGTGGACATATCTTTTACATATGCACCCCTTATTCCTAAAGTAATGTTGAAGTAATCGATCGCTTGACTTTCTGATAATCTTTTGACAATGTCAAGTGTATCAGATAATTTCAAGCCCCCCTCAACTTCCTCGTCAGCACTTAGTCTAATACCAAGTACGAGGTCATCTCCAATAACTTGGCGAACAGCATTTAACACTTCCATTAAAAACCTCATACGACCTTTTAGTGAACCACCATATTTATCTGTACGTTTATTAGTTGCTGGAGAGAGAAACTGAGCCACTAAATATCCGTGCGCTGCATGGATTTCCACCCCATCATGTCCAGAATTTTTTAAGTTTCGAGCTGATACGGCAAAATCATTGATGATATCCTTAATATCATTTTCTTCTAACTCATATGGTCTGTATAAAGCACGAGGAGATTGAATAGAGGAAGGTGCTCTTAAAGGGTAATCGGATTCTCCGCCTATCATTTCTCTCCCCAAATGAACAAGTTGTCCAAACACTTTTGTACCATGGGCATGTATTGCATCTGTCCGTTTTTTTAATTTTGGTAAGGCATTTTCCGAAAAAGCCTCCATTAACATTCTACGACGAAGTCCCGAACTTGGGTGTATAATCGTTCCCCCTATTATTAAAAGACCTGCCCCCCCACGCGCACGCGATTCCCAATAGTCTATATCTTCATTAGTAGGTATTCCATTGTGAACCTTTGCACTACCATGCGGAAGTCCCACTATACGATTCTTCAACGTTTTTGTTCCTAAGATAAAAGGAGAAAATAAATTCGAATATTTTGACATAAAGATATTTAACTCCAATCATTCAGTTCATTTAATTAAACCATTATTTGAACTCTGGTGGTTTACCCCAGCCATCGACTTCAATAGTTGTCCCTACGATACCTTGACTCCTTGAATCGCACAGGAAGCCTACAATATTAGCTACGTCGCTAGGATGCATCCAATCTGATTTCTCACCTGACGTACTGGACGATAAATCCGTTAAAACATTACCAGGACACAAAGCTACAACCCGAACTTGGTACGGCCGACATTCATCAGCCAAACAACGGCTCATTCCTACCATCGCATGCTTTGTAGAAGCATATGCAGATCGACCCCGAGCCCCTCTCAATCCCCAAATGGACGCTACATTAACAACCAAACCATTACGTTGCTCTATCATACTTGGAAGAGCACTTCTGCTGAAAAGAAATGCTCCATGAACATTAACTGAAAAAGTGTTCATCCATTCCTCTGTGCTGTATTCAATAAATGATTTTAATTTACCAATTCCTGCGTTATTAATTAAAACATCGACAGATCCTAATTTTTCTCTGATGTTGTAGTAAGATTGAAAGACCTCTGTTTCATTAGACACATCCATTACTTCTGCTGCTGCAGGGACTCCCATTGCTTCAATCTCTTTACAAATGTTCTTTACTTCTGGAGAGATATCACATAACCCTACTCCTAACCCTTTTTTGGCTAAAGTTAAAGCAATTTCTTTACCAATCCCTCGAGCGGCCCCAGTCACCAATGCTGTCCGGTAAATTTCTTTTTCTTCTTTATATGAAATAATTCCCCACCTCCATTTTCAGGATCTGTCAGTCTACTTTTTATTAAAGTGTTATTTTATCCTTATCTTGTAAGAATGGTTACACACGAATTCCCGCCAGCTCCTTCGCTGTGGCTTAACGCGACTTTTGCTCCCTCTACTTGATTGACCCCCGCTTCTCCTCTTAGCTGCCATGTAATTTCAGCAATTTGGCCCAATGAAGATGCTCCAACAGGTTCCCCTCTTGATAAGATCCCCCCATTTACGTTTAGTGGTATTCTTCCACCAATAGATGTTTCTCCAGCTTCAGCTCTTGCACCACCTTCTCCAATCGGACAGAAGCCTAGTCTTTCTGAATATATAATTTCAGAGCCAGCGTCAACATCCTGTATTTCAGCCACGTCAATATCTTCAGGTCCTAAACTTGCCATTTCGTAAGCAGATTGTGCAGCTCGTTCTGCTACAGTAGGATAAGGCGGATTTGCAGGCGCTGATACCGCTGGGACAAACATATCTCCCCGACGTCTCGTTTCCAACACAGAAGCAGCAATGGAAATTGGCTTTTCTGTGAAACTCTTAGCCACTTTTTTATTGCAAATAACTACTGCTGCGGCTCCATCATTTGGAGCACATAACATATAAAGAGTTAATGGATCTGAAACCATTCTTGCGTTCAATACCTCGTCGATTGATAACTCTTTTCTAAACATAGCGTATGGATTATGAACGGCATTCTTATGACTTTTAGATGCAATATAAGCGAGTTGTTCCCGCGTGGTACCATACTCAACCATGTGCTCATGAATACTTGAAGCAAAATAAAGCGGGTTAGCTCCTAATCCCGTCCATTCTTGCCATCGATCATATCCGGCACCTGGTAAAAAACCTCTAGGACTTTTTTCAAATCCGACAACTAAAGCAACGTCATACTCTTTATTTTTGATAGCTTGATAAGCAAGGCGTACCGCCGATGCCCCACTTGCACAAGCATTTTCCACATTAATAATAGGTATGCCTGGTACTCCTAGTTTTTCTAATACGTTATGACCAGCAGCTGAAATTTCATATACGTTCGCACTAAATGCGGCCTGTACTTCGTTAAGACTCATATTAGCATCTTCTAAAGCACGTTTTGCTGCTACAAAGCCTAAGTCCCGGTAGTCCTTATCATCAAATCTTCCAAATTCATGCATTCCAACTCCGGCTATTACCACCTCTTCCATTTTAATCCTCCCCTTGTGAGACCGGCTTATATTTAAACATTACGTATTCTTTTTCATCTTCAATAAAAGCGGTATCTACAATTACTTCCATTTCCATACCTGGTTCTAAATTCACAACTTCTTTTTCGGTTGTTATGCCTAATATTCTTATCCCTTCTGGAAATTCAACAATACCGGCCGTATACGGAACTGATCCCTTATAACCTGGTGGAGGTGCAGTTATTCTTGTAAAACACTTTAACTTACCAATAGAGTTTATAGTCACTGGTTCCATCGTTTCCAAACAACATTCCGGACAAAAAGATTGTTGAGGAAAAACCATTTCCCCACATTTTGTACATTTGGCAACAATTAGTTTGGCTTCTTCATCCTGCCATTTAAACAAACCTTCTTTAACAGGAACTTTTTCTTTTACATAAACCAATTTTTCAACCTCCTTTTTACTTCTAATCATTTTTTTACATAGCCAATGCTCCGCCATCTATGGCTAACGACTGACCTGTTACATGGGATGAAAAATCGGATGCTAGATAAATTACTTGACGGGCAACCTCACTTGCTTTGCCTAACCTTCCATCTGGGACTAAATTGGCACGTTCACTCAAAAATGTTTCTACATTCTCAGCAGAGGAATGTTTGAGATTCCTCAACAGTTCAGTGTCCACAGAACCTGGACAAACAGCGTTAACTCGCACACCTTGTCGTGCTACTTCAAGAGCAGCCGTTTTAGTAAGACCAATGACCGCATGTTTACTTGCAATATAACCGGAGTATTCAGGTGCTCCAACCAAACCAGCCCTTGAGGCTGTGTTGACAACAGCACCGCTTTGCTGTTGAATCATTTGCGGTAAGACGTACTTCAACCCTAAGAAAACACCTTTTACGTTAATAGACATAACTTTGTCAAAGACATCCTCTGGATATTCAATGATAGATTCAACAGCCCCTTGCCAACCAGCATTGTTTGAAAATGCATCAATTCGCCCAAATCGGGCAACAGTTTGGTTAACATAACTCTCTACGTCTGTGGCATCTGTTACATCTGCTCTTATAAACTTTCCTTCTGCCCCTTGCTTTTTGACTAATGAAATGGTTTCCTCACCAAGTTCTTGGTTGATATCAACACATACGACTCTAGCCCCCGTCATAGCAAACTCCTGACATATTGCACGGCCGATCCCTCTTCCTCCTCCCGTGACTAATGCAACCTTTCCTGAAAAATCTATTTTCATATTTTCCTCCTTGATAATGGCATACGATAATATGACACAGCTGCAGCGTTTCCGATGTAATCTCTCCCTTCTTCCCATGCCTCTTGTAGAAATGATAGAGATTCATCCCTCACTTCTTCCCTCATAGCAGTTAACACAATTCGGCGTGGACCAGCGTATTGTTGAACTCCACCTTTCACTTTAGGTACAGAAGATTGCGTTCCTAATAATCTCGATGCTGTTAAAATCCCACTTTTTTGAATGCAAGGTAATAAACGGTCGGCATACCATTGATCAAGATCACCTAGTCCGTTGTCAGATGGTTCTAAGTATATAGCAAGAAGATTTTCAACCGATTGTTCCGGGTTTTTTAACCAAATCTCTGATCGAGGGGTGTAGGTCCCACCCATTATTTTTGTTATGTAAGTCAGCATGCGCTTCGTCCACTCAGGTCGCATGTCAGGTGCTTGGGAATTTCTATTCATGTGATATGCTTCTGATTGCAATACATTTTCATCATAAAGTTCATAAAAGCTTAAATATTGGGGGATAGTAAAATTTGAATACATTGAAGATAAAGAAAATTCTTTGCATTTTTCATATCGATTTCCAGATAAAAAACCCGGTACACGTAATAGAGCTGGAAGATGTTCAAGGTTATACCATTCATTCCACTCAGGTGCCATATCTGCCTGGCATTCCAGTGCCCATAACAACATTGCCTGTCCTTTATCAAACATATAATTCTCCCTCCTCAAAAGTTTGGTTACTTTGAAGTTTAAGAAAGAAAGTGACGAATCATGAGATCTCCTAATTTTTTTGGAGCTTGAATATGAGGGAAATGCCCTGCTTTTTCAATGATAACTGGCTTCACTGGCGGGGTAAGAAGATCTGCCACTTCTTGAATGACCTGTGGAGTGAACGATGGATCCTGCTTACCTCCTACCACTGCAGTACGAGAGGGAATACTTTGGATACGTCGAGTTAATGTTGTCCCTGCATTAGCAATTGACCTTGAACAAACGGCATAATTATCAGGATCATTGCTTATGAAAATATTGCGATAGCTTTCTACGATATCAGGATGATTTGTATGAAATTCTAATGGAAAAGAACTCTCTAGACTAAAATGAACCACTGCTTCCATTCCCTCATTTTCTACTTGATTAGCCCGGTTGTGCACATATTCAGAAACTTTTTCCGTAATAGACGAGCCAATAGCAATTAGCATCACCGAAGAGACGCGATCTGAATGAAGAGATGACAGATAAGCAGCCGTAACCGCTCCATACGCACTTCCAGCTACGTTGACACGTTGCACCTCAAGATAATCCAACAATTGCACTAAACTGTCTGCCACTTCTTCTAAACTCATCTCTTCATTCAAAATCGGACTGTCTCCGGCTCCAGGAAGATCAACAATGATATGCCTAAATCTATCACCTAAAATAGGTTCCATCCATTGCCAGGACGAAATACTACCTCCTAATTCGTGCAAAAGAAGAAGTGGCGGTGCTTCAGCTGGACCAACAACCTTAAAATTCAATTGAGCATTCATAGTTAGCTACCTCCTATTTTGATTAGGGATTAATACAATTGTCCCAAACACCTCACGTTCTTCTAACATTCGATGTGCTTCCCTTGCCATTTCAATTGGTAGTTTGGTATGCAAGATAGGCTTTATCACCTTTTGACCTGCTAATTCCAATATCTTTTCATAGTCAGTACGATTTGCCGAAAAAGAACCAATTAATTTTAATTGTTTGGAAAACAAGGGCCAAAGATCTATTTCTACTTTCGATCCAGTAAAAGCTCCACATGTTACTAGCCGCCCCATCCTAGATAGTGAACGGATACTATCATTCCATGTAGCTTTTCCTACATGCTCAAATACAATATCCACCCCCCTTCCTCCAGTAATCTCACGAACTTGTTTATACCAACCTTGCTCACTATGATCAATAACAACTTCTGCTCCAAGTTCCTTCGCTTTTTTTTGCTTTTCCTGACTACCAGCAGTAGCAATTACTCGTGCACCCATATAACGTGCGATCTGTAATGCATACACACCAATACCACTTCCAGCTGCTACGATCAATACCATTTCACCCGCTTTTATGCTTGCTCTTTCTACAAGCATGTGCCAGGACGTAGAGGCAGTTGCTGCCATCGCTGCTGCACTCTCATAAGAGACATTCGTTGGTAATTTAATTAAGTAATCCGCTGGTGCCGTCACATATTCCGCGTAGCCTCCATTCGTGTCAAAACCAAATACATTCCCGTTTGAGCATAGGTTGTCCTCTCCAAGACGACAAGCCTCGCACTTTCCACAGTACAGCAATGGGGTTACCATTACTTTATCCCCTGGTTTATATTCTGTTACGTTGTGCCCAACACTTGCGACTTCCGCTGCCACCTCAGTACCGGGTATATGCGGCAGCTCACCTTTCCCCCTAATTTGACCATTACGACTAAGTAAGTCAGCCCGATTCACTCCGCAAGCTCTCACTTTTAACAGGACCTCATTAATTCCTGGTTGAGGAATCGGTATATAATCTATACGTAAAACCTCTTTACTGCCGTACTCGTGAAAACGTATTGCCATCATATCTTTATTGATGGACACTTCTTTTCCGCCTTTCTAAATTTAATTTAATTAACAACCTCTTCATGAAATAACGGTATAAAATAGTCAGTAATGAAATAATTAATGGTTTCTTTCTGCTACCATCTCTTTCACTGTTTTTTTATCGACTTTCCCAAAATCCGTTTTGGGTAAAGTGGATATAATTTCCAAAAATTCTGGTAGTTTGGTTTTTGCAAGTCCTTTTTCTTTTAAGTATTTACACAATTCTTCTAGAGAAAGGGTATTATCTGAGCGGAGAGAAACAACAGCACAAATTCTTTCCCCAAGCAATTCATCTTCTCTCCCTATTACTACAGCTTCTACCACATCTGGATGACTGTTTACAGCCACTTCAACTTCTGCAGCATCAATTTTGGCCCCACCTCTTATTATTTGATCCTTAATACGTCCAACCACTTTGACAAACCCTTCTTCATCTCTAGTGATTAAATCACCAGTAAGAAAAGCATTATCTTTTGTGAATTTATTTTGATCTCCTCCTAGGCCTTGAAGGTATCCTTTAAATAGAGAGGGACCTTTTACACCCGCTTGGCCTATTTGACCTCTTGGCAAAATTTGATCCTTATCATCATAAGCTTCGACGTGGGTACCAGGAAACGGAACCCCATCGTATATACGTCTACGTTCAGGAGGGTCTGTCAATCTCATAGATGCATGACCTAAACATTCAGACATCCCGTACATACGTAAAACTTGAACTCCTAATAATTTTTCGGCATTTTTTACCATTTCTTCCGAATTTGGACTACCTCCAACTGAAAGGGCTTTCACAGAATGGATATGGCGATCCCACTTTCCTGTTTGCACAACTTCTAACATTAATAAAAGATGAGTAGGTACACACATGCCCCATGCACAACGGTGTGAATGCATAAGTTCTAGTGCTCGTTTTGGATCCCATTTCCTCATTAAAACAATTGGATATCCCAACGTTAAGCCCATGTGTATAGGAAAAGTCCAACCAGCTGCAGAAGTAAGCGGTGATATCCCAATAATGCTATCACCAGGCTCTAAGCCTACAATATTTGAGCATGCTCGGGCTGCGTAATTTAAGGAAGTTACAGTGTGCGGTACCGCTTTTGGTACACCTGTAGTTCCTGAAGTGAAGCCTATTAAAGCTGTTGGCTCTTCTTCAGAAGATGACTCAATTAATGGGGTGGAATTCCAAGAAGCAAACATTGGTTCCTCCATCCCAACTAACTCAGTCGTTCCTTGCTCATTGTACCGTGAGAATATAGCAGCAGGACCAAGCTTTTCGATAATAATTTGACGATCACGACTTCCTATCTTAGGATTAATTGGACAAAGTACAGCACCTAATTTAGTAAGAGCCAAACCGATTACTACAGTATCGACTGTTGAATAAGAATCAAATAATATACGATGACCGGTCCCTATTCCTTGCATTTCTAATTGATCTGCTAATGCTATTGATCTACGCGAGATTTCTATACGTGACACAGGCCTTTCACCATCAAAAACAGCTACTGCTTCCGCATCTTTTTCTAACCATTCAGAAAATTGGACCCAAAGCTGATCTGTGCCATAACTGACACCATTTATTGTTTTACTCAATATTAGATCCCTCCTTTCAAGTTGTCTGACCTCCATCAACTACTAAAGTGTGTCCTGTTACAAAGCTTGAGGAATCCGAAGCAAGGAAAGCTAAAGCACCAGATAATTCTTCTGGACGGCCAAATCGTCTCATAGGAATTCGTTCACGTAACCATGCCTGTCCTTGTTTATCTATCGAATCAGTAAAACCGGAGTCAATCGATCCTGGAGCTAATGCATTCACTCTAATACCGTGCTGTGCCCAACTTACAGCTAAGTCTTTTGTTAATTTAATAACAGCCGCTTTTGTTGTAGTATATGGAACAACCTCTCCGCCTTCAGGAGGAAATGACATAAGACCTCCTGAGGAAGTGATATTAATAATTGTTCCTCCTCCAAACTCAATCATATATTTTGCTGCTTCTTGACAACATAAAAAGGTTCCTGTCAAATTGACATCTACAACTTTTGACCATCCATCGACAGAGATATCTTCAGGAGGACCTGCCCAAAACGTGCCTGCACTATTTACCAAAATATCGAGTGAACCAAATCGATCAACCGTTTCTTTTACAGTTTTTCTCACTTTTTCTTTATTGGTCACGTCACAATGTAATCCAAGAGATTCAACCTCGTGCTTTTCTGATATTTCGCCTGCTAATTCTTCACACAAATTTTCTTTACGAGCAGCCAGTACAACATTACAACCCAAATCGGCCAATGTATGAGCCATGATACTAGCCATATCACCGTGCCCGCCCACGATCAGTGCTGTCTTATTTTGTAAGTTAAATGTATTCAATACTGATGGATAACTTTGTAATCTTGAGCTAGGAGGGGTAACTGTCGGTTTACCTGGAGGGGCTGACAATAAATCAGCCTCATCCATGACAAGTGCAATTCTCTTACCACCCATATTTGCAGTATCTTTTACCGCAGCTTTCCATTCTGACGATTCTAGCATAAGATCCAACGCGTCTCTGTCCTCAAAGTATAATTCAGCTAGGCCATCCCATTCGGGTTCAAGTCCATAACGATCAAAATCTAATTCTGCTTTACCATGAGTGTAACCAATCAACCCAGGGAGTTTCTTTGCTGCTTCCGCGTGTGGACCACGCCACCATTCCAAGAACTGATGTTTAGACCATTCACTCGGACGACTGGCTAAAACAACAAACTTAATCATAGGTTATGCCCCCCTTCTACAGCCCTGTCCAGGCAGGTTCCCGTTTGTTGAGAAAGGCTTGTACTCCTTCCCTGGCATCTCCACTTTGGTGAACTACATTACACGCCAAATGTTCTAGTACCATAAGTGTATCGGTATCTGCATCTAATCCTCGGTTTGCCGCCATTTTGGTGATCCACATAACAAACGGACTCTTGTCTACCAATGGCTCTAAAAACTCATCTACTACTTTATCCAATTCTTCAAATGGAGCTGACACATTAACCAATCCCCACTCTTCGCACTTTTTTCCACTCAAGAGCTTTCCGGTTAACATGAGCTCTTTGGCTCGTCGCATTCCTACGTATCTTGGCAGACGATA
>NZ_VTOK01000030.1 GCF_009765375.1 Alteribacillus sp. YIM 98480
AGTTAAGCTCTTTTGCGCCGATGATAATGAAGGGGCAACCCTTTGTGAAAGTAGGACGCTGCCAGGCAGAAATTTTTAAATAAATACTGGACATTCAATCGAAAACATGGTATATTAATTTACTGTGAGTGAATAAACTATTGGAAAATTCCACAGTAGCTCAGTGGTAGAGCTATCGGCTGTTAACCGATCGGTCGCAGGTTCGAATCCTGCCTGTGGAGCCACCCGGAGAGCTGTCCGAGTTGGCCGAAGGAGCACGATTGGAAATCGTGTAGGCGGTGTAGAACCGTCTCGAGGGTTCGAATCCCTCGCTCTCCGCCATAACATATACATAATTAAGAAAGGCCCGTTGGTCAAGTGGTTAAGACACCGCCCTTTCACGGCGGTAACAGGGGTTCGAATCCCCTACGGGTCACCATATACATCGGAGGATTAGCTCAGCTGGGAGAGCACCTGCCTTACAAGCAGGAGGTCGGCAGTTCGATCCTGTCATCCTCCACCACTTAATATCGGAATATCGCGGGGTAGAGCAGTCTGGTAGCTCGTCGGGCTCATAACCCGGAGGTCGAAGGTTCAAATCCTTCCCCCGCAACCAATTTAATCTAATAGTAATTATCTGTATTGATAGAACGACAGCAGTTGACGAAGAGATTCGCCTTTGATCCAATCACCTTTTTGAATAATAATCAAGAAGGTCGAGGAAGCAAGGGAGTGAGGAAGGAGCGTACATCAGTACGTGACTGACAGAACGACAGCAGTTGACGAAGAGATTCGCAGATTATTATTCAAAAATGGGCCTGTGGTGTAGCGGTTAACATGCCTGCCTGTCACGCAGGAGATCGCGGGTTCGATTCCCGTCAGGCCCGCCATATAAAACAAAAATTTATTGGCTCGATAGCTCAGTCGGTAGAGCAGTGGACTGAAAATCCTCGTGTCGGCGGTTCGATTCCGTCTCGAGCCACCATCATGCCGGTCTAGCTCAATTGGTAGAGCAACTGACTTGTAATCAGTAGGTTGGGGGTTCAAGTCCTCTGGCCGGCACCATTGGAGGGGTAGCGAAGTTGGCCAAACGCGGCAGACTGTAAATCTGCTCCCTCTGGGTTCGGCGGTTCGAATCCGTCCCCCTCCACCATGTTCATAGGGGTATAGTTCAATGGTAGAACAGCGGTCTCCAAAACCGCCAATGTGGGTTCGATTCCTACTACCCCTGCCATTAAAAAAATGGCGGTTGTGGCGAAGTGGTTAACGCACCGGATTGTGGCTCCGGCACTCGTGGGTTCGATCCCCACCAATCGCCCCATCTGCAATAATGGGCTATAGCCAAGCGGTAAGGCAACGGATTTTGATTCCGTGATGCGCTGGTTCGAATCCAGCTAGCCCAGCCAAAGAGTGCGGAAGTAGTTCAGTGGTAGAACACCACCTTGCCAAGGTGGGGGTCGCGGGTTCGAATCCCGTCTTCCGCTCCAATTATCACTTAATGTGCATGTTCTTCATATGGTATAATATGCACATGGCGGCATAGCCAAGTGGTAAGGCACGGGTCTGCAAAACCCTTATTCCCCGGTTCGAATCCGGGTGCCGCCTCCACACATTTAAATATTTAACTGCCGGGGTGGTGGAATTGGCAGACACACAGGACTTAAAATCCTGCGGTTGGTGTACAACCGTGCCGGTTCGAGTCCGGCCCTCGGCACCATTTTTGGCGGTGTGGCGGAATTGGCAGACGCGCACGACTCAAAATCGTGTTCCTTTTGGAGTGTCGGTTCGACCCCGACCACCGCTACCATGCATAACGAAATAACGTTAATATAACAACAGTTTAAAGTGATGTCCTATTACAGGGAATCGCTTTTTTTGTTTATATGAAATTCAAGCATTCACCTTCCCCCTTTAAATTATTCAAATCCTTTAACGGCCACTATATTACATAACATGAGCGAATATATTTTTTAGTATTAATTTTAAGGATATAAACAAATTATAGATCTAATATTCAGAAAAGTAATTGAATTTGTGAACGTTTTGCTATATCATTACTATAAATTATTACAAATGATGTTAAATGAAAAAAACATCTGTTAAACTATAACGTTTTTATCTTATGCCTGTATTTATTACAGATTATTACTGATAAGCTGACACACCATTCACTACAAAAGACTGCAATATTTTGATGAGAAAGCTGTGATATTAAGTGAATACATTTATATTCAAAAATTAAAAGAAATATCTGGTCACCAAAGCATGCTCTAATCATTTTTATTTTTATATTTTGAATGACGGGAGATAGAGGGATGAAAAAATGGATCCTTATTGTCTCAGGAGTTATGGTTGTTATTTTTTTTGCAATTATTCTTTTTGGGGGGCATTATCTTTACAGTGAAAGCGTGAAGCGAGGAGCAGAAGTGGAGTTATATAGAGGCGAGGAAACAGTATCTGCTCCTGCTGCGGGTGAGAGTTCTTTTCAGGATACTGATTGGTTGAATAATCAGAATATGCAAACGCTTACGATTACCACTTTTGATAATTTGACATTAAAAGCTGGTTTTATTGAAAATAAGTCTAACTCCGGTAAGGTGGTTTTACTTGCTCATGGTTATAGAAATCAGAAAGAGAGCATTCAAGATATTGCAGCATTGTATCATAGTATGGGCTATGAAATATTAATGCCTGATGCTCGCGGCCATGGTGAAAGTGAAGGAGAATATATTGGATATGGATGGCATGACCGCCTTGATTTTCAACAGTGGATAGAAGTTTTAATGGAGGAACACGAGGCGGAAGAAATATTTTTACACGGAGAATCTATGGGTGCATCTCTTGCCCTGATGATAAGTGGGGAAGACCTTCCTGAAGAAGTAAAAGGTATCATTGCAGACAGCGGTTATACGACTGTAGAGGAAGAACTTACACATCAATTAATGCATCTTTACGGCCTGCCTTCCTTTCCACTGCTTGATGTAGCTAGTTTCATTACACAATTTAGGCACGGATACACATTTAAAGAGGCATCTGCCATTGAGCAAGTACAAAAAAATACGCGCCCTTTACTCATAATACACGGGGAAGATGATGAACTTGTTCCAACAGAAATGGCTTCCCGTATTTATGAAGCTGCCGGCGGTGACAAAGAGTTATGGATTGTACCTGACACTGGTCATATAAAAGCTTATCATACCGAACCTCAGGAATTTGAAAAACGGCTAAAGGATTTTATTACTGCTGCTTTAGAGGAGTAGTTATGTCATTTGGAAACTAAGGTTGTTCTTTATAAAAGCGTTAATAATTTTTTTATTGTATTGCAATTCATTTTTGAAAACGCGATTAACCACTCAAATGAAATTAAACTTAAATGAGATTCATGAGTTATAAAAGAAAAAAGCTAACCGTTAAACTTAAAAAACCGACTTCCCATCTAAATGAGTCGGTTTTTTAACACTGATTTAAGTTATCTTTGCTTTTTGTTCTGTTTTGTTTAAAACATACATATCTGCTTCTCCGCTATGAAGTTGAGTGAACATTTTGGAAGCTGCTTGCAGTAGTTCACTCACTTCGCTTTCCTTCATGGAAGGCTTTAAATAAAAAATTTGTACAGCATTGATAGTGTTTGTATCTGTTTTTGTACGTAGCGAATCGACAATAGGACTGCCAAATACTCCATCGTTGTCTAATGTACAAATCTTCCCATTCATATTATTCTTTCTGCCGTTTAACCCTTCGAAGGAATCGCCTTCTTTTCCGATACAAATTTTGATATAATCACTTAAGGTATCATAGTTATAGATTCCTATAGGGATTTCATATTGCAAGGAAAAAAAGTTATTCAAATCGGCTGCTGAATGTATAAAAGGAAGAGTTTTCCCTTTTTCTATCCTTCGAAATAATGCTTCTTGGGAAGGACGGTAACGATTTGGATCTATTCCTGCTGTTTTAAACGTATCGTGCCATTCACGAACGCCTGGATAATCTAGCACAGATTGCTGCTTTAGATCTGTTCGAATTTTTTCCTGAAAAAATTCCAATCTGCCTTTCAGCATATTAGGAGATTCATCTACAACGATGTTTTTATAAGTAATAATACCGAACTTACATGATGGTAACACCGTCAATAAATCTTCAGATAAAATAAACTGCATTATACTCACTCACCCTTTACGTTCTCTTGTTATTTGCAGTGTACCATAATTTTATAAGAAGTGAGAAAGGAGGGGAATCATGACAGGGGCCCAGCTCAAAGATAAGATTGTGGCATATAGTAAAGATATCGGTATCGATAAGATTGGTTTTACGTCAGCTGATCCATTTTTGTCATTAAAAGATCGGCTGCATGAACAACAACGATTAAATTATCAATCCGGTTTTGAAGAAAAAGACATTGAAAAAAGAGTTACTCCTGCCAAGTTACTTCCAGAAGCAAAGACAATAGTTGCTATTGCACTAGCTTATCCTTCAAAGATGAAGAATCCGCCAAAAAGTACAAAGGGAGATAGACGCGGAGTATTTTGCAGAGCATCTTGGGGGGAAGATTATCACCGAGTATTAAAGGACCGGCTTCAAAAATTAGAGGAATATATGTTGGAGCTTGTGCCGGGGGCCAGGTGTCAATCAATGGTAGATACAGGGGAATTATCTGATCGTGCTGTTGCAGAAAGGGCTGGTATAGGATGGAGCGGTAAAAATTGTGCCATTATTACTCCTGAGTTTGGTTCTTATGTATACCTAGGGGAAATGATCACGACTATTTCGCTTCCTCCTGATAACCCAATTACAGAACAGTGCGGTACGTGCAATAAATGTGTGGATGCTTGTCCAACTGGAGCTTTGGTTCAAGGGGGGCAATTAGACTCTAATAAATGTATTGCTTATCTAACACAAACGAAAGAGTTTTTGCCGGAAAGATACCGAAAAAAGCTAGGTAACCGATTATACGGTTGTGATACATGCCAGCAAGTTTGTCCTGAAAATAAAGGAATGGACTTTCATCATCAAGAAGAATTTGAACCTGATCCAGAAACTGTAAAACCGAAATTACTCCCGCTTTTACAAGTAAGTAACAAGGAGTTCAAACAGAAGTATGGACGTCTTGCAGGGTCATGGCGTGGTAAAAAACCGATTCAGCGTAATGCTATTATTGCACTTGGCCACTTTAAGGCTGAAGAGTCGATTGAGACATTAGGTCAATTGCTAAACAATGATCCAAGACCTGTAATACGAGGCACTGCCGCTTGGTCACTTGGTCAGATTAATACGAAAAGAACAATAACTCTATTAGAAAAAGCGAAGGGATACGAGACAGAGCGTGAAGTTTTGAAAGAAATTGATAATGCTCTTAATCAACTAATGGAAGATCAAATGTTATCCTCTAAATAATATACAAAACGTTTGGCCATCCACTTTTATAAACTCTCATATCACCACAATGACCTTTTATATTGACTTAGGGGAGAAAGGAAAGGTGTTTATGCCGGGAGGAAAGTTTATTTACTATGCTAATTATAGCAGTGCAATCGGCCCATTAACATTAGCTGCAACAGATAATGGAATTTGCTCCTTACAGTTCGGTGAAACAAAAAACGTGCTGCCCATTATTAATGCTTGGATGCGAAAACAAAATATATCTGGACAGCTCATAGAAGATAAAGCAGCATTAAATGAGGCAATGGTTCAATTGGAAGAGTATTTTACTCATAAAAGGAAAATCTTTGATCTCCATCTAGATTTATATGGCACCCCTTTTCAAAAATTAGTCTGGGAAGCTCTACAGCATATACCATATGGCGAGACCCGGTCATATAAACAAATAGCAGCAGATATTGGGGCTCCAAAAGCGGTTCGAGCCATTGGTTCGGCTAATAATAAGAATCCACTTCCTATTTTTCTTCCTTGTCATCGGGTTATAGGCAGCAACGGAAACATGGTTGGATATGGCGGGGGTCTGGACAAAAAAATGTATTTGCTGCAAATTGAAGGGGCATTAGAAAAAATCTCTTCATAGGGAATAGTATTATTATAATACGTTGTACTTCTTTTCAAAGAGGTGCAGCGTTTTTTATTTTTGAAACTTGTACTTAACAAGGATTCTTATTAATAGGATAAAAACAAAGCCGTGTCTAATGAAAGGAAGGGTGTTTTATGAGAAGAAATTGGGACAAAGCCCTATATTCTCATATACAAGAATGGTTAAACTTTCAATTAGGAAACGTACAGACTAGACCCAAAAAACTAGCACCACAAGAGATTGAAATGCTTTATCGTTTTAGGCAATCATTACAAACAAGAGGGGCTGCCCTGCTTAAAATGAATGCTTCCGTTCAACCTTACAGGGTTCAAAAGAATGGTAAACAAGAAAATATAACATATCAGCTTTTCTACTCCAGATTATATAAGATTGGGGAGAAGTATCATTTAGAAGAACATTTACTAAAACGGTTTGCCAAAACACATGACGGTAATATTATCATAGATCAATTGATCCATGAAGAAGTTCCAGTTGAACCGAAATGGACCACGACAATTGAAGAAGAAGATAAAAGATCATTTGAATACGACCGCCGGGCAGCTGTACAATATGCGGAACGTTGGTGGAATGATTATAATCCGCAGTATAAAAAATTCACCAATAATTGTACGAATTTTATTTCGCAATGTTTGCGTGCTGGAAAGGCACCTATGCGCGGGATGCCTAATAGAGGGAGGGGATGGTGGTATGGGAAAAGTAATTGGAGTTATAGCTGGGCTGTTGCTCACTCATTCCGCTGGTATTTGAGCGGATCCACCAGTGGCTTGACAGCTGTAGAATCAGAGGATGTAAAAGATTTAGGGCTTGGTGATATTATCTGCTATGATTTCAATGGGGATGGAAATTGGCAGCACAGTACAATAGTAACAGGATTTGATGGCAATAATGAACCGCTGGTTAATGCTCAAACAGAAAACAGCAGAGCAAGGTATTGGAAATATGAAGATTCCACTGCTTGGACACCAAACATAAAATATAAATTTTTTCGTATCGGATAATATATAATACAAATAACGTAAGATATAGATTATGGTATAATTACGAGTGATGTTATGAAATAAGACGAGGTGCAGAAATGAGTATTCATGTTGTATTATATCAACCAGAAATTCCTGCAAATACAGGAAATATAGCTAGAACTTGTGCAGGCACAGGCACACATCTACACTTAATTAGACCGCTTGGTTTTTCTACAGATGATAAAATGTTAAAACGAGCGGGCTGTGATTACTGGCCAAACGTAGAGATTCATTATTATGATTCTTTAGAGGAACTATTTGAATGCTACACTAAAGGTGAATTTTATTTCATTGAAACGATTGGAAAAAAACCATATAGTGCGTTTTCTTTTGGAGATCCGAACACGGATTATTTTTTTGTTTTCGGTAAAGAAACGAGTGGTCTGCCAGAAAATATTACATCTGATAATGTGGATAGGTGTCTGCGGATCCCTCAAAATAATCATATACGCTCCCTAAATTTATCTAATACTGCAGCGATTCTTGTATATGAAGCATTACGACAGCAAAATTTCTCTGCGTTGTATTAAGAAAAGCCCTTAGAAATAAAAATGTTTGGCCAAAAACACGTGTTTCAGTTGTCTGGTCGTGAGTGCATGTGGAAGGCGGTCCTCGCTCGCACAGAGGCATTTACAACCGGAGTCAAAAGGGATGGCTAAGGAACAGATAGTCTAATAAATAAGTGTTTTGAATAAACAAAAAGAGCCTATAAGGCTCTTTTTGATGGAAAAATTAATACTTATGAGGTTTATCTTCAAAACCTGCAGTAAGGATGGATACGAGAAAAGCAACACATACTCCAAGGAGCAACACTAATTTCATTATGTAAATCCTCCTTTAACGCTTGTCTTCATAAATATATTATACCCTATTTCCCAAGTGCTGTGAATCCTTGGTTAACATTATCATTTGGAGGTTCATCTGTTACATTGGTATAATAAGGTAATGTATCGTATTTAATTTATAAAGTATGCTATGCTATTTTTGTACTTTTTATACGGGAGGTATCTGTAAATGTATGTAGTAATGAATGAGCTTCATGTACCAAATGAAGCAAAAGAAGCAATGAAAGGCCGTTTTGGCAAAAGTGCTGAAAATATGAAAGCCATTCCAGGATGTTTGGATTTTATGTTTTTAGAACAAGATGAGGAAAACGGAAAACAAGTTGTTTTTACAAAGTGGGAATCAAAGCAGCATTATGAAGATTGGCTTAATAGTGATGCTTTTAAAAAGGCTCACCAGGAAAAAAGAGAGTCTAAAGAGAAAGGACCTGCTTCTGGAAGCGAATTAAAAGCTTTTGAAGTAATACATCATTTATAAAAGGATTAAGCGGAAGGGAACACCCTTCCGCTTAATCCTTCATGGTAATAACAACGGGAGATAAGGAATTGCAATGAAAAATACATACCTAACAAGTCATTTTCCTTTGTTTTCAATCTTGCTGTTCAGTATTTCACTTTCTATCTATACCGAAAATATCATTATTGAATGGCTGTCAGATATTGGTTTATATACCGGAATGCTGGAATTTTTCTCTGAAACCGGTATAAAATTAACACTGCTTTTTTTATTAACTTTTTTTTATTTTATGGTATTTGCTGCGCTAAAGTTAATTGCCAATACTATGATGGAGTTATCTTTATTGTTTTTTTCTAAAGATGAAGATGGAAATGAACTTCGTAAAATTCGTGGCGGAACATGGATTTACTTAATAGCGAGTTGTTGTTCTCTTTTGTTTATAACCTTTCCTGCTGGAATAGGGGCTAGCTTTTTACTGGCAACCGTTATTTACTTCATTTATTTTGTGTATAATGTCGCGGAATCCATGTCTGGTGCAGGAATGTTTGGAATGATTTTTTTCCACATTAGTTTTTGGTGTGTTTTTGTGCTGGCTGTAATTTATGCAGCTATAAGGCTTTATAATAGTTTTATTAATAGTCTTCCTATATAAAGAAGCGGTTAAGAGCAGCCGCTTCTTTGCTATTGAGGAAGATGTGATACTATGTCTTTCCACAAGCTTAAATGAGGGCGTGAGGGCTGTATATGCTTTAAAGTTGCCGGGGTATCTTGTCCAATCCACACTCCAGTAGTAAAGCGATCGTTATAACCAACAAACCACAAATCAAACGTATCGTTAGTAGTACCTGTTTTACCCCCGATGTTATCTCCTGGTATATTTGCGTATCGGCCTGTTCCATCGGTAACTGCTTTTTGCAGCATCGTTCTAAGTTTGTCATTTGTTTCTTCCTCCCAAATGGGTTCAGAGCTGTTATTCCATTCATATAAAACATTTCCATCATTATCTTTAACCTGTTTAATGCCTCTAGCTTTAGTATAATGGCCATCATTAGAAAAAACGGTGTAGGCCCTTGTTAACTCTAAAGGACTCATTCCGTGAGAAAAACCACCTATTGCAGCTGGATGCGAATAATCTTCAGGCTCCATTTGTGAAAAACCAAACTTTTCTAGATAAGAAAAAGCTGTAGAAATACCTACTTGATCAAACAGTCTAACAGCAACGGTGTTGTAAGATTGAGCGAAAGCATTTTCTATTGTCGTGCTGCCGTAATAACCACCTCCTGCGTTAGAAGGGCAGTAGTCGTTGCGGCAGAACTGGTCTGTACTTATATGTGTTTTAAGGCTAGTTTGGGTTTGATCGATATAAGGGCCGAATACGAGCAGCGGTTTTATTGTGGAACCAGGCTGACGAAACGCTTGAAAGGCTCGGTTGAAATCGTATTTTTGATAGTCTCTGCCTCCGCTCATAGCTGCGATGCTGTTTTTGGCATGATCAATAATCACAGCTGCTCCTTGTACGTTCCATCGATTTAATTGGTCATTGAGATTAGCTGCTGCCTGTTCTTGAATAACGGGATCCATAGATGTTTCTATATGTACACCTGATTGAAGAATTTCATGTACTCTGCTTTTTAATTCTTTTTGTATCGTTACTTTTTCCTTTTCATCAGCTGTATCCATTTTTTGTTGATACCCTTCTTTAGATGCTATCAATTGTTTTAATTCGTGTTCAATATAGTGCGCATAATCAGGATAGTGCTCTGATGGTTCAGTAAAATTGATTTCTACATTCTGTAATAAAGCTTTTTCCATATCTTCTTCTGTAATTACTTCTGCTTCCACCATTTTATTTAGAATCCATTGCTGCCGCAAATGAGTGTTCTCTTTATTAGTTAATGGATCATAATGACTGGGGTTTGCTGGAATAGCTGCTAGAAATGATAGCTCAGCAAGGGTCAGTTCCTTACTTGATTTGCCGAAATATGTTTGACTTGCCGTTTCAAATCCGTAAATACCGTTGTTAAAATAAATCGTATTAATGTAAAGCTCTAGAATATCACTCTTTGAATAATCTTTTTCAATCTGGTAGGAGTAAAGTACTTCACTGAGTTTACGATTATACGTTTGTTCATGAGAAAGATATATGTTTCGGACAACCTGCTGTGTTAAGGTACTTGCTCCTTCTTCAATATCGTTGGATCTGGCATTTACAATAAGTGCCCGAACAATCGACGAGATATCCACCCCTTTATGTTCGTAGAACTGTTGATCTTCGGTAGATAAAAAAGCCTGGATGACAAGTTCTGGAATGTCCTCGTAATCAATGTACTTCCGATTTTCTTCTAATTTAACTGTAGAAAAACGTTCACCGTTTTTATCATAAATATAACTATTCTGCGGAACTTTGATGCTGTTTATGTGGACTTCACTTTCTAACACTGTTTCTATACTTTTAACATTATTTGCTTGATGCATCGTGCTGCTAAGTAAGATCATAAAAACTATCATTAAAAACACTATAAATACGTATCCAGTTGAAGTTTTCATAAGGTTTCACACTCTCAAGCACAAATTTTTCTTTTCTAACTTTAATATCGGCAAAAGAGCAGGGTTATGTTCTCTTTTTTTTTGCATAGATATGGAGTAATGAACAAGGTATTTAGGAAGCAGCCCAATCTGCTTTCTTCGCATCTTACTCTGTTTTACGAAGAAAGGGAGGCTCTTAAATTGAGTATTATTGATAAAATACGTCAGTCTCGAGAAGTAGAAGAAAACTTAAAGTGGCGCGGAACTTTTAGGGAATATTTAGAGTTAGTGAAAGAATATCCTCATATTGCTCAGACTGCTCATTCACGGGTATATAATATGATAAAGGATGCGGGTGTAACAGAAAGAGACAGCAAAAAAATGTACGAGTTTTTTGGAAAAGAAATTTACGGTTTAGAGGATTCCTTAGAAAAATTAGTAGAAGAATATTTTCACTCTGCTGCCCGCAGGCTTGATGTCAGGAAAAGAATTTTACTTTTAATGGGGCCGGTAAGCGGCGGTAAGTCAACGATTGTTACTTTACTAAAGCGAGGGTTAGAACAATACACGAGAACGGATGAAGGTGCTGTTTATGCAATCGAAGGCTGTCCAATGCATGAAGACCCCCTGCATTTGATACCGGTTCACCTTAGAAAAGAATTTTATGATGAATATGGCATTCGAGTAGAAGGCCATCTTTCCCCTTTAAATATGATGCGGCTTGAAAAAGAGTATGGTGGAAATATTGAAGATGTCATGGTGGAACGAATATTTTTCTCAGAAGACAGGAGAGTTGGAATAGGAACATTCAGCCCGTCTGATCCTAAATCACAGGATATTGCTGATTTAACCGGCAGTATTGACTTTTCAACGATCGCTGAATATGGTTCAGAGTCAGATCCTAGAGCTTATAGGTTTGATGGAGAATTAAATAAAGCAAATAGAGGTATGATGGAATTTCAAGAAATGCTTAAGTGTGACGAGAAATTTTTATGGCACTTGTTATCTTTAACTCAGGAAGGAAATTTTAAAGCTGGACGTTTTGCCCTCATTAGTGCGGATGAACTCATTGTAGCTCATACGAATGAAGCAGAATATAAATCTTTTATTTCAAACAAAAAGAATGAAGCACTTCACTCACGGATTATCGTTATGAATATTCCGTATAATTTAAGTGTTACAAATGAAGAAAGAATTTATGAAAAAATGATTAGAGAAAGTGATATGGCTCATGTGCATATTGCTCCACACGCCTTACGGACAGCAGCAGTATTTTCTGTTTTAACCAGGTTAAAGGATCCGAAAAAACAAAGTGTAGATCTCGTCAAAAAGATGCGTTTATATGACGGGGAAGAACTTGAAGGTTTTAAAGAACAAGACGTGGTAGAATTGAAAAATGAATATCAAGATGAAGGCATGGACGGAATAGACCCGAGGTATGTGATAAACCGTATTTCATCTGCCATTATTCGTAAAGATGTTGCATCTATAAATGCCCTGGATGTTCTTCGTTCGTTAAAAGAGGGACTCGATCAGCATGCATCCATATCGAAAGAAGATAAGGAAAGGTATTTAGATTTTATTTCGGTTGCGAGAAAAGAATACGATGAAGCTGCTAAGAAAGAAGTCCAAAAAGCATTTGTTTATTCTTATGAAGAGTCAGCCAAGACATTAATGGATAATTATCTAGATAATGTAGAGGCGTATTGCAATAAAAACAAATTAACAGATCCGTTAACCGGGGAAGAAATGAGCCCTGATGAAAAGCTGATGCGTTCTATTGAAGAACAGATTGGTATCTCTGAGAATGCAAAACGAGCGTTCCGTGAAGAAATCTTAATTCGAATTTCCGCTTATGCACGAAAAGGGAAAAGGTTTGATTATAACTCTCATGAACGCTTAAGAGAAGCAATACAAAAGAAATTGTTTGCAGATCTAAAAGACGTAGTGAAAATAACGACGTCTACAAAAACACCAGATGAATCTCAATTGAAGAAAATTAATGATGTGATTGCTAGGTTAATTGATGAACATGGGTATAATTCAGTATCTGCAAATGAATTACTGCGCTACGTGGGAAGTCTGTTGAATCGTTAGACGATTAAGTAAATGATATTTGGTTGAGCCTTTCTTCATTATGAAGAAAGGCTTTTTTACTAGGTAAGAAAGTATACATCTTGGCGTTTTTGATGTCTAGCTTCAGCGCCCAGCCGCTCAGGCGCACACGATACAGAGGAACTTTTGCTAAAACCGCGAACGTCCTGTCGCAACGCAAAAGTCAACACCTCCTGTGCAAGCCCGTTCAGCGTTGTCACAGGACGTACATCCACACGATGTGGTGACTTCAACGTTGCACACTCGTCGCCAAAAACGCCGCGTCCTATGGCATTGGCGACATTCGCACATCCTATGCGTCGACGTGTGCGATCTTAGGAGAAGTTCATTAAAATGAGCTGAACGTCTGATGTCTTCCCTTTCGACTCCGGGCCGCAGGCGACCCTGCGCGAAAGCTCCAGAACCTGTCGCGGCTGACCAGGGCGCTTGCACTTTTCTTATACTTTAGGAAAAGGATCAAGGTATAAGTAAAACTACGACTTCCATCATAGAAGCCGGCGGCAAGCTTAGTTTTTCTAAAGCTATCTCAGCAAAAAGCTTTTAACAAGAAACTCAACAATTGCCGTTTATGTATAACAATGATACATTATAATAGAATGAATGGAGGAGAGATGATGAATAATTTAGCACGGGAAATTTGGGATTGGGTTAAGACGTTTGCCGTTGTTATTATCATCGTATTAATTGTACGTACTTTCTTTTTTGCCAATTATATGGTACATGGAGAGTCTATGATGCCGACAATTGAAAACGGTGAACGTTTAATAATTAATAAAATAGGCTATGAATTTTCGGAACCTGACCGCTTTGATCTGGTAGTGTTTCATGCAAATGAAGAAAGTGATTATATAAAACGAATTATCGGACTTCCAGGTGATTACATTGAATATGAAGACGACACCCTCTATATAAATGGTGAAAAACAAACGGAAGAATACTTGACCCCTTTTAAAAACCAGATGGGAGGGGACGATTTCACTAATGATTTTACATTAGAAGAAATTACTGGAGAGACAGAAGTCCCTGAAGGAAAAGTATTTGTTCTAGGTGACAATAGACAAAACAGTATGGACAGCCGACAGTTAGGTTTTATTGATATGAATGAAATTGTTGGAAAAGCAAATATCCGTTACTGGCCAATAAATGAATTTACATTTATGCGCTAAGATTTGAAACCTTTGTGGTTATGCCACAAAGGTTTTTTTCATAAAGTAAATAAAGATAGGTTGGTCTTTAGTCAGAATTTTTGCAACTATATTGATTTCATCGCATAAGATAAGAATAATCCACTTTTAAATGGGTAGCATTGAAAGGGGGCCCATGATGTCAGGAAATGGTAAGCATAATTTCATAGTGTCTCGAGAGAACTGGTCCCTTCATCGAAAAGGTTATCAAGATCAAAGGCGTCATCAGGAAAAAGTGCAGGAAGCTGTGAAACAAAATTTACCGGACCTCATTTCAGAGGAAAATATTATTATGTCCAATGGTAAAGATGTAATCCGTATTCCTATTCGCTCTGTGGATGAATATAAAATTCGATATAATATGGACAATAACAAATATACAGGTCAAGGTGATGGGGACAGTAAAGAAGGAGACGTCATCGCAAGGGAACCTGGAGGAGGAAAGGAGCAAAAAGGAGCTTCAGGGAAAAAACCAGGCGACAAAGCAGGGGAAGATTATTATGAAGCTGAGGTATCCATATTAGAATTAGAAGAACTGTTATTCCGTGAAATGACTTTACCTAACTTGCAGCAAAAAGAGAAGGACGAAATAGTAGTAGAAGATATAGAATTTAATGACATACGTAAACAGGGGTTAATGGGCAATATTGATAAGCGCCGCACCATTTTATCCGCATTTAAGAGAAATGCATTAAAAGGCAAACCTAATATTAATCCTATTTACAATGAAGACCTTCGTTTTAAAACATGGAATGAAAAAGTAAAACCAGAGTCTAAGGCGGTTGTCCTTGCTATGATGGATACTTCAGGCTCTATGGGACGATGGGAAAAATTTATGGCAAGAAGTTTTTTCTTTTGGATGGTACGATTTTTAAGAACGAAATATGAGACAGTGGATATCGAATTTATTGCACATCACACGGAAGCAAAAGTTGTAAGTGAAGAAGACTTCTTTTCAAAAGGAGAGAGTGGTGGAACTATTTGTTCTTCTGCTTATGAAAAAGCACTTGAAACGATTGATAAAAATTATTCTCCAGTTCTTTATAATATTTATCCTTTTCATTTTTCAGATGGAGACAATTTAACCTCTGACAATCATAAATGTTTACGGTTAATGAATGAATTAATGGAATTGTCCAGCATGGTAGGTTATGCAGAGGTAAACCAATATCAGCGTCACTCCACATTGATGCAAGCGTACAGAAAAATTAATGATGATCGCTTCCGTCATTATATTCTGAAGCAAAAAGGTGATGTCTTTCATGCATTAAAATGGTTTTTTTCTAAAGAAGAGCCAGAATACGTTTAATAATGAAACTTTTCCGGCTTTCTTTCGTATATAATAGAAATGAAGTCTGTTAAAAGTGAGGCCGGATTTTATGATAATTGTTAATACGGAAAATGTAGCAGGTAGTGAGGTAAAGGAAGCTTTAGGAGTAGTAAAAGGTAATACGGTAAGAGCTAAACACCTTGGCAAAGATATTGCAGGAAGTTTACGAGGACTGATTGGCGGAAAGATGAAAGAGTATGAAGAAATGTTTTTAGAAGCAAGAGAATACGCTGAAAAAGAAATGATAGAAGAAGCAATAAAGCTGGGAGCGGATGCAGTTGTAAGCGTACGTTACTCTTCTTCTTCTATTATGAACGGTACTTCTGAAGTGATGGTTTATGGTACTGCTGTAACGTTAAAAAAATAGGCAATTTTTTAAAGCTTGCGTTGACGCGCAGGCTTATTTTTTTTCCCTCCAACAGCTCGTGACATTTTTAGGTGAATAAAAAGCAGAGTGTTTCTAAGAATTGTTATCCAGCTCCAGTTCTAACTGCTGTTCTACGAGTAAATCCTTAACAAGACGTGAAGACTTAGCCAAAATTAATGCTTAAATAATAAGATTCTTTGTTTAATAAGTTTACGGAAAATTATGTTTATTAGTGAGGGAAACGATTATTATTGACTCATCTATGCGTTCAGTGTAAAATAACTACCGACCGTTAGTTAGTTTGCTGTTGAAGGGGTTGAGGATATGACAGTAGATAAAATTAAAAAAAACGCTTTAGAATTATTTGCCGAAAATGGTTACGATGGAACAAGTCTGTCAGATATAGCAAAGCGAGTAGGGATTAAAAAGCCGTCATTATACAATCATTTTGATAGCAAAGAAGCACTGTATTTCGCGACGATTGAAGATGTTTTTCGCGCCTATGTAGACTATGTTAATGAGTCCTTAGCTAACATAAAAGTAAAGACTGTAAAAACAAAATTAAAACAAGCTCTAGTATCAACAGCGCAATTTTTAAGCTCTCACGATATAGGCATGATGTACATGAGAGTATTGATGTTTCCGCCAATGGACCTTAGAGAAAATATCGTGAAACGCTTTGAATTATGGGAAGGCGAAACGGATGAAATCTACATTCAGTTATTTGAAGATGGTATTAAAAGCAATGAAATTCAGCCAGGAGATATACAAATATATTTGCAGGCTTTTTATACATTGCTTGATGGAATTTCTACAGACATGTTTATATATTCAAAAGAAAAAGTGGAATCCAAACTAGAAGCTGGTTGGATGGTGTTTTGGAATGGGATATGTGTTAGAAAGTAGGTGGGGATAATGACAGAAGTTATCGGTTGGTATATAAGTATATTTTTAATGGCAGCAACGCCTTGGCTCGAACTATTAGTAGTAATCCCTATCGGAATAGGAGCGGGGTTAAATCCAGTGATGGTTGGTGTAATTGCCTTCCTTGGAAATGCTTTACCAGTTTTTTTATTAATTTACGGTATGGATTGCTTACGTGAAATGAAATGGATAAAAAAATGGAAAGAACGGACTAGGTTTAAGCGTGCTATTCAGCAAAGCGCAGATAATGATAAGTTTGCTAAAAAACAAGCGAGGAAAGAAAAAATGCAGCGTGTATTTGATAAATATGGTGTAGCAGGACTTGCGCTTGCTGGGCCCGGGATAACAGGTATCCACTTGGCAACTATATTTGCAATGGCTTTTAACGCAAAGAAAAGAAAGGTTGTATGGTGGATGAATGTCAGCCTTGCCCTATGGACGTTAGGAATGACGGCTGTTTCTTTTTATGGCATTGAATGGCTTGCGAATTTGTTTAGTTAAAGAAAGCTGTGTTAAAAGAATTTTTCTTTGACACAGCTTTATTAGGTATATTCGAAACTGGTCGGGATGACAGGATTTGAACCTGCGACTCCAGACACCCCATGCCTGTGCTCTGCCAAACTGAGCTACATCCCGTCTTTACAAAGATATTTTAATATATTCATTGCAGACTTGCAACGGCTCAGCAGGATAATAGAAGCTCTGATGTGCTTCTACAGCAGCTCAAGAATTCCAATACGTCTCGATAAATTCATCACGTCCTGATTGCTCACGGTCTTTTTTATACGCTTTTTCATTTTTTTTATAGAAGTCCTGATGATATTCCTCAGCTGGGTAAAAGGTTGCAGCGGGTAGAATTTTTGTGACGATCGGTTTTTGAAAACGGCCGCTGTCTTTTATATCTTGTCGAGATTTTTCTGCTAAATCTTTCTGCAGCTCATTGTGATAAAAAATGGCTGTTCTATATTGAGGCCCTCGGTCGTGAAACTGGCCTTCGTCATCCGTAGGATCAACTTGAGGCCAATACAATTCCAGAAGTTTCTCATAGGGAAACAAGTGAGGATCGAAAGTTATTTGTACAGCCTCATAATGACCGGTCTGGCCTGTTTTTACATCTTCGTACGTTGGGTTTTCAACATTTCCACCTGTGTAACCAGAAATGACACTAACGATTCCTTTCATTTCATCAAATGGTTTAACCATGCACCAGAAACATCCTCCAGCAAAAGTAGCTTTCTGGTATTGAGCATCACCTTTCATGAACAAAACTCCTTTCTGCTTTTAAAAAATAGTATACCACGCAACTTTTTACGTCTGCTAGCAGCATGTTTGTATTAGATTAAATTCTTGAAATTGGTATCCAAAAGGCGGCTTTAGGTACACAGCTTGCTGCTGCGCATTTCACGCAGCCTGCCCGGCAGCTCTTCCAAAGTGCTACTTTTTCTGTATGGTGTAATATTTCGACCCATTTTGGAACAAAAAAGCAGGGGCTGGGACATAACTAGCCCGAAATAGTAAAAAAGATTCCGATTATCGTTTTTTGATAATCGGAATCTTTTTTGATTATTATTCAGGGGTCCATGATGTTTGGAGGCGGTATACTTTCTCAAGTTTACCGCCATGAATACAAATCCTAGTTCATTTTCTACTTTTTCTTTGCCTCTCACCGACATTCGAGTGAAACGCAAATTAGCC
>NZ_VTOK01000031.1:0-5690 GCF_009765375.1 Alteribacillus sp. YIM 98480
TTCCTGAAGCATGCAGCTGGACGATTTGTTCTTTAAATTCTTTTGTAAAGCTTCTTCTTTCTCGTCTAGTCATATACCATTCTCCTTAGTGTTTATTTGAACTAAGTCTATATGACCTTATCAAATCTGTCTAGCTAAGTGTAACCGATCCAAATCGTTCCATCTGGAATATCTATATCAATAAGTTCCTTAAAATTAGCGGTTACTTCATTGTTATGGCGAGTAAAAAGTTTAACATCCCCGTTAAATTTTGAAAGTATGAGTCTAACCCCATCGAATTTTGTTTCACAAATGTAATCTTTTTCCATCGAAGGTTCTTTGCTCGCATGCAGGAGCATGGGCTTTATAAACATGATACATCACCCCTCTTATACTTTATCTTTGATAAGCAGCTATGTAACTAGACGGTCATTGGTACATTAACCTATAACTGGGAGTGTGTTTTATGAGCAGGAAAGATGCTTGGAGCCAAAAAGAAGACAAGATATTAGCAGATAGTGTTCTTAATCATATCAAAGCAGGTCTTCCTCAATTAAAGGCTTTTGAAGAAACTGCAGAAAGATTAAAGAGATCGAAAAACGCGTGTGGATACCGTTGGAATGGTGTGTTACGCAAAAAGTATAAGGAGAAAATAGAAGTAGCAAAGCAGAAATGTGAAACTTTAGGAGAAACCGAACAAAAATACAACATGGATAAAGAGATTGATTACTCTATTAATTTAAAGATTGACGAAGCAATATCTATATTGGAAAATTTGAAGAAAGAGGGAATTGCTCAATTACAGGCTCGTTATCAAACGCAAACAAAGGAATTAGAAGAATTACAGGGAGCCTACAAACGGTTAAAAAGCGACTACGACCAGATTTGTGAAGAATATATGGAGTTAGGATCACTCTTTAAGAAGATTGCTAACTTCTCAGAGAGAACGAGAGAGTTAGCGCTTACGGAAGAGGAATCATAAAACAGCCTGCACACGTTGTTCATAAATAATAAAGTTGTTTCATTGCTGGAAAGGGTTTGAAAAACTTCCACAATCGCGCCCCGATTATTGAAGATTATTGTTCGATATCTTATTAAAGATAAGTACCCAACAATAGTTTAATAAGCTTGATAAGCTTTGCCTACGTAAGTTCCTCCCACCATGTCAAAAAAATGGGAACCATTTTTGTAATAAAAGACCCTTCCCGTGAAAAGAGAAGGGTCTCGCATTCATTTATTTTTCCGTAAAACCGGTTCTATGATTGAGCTTCTCTTTGGATGTTGTTGTCTTACCAAGACCTTTTCCATCATTAAAACCGACAAATGACTTATTTGCTTCATCATATAGCCTAAAACGAATAGATTTTAAACTGGATATGAAGGTTAATGTTGTTACCCGGTGTAATGGCGGAGTTGATTCATGTGCTTTTTCCAAGTGATAATTAGGGATTTTGGGACTTAAATGATGGACATGGTGGAATCCAATACTACCCGTGATCCACTGTAACCATCTTGGAAGTTTATAATAGGAACTGCCATCGACAGCCGCTTTTACATAGTCCCATTCGTCTTCATTTTCAAAATAGGAATCCTCAAATTGATGCTGGACATAAAATAACCATATCCCAATGGATGTTGACACGAACAGAATAGGAAGCTGAATAACTAGAAAGGACTGCCATCCTACAGTAACGATTAGGACCGCATAGACTGCTGCAATAGAAGCATTGATCAAGTAGGTATTCCATCGTTCCTTCCGTTCTGCTTCTTTTCGATTCTTACGGTTCACTATTAAAAGAAGAAAGAACGGACCCAGTCCAAACATAATGATGGGATGTCGATAGAATCGGTAGGACACCCGTCTCCAAAAGGAGGATTTCCTATATTCATCCACTGTCATTACCCATATATCTCCTGTTCCTCGTTTATCCAGGTTTCCACTTGTCGCGTGGTGGATCGCGTGTTCTCTTTTCCATTTATCAAATGGGAAGTGGGTGAGGATCCCAGTCATGGTACCAAAAAATCTATTTGCTTTATTGTTTGTAAAAAAGGACATATGGGCACAATCGTGAAAAATAATAAATATTCGAACCAAAAAACCTGCTGCGACAACTGCTAATCCAAGGGTCAACCAAATAGATATAGATAAACTTTGATAGGCAAGAAACCAAAGCAGGAAGAATGGCGTAATAGAATTTAATAACTGTTTTATACTTTTTTTGTTATCTGTATTTGCAAAAGGTGCTACGCTTTTTCTTAATTCTGCTTGTTTTTGTTTACTCATGTGTGTCCCCCTGGCATCATTTATGCTTTCTATAACTCTTTACAATAAGTCATTTAAAACTTCAAAAGAAATCATACATATAAATATAATAAGAAGACATAACCATTGTAATACTTCCCTGAGCTACCCCGTTATAAACAGGAAAACACAATTGAAAAATGTTAAATATTGTATTCAATAAAATAAACCTTGCATTCATTTGAAAAAGATGGTAAAGTTTGTATACTTGATTTTGTTCAAACTTCTAAAAGTTAGATAAAGATAAAGGGTTAACCTATGTCGTCTTGCTGGTTAGTAGAACAAGTTTTAAGAATACATGTTGTGTGTATTATACACACAAGGAGGAAATGAATGATGGAACAAGGTACAGTAAAATGGTTTAACGCAGAAAAAGGATTCGGCTTTATTGAACGCGAAGGTGCTGATGATGTATTTGTACACTTCTCTGCTATTCAAGACGAAGGGTTTAAAACTCTAGATGAAGGACAACACATTTCTTTTGATGTTGTCGACGGTCAACGTGGACCTCAAGCAGCAAACGTACAAAAATAACACAGTTATATATATATCACATCTAACACACCCACAAGCCACCAAATATATTTGGTGGTTTTATTTTGAGTAGACAAAAGTTATTACGATTTGTATGTAATCATTTTTTAGCAAAAGGGAACAATACCTACAAACAAACAGGAAAAGGATTAACTTATAACGCTTGTTCTAAACAATTAACTCCATTAAAAAAGAAATTCGTTTGGTGAAAAGAAATAGACAGCATTGCTATTCAATCATCCCTTTCCCTATAAAGGCCGCTAGAGCCATCACACTTAACCTCCATTCGGAATGTGCAAGATTCTTCATTTTTGCCTCCCTTCATTCTTCGATTTTTTATTTACGCACTACAGCATTATTAACAGCTTCGTTTGGTTTATATTGCTCATATGACGAGAGTTAGCACCTCTCTATTAGAACTTCATACAATTTGCCTCATTCTCCTTATATTACACATGCGACATTAATCAAATTTAGTTTTAAACGGTCTGTTATCTCGAAACTGAGTCTTCAACTAATGCCTCCAATTGTTTTACAATGCGCCCCTATCCCGATACGAAAACAACGTAAGTGCATTTAATAAAATGGTAACAATGACAAGTACTGTTGAAGCAACAGCTACACCACACATCGTGTCCATCAGAGCAGCCCAGTCTTCAATTTTTACCAAGTGAAGGTTATAAAAAATTTGTAAACATATTGCGATAGCGCAAGCGCTAAAACTGATATAAATGGACAGAGCAATCCATTTCTTATTCTCCTGTTTTATATATCTTGCAAGATTAATAATAGGAATTATCCAAGCTACTAATCCAAGTATCAAACTGCCGATGTTAAGCCAACCAGCATCAATCATATTTTATCCCCCTACATTTTTCTTTCTAAATTTCTCCTCAACAAAATGTCCCTAAAAAGGAAAATAAGCGCTTCTCCTTATTACAGGAAAGCGCCCGTTTGTTTAACAAGTAATCACTGAATCAATTAGTTATTTTAAACTCCACTTGTTATTAAATAGAGAGATTATAATAATTAATCCAGAGATAATACAGAGATAAGTGGTTGGATACTTAAAAGACAACAAGAACGCATCAACTGTATAAATATCACTACAATATTCAACATTTTCTGGTGTAAAAATAAACATAGGTTTGCACTCTGACAATGGCAATACCGCAATTTGATTAACAAAGAAACTTGAATAAAAACCAGATATGAAAAAATAGCCAGCAAAATTAAACCTATAATTTTTTTCTTGTTGCTCAAAATTATCCCCCCCCTTATTCCTCTCTTTTGTTAAGCTAAACTGCCTGATTGTAGAGTAGGGTGAATACCTAATTCAACAAGGTTTTTTGCTGTTAAATAAGAAAAGTACTCATCCATTAATCTACTTGATGAGTACTGATCCATTTCTTAATATCCTTTGCATCTAATTGTCCACCGGCTACTTCAAGTCCAAGGGTAACCAGTTCATCTTGTGTATACTCCATATTGATATCATTTAACTTAAGAAGTAGAAGCATAACGGACACACCAACCCGTTTATTCCCATCAACAAATGCATGATTATTTATTAACCAAAGGTAATAGCGGCAATTTTATCCAAATCATTTGGGTATAAGTCCTCGCCATCAAAAGTGGCGAAAACTCGATTCAACGCACTTTCTATTAACGACTGGTCCTTGATACCATATGAGCCGCCCGTTTCTTCAACAATTTTTTGATAAAACAGGATGACGTGCTCTATAGAAATACTCTTCATTATTTAGAAAGCTCCTTGAGAGCTTCTTTATTATCTTTCATTACATCATCCATGAGAGAAGATAGCTTTTCTTCCTCTTTTTTCTCCTTATGATGAAGAAATTCAATAAAATCAATAACTTCTTGTTGTTTGTCTTTTGGGAGGCTTTGAAATTCATGTAAAAATCTCTTTTCCACACTCATACTTTCCACCCCATTAAAATATAATTATTCTTATTTTACCATACATTGGCGTGGTTTAGACGTTCTTTTAAATGAAAAGGATGCTGGGTATTCACTCTTTAGAAATATTTACTGTAAAGGTCATGCCTTATCTTCCCGCTAAGTTGAGCGTATAGTTTGGTTGTTTCACTTTTCTCATGACCAAGTAAGCTTTGAATTACTTCCAGCGGAGCTCCGTTGTTCATCATATGAGTGGCATAGCTGTGACGTAATTGGTGAGGATGGATGCTTTTTTTGATCCCTGCTCGATTCGATATTCTCTTAATGATATATCTTATTAAATCAATGCTCATACGTCTTTTAGGACTTCTCTCCGTAATAAACAAACACGAATCCTCGTCCTGCCTTTCATCTAAATACCTCTTTAACCAGAGGGAACAGCGCGTATTAAAATACACTTCCCTCTCTTTGTTTCCTTTTCCATGGACAATCACAGAATTGGTCGAGAAGTTTATATCATCACGATTGATTTTTACCACTTCGCCAATTCGACAGCCCGTGGAATAAATAAACTCAAATAAAGCGTTCTCCATAGAAGTTGGGCATATTCCCTAAGATGCTCGATTTCAAGCTCAGTTAAGAATTTTGGTATCCTTTTTCCGACCTTGAGTTCTTTCAATTTGGCTGCGGCGTTTTCATTAATAAAACCCTCATCATATGTCCATTTGAAAATGGAACGGATACAACGAATGCGATGTCCTAAACTAGATGACTTTAAATGATCCCCTGCATCCATCAGATATTCTTTTAATTGATTTGCAGTTATTTTATTCATATCGGTATCTCCGAAGTATCGTAAAAGCAGATGGTACTGAAAACGATAGGTTTTCAGTGTCAATTCTGAATAGCCCTCAATCTTTTTATCACGCTGATAGCTTTCCCAAGCCTCTGATAA
>NZ_VTOK01000031.1:5722-17705 GCF_009765375.1 Alteribacillus sp. YIM 98480
AAGTATGTTCAAAATATACTGAGTTATTCAACAATACTAATGAAATAGCAGTATAAAAAAGTTCAAGACCGCTGGGAGACATGTAACAGACGCTCTTCCTTATTAAAGAAAAGCGCCCGTTTGCAGAATACTACATTAGTTTACTATTCTTTTAGTTTCAATAAAAATTTCTTGGTTTAAAACAGGAGAATACCCGCTATACCAAACTTCATCTGTTCTTACCTGGAATGACCACTGTAAAGGGCTTTCTCCTGGATAAGTTAGTAATATATTAATATTTTCCCTTTGATATTGATTTTCTAATGCTTGTTCAAGTTGAATCTTCGAGACTACTAATCCCGCTAGATATAATGTGACAACAAGAACTCCAGTTAAAATGAACCTCTTTCCTTTCGAATTAAAAATCCCGACAGACAATGCAAAAAGCAGTACAAATATAATGACAGCATCCATGCTATGAACAATATGGAACTCAAACTCTTCTTTTGCAAATGGATAGAGAAAAGCTACTCCGTTCCCTATGTAGTCGATAAGAATATGTCCTACAAACACAGTTAAGGAAAATATGGACCATAATTTCTTGAAAGAAATATCTTTCGTGAGCCATCGAAATAGAATAGCAAACAACAAACCAAAAACGAAGACAAACCAAATCGAATGTCCCAATAAATCACCAAAGAATTTCGTAACATCTGGCGAAATAGCAGCCGCTCCACCAAAAAACATTATGACGAAACGTTTTGATTTAGTTCTATCATCCTCGTTTATTAATATGAATGATATACTTGCACCTACCAAAAAATGAAGTAATGTATGTATGATATATCCCATATTGCACCTCTGACATTCCAATCTACCATAATTATTTCAAACCTTCGTTATTTACACAATAAGCTACTCCACAATCATGGCCCGATTGCGGTACAACCTTATCTTACTATTATCTAAGAAAACCCTTAGACAAATTACATCCAAAGGGGAAAACTTTATTTTAAACGGTACATCTTTTTTACAAACGGTACGATTTTATTTTAATCTTACAGTAAGCCTTTTTTGTTTTATTTGCTTCTAACCTTTTTCTTGCAATCTTCTCAACTTCTATTTTGCACTAAACCATTGTTTCAGATGAATTTAATCTCATAACAATTTTTAATGATAAAGTTGTTTCATTTTTGTTCGTCCTACGCACCCCTATCAGTTAGTAACGCAAAAAAAGTTGTTTAAAAAACGGTAGAATGCAGGCTTACGAATGCTGTTTTAAACAACTTTATTGTCTCTCACCAGACAAACTCTCCCCTAACAACCAACTAATCCGAATACCCGGTTTTTCTTTATAACTCAACTTTGTAAGTGTGGTTACTGCAAGTAACTTTACATTATTGAATAAGCTGTAGTATGATGAAGATAACAAACGCACACAATAAAAAAACCAGAGCAGTCTTGCTTCCCTGGTAAAACAGTAACAACCGCGTTAAGAACGGTTGGCTTTTAGGAAAAGTAATCCCATCGCCGTCGCCAAACATGCGGATGGGGTTACTTTTTTCGTTCAATAATCATGATTACAACCATGATCATTGTAAGAAGCAGCGATCCAAATCCTAGAATCACGTTAGCTACATCTGCTGTAATCATTATACGTTTCACCTCCCTTCGTCTTTGAATGACAAGGGGGGTTAACGTTTATCTGCTTCTATCATTTTGGTTTCACCCCCTTCCTGGCTGCCGATAATCGGCAACATGGAGGGTCAACCGCCCATCCTGCATATTTGTTACTGTTTGTCTTCTATTATACCATTTTGAAGGTATAGATGAAATAGTTTAGGGGAATGTATGTTCTGGTAATCTGTTAAGTTAAAAATATTTATAAAAAAATTGGACACTTATAGTATAACGCATCCGACAAATTTTGTGGTTTTCACAGTATTCCCGCTTCAAGATTTAGTTTAGGGGGCTGTAGTTTCATCTATATTCTTTTCCACTTACAAACAAACACTTTGATTTCATGCTAATGAAGCCCTTACCAAATGACAGGAATTTTGTTGTACCTTCTCCACAAAACTATCGGGAGCCTTTTCATCCGTAATGATATGAGAAAAGCTGTCCAGGTCCAGACCGAATAAAAAAGCGTATTGATTTATTTTTGAGGAATCAGCCAGCAAAATTAATTTTGAACTGATTTCTTTTAAAGTATAAGCAAGCTGCTGAGCGTCCATTTTAGCAAAATAGCATCCGGTCACATCCACTCCAATGCATGAAAAAATAGCTTTGTCAAAACGATACCCTTTTAATTCCTGAATTAATTTATGACCTGTCATTAATCCATCATCCTGATTCAATTCTCCTCCAACAATGTGAACCTTTAAATATTTCTTATCCATCAAATGCCGGGCTACTATAATTGAATTCGTCACTATTGTTAAACGTAAATCGTCGGGAATAAGATCCGCTAGAACCTGACATGTTGTTTTTCCATCAATAAAGACACTGTCGTCCTCTTCCAAGTATGATAAACATGCTTTCCCGATTGCTTCCTTTTCATTAGTCTGGATAGACCTCCGCTGATCGCTGGGTAAGTATCTTGTTGTTGTTTTCAATTTCTCTGCTCCGCCATGCACTCTTTTTATATATCCATCTTCATCCAGCAACCGCAAATCTCTTCTAATAGTTTCTTCTGATACTTGATATTTTTCAACTAAATAATCAACCGTCACGTTTCCTTCGCGATCCATTAACGTTAAAATTTCTGTTCTCCTAATCGATGCTTTCATATGCAGCTCCTTATTGCATTGTTTTCATTTTATTTTTCTACATTCAAGACATTAATAGGTGTGTCGTCTCGTCGTACCTTCCATTGAGCCAGCGTAACACCTAACAACATACCCATTCCAATAATATCTGTCACCAAAGAAGAGTAGATTAAAACAAGACTTGCCATCATCAAAATTACTCTTTCCCATATGGAACATGAACGCAGCAAATAGCCCAGCACACCACAACTCAAAGCAATACAACCTATCAGTGCTGTGAGTGCACCCCCAATCACTTGAATAATTGATCCTTCCAACATTAACAGTTCTGGGGAAAAAGCGAACATAAATGGAATAATATAAGCCGCCACCCCGATTTTAACCGCTGTGATCCCTACAGCATTCGGTTTATCTCCAGAGATTCCAGAAGCCGCAAAAGCACTGAGGGCTACGGGAGGAGTTATAGTGGAAAGCATTCCATAATAAAAAATAAATAAATGAGCTGCCAATACGGGCATACCTGAATCCACTAAAGCCGGAGCTACCAAAGAGGCAAGCAATACATAACAAGGAGCTGTCGGCAGCCCCATACCGAGTATGATAGAAGCGATCATCGTAATGATTAATAATAAAACAAAGCTTCCACCTGATAATGTTATTAGCACTGCGCTAATTTTAGGACCCAGGCCGGTAAGAGTAATAACGCCTATAATAATACCCGCTGCTGCACAAGCGACAGCCACGTTTAACACAAGCTTAGCCCCATTATCCAAGGTAGAAATGAGTGATTTCACATTTAACCGAGACTTTTTCTTCACACCACTAAGTATGGTAAGTAAAATGATACAGTAATATACTGAATATGTTGGAGAATAACGATTGAACAATAAGAAAATCAAAAGAGCTAAAGGAATCATAAGGTGAAAACCTTCAATGAATGTAGTCTTCAAGCTAGGTAATTCAGCTTTAGAAAGACCTTTCATTCCCTTTTTGACAGCTTCTAAATGGACCATTGAAAACAGAGCGCCATAATAAAGAATTGCCGGAATCAAAGCTGCTGTAATAATTTCATAATAAGGTACACCTGTAAAATCAGCCATAATAAAGGCGGCAGCTCCCATAACAGGCGGTAACAGCTGCCCTCCGGTAGAAGCAATAGCTTCAATTGCTCCTGAAAATCGCGATTCGTATCCAGTTCTTTTCATTAAAGGGATTGTAAAAGAACCAGTTGTTACGACATTAGAGACGGAAGCTCCAGTCACCGTCCCCATTATAGAACTACCAACTACTGATGCTTTCGCCGGACCACCGCGAAACCTTCCAGTCAAGCTAAAAGCGACATCCATAAAAGTTTTTCCCGCTCCGGTTTTATCCAAAAACACACTAAATATCACAAACATGGCAATAATTGTAGCGCTCGTCCCGAAAGGAGTGCTGAAAATACCGTTTGTAGTCAAATACAGATGATACGCTATACGCTCCGTATCATAACCCCTATGTTCTAATAACCCCGGCATATATGGTCCAATATAAGCATACAACAAAAAAACGACCCCGATTATAACCAAGGGAAAACCCATCGTCCGTCGTACCGCTTCAAGAATTAGTAAAACACCAGCTACAGCCAAAAACACCTCCCAGCTCTCCACATTCCCCGGACGTGAAATAATACTTTCATAGTTTACAACGATATAAGCCCCTACAATGAAACCGAGTACGCTGAAACACACATCATAATAGGGGAGTTTTGTCTGCAGTGTATGTTTTCTGGCTGGATAAAGCAAAAAAACAAGACATAAAACGAAGGCAAGATGGGTTCCGCGCTGCACTAGACTTGTCATAAGTCCAAACCCAGCTGTATAGAGATGAAATATGGACATCGCAAGGGCAATGGTTGTTATTATCCATAAAACAGGTCCTTTAAAAGTTCTCGTTTGCTGCTCTCCTAATACCTTGTCTTCCATGAACACACTCCCATCTTTTGGGTAATTGAAGCATCAGGAAGCAATGTAGCTTGCTTCCTGATGAAATAGATGTCTTATACTCAATAAATTATTGTTGCAAACTTTCTATCTCTTCCTGATATTTTTCCAGCGGCACTCCTTCTTCTTCATAATACCGCAGGGCGCCTGGGTGCAATGGTATAGCTAACTCATCCACGTTAAATGTTTCTTTATCTACATTTTCAAACATAGAATGAACCTTTTCTAATTCATCAGTATTTTCATATATTGTTTTTGTCATATCATACACCAAGTCTTCGTCTAATTCTTTTTGAGCTATAATAGAATGAGAGAAGCGGATCGTTTCGATATCTTCTTCTATCCCTTCATACGTACCTCCGGGAACAGTATCTTTCTGCTCATAAGGAAATTTTTCTAAATACTGATCCAACACATCTTCTTCGATTTGAACGAGACTTACATCCCGGGAACTAGATAAATCCAAAAAGGGCGCTACTCCCAGCGGACCAGTTTGTATCGCTGCATCAAGCTGACCATTCTGCATCATTTCCACTGCTTCACCAGTTGGAATATAAAATGGGTCAAGGTCATCTTCTTTAATACCAGCCATATCTAATAGTTGTTTTATGACAAACTGACTGGCACTGCCGTTCGCCCCCATCCCTACTCTTTTTCCTTTTAAGTCAGAAAGAGTCTCAATATCGCTTTCTCCCAGTGCAATAATTTGCGCATATGTTCTATAAAAAGACATGATCGAACGAATATTGTCTCCCTGTCCCTCGAAATCTCCTTCTCCATGTAAGCTTTCCAACGCTGTTCGAGAGTCAGTGATTGACATCTCCATATCCCCTTCTGTCACTCTAAGGGCGTTCTCTATAGCCCCTCCCGTTGTTTCTGCCGTTGCGGAAACATTGTCCAAGTTTTCATCAAGCACGGTGGAAATCCCGGAAGCGACTTGATAATAAGGTAATTCCACTGGGCTGCCTCCGATAGAAATGTACTGTGTTTCTTCATTGTTTCCCTCATCTGAACCTTCACTGCTGCTGGCTTCATTATTGTTCTCCGCCCCACAGCCGCTTATTACAATTGTAAGGAAAACGAGTAATAACCCTTTTAATAATTTTTTCATTTTCACGTACCTCCTAATAAATTTAGTTCTCTGACTCGTCCGTTAATTCTCAGACAAAGAGTCTATGAGAGCTTGAACGTTTAGTAATAAGATTTCTTTTGCATCTTCTGTCACGTGTTCTTCCATGGACTTCTTTTCTAGTTGTTGGATGAACTTTTCCAAAAATGAAACGGCCTTCTCTGTTGAGCCTTTATTGGAATGGTGTTCTGCTTGTTTTAAACTGTTGTTTAACTGGGGAACTAAAGGCCCTTTCACTTTCTCAGCTGAGTCGTATTCTTCCAGCAAGCTTCGTGTCACCTCAATACTCGGATCATCTGCCAAGACAGTTAATGTAATAGGAGTTGAATGCATACGCCATGTGTCTCGAAGCAAAGCAGGATCTCCATCTACCCTCTTATTAAATGGCTGGTACTCGTGATATAACTGGAGAGTTACCTTACCCTGTTGAAGAGCTTTCACATCTTGATTATTATCTATTTCAACAACCCCTTTATTGGGACCGATTGCCTTCCATCCACCCTCAACATTTTTTGTCTCTCCTGTCTTAGTAACAATACCAGCGTCTATATCATCCATTGAAATTGTTTGTCCTGCTTTTAAATAATGGTTATCTGAAACCGTGACAAAGGAATGTGGAACGTCGTCCATCCAATGAGGGTAATCATTAAGAATAGCGGTTGCCCCCTTTTCGACTGCCTTTAGAACATCCCATTTTGTATTGAGACCACCATGAATAAGCGGGATTCCTCGATGTTTGGCATAGCTGACTAATTCGGGAGTCATGGTTTCTGCTTTGGACTGCACAAACATTCCTGATTGGACACTCTCTGAAGCAATCTTTTCCGCATAGACAAACGGATTATGATCACCCGGCCCTCGTTCATGCCAAATGTTAGCTGTTCCGGCTGCTGGATTAAGCTTCTTGATTTTATTTACTGCTTTATGGTTGAAGCTGCTAAAATAAACATCAGGAAGCATATCAAAACTTTCGACAAGCTCTAATACTTTTTCTTCATTACCCTCTGATTTTAATTCAAGGTTAATAACAACATCCTCGTCTTGCGCGTATTCTAATAATTCTTTTAATGTCGGTATTTCGACGTCTGGATATTCATCCCATCCATTACTGGCTCTTAGACTTTTCAGTTCATTTAAAGTTAAATCCTCCACTTTTCCTGTTCCATTAGTAGTACCGTCGACCGTATAGTCATGAATAATAACAGGTACTCCATCCTTTGAAGTTTGGACGTCTGCTTCAATAACTTCCACACCCCTATCTACGGCTTTTTCAAAAGCTGGCATAGTATTCTCAGGCGCTAGTGTCATCATCCCACGATGAGCAATCATCACTGGCTGTTGACTCAAACTATCCGGGTTATCGTACTCCGCGAGCACGTCTGCAGCTTTTGAAGAATTCGTTGTTTCTATTCCTGCAACTCCCAGCTGAATCATTTGATGAACTTCATGTTCCGTATGGACGCCGTAACTCCAAACTGTGACATGACGATCCCTGAGGTGTTGAATTTTTTCTTTAGACAATGCTTGGTGCTCAATCATTGCCACAAATCCTGTACTTCGGCGAACATCGTTAACTATTTTCTCAAGTTCATTTTCATTAAGGGATGTTCCTTCAAACCTTACAGCTCCTTGATATTCTTCATTTTGCTTTCTCATTTCCTTTACTGTTTCAGAACTTTCTGAAACGATGAGGACATCCGATTTTTCGGCATCTTCTAATACTTCATGTACGGGTTCTATCAATTGATTCTCGTTGATTTCTATAACTGGAAGCATTTCCCCCTTTATCTTCTCAAGAGCCGTACGCAAACCCATATTTCGATTGAGCACTTCCATTTCTCCATCTTCATTCTTTCCAATTTTCAACAAGTAGGACGGAACATTAGAAGGCAATGTATCGGAATTATCTGCAGAGTCTATAAGGGTCGGCCCAGCTTCAATTGCTGTCTCCGGTTCATTTACCTGCAGAACGTTTTCTTTCCATTTTGCATCAGGTATCAGATCCGGTCTGCCATGTTCACCGAATAATAATGTTCCAGGAGTCGGAGAAGGTTGTTCTACAAAGTCTTCCGCTGAATTCGTTGTATCCCGCTCGCTGATACGTTCAAGAGAATGTCCTTGTGCCCTGACTCCCGGATGAGCCTTTATGCCGCGAAAAATACCTGCTTTATAAACAAATGCATCTTCTAAGTTTTTCTCATTGTCTAAAAGAAATATTTCATCCCCCGGGTTACCCATCAAATATTTGCCGCAACCCCAGTCACAATTTTCTTCCATATTGGGGACATCAGGATCTGTTTCTTCTAATTCAAACGTTGCCTTCACCCCATATAAATCTTCTACCTCTGTAGATTTTTTTGCGATAATCATTACTTCATAAGGTTCAATAATAGTATTTTCAGGGAATTGGAACATAGCTTCGTTTGAAGCTCCTCCTTCAACTACTTTGTCCCCAAAGTAATATCCTCCAATATCAAGCTTTTCACCAGAAATGTTAGTAATTTCTACATATTCTCCATTCTCCTCATCGAAGAGTGGTGTATATACTGCTTCTGTAATGAGCAGCTCATTATTTTTTTGTACTGTTGTTTTCTCATTGGGAAGCTGACGTTGATCTGCATCAAAATCAATACTCGGATCACCAGTTTTGTCAACACGGTGAATAGATTCCCCATTTCCATCTGCTCTAGCATTAACGGCATTGTAAGCCACGTCTCGATAATTGATATCTTTTATGTACGGAACAAAGTCAACAATCTCGTTATCAGGATTCATCAATAAAACTTGATCCCCTCCATTAGCTAACAAAACAGTTCCTGTAGACCAATCTGTCGTGAGCATATCTGGTGTTTCAGGATCATCCTCCATTTTGTTAGGCCCTGTCCATGGGAATTCAAAGTCCGGCACTGCTCCATATACCTCTTTAAAAATATGTCCTGAATGTGCTATAAATATTTCTTGGTCAGGTTCTATGACTGTGCCTTCTGGAAAAGCAGCCATTCCCTGGCCTTTTCCTTCATTAATACCATCTCCTATCATGTAACCACTGACGTCGACTTGCTTATTATCATAATTTTTTATTACAATGTACTCTTTCCCTCTGTCGCTGCCTGGTGTATCGTACATAATCTGAGAAATAAGAACCTTAGGAGTAGTTTCGGCCTCAACCTGAGCTTCAGTTGAAGAAAGAAATGAAAAAAGCCATAAAAGAAACATAAACCATACAACTGGTGCACTAATTTTTTTTCTAAAAGCAGGTGACACTTTTCGATCCCTCCTGTTAAATCTAACGAATAGTTACTATACTCTTAGATTAACAAAAGATTGTTGAACGATTGTTAACCGTTCGTTAATATTTATTAATTTTTAATCTTATTATTTTTTGAACAGTCATTTATAAGTTACTATACGTTTATATATGATACTGTTAAAGCAGATCAGACATTTGTACTCTATAACCTGACGCCTTCTCATAAGTATTGTTGGCGGGATGAAAAACGGCACATTCTATCTCCTGTTCATTAGAAAAAAAGTTAAAAATACAATAACGTCCTTCTCCCCCTCTTCTTGTTTTTTGCCAATTTTGAAATGATTGAAATACCGGGTTACCTTGATCGCCAAAATCCATTCGATAGCTAATGTTTCGGGGAACATGGTGACCGGAAAACACTGCAAGCACATTTTTATGTTTGCGGATACATTTATTCCATATTTCTTCGCCATCATTAGCTCCAATGGCTCCACTATAATCTCTAGGATGATGGGTATCTCCTTCTTTGGTTCTCTCTCCATTTATGTACATGAACGTGTGTGTTAATACAATCACTTTCCGTTCCGAATTCTCTTTTATTATTTGATCAGCCCAAGCCAGCACATCATCTCTTGGCCCAAACTCCAATATTAGAATAAGAAAAGAGCGTCCCGCAGCTTCAAAAGTAACAAACATATTCTCCGCATGCCCTTGTTCATATACACCGCCAAACCAGGTTTTATCACGGTAAAGTGCCGGGCCGAAATAATGATTGAACATGGTTATCTGGCGGTTTTCTTTTAATAAATTGTCGTAATCGTGATTACCGGGAGAAATAACATACGGAATTTCTGCATCACTTAACTTTCTCATCTCAGAAGCTGCTATCTCGTATTCTTTTTCTTCCTGTGCCCCGGAATTTACAATATCCCCTACATGAAGAACAAATGGGATGTGTAGTTGGGCAGCACTTTTGATTATCTTTTCATTCATACTGCGTAGATACTCCGGATACTCTCCTGGTAGATATTGAGTATCCGGTATGATAATAAGAGATAAATAAGGTTGTTTAGTTTCCATTTGTTTTCCTCCCGTTGTATTATTATTCCAGCTGCTCTCAAAAATCACTCATCCGTTTTACGTACAATCAATGAGCCAGTGGTTGTCTGTATAGTTCCACTTATAGTCATCGTATTTTATTAATGTTGAATTTTCTTTAATATCTATTAAACATATTGTAAAAGTTACTGATTTTTGACTATTTTCTATTCATTGATGTGTATTTTATACGAAAATCACTTTCTATAATGACCAAACAGTAACAATTACAAAAACCCTAGAGCTCTAAAAGAAACATCCTGCAGCACCGTTCGAGTGACCTTATATAATGTTTAACTGGAAAAACACATTCTATGTCTTTTGTAAAAGTAATCGACAATTTGGGAAGTGTTTTTCTTTATGGTTAAAAAGATATTATCCAGGAGAAGTAAAATAAGAAGTGATTCAATGGAAGTTTTCTAAAGCATGGAGCAATAAACAGATCGTGGAGAAGTTCAGGATTAAAAACAAAACTGGAGGTTGTGGAAGCTTGTAAAGATCGATTTACAACGATAGACATCTGTCGATTCTTTGAAATTTCAAGCTCCACTTATTACCGATGGAGAGCAGGCGCGAATCAAGAAATGCCGGAATTACATCAATTAATCTAAGAATGATCCTAAGAATCATCATTGTAATAGAAAAGGTAGTAAATGACAGGTGATATTACAAAAATGTACGACCTTTTTCAAAATTTAATTGCCACAGCCCTGTTGATTAAAGGACTATGGCAGCAACTGGGGCTATTCAATTTATTGCAGAGGAATTTTTTCTATCGTGGTTATGATGAGGGGGAGAGATACGACTCCTACTGTCGACAATCATCGTGTTATACCCGCTATCATTTCCGAAAACATATAATCTCAAGCATTAAATTGAAATAATACCGGGACCACTTGAAATATGATATGTTATAAAACAGAAATTGGTTTAAAGGAGAACGCATAATGAGATATATGTCATTAGGAGCAGCGGGACTGCTGCTTGCATTTCTGACCGGTTGTTTCTCTGCTTTTGGTATCAATTCTTCCGCGGTGACTTCTATCGTCATCTCGGAGTTTGATTCTTTTGGAAGCATCGAAGGAGAAGAAATCACTACCTTAGAGGAGAAAGAAGAGATTGAAGCTTTCATCAATGCCATCGGGGCAGCCACGGAGCAGCAGGGGGCTGTTGATATGAGCGCCGGAGATATAGACGCCCGGATCAACATAGAAGAGGATAAGGAAGAAGGGTTTCATTTATGGCTGGATGAAGAGTCAGAGCAGGGCTCCATTATGAAAGTCGATGAAACCTCTACCCTTTACTCCATCCCAAAACACGCTGCCGATGAGCTGAAAGAGCTGCTGCCTTAGGAAACATGAGAGGCGGCAGGTCCCTTTGCCTCCCCTTTTCCCGATAATCCTTAACAAAATAAGACGGCGTTTTAAATACATTCATCTCCTTCTAGATTCTTTTTATGCTTATATCGTTCCGTCCCCTTTGTCATTATTAGACCATCAAAACCAATTGTAAGTTTCCATGCATATTTTTTGGGGTACCCAACGGGGGCAATCTAATTATAGTAGAAGGAGTTTTAAATATATGATGTTTGTTTCAATTATAACGTCCCTTGTTATTGGGCTTGTTGGGATTATTGTTATCACTAGGCTTCTGGGGAAAATGTGTACTGACAATAAAGTTGTTTAATTATGAAATCAATAATACGCATTGAGGCTGGGACAAAACCCAGTAATTAAAAAGAGTGGTCCTCGCCAATACGTTGGTGAGGACCACTCTT
>NZ_VTOK01000032.1 GCF_009765375.1 Alteribacillus sp. YIM 98480
CCTTTGTGAAAGTAGGACGCTGCCAGGCACTAATGAAAGCTGTCAGAATAGAATTCTGGCAGCTTTTTGTGCGTTAAGAAAGTAATTTAAAGGAATAAGGATTTGAATTGATAGAGGACTGCATTCAACGTACAGAACTAGGAGTTCGCTGTTTCCACAGGATGTGACATTTTTATACTACTATCAGTTCAGTTGACTTCTAGAGGATATACGATAAAACATTTTTTGTTTTTGGGTAAGAAAGTATACATTTTGGCGTTTTTGATGTCTAGTTTCAGCGCCCAGCCGCTCGGGGTTTCTTCCCTTTCGACTCCGGGCCGCAGGCAACCCTGCGCGAAAGCTCCAGAACCTGTCGCGGCTGACCAGGGCGCTTGCGCTTTTCTTAATAAATAGAAATGTGGATAAAATCTCATAATTTCGGAGAAACTAAGATTCATAGGAGGTGTGTATGTTGACTTTAAAAAAGAAGGACAAATCATGGCGTGAAGCTTGTATTCTATGTGAACGAGAAAAGCAAAATGGAATACACATTCTAGACTCCTTTTTATGCAAAGAGTGTGAAAGGGAAATAATACACTTAGAACCAGAGCATCCAGCCTACGAAGAAAAAGTAAAAAAATTAAGAAAACTAAAAGGTCAAACATTACTTTCATAGATAAATTGCAAGAAACAGATCAATACGTCATAATTCTAATAGAATGTATAAACGATATATGATGAAAAATGTAGAATCTTATATGCCAAACTTGCTGCGCTCCTGCTTTAACCTGATAATCAATACCTCGGTGAGTGCGGGTAGGTTAATTATGGATAATGTCACAGACAAGTTTCCTGTCTTTTTTTCCGTAATATTATTGCTACAAAAAAAGGCGTTTCATTTTTCTCATACTCATTGCACTGCTCCCTTAACTAAAGAAACGATAAAGAGGTATTAAGATGGACCAACAATCAATGCCTTTGGTGGAGGCTTTACTAAAACATGCAGGGAAACAACCTGTTTCTTTTCACGTACCCGGACATAAAAATGGCAGTATCTTGTCTTCTGGTCTTAAAAATATATTTGCTTCTGTTTTACCCTTCGATCAAACAGAACTTACGAATTTAGATGATTTACATGATGCAGAGGGAGTCATTGCGTCAGCTCAAGAATTAGCAGCTGAGGTTTATGGTGCGTCAGAGACATTGTTTCTAGTGGGTGGATCCACATCTGGAAATTTAGCAATGATTTTTGCTGCATTTAACCAAGGAGATATTGTATTGGTGCAGAGGGATTCCCACAAGTCTGTTATAAATGGCATAAGACTTGCAGGATTGAATCCTGTCTTTCTTTTTCCTGAATATGATGACGAATCTCAATTATCCACAGGAGTTTCATTGTCCACCGTAGAAAAAGCGTTTTCTATTTATCCAGAAGCTAAAGGTCTTATCCTAACATCTCCAACCTATTATGGCTGGACTCCTCGTCTTGAGCCGATTGTTAAGCTTGCTCATACGAGAGGAGCAGCAGTTGTAGTTGATGAAGCCCATGGAGCCCATTTTACGGCTGGCTCTATGTTTCCAGATTCTGCACTTGAACAAGGTGCTGATGCCGTTGTTCATTCTGCTCATAAGACTTTGCCTGCATTGACAATGGGGGCTTTTTTACATTTAGGGAAAAATAGCAGCCTGTCTGTCGATGGTCTTAAAGAAGCAGCTTCTACGGTTCAATCCAGCAGCCCTTCTTACCCTGTAATGGCTTCCTTAGATGGGGCCAGGAAATATCTTTTTGATATGAAGCAAAAAAGCGGCGAAGCTTTAACAAATCATTTCATTACGATAAGAGAGAAAATACAAAAAGCAACTGGTCTTTCTCTTGTCACTCCTAAAGGAATTTTACATGATTTATTGAAATGTATAGTAAAAGCTCCAGAAGGTTATAGTGGCTGGGACTTGCAGGTTTATTTAGAAAAGGAAAATATCTTCGTTGAATTAGCAGATCATAAACACGTTTTATTAGTCCTGCCGCTTACAGATAAACCTCTTTCCAACGCAGTTTATAAAAAGCTTCATTCTTCGGTAGAGAGGATGAAAGCTGAAGTAAAAGCTGACAAAAGCAAAATCCCGTTTAAAATTCCATCTTTTCGTTCTAAAATAATAGACACAGAAGAAGGGAAATCATTGTTTCATATGAAACAATGGAAGGAGACAATTGAAAAAGCCAATGGAAAAAAAGCCGGCACAGACCTCATTCCTTATCCTCCAGGTGTTCCGTTATTTTTAAAAGGTGAGATAATAAAGGGAGAGCGCTATATCTATTTACTGGATTGGTTAAAAAGTGGAGGACGTGTACAAGGAGCAGAGTACAAGCACCATGATTGGTACATAAGCATACAGGAAAAGGATGAAGAATAAATGAGAGCAAATGACGGAGTATTTATTACATTTGAAGGATGTGAAGGAGCAGGCAAGACTACAGTAATTGAACATATTTTAAATATATTAGATAGTCAGGGAAGACGGGTAATAAAAACAAGGGAGCCCGGAGGAATTGATATAGCAGAAAAAATTCGAACAATTATTCTGAACCCTGAACATACCAGAATGGAAGAACGAACCGAAGCACTGTTGTATGCGGCTGCAAGAAGACAGCATCTAATGGAAAAGGTTGTGCCTCTTTTAGAACAAGGCTATGTTGTTCTTTGCGATCGTTTTATTGACAGCAGTCTTGCATATCAAGGTTATGCACGCGGCATTGGTATGGAGGAGGTATATAATATTAATGAGTTTGCTATTGGAGAATATATGCCAGATAGAACGATTTATTTAGACATTGCACCTGAACGAGGGCTGTCTCGTATTCACCAAAATAAGGAGCGGGAATTTAACCGGCTCGATCAAGAAACCATTGAATTTCATAAAAAGGTTTTTGAAGCCTATCATTTATTACTAGAAAGATTTCCAAATCGAATGTTTAAAATAGACGCAGATCAATCAGTTGAGCTAGTTGTCGATGAAGCTGTTACGCATATTCAATCTTTGTTAACCGACTAATCGATACAGTTTTCAACCTATCAATAATATAGATAAAAAGGCATTTATCATAAGGATTGATGACAAACAGTCGTTTCCTAATTGAAAATCAGTAAGGTGAAAAAACTCTGTGCGAACCGAAAAGAAAGAGGGGGTTACGATGAAGCTTATTGTTGCTGTAGTTCAAGATAAGGACAGCAATCGGTTATCTAATGCATTGGTAGACCAAGACTATCGTGCCACAAAACTTGCAAGTACTGGCGGTTTTTTAAGAGCAGGAAATACAACGTTTTTAATAGGTGTAGAAGATGAACATGTCAATAAAGTATTAGACATTATCCAAAATAACTGTAAATCACGGGAGCAGCTCGTAGCCCCTGTATCTCCTATGGGTGGAAACGCCGATTCTTATGTTCCTTATCCGGTGGAAGTGCAAGTTGGCGGGGCTACTGTTTTTATTATGCAAGTAGAACAGTTTGAACAGTTTTAAAATTGAGGGATGGACATGAATTGGGAAGAATTGAAAAATGATCAGCCGACGGTAATGACAATGCTTGAGAGAAGTATGGAAAAAGAAAGGCTGGCTCATGCTTATATATTTGAAGGCATGAGAGGGGCAGGCAAGAAAGCAGCTGCTGTACTTCTCGCTAAAAGCCTTTTCTGCCTGCAGAAAACAAATGCAGCCCCGTGCGGGAATTGTACGCAGTGCCGCCGTATTGAGCATAGTAACCATCCAGACGTTATGGTTGTAGAGCCAGAAGGAGCTTCCATTAAAAAAGCTCAGGTGGAGAGTCTGCAAAAAGAATTTACGTACAAAGGAATGGAAGCGGGGCTGAAAGTATATATTGTAAATGAAGCGGACAAAATGACAGCTAGTGCTGCAAATAGTCTGTTAAAGTTTTTAGAAGAGCCAGAGAGCCCTACGCTGGCTCTTTTGTTGACAGAAAACACACATTTTATGCTTGACACAATTATATCCAGAGCTCAAAAAATTACGTTTGCCCCGCCGCCATTAAAGAAACGGGAGACTATCTTTAAAGAAACAGGGTTTAGTGAAGCTGCTGCATCTCTATTAGCAAGATTCCCCGATAACATAGCAGAAGAATACGCTGAAGAGAAAAAAGACTGGATTGTACATGGGAGAAATCTAGTGATACAATTAGTAGATGAGGTACAACATCGGCCTCAGCAGATGCTGTTAACATTACAAGAAAAGTGGCTAGCCCATTTTACAGATAGAAAAGAGCAGGACATCGGCTTGGATTTGCTGCTTTTCTGGTATCGCGACCTTTTGGCGGTCAAACATGAAAAAGATGATCTTGCTTATCCTGATAAAGCGGATAAATTAAAGCAGGACGCCCTTCGAATGTCAGAAAGAGAGGTTGCAAAGCAGCTGCAGCAGATCCTTGAAGCGAAACGCCGTCTTCGTGCCAATGTTAATGCGCAGCTTCTTATGGAGCAATTACTGCTCCGCTTACAGGAGGGATCGTAGCTTTGCATGATGTTGTTGGAGTTAGATTTAAGAAAGCAGGGAAAATTTATTATTTCTCCCCAGGCGATCTTGATATAGAAAAAGAAGAGTGGGTAGTAGTTGAAACATCCCGAGGTCTTGAGTTCGGCAAAGTTGTTATCGGAAAAAAACAAGTAGACGATGACGACGTTGTTCTTCCATTAAAACAAGTTCTTCGAATTGCTAATACGCAAGATAAGCTAACTATAGAAGAGAATAAAGAATTAGCAAATAAAGCATATGAAGTATGTGCTGCTAAAATTGAAGAACATAGTTTAGATATGAAGTTAGTTGATGTCGATTATACGTTTGATCGAAACAAGGTGCTTTTTTATTTCACAGCTGACGGAAGAATTGATTTTCGCGAGCTGGTTAAAGACCTTGCTTCCGTTTTTCGGACACGAATTGAATTACGCCAGATAGGCGTTCGAGATGAAGCTAAAATGCTCGGTGGTATTGGACCGTGCGGACGGGTACTTTGTTGTTCTTCTTTCTTGGGGGATTTTGAACCGGTTTCCATCAAAATGGCCAAAGATCAAAATCTTTCACTCAACCCCGCAAAAATTTCCGGATTATGCGGTCGACTTATGTGCTGTCTAAAGTATGAAAATGATCATTACGAAACAGCCAAAAAAGAGCTGCCTGATATTGGGGAGAAGATCACTACTCCTCAAGGGGAAGGAAAAGTGGTAGGAATTAACATTCTTGAACGTCTCGTTGAGGTAGATCTTTTAGAACCTGAAAATGTATTAGAATATAGTCTTGATGAACTTATGGAAGCAGGGTATATTGTGAGCTGAAGTCACACGGGTGATTGAGGTGGAAGGAACGTGGAGAAGAAAGAAATATTTTCTCAAGTTATTCATATGGAAGAGCGGATTGGTGCTCTTCATGATGAATTGGGAGAATTAAAGGAACAACTTGCAATGCTGATAGAAGAAAATCAAGCTTTAGCCTTAGAAAATCAGCACTTGCGTGAACGAATGGAAGAGAAAAACCAGCCGAATAATAAATCAACAAAGCCGAAAAAAACGCTGAAAGACCGCCCCAGTGTAGGGGAGGGATATGATAATCTTGCCCGCTTATATCACGAAGGGTTTCATATATGCAATTTGCATTACGGAAGTCTAAGAGTTGATGGAGATTGTTTATTTTGTCTATCTTTTCTCCATCAGAAATAAAGTTCCTGGAGCTGTCCCTTTTTATGGGGACAGCCCTTTTTATACTATGAGAAGAGAGATTTTATTGGTAAACAGTAAAATGACGGCATTCAACGTACGGGGTGTTGCGTTTAGTGCTTTCTCCTTTATAGGTCGACAATTTTCAAATACATAAAACACGAATAGGCAATGTACGTAAAGAAAATAATGTGATGGATGGTGATAAGGATGTCTCACTTATCGGAAGGGGAAAGGCTTGATTATATAACGGAAGGGCTCCATATTATTCAGAGTAAAGAAGTGTTTGCCTTTTCTATTGATGCTGTCCTATTAGCCAGGTTTACATATATACCCGTTACAAAAGGAACTATAATCGATTTATGCAGCGGCAATGGGATTATTCCATTAGTCCTTTCGACTCGCAGTCGTGTCCCTATAACAGGAATAGAGTTACAGCCAAGACTGGCTGATATGGCGAGAAGAAGCGCGCAATATAATAACCTAGATCATAAACTTAGATTTATAGAAGGAGATGTCAGAAATAAAAACATAATAGATAACATCGGGCAAGCCGACTTAGTAACTTGTAATCCACCGTATTTTGCCACGACCGGACAAAATGAATGGAACGATAACCCTTATTTCACCAATGCTCGTCATGAAAGAAATGGAACGCTAACCGATATGGTCGAAGCAGCTTCACAGTTAGTGAAGCAAAAAGGGAAAGTGTCTATGGTACTAAGACCGGAGAGGCTTTCTGAATTAATGGAAGCATATCGTAAATATCGGCTGGAACCGAAACGTCTGAAATGCATTTATCCAAAAGAAGGAAAAAATGCAAATATTGTCCTATTAGAAGGGATGAAGGATGGAAAACCAGGCTTGACATGTTTACCACCGTTAACCGTTTATACAGAAGATGGTAAATATACAGAGGAGTTTAGGAAATATTATGAAGGACGCTAAACATTATGTATATATGCTCCAATGTGGAGATGGTACTTTTTACATTGGGTATACACCAGATATAGAACGGAGACTGACAATGCATGAGAAAGGAAAAGGAGCAAAATACACAAGAGGCCGCGGACCTTTTCGGTTAGTATACAAAAAAGCATTTTCGACAAAAAAAGAAGCAATGCAAGCAGAATATTTGATGAAAAAAATGGACCGCAAAGAAAAAAAAGCATTAGCTGAATGCTCCATGCCGCAGAAAGGGTGAAAAAAATGAGACTGCAAAAGAGTTTTCAATCAACTGAGACAGGAGTATTGTATTTAGTTCCAACTCCTATCGGTAATTTAGAAGATATGACATTTCGGTCTGTAAGAACATTAAAAGAAGCTGATATCATTTTTGCAGAAGATACGAGGCAGACTCGTAAACTTCTTTCTCATTTTGATATTTCTTCCCCTCTTGATAGCTATCATGAACACAATAAAGAAAACAAAGGACAAAAAATACTAACGTTACTACAAGAAGGAAAAATGATAGCATTAGTCAGCGATGCAGGTATGCCTCTTGTTTCAGATCCAGGCAAAGAAGTGGTGTATCAGTGCATTGATGCAGGATTTAAGGTTATTACTCTGCCAGGTGCCAACGCTGCAACAACAGCTATAACCGGGTCTGGTCTGGGCGGTGGTCCCTTTTACTTTTATGGTTTTTTACCGCGTAAAAAGAAGGAACGAGAAAATGTACTCGAAGAGCTTACATATATTGAAGCTCCTCTCATCTTTTATGAATCCCCTTATCGTATAAAAGAGACTATCGAACATTTAGAAAGGAAATGGGGAGATCGAAAAGCAGTATTGGCACGTGAATTGACTAAAAAATTTGAAGAACTATGGAGAGGGACTTTAGGAAAAATAAGAGAGCATCTAGAAGAAGAGTCGGTAAAAGGGGAGTGCTGTCTCATTGTGGAAGGAGGAAATGCAAAAGAGAGAGAACAGGCAATTTGGTGGGAAACGTTAACTGTTTCTGAACATGTTAATAGTTATGTTGTAAAAGGAATGACGTCTAAAGATGCAATAAAGGAAACAGCAAAGGATAGGAACCTGCCAAAACGAGAAGTGTATGCTATTTATCATCGTTTATAAGAAAAAGGAAAGTTCTCAGTTGGGATAAAAAAACACTATTGATGATTTGTCGGCAACACAGTACCGAGCCTTTTGTATAAAAAAGACGAATTCCTAAAAAAGAAATTCGTCTTTTTTATACTGTTGAAGTTGGTAAACAGTATGAGTTAAACTGTAGCTTTCCCCATAAGGACATGGCGATTATGCATTTGACTTTTTATTTACAAAACCTTCGAGGTCTTTCATGATTTCCTTTGCACCGTCAGGAGAAAGAATGATTTTACCGTCTGCTAGTGCGATGTTTTCTTCGGACGCTTCACCTGTAACTTGACAGGTCATATTAGGCTTATACTTTTTTAAAACAATACGGTCATGATCGACATAAATTTCAAGAGCGTCTTTTTCCGCAATATCAAGTGTTCTTCTAAGTTCAATCGGAATAACCACCCTGCCTAACTCGTCCACTTTCCGTACAATACCAGTAGATTTCATACAAGCTCCTCCTCAAAATATAAATAACAAAAGGAACGTCGACATAATTCGACAATATTCTCTATCTTTGTCTACTAAGAATACCAATCTTTCCAAAAAACGTCAATTATAAAACTAATAAACTTTGAATATTTTTACTATTTTTGTTTAATGGTTGACATAACAAGGGTTAAAAGGAATGTGTTACTTTAAACATACCTAAAAATTTTAAAAAATACAAGATTTTTTCTATTTAATGAACAAAGTTATACTGTTAATAGAAAAACAAAAGATATGGTTCATTCGACATATACTGAAAAAAATGTCGAATGTATGAGTATACATATAAACAGAAATAATAATATATGAAAGCGTCAAATAACCTTTCTGTCCAGCTTGACACAATAAAATTGCTTCGTTATAGTCTTAATGGGAAATAGTAAAATGTGAACAACATGAAGTCCGATGAAGGGATGAGTAAAGAGGAATCTGTTACAGAGAGCCGGGGGTGCTGGAAGCCGGTACAGTATGAACTTTTGAAGATGGTCCCGGAGGAATTTCTTTTCGAGCCTTTGTGTAAGAAAAGAACGTACTTCTGCGTTAAAGAGAGCGCCTGAATGTATATAAATGGCGGCGCATGAAGCTTCGTACTTGCAAAAGGCGGAGAAATTTGGGTGGTACCACGTGAGTATAGCTCTCGTCCCTTTGCAGGACGAGGGTTTTTTTATTTGTTAAGTAAAATTAATTTTGCTAAAGGAATATAGTATCGTTTTTATAACTTAACAGTAGAAGCAAAACTACAGTTTACGATATCCGCCCTTCTCTATTAACCCTATGAAAAAAAGTTCTTCTAATACTTATGAATTTAAGCGTTCCGCTATTCTGGCTTATAACAAAAGAAAGCACGCTTTGATTTTATTTAATAATGAATAAATGAAGGAGGATTTATAATGGAAGAGGGACAAAAAACGTTTTATCTTACAACACCTATTTATTATCCAAGTGATAAACTCCATATCGGCCATGCCTATACGACGGTAGCAGGGGATGCAATGGCAAGATATAAACGTCTGCGCGGGTATGACGTAAGGTATTTAACTGGTACCGATGAACACGGACAGAAAATTGAACGAAAAGCAAAGGACAAAGGAGTATCTCCTCAAACGTTTGTGGATGAAGTGGTAGCAGGCATCAAAAATCTATGGGATAAATTGGATATATCTTATGATGATTTTATTAGAACGACAGAGGAACGCCATAAAAAAGTTGTCCAGCAAATTTTTGAAAAATTAAAAGACAATGGTGACATTTATCTTGATGAGTATGAAGGATGGTATTCTGTACCAGATGAAACCTTTTATACCGAACTTCAACTTGAAGACCCTGAATATGATGAAAATGGAACAATAATAGGTGGAAAAAGTCCAGAGAGTGGACATCCTGTTGAATGGGTACGAGAAAAATCATATTTTTTCCGGATGAGTAAATATGCGGACCGTTTGTTGAAATTTTATGAAGAAAATCCTGAATTCATTCAGCCGGAGTCCCGTAAAAATGAAATGATTAATAATTTTATCAAACCTGGACTAGAGGATCTTGCAGTCTCGCGCACAGCATTTGAGTGGGGGATTCCTGTAAAAAGCGACCCCGAGCATGTTGTCTATGTTTGGATTGATGCGTTGTCAAACTATATTACAGCACTCGGTTACGGAAGTGAAAATGAAGACGCTTATTTAAAATATTGGCCTGCTGATGTTCACTTGGTTGGAAAAGAAATTGTACGTTTTCATACGATATACTGGCCTATCATGCTGATGGCTCTTGATCTGCCTTTACCTAAAAAAGTATTTGGTCACGGGTGGCTGTTAATGAAAGACGGCAAAATGTCAAAGTCAAAAGGTAATGTAGTAGATCCCATCCCGCTGATTAACCGGTATGGACTTGATGCACTCCGTTATTATTTACTACGCGAAGTACCTTTTGGTTCAGATGGTGTTTTCACGCCTGAAGGCTTTGTGGACCGCTTAAATTATGATCTTGCTAATGATTTAGGAAATCTGTTAAACCGTACTGTCGCAATGATAAATAAATATTTTGACGGAGAATTACCAGGCTACCTTAAAGACGGCACGCCTTACGATGCCTCCCTCGTTGATTTAGTGTATGCGACTGTAAATAAAGTAGAAAATGCGATGGAAGATATGGAGTTCTCCGTAGCACTAACCGCGATTTGGCAGTTAGTCAGCAGAACGAATAAATATATCGACGAAACACAGCCATGGATGCTGGCAAAAAATGAAGAGCAAAAGGAACAATTAGGAGCTGTGTTATACCATTTATCTGAATCTCTTCGTTATATTTCCATTATGATTCAGCCGTTTATGACAGACACTCCTCAGAGGATGTGGGAACAAATAGGGGTGCCGTCTTCCTTAACGGAGTGGGAAACGATGCGTACTTTCGGTCAGCTGCCTGAAGGAACCACCGTTGTAAAAAAAGGAAAACCTCTCTTTCCTCGTCTAGAAGTAGAAGAGGAAGTAGCCAATATTATTAAAGACATGGGTGGAACCGTAAAAACAGAAGAAGACCAGGAAAGCGACAAGAAACAAGTTTCAGAAAAAAATGATGAAATCAACATAGATGATTTTTCAAAAGTACAATTGAAAGTAGCGGAAGTGTTAGAAGCTGAACCCGTAAAGAAGACAGACAAACTGTTGAAGATACAACTTGATTTAGGAGATGAAAGACGTCAAGTTGTTTCTGGCATCGCAGAACATTACACACCAGAAGAAATTAAAGGAAAAAAAGTAATCTGTGTTACAAATTTAAAACCAGTCAAATTACGGGGAGAGCTGTCACAAGGTATGATTCTTGCGGCCTCGAAAGGCAGTAAATTAACACTGGCAACTATTGATGCTAACCTTCCAAACGGTTCTGTAGTAAATTAATTAATGCAAGGAGTCGCCTCGGGAAATAACCTCGGGGCGATTGTGTTATTAGACAGTTTCCTTGAAAAGGTGTACAGCCAAATTTTTCCAAAAAGTAGTGTTTATTAATGTTAAAGGAGGAAAACGATGTTATTTGATACACATGTCCATTTAAATATAGACCAATTTGAAGGAGAAGTAGAAGACACTATAAATAGAGCAAAGTCAGAAGGGGTGGAATGGATGACAGTGGTTGGATTTGACCGGGAAACCATCCCTAAAGCTATGGAATTAGCAGAAACATATGATTTTATTTATGCAGCAGTTGGCTGGCATCCTGTAGATGCTATTGATATGAAGGAAGAAGATTTAAAGTGGTTAGAAGAATTGGCCGCTCATCCAAAGGTCGTTGCACTCGGAGAAATGGGGCTGGATTACCATTGGGATAAGTCGCCAAAAGAAGTACAAAAAGAAGTGTTTCGAAAACAAATCCATTTGGCTAAAAAAGTAAATCTTCCTATTGTTATCCATGACAGAGAAGCTCATCAGGATATAGTTGATATATTAAAAGAAGAAAATGCAGCGGAAACGGGAGGGATTATGCATTGCTTTGGCGGCAGCTTAGAAATTGCCCAAGAGTGTTTGAAAATGAATTTTTACATTTCATTTGGAGGGCCAGTAACATTTAAAAATGCCAAAAAACCAAAAGAAGTTGCTAAAGAAATTCCAATGGATCGTCTTCTCGTAGAAACAGACAGTCCATTTTTGGCGCCACATCCTTACCGCGGTAAACGTAATGAACCCGCTTATGTAAAATTAGTAGCGGAGAAAATTGCAGAATTGAAAGAGATTTCTTTTGAAACATTAGCAGAACAAACGACAGCAAATGCTAAAAAACTTTTCCGCATAAACTGACATTTTTCTTTGTCAGTTTATGCCAAATTGTGTAAGACTTATTGTTTATTCGAAATCCTTCTATTCTTCTCTCCTTTTACATACAGTGCAGTGTCGAGAAGTTTTTCTTCTCTTTTTTTCTGCTATAGCAGATAATGAGGTAGGAAAATATATGGATTGACACGGGAGGTGGAAATCTCTATAATGCTTAGCTTGTAGAGGAGGATTAGACCATGAGTTCAAAGCTGAATTCCTTTTTTTCAGGATTAACTACTGGAAAAAAGCTCGTCTTGGTCTTGGTAGCCATTCTTTTAATGATTACTGCTGCGGTTTATCAAACAACCAAAGCAACGGTCACGATAGTAAAGGATGCTACAGAGAACATCACCGTCACTACCCACGCAAAAACAGTGGGTGAACTGCTAAACGAACAGGGGTTCAAAATGAAGGATGAAGATGACATCACTCCATCTCTTCAGGATCCTATTACAGGAAATATGACAGTGGAATGGGCGCAGGCAAAGCAGATTTCCGTATCTAATAACGGGGAAGAAAAAGATGTATGGACGACAGCTGCCACTGTAGAAGATTTCGTAGATGAACAAGATATTACACTAGATAAAAATGATTACTTAAACAAACATATAGACACTCCAATAGAAGAAGGAATGCAGGTAACCTATGAGTCTGCTTTTCCAGTGAATGTAAAATATGATGGGGAAAAAGAGGAAATAATGACAACTTCGACTACGGTCGCTGACCTTTTAGAAGATGCCGGTGTAGAAGTTTCCGATGAAGACCGGGTAGAGCCTGGTGAAGACAAAGAAATCACCGGTAAAACAGATATTAAGGTCGTACGCGTGGAAAAGGTCACCGATGTAGTGGAAGAAGAAATCGATTATGCTACCGTTACCCGCCGTGATGATTCTCTGCTTAAAGGAGAAGAAGAGGTGGTAGAAAATGGAAAGAAAGGCATAATCGAGAAACGGTATGAAGTAGTTCTTGAAAATGGGGAAGAAGTTTCTCGGGAATTGATAGAAGAAAAACAAATTGAAGAAAGCGAAGATAAAGTAGTAGCTGTTGGGGCACGTGAACCTTCGGTTACAGCGTCTCGTGGTGGATCCGGGAATAATCCATCTTCAAATGGGCGTACTATTTCTATGCAGGCAACAGCTTACACAGCTAATTGTTCAGGTTGTACAGGAGTTACTGCCACTGGAGTAAATTTGAACAACAGTCCAAACAAAAAAGTAGTTGCAGTTGATCCGTCTGTTATCCCGCTTGGTTCACGAGTATACGTGGAAGGCTATGGAGAAGCGGTAGCTGCTGATACAGGCGGAGCAATTAAAGGAAATAAAATCGATTTGCATGTCCCTAGTAAGGCAGAAGCAGGTAGATTTGGAAGGCAGACAGTAGAAGTTACTATTTTAGATTAACGAATAAAAAGAGTTTTATGGGGCTGGGACATAACTAGCCCGAAATAGTAAAAAAGATTCCGATTATCGTTTTTTGATAATCGGAA
>NZ_VTOK01000033.1 GCF_009765375.1 Alteribacillus sp. YIM 98480
TATCCTATACAAAGGGAAGCGCCTCGCAGGCTCAAACATTCGTTATGCAGTTTTGAGGGAGCAATCCCTAATAAGAAAAGGATCGTGAGATGTTGTCTCCATGAGACAATGATCAAACGACTCCATCTAGAGCCTGGTGACGATAGCGAAGAGGTTCCACCCGTTCCCATGCCGAACACGGAAGTTAAGCTCTTCAGCGCCGATGATAATGAAGGGGCAACCCTTTGTGAAAGTAGGACGCTGCCAGGCGTACAGAGGAGGGTTAGCTCAGCTGGGAGAGCACCTGCCTTACAAGCAGGGGGTCGGCGGTTCGACCCCGTCACCCTCCACCATAATATATGCCGGTCTAGCTCAATTGGTAGAGCAACTGACTTGTAATCAGTAGGTTGGGGGTTCAAGTCCTCTGGCCGGCACCATTTTGTCTTTTTTTGTTTTAAAGAGATTTTTAAGACAAACTTAACTTTTTAGGAGCCATTAGCTCAGTTGGTAGAGCATCTGACTTTTAATCAGAGGGTCGGAGGTTCGAATCCTCCATGGCTCACCATTTCAATCATGCGGAAGTAGTTCAGTGGTAGAACACCACCTTGCCAAGGTGGGGGTCGCGGGTTCGAATCCCGTCTTCCGCTCCATTTTTATGCGCCCGTAGCTCAATTGGATAGAGCGTCTGACTACGGATCAGAAGGTTAGGGGTTCGACTCCTCTCGGGCGCGCCATATTTAATATTATAAATAGGATGCACTCGACGTATTGTATCCATAAATAGATGCAATACGGGAAGTAGCTCAGCTTGGCAGAGCACTTGGTTTGGGACCAAGGGGTCGCAGGTTCGAATCCTGTCTTCCCGACCACTTACTTCACGGGGCCTTAGCTCAGCTGGGAGAGCGCCTGCCTTGCACGCAGGAGGTCAGCGGTTCGATCCCGCTAGGCTCCACCAAAAAAAATTATAAAAAGTTGTTGACATCGTTTTGGCAACTTGTTATGATATTACTTGTCGCTTTGAAAGACAGCGCCAAGTTGTCCTTTGAAAATTGAATGAAA
>NZ_VTOK01000004.1:0-52820 GCF_009765375.1 Alteribacillus sp. YIM 98480
TCTTATGTCTTCCCTTTCGACTCCGGGCCGCAGGCGACCCTGCGCGAAAGCTCCAGAACCTGTCGCGGCTGACCAGGGAGCTTGCGCTTTTCTTATTCCATCGGATTATCAAAATCTAGTCACAGCTTTTCCAAGCAAGCAGATAATATCTAGAGATTGGTGATATAAAGTGAAACTTGCTCTAATTATGATTATATGCTGCCTTAATGTTTTATCGCTTATGGGAACCCGTCCAACCGTATCGTTATTTGCTTATGATCTTGGGGCGAGCGCTACGCATATTGGGTTGATAACAAGTTTATTTTCCTTTTTTCCTCTCTTATTTGCTATTCGGCTGGGGAAAAAAATAGACCATCTTCATTCAAAGCTGGCACTCATTATCGGCGGGTACTTAGGTGTAGCAGGCATCGCACTGCCTGGGATTTTTTCAAATATCTACAGCTTATATGCATCCCAAATCATAGCAGGATCCGCTCAAACCATCTTCATATTAGCTGCGCAAGATTATGTCGGAAGGATATCGAGCAATAATAACCGAAGTAAAAATGTTTCGTGGTTTAGTTTAGGGGTTGGCGTCGGTATGTTTCTCGGTCCACTTACCAGCGGGTTCGCTGCTGATCTAACAAACTATCAAATGACCTTTCTCATGTTAGCGGGAGTTGGTTTAATTGGCAGTCTCATTATTTCTTTTATTCCAGATGAACCACCGGCCGAAACGGACAAAAACGCCAACGACAAAGAAAACGGCTCCAATTCCTTTATGAAATTATTGCATATCCCAAGTTTGCGGCTGGCGTTGATTTTCAGTGCGCTCGTTTTGTTTTCCAGGGATTTATACATGACCTTTTTTCCGTTATTAGGTGTTCATTTTGAATATAGTGATTCTGTCATAGGCACCTTTATCGCTATCAATGGTCTCGCAGGGGTCATCATTCGGTTTTATCTTTCTCGTTTAATAACCATTTTAGGAAGCACGAAACTACTAACCGCAACCATGTTCGTAATCATTGTTGCTTTGGTTGGACTGCCATTTTCTCCGTCCCTTGTCGTAACAGGCATTTTAGTATTTTGCCTAGGAATCGGTCTTGGGATCGGCGCTCCATTATCCATTACGCTCACACTTGAATCCACGATAAAGGGACGCTCAGCAGAAACACTTGGACTGAGGCTGACCGTGACACGTATGACACAAGTAGTCACACCGCTTTTACTTGGAGCTGTGGCAAGCGCCATGGGCTTAGTTAGTATGTTTATTATTAGTGCATGTGCGATTTCGTTAGGCTTAGGCACTGCTTTTAAAGTAAGTAAAGAACCGAATGCTAGCGAAGATAATAATGAAAAAGTTAGTGATAACTAACAGCTCAGTATGTTTCACACTGCAAAATAGTGAAAAGATTAATCAATCGTTTGATTTAATAAATTCCTTATGAATAACTGCTCCTAACCAAAAACTTACAAGTTAGGACAAAAGGGTGTCCAATAACCTATATTTTCATTTTGAACAGGTTGTCCATTATATTATGGGCAGCCTTTTTTTGAAAGGTAAGAAATGATAAATGTTTGACGTTTTTGATAAGCAAAACTACGACTCCTGTCATTTGGACTTGGCGGTAAACCAAGTTTTTAATAAAACAAAATCTGTCCCGAAAAATTTTTTGACAATTAGTAATTATGTGTTAGAATAACATTAGTTCAATATAAAAAACTTAGTTTATAATAATAAACCAGAAGGAAGGAGGGGCGTCAAAATGCCTAAATATTGGGTTCCAGCTTTAGAAAGAGCAAATATTATTATTGATTTAATTGCTAATCATCCTTCTCAATTAAGATTAATTGACCTTTCCAACAAATTGGAAATTAATAAAAGCTCTATGTATTCATTACTGAACACATTAGAAACCTTAGAATGGATCCAAAAAGACAAAAGTGAAAAGTACACGCTCGGTCCTGCGTTAGGTTCTTTTAGTTCAGCATATTTTAGGCAGTTCGATATTTTGGAAACGTTTTCTATGGAGGCAGCAAAAGCGATTGAAGTAGTAGATGAACATATTCAATTGGGGAAACTCTATGATGCTGAAGTGTTTTATTTAGCAAGAGAAGAAGGGAGTTCGCCTGCTCGGTTAGTTACAGACCCAGGAATGCGGTTTCCGGCTCATGCATCTGCTATCGGAAAAATTCAATTAATCGACCACACATATGAAGAACTAATAGAGCTTTTCCCAGAAAAAGATCTGCCAAAGCAAACGAAAAATACGGTTGCTGACGTAGAGGAGTTGTGGAAACAGTTAAAACAAGCAAAAGAAGATGGTTATGTAGTGGAAGAACAAGAAGGCTCCATTGGATTTTGTTGTGTAGCGGCTCCGATTTACAACAAAGATAATCAAATTATAGCAGGTGTCAGTTTTACGATGCTTGAAAACAATTGGCCTGAAAAGAAACAACTTGCTGCTAATGAAATTATGAAACTAGCAAAAAAATTATCGACAAATCAAACATTGTAAAGATCAGAAGGGATGAAGAGTATGCATTTACTTACTTTTAAAGCAAAAAATGAATCAGAACAAGTTGGAATTCTGGACAAAGGTAACGTTTTCTCTTTGGATGGGTTAAGGCAAGTTTATAATTCTGAGAATGCCAAAAGTTTAGAAAAGAAAAATGATTTATTATCTATCATTCAATATCATGAACAAGTTCTTAAGGAAATTGAGGAAGTATGGGAATGGGCTCAGAATCATACAGATAAAGTTTCATCTTTCCAATACAACATTGAAGAGATAGATGTTAAAGAACCTATTTCCCATCCTGGTAAAGTTGTTTGCGTAGGTAATAACTATATGGACCATTGCATTGAACAAAACGTTGAGCCTCCGAAAAAGCCTATGATTTTCTCTAAATGGGCGTCGTGCTTAATAGGAGATGGTGATGAGATCGAACTGCCAGAAGAATCAGAACAAGTTGACTACGAAGTAGAATTAGCGGTAGTTATTGGAAAAAGGGCAAGAAACATAACAGAAGAGGAAGCTTTGGATTATGTGTTTGGTTACACAATTATGAATGATGTGAGTGCCAGGGATATTCAATTCGAAGATGTTCAATGGGTAAGAGGAAAATCATATGACACTTTTGCACCTATTGGACCAACAATCGTGACAAAAGACGAAATAGAAGATCCACATAACCTTGCTATTTCCCTAGAGTTAAATGGAGAAAAACTACAAGACTCCAACACAAAAAATTTAATATTCAAGATTCCTTATATTATCTCGTATTTGTCAAAAGGTTTCACCTTTGAACCAGGAGATATAATTGCAACCGGTACTCCGCATGGCGTTGGCGTATTTCGTGATCCAAAGGTGTTTTTGAAATCGGGTGATACGTGTAAGCTCGAGATCGAATCAATAGGTGTATTGGAAAATAACGTTCGATAACAGGAGGCTGACAATGAAAGTATTAGCATGGAATGGACCAAAACAATTAGATGAAGAAGAAAGAAATATTCCAGAACCAGGGGAAAAAGAAGTTCTTATAAAAGTTGATGTAGTCGGTATCTGTGGTTCAGAGATAGAAGGTTTTTTAGGTCATAATAGTTTAAGAGTTCCTCCATTAATTATGGGTCATGAATTTTGTGGACGTGTAGAAAGGGTAGGACAAGGAGTTAAACAAATCTCAGAAGGATCCAAAGTAGTCATTAATCCTCTAATAAATTGCGGTCATTGTACGAAATGCCGAAAAGGATTAGAAAATTTATGTGATCACCGGCAAATTGTTGGGATCCATCGTTCAGGTGCTTTTGCAGAATATGTGGCGGTTCCGGAGAGTACGGTAATTGAGATTCCAAGTTCTTTGGATTCGTATACTGCATCTTTAGCAGAACCATTGGCATGCTGCTTCAGAGCTGTTAGAAGAGCATTAGAAAACCGTCCCCTTTCAAACGTTTTAATTTATGGAGCTGGTACGATAGGTGTGCTGAGTGCTTTTGTCGCTGATATTCTTGGTGCAAACCGCATTATCATGACTGATATTAATGATGAAAGGCTGCAGACAGTAAAAGATGTAGGGATTAAGTATACATTAAACCCTGATAAAGAAGATGTAGAACAAACGCTTTCTGACATCGCCGGACCTAAAGGAATTGATGTGGTAATTGATGCTGCCGGCTTTTTGCCAACAAGAACACAAGCTGCTGATTTGGTGAATTCCGGGGGCGTCATTATGAATATTGGACTAGGAATCAATGAAACACCGCTGCCTATCAATAATTTTATAAGAGACGAGGTTACAGTATTAGGATCTTTTTGCTATTCGAAACAAGACTTTCATGATGCTGTTCAACTGTTAGTAGAAGGTGAGATAGATTCAAAAGGTTGGTCAGAAGTGAGGCAGCTCCATGAAGGCCAGCAAGCATTTATGGATTTAATTGAAGGTAAGGTGAAAAATAGTAAAATTTTTCTTCAAGTAAATCAATAAAACGTTTTGGGAGGTAAAGGAAGAATGGGAGTAACCGGACATAAGATTGCAAGTATACGAGCGTATGTTGTAAGCGGAGGGGGAGGCGACTATCATGATCAAGCCCAAGAGCATTGGATTGTAAAACAAATAGCCACTCCAATGAGTATCTACCCTGAATATAAACGAACACGTACAAGTTTCGGTATTAATGCATTAAAAACGTTAGTGGTAGAAGTAGAAGCAGACAATGGGGAAGTAGGAGTCGGGATTTCAACTGGCGGATACCCAGCTGCTTGGATTGTTATGAATCATTTAGACCGGTTTATCGTGGAGCAGCCGGTAGAGAACATTGAAAAAATGTGGGACCAAATGTATAGAGGTTCTCTTTTTTACGGCCGGAAAGGTATCGTTATGAATGCGATATCAGCGATCGATTTGGCTCTTTGGGATTTATTAGGAAGGTTAAGACAAGAACCAGTTTATGCCATGATTGGTGGAAAAGTACGAGAAGAATTACCATGTTATGCGACTGGACCCAGACCTGATTTAGCAAAGGAAATGGGCTTTATTGGCGGAAAAATGCCATTAAAATATGGACCAGGTGATGGAGAAGAAGGCCTTCGAAAAAACATGGAACAAGCGGAATCCATGAGAAATAAGGTGGGAGAAGATTTTTGGCTGATGTGGGACTGCTGGATGTCACTAGATTTGCCATATGCCCAAAAATTGATGCAAAAGTCGGCAGAATTGGATTTTAAATGGGTGGAAGAGTGTTTTAACCCCGATGATTACTGGGCGTATCGGGATCTAAAAAAACGAGCACCTAATAATATTTTAGTAACTGGAGGTGAACATGAAGCTACAAGGTACGGCTTTAAAATGCTGCTAGAGTTTTGTGACATGGACATTTTACAAGCTGATGTCGGCTGGTGCGGAGGATTAACGGAGCTAATCAAAATAGGAAATCTTGCTGAAAGCTATGGAAAATACGTTATTCCTCACGGCAGTGGTATTTATAGTTACCATTATGTAATGACAAAAACGAACAGTCCTTTTGCAGAATATCTCATGATGAGTCCAAAAGCTGATAAGGTGATCCCTCAATTTTACCCTTTATTAGAAGGGGAAACACTTCCAGAAAACGGAAAAGTGAAATTGCCTGATACACCTGGGTTTGGAGTAGAATTGAATCGAGATAACAATCTAGAACAGGTAGAAAAAGATTAGATTCATTACTGTAAGCGTTATCAATAATGTGAAGGAGTTGAAAAAATGAAAAAAAGCTTCATTTTTACATTGATGTTGGTACTCATATTGGCTTTAGCAGCATGCAGTTCCTTAACAGATGAATCCGGTGATGAGAATGAAACGGCTACAGGAGCAGATAGTGAAGAGACAGAGGATACGGCAGCTGAGGAACAAGACAGCGGTGAAAATGCTAATAGTGAAGAAGAAGAAATAAGTATTCGTCTTGGTTCTCATTTGCCGCCTTCCCACTCAGTAATTGCGGTGACAGAAAAATTTGAAGAGATTGTTGAATCTCAATCAAACGGACGCATCGGTGTCAATATTCATCCATCTGGTGAATTAGGAGGACAAAGTGAACTTATTCAATCGCTGCAAGTAGGTTCATTAGAGATGACAATTAATGATGCAGGAGTCTTATCAAACTTTGCTCCAAAAGTAGGTGTTTTAGACTTACCATACACTTTCAGCAGCTATGACCATGTGCATGATGTATTGGATAGTTCCGTTGCTGAAACATTAGAAGAGGAATTGGCTGCTGTTGATATTAAATCGATTGGCTGGGTAGACTCAGCGTTTCGCGATTTACTAATTAATGAAGAAATTAGTGGAATAGAAGATGTAGATGGAATGAGTCTGCGCGTACCGGATGCCCCGCAATATTCCCGTACGGTTGAATCCTGGGGAGCTTCCGCTACTTCTATACCTTGGGGAGATTTGTATAATTCTCTTGAAACAGGTGTAGCTGACGGATTTGAAGGATCAGCTGAAAGTATATATTCTGATGGTTTGCACGAAGTCGTTGAATATCGTGTTCCAACGGAGCATATCTTCACTGTCCTATCTTTGAACATCAGTCAGCAGTTCTATGATGAATTATCTAGTGAGGATCAAACATTAATTGAAGAGGCTGGGCGCGAAGCTGCATTGTACGGCCGTGAATTAGCGATGGAACGTGATGAAGAATATAAGGAACAACTATCAGAAGAAGGACTCGAAACACTAGACATTGATAAAAAGGAATTTCGTGAATCTGCTATGGAATTTGTAGAAAGCTATGCAGAAGAAGAAGGAATGACCGATCTATTAGAACAGATTGCTGAATTGGAGTAGAGAATTAGAGGCTGTCTCAAAAGGTTAGTTTAGGCTATGAAAATCATCTAAGCAGCTGGAATATGCGAGACTCCTGCGGGATAAGCGAAGATAAAGGAACTTCTACTAAAACCGCACACGTCAACGTAGAAGCCACCACTTCCTGTGAAAGTAAGACGTTTTTTCTCACGAGGAGGCTGAGCCGCCGCCCGCTGCAAAGAAGACACTACGAGAACGATCAAAGAGAGTTTGAGTAGATGTCGCACTTGTGCCCTTGAGGGTAAAAGCGAGCATATTCCAGTTGCGTTTTCTCAGAACTGACTTATGGGACAGCTCCTCCTTTCAAAAGGAAGGGATGAGGATTAATGGAGAAAGTGTTTAATAAAGGCGTAAGAGTAGTCTTAGTATCGCTATTTAGTATCATAACACTTTTAGCTGTACTGCAAATATTCACCCGATTTATTGGGTTTCCATTGAGTTGGCCTAATGAAGCGATGAGATTTTTGTTTATTTGGTTTGTAATGCTAGGTTCCGCTTATGCATTACGGGAGAAAAAACATATTGTAGTTGACTTTATAGGTGACTCTGTTCCGAGAAAAGTAACAAGGATCATAGATATCTTAGTGAATGTGACGATCTTAGTTTTTATTGGGATTTTAATTAAGTATGGTTTTCAGGTCGTAGAAGTGACAAGTATCCAAACATCTTCTGTATTAAGAATTTCAATGGGATATGTATTTCTTTCTATTCCGATTGGCGCGATACTTATGCTTTTATATACGGTGTTAAACATTATTGACTTAGTTAAAGAAAAGGGGGTAAGTTCATGACTTTATTATTAATGTTCGGGCTGCTGTTTTTATTACTCGTTTTACGAATGCCTGTTGCATTTGCCATCGGAGTTTCCTCTATTGCTACCCTTTTTTTAACTACGGATGTGACGCTTGCTCAAGTGATGCCGCGTATTGTAAATACATTAAACAGTTTCACTTTTTTAGCCATTCCTTTCTTTATGTTAGCTGGCTCTATAATGGAACATGGTGGTATATCTAACCGTCTTGTGCGCTTTGCTAATAGTTTACTAGGTCATATTAAAGGCGGTCTCGGGCATGCTACTATCTTCACAAGTACTACGTTTGCAGGGATTTCGGGTTCGGCTTCTGCTGATACATCAGCCGTTGGTTCTGTCATGATCCCATCCATGATACGCCGCGGTTATCCCAGAGGTTATGCGGCAGCATTAACAGCATGTGCTGGAGCGATTGGACCGATCATACCTCCCAGTATTATTATGATTATTTATGGTTCATTAACAGGATTGTCTATCTCAAAGCTATTCTTGGCTGGGGCTCTTCCTGGTTTGGTCATGGCAGCAGGTCTTTTAGTCATTAACTATGTAGGAGCAGTTAAACATAACCTGCCATATGAAGAAAGGGCAACTTTAAAAGAAGTATGGCAAAGTTTTTTAAGTGCATTCTGGGCGCTGCTGGCACCTATTATTATATTAGGCGGTATCTTGTTTGGAATATTCACAGCTACCGAAGCAAGTGTTGTCGCTGTTGTTTATTCGTTAATTGTAAGCATATTTATTTATAAAGAGTTGAAGTTAAAAGACCTTTATAAAGTGCTTGTTCAATCCACTCATACGAGTGTTATGGTATTATTTATTGCAGCCACAGCCTCGATATTCGGATGGATCTTGGCTAATGAACAAATTCCACTGCAAATATCTGCTTGGTTAAATGAGTTTACTGGTAATCCTTATTTATTGATGCTGTTGATCGTTATCATTTTATTAATTATAGGTTGTGTGATTGAAACTATTGCCGCTACAATCATCTTTATTCCAGTGTTATCTGTTATCGCAGAAACGGCAGGATTTGATCCTTTTCACTTTGCTACCGTCGTAGCGATCACTCTTATTGTTGGCGGTGTTACACCTCCAGTAGGAGTGCTGCTGTTTATTACCAATGGAATTGCAAAGGCCAATTTTAAAGAGACATTACGTTATTTATGGCCATTTTTCACGTTAATTGTCCTCGTGATCATGTTTGTAGCATATTTCCCGGATGTATCAACTTTTCTGCCTAGTTTAATTGATTAATAAAAAGAAGAAATCTTTGTTCATTTCTTTAAAAGTAAGAAATTATAAATATTTGTCGTTTTTGATGTCTAGCTTCAGCGCCCAGCCGCTCGGGATTTCTTCCCTTTCGACTCCGGGCCGCAGGCGACCCTACGCGAAAGCTCCAGAACCTGTCGCGGCTGACCAGGGCGCTTGCGCTTTTCTTATATTTGAACAAAGATTTTTGTGTGCTGCTTTATTCCTGCTCATCCCGATAAATAAAATATTTGCTTCCAAATGTTTTTGGCATGTCTTCTTTAATCGCTCGTGTAAACGAAATAATCAGCATCACCATAATAAAAATCAAAGGAAAGCCGCCGACAATACTAGCTGTTTGCAGCGTTTCAAGCCCGCCAAGAAACATAAGCACAAGCGATGGAGCGGCTAAAACAAACGCCCAAAACAACCGGTTCCAGCGCAATGGCTCGTCATCAATCTCTTTTTGCGTCACCGATGCTAAAATATAGGAACCAGAATCGAACGTGGTGGACAAGAAGATGATCGCTAAAATAACAAATATCGCAACAAACAAATTGCTTGCCGGCAGCTGGGCAATCGTTCCAATAATTGCAGCGGGCGCGCCTTGTTCGTTTAATACATCAACGACAGAATATTGTCCGCTTAACTGTAAATAAAGCCCGAAGTTGCCTAGAATGCCGAAATACAGGGCACAACCGATCGTACCGTAAACAAGCGTACCGACAATCATTTCACGAATGGTACGTCCTTTTGAAATACGTGCAACAAACAGTCCGACAAAAGGAGCATACACCAGCCACCAGGCCCAGTAGAAAACGGTCCATGCTTCTGGAAATCCCGTTCCTTCTACGCCGCCGACACCTGCAAAAGGCTCTGTCCACATACTCATTTTAAAAAAGTTATCAGCGAGCCTTCCAATGCTGTTAAACATCGTATTTCCAAGAAAAACAGTCGGTCCAACAATAAAAATAAAGCCTAATAAAACAAAAGAAAGCCAAAGGTTAATGTTACTTAAAATACGAATACCTTTACGCAGTCCGCTGTAAGAACTTACAGCAAAAATAATTGTACTTATAACGAGCACCACCGTATTTAAGGCCATATTTGGTTCTATCCCGGTAAAATAATTTACTCCCTGAGCGATCAATGGAGTAGCAAGAGCCATCGTCGTACCGGCACCACCGAGCAGACCAAACATAAATAAGATATCAACTATTATTCCAACTGGGCCATCTGCATATTTTTTCAAAACCGGACGGCACGCTTCGCTAATTTTTAAAACCGGTCGTTTACGCACGTAGTAAAAATAAGCGATTGGCAGAGCAGGCAAACAATAGATTGCCCAGGCAATCGGCCCCCAATGAAAAATGCCGTAGGTTGTCGCCCATTCCACTGCTTCTGCTGATTCAGCTTCCAGTCCAAATGGAGGTCCTGTATAGTAGTACGCCCACTCAATCGTTCCCCAATACAGAACACTTGAACCAATTCCAGCCGCAAAAAGCATCGCTGCCCAGGTAAGAGTATTAAACTCCGGAACCACCCCGCGACTCCCGAGAACAATTCGACCATAGCGGCTAAATGCAATGTAAAGTAAAAAAATAAACAAAACCATTCCAATTAATAGGTAAAGAACACCAAAGTTTTCGGTTACGAACGTGTTAGCCGCTGTTACCACGGCTTCTCCATAATCTGGAGTAATAACGAGCGGCGCTGCAATCACAATTAATAAAAGCAAAGCCCCAAAAAACGTTGGCCAATCCATGATATTTTTATCCATAGCAATCTCCTCACGTTTATATGTATTATTCAAGTTTCCCTGTCCGGCTCTGTAATATGTGTGTATACCAAAAAGAAGGAAAATGAAAAATGAAATTTTTTCTAAAGCAAAGGGAAAGGAATTTATAAGAGAATGTGGAAAGTTGTAGAATAAAAGGAGGGGAAGGGCATGCGTTTATTATATAAAGATGATGTAAAAAAAGACTTTGTCGATTACAATAAACATATGAATGACGCAGCTTATTTTAGAGTGTTCAGCATTGCTGGAGAGCATTTCACCAGTTCACTCGGGCTTGACGAAGAAGGACGAAATCATTACGGTGTCACTATTTTCACACTCGAAACCCATGTTGTCTATATAAAAGAAATATTAGAAGGGAAAGCGTTTCAAGTTTTAGGAAAGCTCCTTGATTATGATGAAAAACGTCTTCATTTGTTTTTGGAAATGCATAATGAAAATGGTGATAGGCTGGCGACTTGTGAAACAATGATGCTGGCTGTTAATCAAGCCGAACGACGAGCCGGACGCTTTCCAGAAAAGGTGCTGCAATTAATACATAAAGCAAAAGCCGAACATGAAGGAGAAGAATGGCCGCAAGAAGCTGGTCAGCGTATTGGAATTCGCAGCAAAAAAGAGAATGAACAAAATTAGGAGGGGTTCCTCCTTTATTTTAGATGGTCTAGACAACTATATTAACAGTTTGCTATCATGAAGGTAAACAGGTATAGACCAATCGTGTCCAAAAGAGGGGGTACTACAAGTGACGAAGTCCTTTTTACTTCGAAACGTTACCATCATAAACCCAGCGCAAGAATTAAAACACGCGTATATTTTCGTGGAAGACGGTAAAATTACGGCAATTGGTGATGATAAAAATGTTGAAAAAGACTTTAGCAAGAAAGAATGGAGCAGCATAAAAGAGATAAAAATAAACCCGGACACGGTTTTAGTACCGGGAATGATTGATGTGCACATACATGGTACAAATAATGCAGATACGATGGACGCGACACCTGAAGCATTAACAACGATTGCCAAATCCCTGCCATCAGAAGGCACGACGTCTTTTTTGGCCACTACACTAACGCAAAGTGAAGAGGCCATTACAGACGCATTAGAAAACGCAGCTGCTTTTGCCGAGAAACAGCAGCCATCTGATCTAGCAGAAATGCTCGGAGTTCATTTAGAAGGGCCTTTTTTCACCGAAGAAAAAGCAGGCGCTCAGCCAAAAGAGCATTTGTGCGAAGCCGATATTGAATTGTTTAAAAAATGGCAGGAGGCGGCAAAAGGGTTCATAAAGTGGGTCTCTCTTGCACCTGAAAAAGATCCAAATCATGAAGTTATTCGTTATTTAAAAGACACTGGAGTAATAGCATCGGCTGCTCATTCCAACGCTTCGATAGAAGAAATAGAACAAGCGATCGACCACGGATTGACTCATGTGACTCATTTATTTAACGGAATGAGCGGGCTGCACCACCGAGAACCGGGACTTGCAGCAGCAGCTCTTACTCGGGATGAATTGACAAATGAAATCATAGCGGACGGCGTTCACGTGCATCCTTCTATGGTAAACATGGCTTACCAAATGAAGGGGCCTTTCGGACTGTTAATGATTACCGATTCGATACGAGCAAAGTGTCTGCAAAACGGAGAGTATGACCTGGGTGGACAAACTGTCACCGTAAAAGGAAATCGTCCGTATTTAACGGATGGAACAATTGCTGGCAGTGTATTAAAGATGAACGATGCGATGAAAAATATCATTGATTTTACTGGCTGCCGTTTAGAAGAAGCAGTAGCCATGACATCGTGGAATGCCGCCTGCAAGCTAGGGGTTGAAAACAGAAAAGGAAATATTGCAGTCGGTAAAGACGCTGATTTTGTTCAGTTAGGCCCTGATCAAGAGGTTATTCGAACGTGGTGCCGCGGTACGCTTGCATACGAAAAGTAAGCATAAAAATTTGAAGGAGGTGGGCCGATTGGAAATTGTTCGGGTCACGAATTATAAAGAGATGAGTGAATATGCAGCCGAACTTCTTTTTAGAAAAGTACAGGCTCAACCTAACGTGGTCTTGGGCCTTGCGACAGGCGGTACGCCAGAAGGAACGTACGAAGCCTTTATCGAGAAAGCAAAACAGAATGATCTAGATCTTTCTCAAATAACAACATTTAATCTTGATGAATATGAGGGTCTCACGCCCGATCATCCGAATAGTTATCATGCATACATGAAAGAGCATTTGTTTCATCGATTGGATTTGAAAGCAGAGCAAACGCATCTTCCTAAAGGCAATGCTGCTGATTTAGAAGCAGAAGCCAATAGGTATGAACAATTGATTGATGAGCATGGCGGCATTGATTTACAGCTGTTAGGCATCGGAGAAAACGGTCATATCGGCTTTAACGAACCCGGAACACCTCATCACTCCCGCACTCATATCGTGGAGCTGAAGGAATCAACGAGAGAAGCAAATGCCCGTTACTTTGAAGATAAAAACGAAGTTCCAAAACGTGCTATCACCATGGGTATTGCTTCTATTATGGACAGCCGCCGTATCGTACTGCTCGCTTCAGGGGAACGAAAAAAACAAGCAATGAAAAATCTGTTGGAAGGCGATGTAGAAGAGGCATTTCCTGCATCCATTTTAAGAAGTCATCCGTATGTTACAATCATAGCGGATGAAGAAGCGCTTTCAGCTGTTTCAGAAAATGAATGGAAAAAACATGACAGCTTGAATGTTTTATAATGAAAAGAGGTGGAAACCGGATGATTGACAAAAGTTCACCGCTGCCCATTTATTATCAAATCCAAGAGATGATACGGAAAAAAATGAACGCCGGAGAGTGGGAGCCCGGAGATATGCTTCCATCCGAACGCATATTTGCAGAAGAATTTGAAGTGAGCCGTATGACGGTGCGCCAAGCAATTATAGAGCTTGTTAACGAAGGGCTGCTAAGGCGTGAAAAAGGAAAAGGTACATTTGTGGCAGAAAAAAAACTAGAACAAACGCTGCAAGGTTTAACGAGCTTTACTGAAGATATGAAAGCACGCGGGTTCGAACCCGGAAATATCCTCAACTATTTTCGTGAAACCCAAGCGAGCAGCGACGCAGCAAAAGCTCTAAACATTAACGAAAACGCCAAAGTATATGAAATGCAGCGTATTCGACTGGCAGACAAAGAACCAATGGCACTGGAAACCACTTATATTAATGCCAATTTAATAAAAGGACTGACCGAAGAGCATGCCGGTAAATCGCTTTATCAATATATTGAAAAGGAACTGAATTTAAAAATAGGTTTTGCCGATCAAACCCTTGAATCTGCTGTCGCTGGAAAAAATGAAGCAGTGCTATTAAATATAAAAAAAGGCGACCCTATTTTATGGATCTCCCGCCTGACTCATCTGCAAGATGACACACCATTTGAATACGTTAAATCCGCTTACCGAGGGGACCGCTATAAATTCAGCATTCATATGCCTAGAGATGAACATTCAAGCTAAAGGGATATGTCGCATACGAAAGGATCGGTCTAATGTTTTTAGATTATTTTCATGAAATCAAGCAGCTTATAGATGAAGTGGAAAGAAAGGAAGCGCAGACAATCCAAAAAGCTGCAAAACAAATAGCGGAAAAGGTGTCAGAAGGCGGATTACTCTATGTGTTTGGCTGCGGCCATTCGCACATGATGGCTGAAGAACTTTTTTACCGCGCAGGAGGACTCGTCCCGGTATATCCCATTTTTGAAGAGAACCTTATGCTTCATAAAGGTCCTGTGCAATCCTCGCAGCTAGAACGTAAAACAGATTACGCTGCTTCGTTTATGGAGGAGCTTCCGCTGACAGATAAAGATGTTCTCCTGGTCGTCTCTACTTCAGGCCGAAATGGAGTGCCCGTAGATGCTGCCTTGCTTGGAAAACAAAAAGGCACCACGGTAATTGCCTTAACATCAAAAACCTATGCAGCGTCCCAGCCATCAAGACATGATACCGGCAAACATCTCCATGATACAGCAGACATCGTCCTCGATAACCATATTCCTAAAGGTGACGCGCTGCTGCAGGCTGAAACAGAACCTGAGCTTCGGTTTGCACCAGGGTCTTCCCTGATTAACATCGCTATACTGCAAGGCATGATCGCTGAAATTCTGCACCTGCTCGAACAAACACAAACCGAACTGCCCGTCTTTAAAAGCGCGAACATCGAAGGCAGCGACGCACACAACAAACGTATGGTAGAACTATATAAAAACCAAATTCCGCTATTAGAGAGCTGAACGCCACTTGAGGCACAGCTCTTAATTTGTTTTGAAGCAGCATTCACCATCTGTGTTTGTGTGGGGCCAGACCCAGAGGAGGGGAAGTGCTGGATCAAGGGAAAGGGTGCAAAAGAAGGGAAAAGAGGATCATAACCAGGAGAAAGAGGTGCATAATATTGGGAAACCGCTCAACTCAAGGAGGAAAGAAAACATATAGAAGCCGTTCGCAGTTAATGCATTACAAAGTATGTGGGGCCAGACCCCGAAGAGGAAGATGTGTGGGGCAAGGCTGGCGCAAAAACAGTGGAAAGTGAATCATAAAAGTAGGAAGAGGACTCAGATCAAAAAAAAGATCAAAAAAAGGAACCCTGCAGAAAAGTGTTACAAAAGGTGTAGGGCCAGACCCCAAAACGGAAGACACCGAAAAGGAAAATTCTACATACGAAAATCATAAAAAATCTAACCAAAAGAGAAAGTTGTTCATATTTTAGCGTATTACACTTAAGAAGAATAACAACTCACAAATCTAACAAGGAAATAAGATCGTTGCAATGTCACTATAAATCATGTACCTTTATTGTAAACCTATATAAAAAATAAGTTTACATACAGGAGGTGCATACATATGACAACACATGTAACAAAAACACGAGAAGATGCAAAACAACCCTTTTCGCTAACTTCTACAGCTTTTTTTGAAAACCCTTATCCTTTTTATGATCATCTACGTTCTATTAATCCTTTATACAAAGGATCCTTATTGAAAAATGCAGGGTGGTATGTAACCGGTTATGAAGAAGCACTAGCTATTCTCAAAGATACGAGGTTTCAAAATCGAATCCCTCTTCCTCAAACATCCAAAAAGTATGAATTTCTTAAGCATATTCAAAACGACATGATGGTATACAAAAATCAACCTGACCATAAACGATTACGTTTTCTTGTCAGCAAGGCATTTACACCAAAGATGGTTGACAGTTATCGACCCTGCGTAGTAGAAACGGCTAATGACTTACTAAATGGTGTACAAAATAGAAAAAGAATGGACGTGGTTTCAGATTTTTCTTTTCCTTTAGCTAGTCTCATTATAGCTAAGATTTTAGGAGTACCAGCAGAAGATCGTTATCTATTTAGAGAATGGTCTATTATTTTACTGCAAACGATTGATTTCACCAGATCAAGAAAGGCATTACACAAAGGCAATAACGAAATAATAAAATTAATAGATTACTTCCGTGTTTTAATAAATAAAAGAAAACAAAATCCAAAAAATGATCTTATCAGTATGTTAATAAAAGAAGAGGATAAAGTAAGTAAGGAAGAATTATTGTCAACTTCTATTTTGCTTCTCATTGCTGGTCACGAGACAACGGTAAACCTTATTAGCAATTCCATTCTTGCGTTAATAAACCATCCTGACCAGTTTGAGAAATTAATAGAATACCCATCGCTAATAGAAAAAGCTGTGGAGGAATTTTTACGCTTTGAAAGCCCTACACAAATGATAGCTCGTTATGCCTCAGAAGACATCGAAATCAACAAAAAAACGATAAAAAAAGGGGAACAGGTTTACATCCTATTGGGTGCCGTTAATCGTGACCCGAAAAAGTTCATTGCTCCTAATAGGCTGGATATAACCAGAAAGTCTAATCCTCATCTTGCGTTTGGCCATGGTATTCATTTTTGTTTAGGTGCCTCATTAGCACGTATGGAGGCGCAAATGGCCATTCATACCCTCATACTTAGAATAACTGATCTTCAACTGGATGCGATTGAATTGCAATGGAGAAAACTTATGGGGTTTAGATCATTAGAAAAACTGCCTATTACTTTTGAAAACGTATAGTTAAATTGAAAAACAACCAATGAGGTTCATACATTATCCACTAATCTCTCAATCAACCAATAAACAAAAGGAGGCGTCTGAGCTACATTTTAAAGTGTAGAGGGCCGGCTTTGGAAACGGAAAGATATTAAAAAAGGAGATCAGTGCAAAAGAGACAGGACGTGAGTTATAAGTGAGAAAAAGCGGTGCATAAGACATGAAAAGTTAGTCATAAACAAAAAGAAATGGTTCACAAACTGGTAAAGCGGCTACAACCGCTCATAAAAGATAGAAAGTGATGCATATCTCTCAATCATCAGTGCATAGACGCAAAAAAGGAAATCAAACCATCATCAAAAAGAGACATAAATCAGTATGATCCCGGGTACTTCCAACAGGAGCATTACTTATACCCCGATCCCTGCAAACAGTGCGGCACATTTTGCAAACCGTGTCTTCATATTAACCTTCCTTGGATGCATAAAACGTCTAACACTGCTCATCCAAACAAAAAATGGGGGGTCTGGCCCAAACAAAAGAAACAAGGCCAGACCCCCGAAACGTTATGCAGTAGTCTATTTTGATTAATCTTCAGGCTTCGTTCGCCGCATCGCATCGGCAACAAATTCAACATCGGTGCCGACTATGATTTGCAAGTCAGTGCTGTTAATTTTCATCACCCCGCGGGCGCCGTTTTGCTTGATTCGTTCTTCATCGATTTTGTCCATATCATTTATTTTCAAACGAAGACGGGTGACGCAGTTGTCAATGCTATCGATATTTTCATATCCGCCAAGCGCTGCCACGTATTCATTGCCCATCACTTCATATTTGTCGTCACCTTCATTTGTGTTTGTCAGATCTTCTTCATCTTCACGACCGGGTGTCTTCAGGTCAAGTCCTTTTATTGCTGCATAAAAGACGATATAGTAAACGACAGCAAACACGATTCCAATCCCTGCTAATAGCAGTGGTTTCGTTGCGATATTGAAGTTTAGGAAATAGTCAATCGCACCGGCAGAAAACCCAAATCCATGCAGAGTGCCGGCAAAATAAGTGGCTACCATGGAAGCTGCTGTTAAAGCAGCATGAATGACATACAAGAGCGGAGACAAAAACATAAACGTAAATTCAATTGGTTCGGTAATACCGGTAAGAAATGATGTGAACGCAAGTCCTCCGAGAAGACCAGCCACCTGAGCCCGGCGTTCTGGTTTTGCAGCCACAATCATGGCTAAACATGCAGCCGGAAGACCAAACATCATAACCGGAAAGAAACCAACCATAAAGGTTCCCGCGGTCGGATCTCCTGCAAAAAAGCGGTCAAGATCTCCCGTTGCTCCTTCAAATGATCCAAATTCAAACCAAACGAGACTGTTTAGAACGTGATGAAGTCCAATTGGGATAAGCAAGCGGTTTAAGAAGCCATACGCTCCAACTCCAACTGCTCCTGCGTCAATAATCCATTGGCCAATACCGTCAATGCCCGCTTGAACAGGAGGCCAGACAAACCCGAAAATCCCTGCCAAAACAACCATCGTAGCAGCCGTTACTATCGGAACAAAGCGCCTTCCGCCAAAGAAACCAAGCCAGTTTGGAAGTTTCACGGCGTGAAAGCGGTTATATAAAAGCCCCGCAACAACACCAGACAGAATACCGCCAAGAAATGCCATATCAATCTCTTCATTAACAGCAGCTGTTCCTTCCTGCAGCACCAAGAAACCTATCGCCCCGGCAAGGCCGGCCGCCCCATTTCCATCTCGTGACAACCCAACAGCAACACCAATAGCGAAAATAAGCGGTAAATGGTCAAATAAGGCCGATCCTGCTGCTGCCATAAATGGAATATTCAAAAAGTCATCTTGTCCTAAACGAAGCAATAATGCCGCAGCAGGCAGGGTAGCGATTGGAAGCATTAATGCTTTACCGATTTTCTGAAAAAAACTTAGCATCTGTTTAACCCCCTTAAATAATGAATGTAAACGTTTTGGGTAAGCGATTACAATAACGTAAAAATAATGCCAATCATATGGGCATTATAGCATCATTAAATATAGTTGTCTATACCACTAGAACACTAAAAATTAAAAAAACCGGTTATAATACTTAAATAAACGGAAATAGATAGTAACTACTCTTTTTATTATGAAAAGGAATGTTATAATAAACTAGGACGGAAAAAAGAATGTTTCTGTCTATAAAAAGGAATGGCGATTTATGGAGAAAACGTCTGTGCAAGCTGAAATAGCTAGTTATACTGGTAAGCTTTTAAGAGATAACTTTGGAAAAGGTCCTTCTTCTGTTTATGTTTCGATAAAAAAACCGTTTGTAACGCTTCATTTAAGAGATTTCTTGGCCCCAATGGAAAGGGTGCTGGTCTCACAAGGAAAAACGATGAAAGTGGAAGAAACGAGAGATATTCTTATGCAAGAACTTCTTCCGGAAATTAAAGCAACTTTAAAGGTGACTGCGAATTTAGCGGTGAATGAAATGTATTATGATTGGTCCCTTCAAAACCGCACAGGCATCCTAATTGGAATCATCAATGAAGATGAGGGCGAAGACGATGCAGCCATATTAGAAGAATATTCCGGAAAAGAAGCCATTCACAATGAAATTGCCCGTGTAAGCAAGCAGGCCGAGAAATTACCTGCGTCTCTTGATTCCTGTATGATAAATGACAGAACCCTTATTATTACGAGAGAGGGCATTTTAGTTCGGATTGAGAAAGAATTAATCCGATCTGGCTTTGAGGAAGAGCTTAAATTAACAAAAAGACATCTAGAAAAAAGGCTTTTGCATGCGAGTAACTTTGAGGCCATTCTCCAAACAAACGTAGCGGACATTTTCGTGGATTGGGACTTTAAATTAGATAAAAGCTATATCATTATCATATTACAACCAAATAAGCACTAAGGTGGTAATGAGTCAGACAATTTGAGCTGAACATAAGCCGAAAAGAATGAAGAAAACATTCTTTTCGGCTTTTTTAATGTGAAAAACTACGACTCCGCTATAAGGACTTGGTGGCAAGCGAACTTTTAATTCTTTTATTTTCCTAAATCGCTCCAAAACATTTGAAAAAGGGGGGAACTCAACTTGAAATTTCTAATTGATCATACGACGATGCAAATACACCGCACCCCCTATGCAGGGGATGCCTGCGGTCTAAACACTACGCCTCTTGAAAAAAGGGAAGGATCTCACGATGAGAAATATGTAAATAAATTAGTGGAGGAAAAACAGTATAAAAAATGCAGCCATTGTTATGACGAAAAAATCTACCCTTCTTAGGAGAGGTGAATTTTTCGTCCTGGCTTAACAGGTCTATTTACATAAAAAAATAATGAGTTCTAAAAGGGAGGGGCTGTCCATTATCTATGGAAACAGCCCCTCCCTTTGTTAAGGGAAGAAAATATAAATATTTGGCGTTTTTACATGTCTAGCGCAAGCGCCTACTCACTTGTGAGCAAGGCGCTTGCGCTTTTCTTAGCATAATAAAACTGTTTTAATATGTTCATTATGCTCTGGGTCCTGTTCATAAATAAAAGCGGTTAACATAACTTTCGTTTAAGAAATTTTTGTAAGGAGAAATATATGGCGGCTGCATAAAAGGTAAGTATGTTATATTGCTAGTAAAGAAATAGATGAAGTGAGGATAAAGGGATGAAAAGACGGGAATTCGATGAGAAAGTACTTCGAATAGGCATTGATTTAGGCGGTACGAAAATTCTTGGCGCGTTGGTGGACGATGCCGGAAATGCAGTTGCAACCAGACAGCTTCCCACTTTTGCAAAAGAGAAACATTCGGAAAAAGAGATTTTACAAACGATCAGCACTATCGTTCAGGACTTACTAATATGGGCAGAAAAAGAAGGTAGGACTCCGGTTGAAATTGGGATTGCTTCTGCCGGAATCATCGATACAAGCACGCGAACCATTCGCTATGCTCAAAGCTTAGGCGTGAAAGATTTTCCCATCGGGGAGCAGGTAGAAAAAGCTTTACAAATGCCAGTTCATTTATGCAATGATACGGATGCGGCAGCTATGGCAGAATGGCAGAAAAAGAGCAGAAAAAGTGATCGTTTTATGTATGTGTCGGTTGGAACCGGCATCGGTGCCGGCATAGTAAAAGAAGGGAAGATCATGCAAGGAGCCGGGGAATTGGGTCACATGACGGTGAATCCAAAGGGCGAAAACTGCACGTGTGGTAATTATGGATGTTTAAAGCATTATGCATCCGGTCCAGCTATGGAAGAAAAGGTTCGTATGAAGGGCGGTAAATATAGAGAAATGGCGATGCCTGAAATAGTAGAGCTTGCCGAAAAGGGAGATCTGTGGTGCCAGAACGTTTTAAAAGAAAGTGCCCAATACCTTGGACTAGCTCTTGTAAACTCGATACATTTGCTCGCTGTAAACGAAATTGTTATTGGTGGAGGGGTTTTACAAAAAGGGGATTTCTTTTTCAGTCAAGTAGAGGCCTATGTAAAGCGCTTTACTATGCCTTACATGGCAGAGGGAATAACGGTGCAGCCTGCACGGTTTAAAGCAGAAATAGGAGCGGTCGGTGCAGTTTGTTCAAGGAGATAAGTCCTACTGCACTGGATTTTACAATAAGCCTGATATACCGGAAAAAGAAAACGCTTTATTTTTTGATGGCCATAACAATGTCTTTTGTGTACAATTAAATAGTAACAAATAAGAAAGGGGGAGTTCAGACATGTCTTCTCTATTGCATGAAAAATTGCAAGACATTCTCCAGACGTCGATTGATACCCATCAATTCGACCGTGCCGAACAGGCTGTTTCGTACATGAGACAATTGGCCCGTATCGAAGCTTTTATCGCAGGGGAACCCTTCCAATCCAGTGCTGCGTCTGTCAGTGCTTCCGTACAACAAGATAAAATAGAAAACAGCCCTAAAGATCTGTTATCCCCTGCTGCAGACTATGCTTCTATCCAAAATATCAACGACCACCAACGTAAACCGGATAACTTAATGCTGTACTACATAGAAGAGGATAATCTTTTGAAATTCAAAAAACCTCCTCAAACTTACGCAGTTAGTGTCGAGTTTTTTCGGAAATTTCTAAACAATCTAGAAAGTTGGAAAGGAAAAGACCCATTTTCTTCAAAGACTTTTTATGAGGCATTTGCAAACGACCTGCAAACATTTACAACTTATCAATCATCGACTCTCCGGCAATTTATAACCTTGCTTTTCCGCTATTGCCATAAGCTTGATGTTCTAATGAAACCAAGACCTCCTCAACGAAGCAGATATTATGTGAATGACGCATTAAATACAGAAGAAGTAATTGAGGATATAGTAAATCAGAGAATATTGACATTATAGCTAAGAAAAGAGCAGTAACAATTGTAACACTGCTCTTTTTTGTACGCTTTTTTTCATACAAAGGGTGAAAGTATAAGCAAAACGACGACTTCCGCCATAGGACTTGGCGGCAAGCCGAGTTTTCTAAGGAGTGGAGCGAGCCCGTTTTTATTATAGAATATGGGGCCATGCACTCCATATTTAACGAAAATAAATCACTAAGGAAGAAATAGGCATACCTTTCATGAATAAATGCGTAAGAAGATGAAACATATGAACCAAATGAATAACGTCGGACTGCTTTTTAAAAGGAATGGATCATTCTCATTGATAAATGCACAAAAATAAAAGGGGAACCAAAGCGGGGAAAAAATGAACAATAACCTGATTCAGCCGAATAACTGAGCACCTTTCGAGAGTGCATCCATGCTCTAGTCGATCCTAAAAGAAATAGGGGAAAAGTTCTATTATTTATTAGACTTTTCTATCAATCATTACAGTTGCGTAACAAAAGCAGGTAATCTATTGATAGCAGACAAAACCCGACATATAATTTGATGGTGCAAACGGTTGGAAAATCTTGCATAAACAACAATGTTGAAAAAATATACGGAGGTGTATGGTTCGCCTTTCTCCGCAAAACCTATCCTGTATGAAAAAATAGATGAACAAAAATTTTTAGATTGATCGCTCAGTCAAAATCTGAGAATACTATCATTCTATCATTACGATGCAGCATTCTAGCCACCTAAGAGAAACAACAGGAAGAGGCGATACAGACAATCATGAAAAAATATTTGTTATCTACAGCACTTGCTGCAGCGGTTCTTTTTACTCCAGCCGCGGCTGATGCCGCCCTGGGTGATCAAACGTTAAAACAAGGAATGCATCACGCGGACGTGACTGAACTACAGCAATGGCTGAAAGGCGAAGGGTTCTTGCATGGATCCATTGATGGAATATTTGGTCCTGTTACAGCAAAAGCCGTTCGTTCGTATCAAAACAGCACAGGCATTGGCGCAGATGGAATTGCCGGACCTCAAACATTTCGTTCGATGGGGATAGAAACAAGTTCTGTTAACGCGAGTGCATCTGCCCCGAACCAAGCTGCCTTTTCACGAACGCTTCGTCAAGGAGCACGTGGAAACGATGTTCGTCAGCTGCAGCAGACTCTTAAAAGAAAAGGACATCACAGCGGAAGCATTGACGGTGCATTTGGACCAGTCACGGCAAGTTCCGTTCGCTCATTTCAGCGTTCGGCCGGTATTGGTGCGGACGGAATAGCTGGTCCGCAAACGTTTTCCGCATTAAGCAGCGGGAACGTAAAATCATCGACAAGCAGCCAAACCACGTCCAATTCGTCTGCTGGCTTTACGGACAAGCTGGTATCAAACGCACGCAATTACATAGGGTCCCCGTATGTATGGGGCGGCACGTCTCCAAGCGGGTTTGACTGCAGCGGGTATTTACAGTATGTATTTAACAAAGCAGGAAAAAGCATCCCCCGCACGGTAGCATCTATTTACAAGGCAAGCTCCAAAGTATCGAATCCAAGTGTTGGAGATCTTGTGTTTTTTGAAACGTACACTAGTGGTCCTTCTCATGCTGGAATCTATCTTGGCGGAGGACAATTTATTCACGCGGGCAGCTCTACAGGAGTGACAATTGCAAACATGTCTTCTTCCTATTGGAAGCAGCGTTACCTTGGCGCAGGTCGTCTTAGCTAACGAAAAATATACATTCCAAGCGGTCCTTATTAATCATTAGGGACTGCTTTTCTTTTATAAAGGTAAGAAATGATAAATAGTTGACGTTTTACATGTCTAGCGCAAGCGCCTACTCGCTCGAGATTCCTTCGGTTCGTCAATGGAAAGCAAAGATCAGCTTTCCATATGCCGCCCCTCCAGGACTTGTCGCTCGTGAGCAAGGCGCTTGCGCTCTTCTTAACTTTAAAAGGTTTAAATTTTCTAATTTTCTTTATTGCAGGAAAAAATTAGGTTTTTTATTTCCTATTTTAGGAAAACATAAAACTATGAACCTGGGAAAAAGGAGAGAAACTGCGGTGACAATAGATACGAAAAGAAAATTAATTATTGTTGGAAGTTTTTTAATGGGATTTGGCACATTAGGCGCTTTAGACGGTATTATTTTTCATCAGCTTCTTCAATGGCACAGTGTCGTGATGGAAACGAGCCGGCAAGGACAAATTGTAAGTGACGGTTTGTTTCATTTAGCCGTGACCATAACATTAATTGTCGGCGGCATCGTATTATGGCTTGGCGGAAAGCCAACCGATATTTCAAAAGGCATTCGCCTATTATCTTGTTTCTTTTTGATAGGCGGAGGGATGTTTAATGTGATAGAAGGAATCATTAATCACCATCTCCTTCAAATACATAGGGTTAAACCAGGAGACCCGAATGCCCTCATGTATGATTTAGCCTTTTTGGCGAGCGGAATTTTCTTATTTGTAATAGGCTATATTATTCGGCGAAACACGAGGTCCAAATATGCGGTATAGAATCATCAGTGCTATTGTCATTTTTTCGTTCGTTTCTGTGATGGTGTATTTACATCATGAAAACAGTCACTATGCTGGGGCTGATGACCATTCTCATGAAGCGGTAGAAGTTCCAGAAGGAGAAGCAGTGCCTGCAATCGACGGAGAGCTGAGACAAGATGATAGAAACCATTGGCTTCTCATCTTAGAGGTAGACAACTTTTCTTTCACTCCGGAAAAAGCAGGGTCAGAAAAAGGCAGCTTTCAAGAAGGACATGCTCACTTATATGTTAATGGTGAAAAAAAGGGCCGCATTTATAGTACGTATCATGATGCAGGCAAGTTAGAGACGGGAGACGTCGTACAAGTCTTTCTAACGACAAATCACCATAAAATGCTGCAGCGTAATGGGCAAGATATTTTCTATGAAGAAAGAATAGAAAAAGAGTAACTGATTTATCATCATGCTCTCTAAAACTTTCCTCATAAACTTTCCAATGAAGGCACATTTTGGTGTTCACATATGCTATAATTCCTAATAGTTTATTTGATTTTTGTCAATCTCCGTCGAAAGAACCTATTATATGAGGAGAAAATGACTAGGGAATATAAAAACCTGGAGGAAGAGCATGGAAGAAACAATCAGTCTTCAAGAAATTTTGCAAACGTTAAAAAAACGCCTAGGCATGATTATTATTATCACTTTTTTAGCAACCGCTGCAGCAGGAGCGGTCAGTTTTTTTGTCTTGACGCCAATTTATCAAAGCAGTACCCAGATGCTTGTCAGCCAGCAAGCAACGGGGACAAGCTCAGCTCTAGAAGCAGCAGGATTTGATACAGACTCGGAATACATAGAAACATATAATGTTATAATGAAAAGCCCTTACATATTGGAACAAGTGGTGGAAGAAATTGGGAGTTCTCAAGATGCATCCGTTATTAATGAAAAAATTAATATAACTCGTGAAGGGGAATCACAAGTAATAACCCTTACGGTTGAAGATCCCAATCCGTCCCGTGCAGTAAATATTGCAAACACGACAGCTGCTGTATTCGAACGCGAAATTGCAGACTTATTGCGCGTTGATAACGTGGTCGTCCTTGCTCCAGCAGAACTTGATGATTCACCTGCTCCAGTAAAACCGAATCCTATGCTTAACATGGCGATAGCGTTTGTAGTAGGTTTAATGGCAGCGGTTGGTCTGGCCTTTTTACTCGAATTTCTTGATAATACCTTTCGAAATGAAGAAGACGTGGAAAAAGAACTTGGACTTCCTGTACTTGGAAGCATTCCATTGATGGAAAAGAATAATAGTAAAGGCACTGTTTCCCAGCAAGCCTCATCAAGCCGTAGTCGTCAAGAGAGAGGACGTGAAAGAATTGGCTCGTAAAAAGCAAAACACCGAACAGCAGCGTAACTTAATAACGTGGACGGATCGCAAGTCACCAGTATCGGAACAATATCGTACGATCCGAACCAACATTCAATATGCATCCGTCGACAAAGACATGCAGACAATTCTTATTACTTCCGCAGGACCGGGGGAAGGGAAGTCTACGACAGTGGCAAACCTGGGAATTACAATGGCACAGCAAGGGAAAAGCACTTTAATTGTTGATGCCGACCTTCGAAAGCCTACAGTGCATTACACGTTTCGCACGATGAACACACATGGAGTAACCAATGTGCTTACTCATCAATCCCGCTTTTCCGAGGTGGTACAAGAAACAGAAGTGGATAACCTTCATATTGTACCAAGCGGCCCGATTCCACCGAACCCAGCCGAACTGCTGAGCGCAAAAAAAATGGAACAAATTTTCGTAGAAGCCAAACAAGAATTTGATGTCATTCTTCTTGATGCGCCGCCTGTACTGCCGGTTACCGATTCTCAAGTGCTAGCGGCGAACTGCGACGGAAGTATTCTTGTAATAAAGAGCGGCCAAACCGACAAGCAAGCTGGTTTAAAAGCAAAAGAATTACTAGAAAAAGCCGGTGCTTCTATTTTAGGCACAGTTTTAAATCAACGAAAAGCCTTACAGCAGCAGTATTACTACTATTACGGAAACCCATAATACATTTCTGCAGGTGCTTAAGACATATACATGATAAAAGCTTCCGATAAGGAAGCTTTTTGGCTGTCTAGAAAATTATACTGTGAACATCGCTGTATAGCGCGTAGAGAACGTGTGAAAATCAGAAGTGGCGGCAAGTCGAACTTTTTAAAGGGAGAATATTACAGTGTAGGGGACAGGCACATTTTCTGTCCCTAGAATATTTAACATGTTTATAGTTATGTTTATTTCATGCGGGTGGAGGAAAATTCTTACTGATTAATATAAGAAACCAAAGGGTATAGCAACGGACGTAGCTAATCGATCTCTTTTAGAAGGAGCAATCATGATGAAAAAAACGACGTCTACGATTATTATCCTTGGTGCATCTTTCTTAGCAGTAACCATTGGCGGATATGTTTACTATCAGCACAAGTTCGTCAGTGGTCCCTCTGTTGAAAACACCCCTATAAACGAAAAACAGATTTCTTTTGAAGATGATGGCCATTTTCGTAATGACACGAAGATTGCTTTTGTCGGAAGCAGTGTGACTGAAGGAACCGGGGCAAGCGCACCGGACAAACGGTGGACAGAGCGATTTACATCCGTGCTTCAGCAAGATTACCCTGATCTTGAGAGTAAAAACTTTGGCGTCGATGGATATTCTACGAAAAATATTATCGAAGAAGAAATTACAGAGGAAGTTACGGCATACAAGCCAACCTTAATTATCTTTGAAACAGCAGCCCTAAATGATTTTTCAAGGTTAGATATTTACGCAACGAAAGAAAATATCGATACGATCATGGAAACGTTCAAAGCAGAACTCCCGGAAACGCACGTTATCATTCAGCCTTCTAATCAACGAAGAAATGGAGAAAAATATACAAACAACGGTATGACGTACCCCGAGTATGTGAAAGAAACGGAATCGCATATAAAAGAGAATGGCTGGGAATATATAGATTTTTGGCCTTACTTTGACAAAACGTATGAAAGAACAAGTATCACGGTTAAAGATACTCTGAATGTGGACGGCATTCACCCTAATGATCTCGGAAATAAATTATGGGCAGAAGCATTGCTCGACTATTTTAGTAATCAAGCAGCGGAAAATAAAGAGAAATAACAAGGGATTTCCCGGGAAATAGTTGTATTTTGTCAAAAAGAACCATCATCTTTCTCTTCTAGTCTTTTCATTTCCACAAGAAATAGGCATACTGAAAGAAACAGAACTTCAAAAGGGAGAGAGTTTCGTGGTGCAATTTGAACAATCGAAGGCATTAAAAAGATTGCCAGAACAGTTTTTTGCCGGCTTAGTAAAAAAAGTGGAACGGCTAATGACAGAAGGGCATGATATCATAAACCTTGGCCAAGGTAATCCCGATCTGCCAACCCCTCAGCATATTGTTGAAATGCTGCAGCAAACCGCAGAAAATCCGAAGAATCATAAATATTCTCCGTTCAGGGGCCGCGCGGAATTAAAACAAGCTACAGCGGATTTTTATAAAAGAGAATATGATGTAGAACTAGATCCGGAGACAGAAGTAGCGATCTTGTTTGGTGCAAAAACAGGCTTGGTTGAGATAAGTCAGTGCCTTTTAAATGAAGGTGACACTGCACTGCTTCCAGACCCCGGTTATCCTGATTATTTGTCCGGCACTGCTTTAGCAAATGCCAACATAGAAACGATGCCGCTGCTTGAGAAAAATCATTTTTTGCCCGATTATACGATTATTCCCCAAGAAATACTAAAAAAGGCGAAATTATTATTTTTAAATTATCCGAACAATCCAACCGCTGCAACAGCAAATAAAGCTTTTTTTGATAAAACAGTAGATCTGGCAAAACGGCACAACATATGTGTGGTGCATGATTTTGCGTACGGCGCGATCGGTTATGATGGGAAAAAGCCGCAGAGCTTTCTTCAATCAAACGGAGCAAAAGATATTGGCGTGGAAATGTACACCCTGTCGAAAACATACAACATGGCAGGATGGCGTGCAGGCATGGCTGTCGGAAATTCCTCTGTAATAGAAGCTATCAATTTAATTCAAGATCATTTATATGTCAGCTTATTTGGAGCGATTCAAGAAGCTGCAGTCCATGCGCTGACCGCTGACCAGGAGCCGGTCCGGCAGCTGGTCGATACATATGAATCCAGACGAAATGCATTTGTTGAAAAAATACGTGCCATCGGCTGGGATATAAAAGCTCCTCAAGGTACTTTCTTTGTCTGGCTTCCGGTCCCAGACGGTTATACGTCCGAACAATTTTCAGACCTGCTGCTAGAAAAAGCGCATGTGGCGACAGCACCCGGCCGAGGATTCGGGGAACACGGAGAAGGGTACGTCCGTGTCGGACTGCTAGATTCAGAAGAAAGACTGCGCGAAGCGGGTGAGCGTATAGCGCAGTTATCGCTATTTGAAAAAAACTGATAGTTTGGTTGAAATTGCTTGAATCGGCAAATTTTTCGATGATAGGAAATCACTTTGCCAATACAGATGGGAGCGAAAATATAAATAATAAAAGCAGCTCCCATTTAGGCAGCTTAGATTATGGAGGGCCAGACCCCGCTTGGCAAAAAAGGAAGTCAAAAAAGCGGCTTATAACAGAGGTGGAATAGCGCAAAACAGAGAGGAAAAGGATCAAGCGGCCCTGCCTTCAGACCGAGCGGATCAAAAAGGAAGAGAGAGTGCGCATAAGTCAAAAAAGCGGCTCATAACAGAGCTGGAACGGCGCAAAACAGAGAGGAAAAGGATCAAGCGGTCCTGCTTTCAGACCGAGCGGATCAAAAAGGAAGAGAGAGTCCACATAAGTCAAATAGCGGCTCATAACAGAGCTGGAAAGCCGCAAATCAATAAGAGATGACGCATACCCGCTCCAGCGTCCGCGCGGTCCATAAAGGAAGGGGAAAAGCACCTCATAGCGACGCAGAAACCATGCAAATCAGTGACAAAACGCTGTACAAAACCAAAAGCCAAACCGGTTAATAAAATGTGTGGGGTCTGGCCCCCGTCCGGGTCAGACCCCACACATTTTTGCGTTTTTACGCTGCTGCTGTTTGTTGTTTAAGGTACCATACCGCATGTTCAAAAGGAATACGGGTATGCCTGATGTTGATCCTGCGCCGATAAGGTCTGAAGTTTGCCTCAATCAGCCAGGCATTTCCTTGTTTATCAACAGCCATATCCAATCCCAAATCAATCACTTGTGGGAATTTGGCTTCGATTGTCTTCGCTATCCGAAGGGCAGCTTTTTTAATGTTCCTGCGTCCTTCTTTACTAGTTAAATGTTTTAACTTATATTTGACGCGCCCGCCTTGATCAAGGTTGGTAATGTTGTCACATTTTTTGGCTACTCTGGCGATCATTCCAGTTATCTGCCACTTACCATCCTTATTTTTTTGCGGGGATACTCTGAAGTCAAATTTTTTCCCTTTATATTCGTCGGAAACGATACCTTCCTGTACGAGAAATTTTTGAGGAGAGGTAAACGTCTTTTGATAGTAGTCGTACAATTCGCCTCTGGCCATCTTTACGACTTTCTCTTTGAAATTCGCGACGTGGGTCATGGTAAAGCCTTGTTTTGTTTTTTCTAAAACATAAATGTTTTTCCCTCTAGAGCTGCGGATCGGTTTAATATAGAGTTTTTTGTAGCGGTCAATCATTTTCACCATGGTTGAATACGACAGCATGGCGGTTTCCGGTAAGAATGGGGCGGTTTTTGGGTCCGATGCTAAATATTGATAGACTTTATATTTGCTTCGTTCATAGTTGGTGACTGCATGAAAAAACATGATGCCTTCATTTTTCCTCAACTGTTTTATTTTTTTAATAGACTTTTTATTTCTTAAATAAGATCCAACTCGGTATACGTTTACTTTTGGAACAGGGAAGTTCTTTTTAACGAGTTTGTTTTCTGCATGGTAATACACACAACCTGTGACGTCTTTGGTTTTCAGAGATACTTTTTTCATTGCATAAAAACAAATATCAACGTTATTATTTCGAGAAAGTTTTTTATAATATTGGACCGTGGGATGAAGTTCATCACCTCGCATAAGCTGCTTCATCACACGAGCTGGTAAAATAATACCTATCATAGATTTCCTCCTTTCAAATGTTGGTAAATAATCGGCTAGTTTGCCTTTTTCATTTTTGCTCTTTTTTCTCTTTGAATCGATTTCGCATATAATAATACATTGATTAAAGATTGCTCTAATGCTTTGTCACCATGGGCTTTGTATAAGGACACTTTCGCACTTTGACTGTTACACTCAATAAACTTAATGTTAAGGTCTTGGTCTAGTGCAAAGTCTATGCCCATTTCGGCGAAGGTGCCGTATTTATTTTCCGTTTCTCGGTAAACTTTGTATAAAAAGTTTTCCATTTTAATTACTAATTTTGCTTCTTCGGCAGGTGACAATTTTAGAAACTTAAACAATCCATCCATATTAATAGCATCTGCATGTGTAGTGACAGGGGATTTAGGTCTGCCTAATCTGGCGCTTATTCCGCAAATGGAAATCGATCCAGTACTTGTTCTTTGCAGTTCTGCGCGTAAATCAATCCGTCTATTATTAATTTCTAGCAAATCAATCGCTTTTTGAATCATAAATTGTTTCCCTTTGTAAAAATTACTGATAAAGGGAAGCATTTCTTCTTGTTTGTTAAAGGTAATCGTTTGAACTTTTTTAGCGGAGGCGTTGTAATACCTGTATCTGTAACGTTGGTCCGACGTCTGTTCAATACGGGTCACATTTTTTGCTTTTCGGCCGGTTAGTCCTTTTAAATAGACAATCCGGTGTTTTTCGAGCATGTTAAATAAATCATCGGGTTCCTTATATAAAATCGTTTCTTGTAAATATTTTTTCAGGGATCCAACCCTATTAAAATAGTTGTACACTTCCCAGTTTCCTAAAGAAGATGGGTTTAAGAAACACGTATCTTTTTTCTTGCATTGATGAACAAAGGAACGGTAACGTCTTTTATATTTTTTAGAGACACCGCCGCGTCGGTAAAGGAAATTGGGATAAGGGTAAATGTCCTTTTTCCATTTTCCATCGGAAATGTCATAATATATCCCTGTAATGAGCTGATTTTGTATATCAATCGAATTAATAGAGAAAAAATATAATTTGAAACGAGCATCTTTATGATTAATTTTAATTAATTTTTTCGTGCGAAAATGAGGCTTCTGTTCTGATAGAGATTTAAAGTTTTTAGGTGATACCAACACCCCAAAATGGTCGTTATTCTTTGCCTTTTCTTTTTTAACAGCTAATTTTTTTGCATCCTCTACATTACTGCTTCTAAGAGCACGCTGCAGTGTAGTGATAGTATTATTCAAAGGTTCTTCTCCTCCTGAATGTTTGTTTTCATCCACATCCATATTTTATATTCACCCCTTTGCATTAGACTTAAATATCCTATGCCGATTAGACGTTTCACGGATGGATTCTTATAGGGGGGCAAACGCCCATTTTTCCTAGAAAAAGCAAAAAAAATCCCGGAAACAACCTGGTCGAAGGTTCCGGGATATACGATAAGGTAATGGGAGCATGTCTTTAATTCGTCTCGGCGTATCCAGAGAAAATTTCTTTAATATGGTCGTGAACCGGGATACCGAGTTCTTTTTCAATGTATTTCTTATATTGAATCGATACTTTCTTTGCTTGTACATAAAATTGAGCTTCTAACAGTTTTTTCATAAACTCTTTATAAAGCTGCTCTTGATAAGGGTCTTCGGTAATTATTTTTTCGTAGTAAGCCATTCCTTGTTTGTATTGAGAATGCTCCCAATAATAGGAGGCAAGAGTGTGCAGCGTTTTTAAGTAGCGGTTCCGGTATTTTTCTCTTTCAAGCTCTAAAAAATGTTCGTAGGGGAATTCCTCTAAATAATCTCCGTTGTATAATTGTTCGGCTTCTTCTAAATAAGGCACCTGCTCCGAAATAGGATTGTTTTCATTTGTAGGAAGCAGTTGATTAAAATGATCGGCATCAAGTTGGATGTTTTTCATACACAGATAATAGTGTTCCCCGTCGCGTTTAATAAATCTAGAGTCTTTTCCTTTTTTTAAATCGGGCTCTAATGTTTTTCGTAAGTGCGACAGTGCTACGTAAAATTGATTGTTTAATGACTGGGGCAATCCCTCTCCAAAAACGTCATCTAAAATCGCTTCTTTGTTTATTTTTTTGGCACGGTTTGTAATGAGGTAGAGCAATAGACGAAGGCTTGTTTTTCGTTTTATATGCAGCTGTCTGCCTTTATAAGTCATCTGAAAACTGCCCAGCGTGCTAAGGTGCAAGCGTTCGTCGTCTGGATGTTCCCCGTGCTCCGCTTCTCTTAGTTCAACGAGCTCTGGGATGCTCAGCCAATAATAGTTATGCTTCGCTGCCATATTTTTTAATGCTTGTATGATCGGCTGGGCGTCTTCTGTTTTTCCAAGAGATAGCAAAAAAGTAATTTGCTGCTGATAGATTCTGCATTTTAAATAATCAGCATGCTTTGCATAGCGCAGAGCTTGGGCTAAATAGTCCTCTGTCTCTTTCCAATCCCTGCTGCTTTGATAAATGAGAGCTGTTTCTTTGTATATCCACGCCAAATCAAATTCAAGGTGAAATGATTCCGCTAATGCTTTCGCTTCGTTGGCCCATTCTAAAGCGAGCTGATCTTCGTTTTTTAACCGGTACAGTTTTCCCATCGAGCCGTATGGGTACACAATCGAGCAGTCATGGCGCCGCTTCGAAATTTTTAGCGTTTCTTTTAACAGAAACTCTGCTTTTGCTAAGTGACCTTGGTCGAGGTTGATTTCAGCTAGTACCCATGTCGCCAGGTGATGAGGGTGAAAGTGCTCTAAAGCTTCTGGATAAGATAAAGACTCCTGAGCAGAATTCTTGGCATGTTCATGGTTATCCATGTACCATTCTATTAAGGCTTTTAATGCTAAATTAATCGCCATCATTTCATCATCTTTATGCTCTTTTGAAAGGTGAAGAGATTGGCTGCATAACCTGAGCGCTTTTAACACATCGCCGCTGTAAAAACAAATTGCCGCCAGCTGGTGTTGTAAAACGGATTTGACGCACGGATTAAGGCTTTCATCGGGTTTCTCGATATTTTCTTCTAGTTTTACCGCTAACTTTTTTTGAATCGTCAGTGGAATGCAGCGAAATAAAAATAAACTAATGCTAGCTGTTTTCATTTGAGGCGAAATTTCTTCGAGCAGCCCATCAATTAAAACGAGAAATTGCGGGGGGTTGTACAGCTCTTTCATATTGGACATTAACCAGGCCGCTTGAAGAAACTGATTGCTGGCGATGGCATGGCCGAAAGCGTAAAAATAAGAACTGTTCTGTTCGTAAATAGCAGCCAGTTTCGCATGCAGATCAATAATATCAGAATTTGAAGAATGTTTAGATAACTCTTCGTATAAAAAAGATTTAAATAGATTGTGATATTTAATTGTCCCGTCCTCGTTTTTATAAATAAACAAATTATTTTTAAGTAAATGTTCTAAAACTACTTCTGCGTCATTTCGGTTCAAATATTCATTAATAACTTTCGGTTGAAGATCAGCCAAAAGGGAGGTTTTGTAGAGAAAAGCCTTTATGTCTTCAGGCTGAGCTGCAATAATTTCAGAGCCAAGATAATGATATATGTCTTCGGTGCCGCTAAAAGAAGACCAAAAGGAAGGCCGGTCTTTTCGTTCCATATTTTTGATCAGGTCTTTTAAAAGCTGCAAGCTGGCTGCCCATCCTTCCGTTTTTTGCAGGACTAGATGGATTTCATTTTCCAAGAGCGAAATTTCATGCAGGTTGAGAAAAAATTGATAGATTTCTTCTTTTGTAAAGGCAATATCTTTTGTTGTTAATTCAGCAAAGCTGTTTTGTAATTTTAAAAAGGAAAGCGGAAGATTAGGACGAACCCTGCTCGTAATAAGAAACGTCACATGATCAGAGAGCTGCCTGGTAATAGCAGAAAGCATCTGTTCTATTTTTTCTGATTGATCAATGGATTGATAGTTGTCTAGCACGATCACAAGCTGTTTAGGCCAGGTCGATAAAATCGCAATAATTTTATCAAGCTCTTCTTGCATGTTGTCGGCCGGGATATCATAGGTCATTTGTCCGCCTGAGATTTCTCTTGCTATCGCTGTTTTTAAATAAGAAAGAAAGGTTTGCGGATCTCTATCAGCATACGTGAGCTGATACCAGACAGCTTGAACGTTTCTCTCTTTAATAAAGCTTGATACTAACGTCGTTTTCCCGTATCCGCCATCACTTGTTAAACAAATAAGCGAACAAGACAGATGGTTTTCGAGAAAGTCATAGAGACGGTTTCTCATTAAATAAGGAGTGTGATCAGGGATGCTTAACTTTGATTCGTAAAAGACCAAGGAAAGCAGCCTCCTCTGTAGAAAAATTTCTATATATTGTAAGCGCATTCAAAAAACGCAAATCCTTACATACAAATCGTATGTTTTCCCGTATGGATTGTCAATAACCTATTTATCGTATGAAATCATCGGGCTGTGTAAGTTTATTGTAAGAAATATATAGTATGATCACTCTTAAAAAGAATGCTAAGGAGGTACTGGGATGTTCGATTTTACTTATCAGACGGAGCCGCAAAAAGTTGTGTTTGGACAAGATAAACGAAAAACGATAAAAGAAGAAATGGCAGAATGGGGAGCAGAGCGAGTACTAATTGTATCTACACCAGGCCGGAAAAAGGAAGCAGAAGAAGCAGCACGTTTGTTAGGAAATAAATGTGTCGGTATACATGACAAGGCTGTTCAACATGTACCGGAAGAAACAATCGACGTTTTAGTAAACGAAATCAACGAAACACGGGCTGATGCCTTAGCTGCCATTGGCGGAGGATCTCCGATTGGTTTAGCAAAAGCAGCTGTTCTGCAAGTTCCTCTTCCAATACTGGCTCTGCCTACGACGTATTCCGGATCAGAATTAACGACCGTTTGGGGAATTACAAAAAACGGCCAGAAACAAACGGGAAAAGATCCGATTGTCAAACCGAAAACGATTATTTATGATCCGGAACTAACGAAATCCATGCCCGCTTCTTTATCACTAGTGAGCGGTGTGAATGCGATGGCTCATTGTGTGGAAGCATTATACGCGGAAAATCGCAACCCGGTTACCTCCATTATGGCCGAGGAAGGAATACGCGCTTTAGCCGCCAGTTTAGGGGAAATCGTCAAACAACCAGATAACATGGAAGCGAGAGCGGAGGCGTTTTATGGCGGCTGGCTCGCCGGTTCAGCGCTAAGTGCCGTTGGCATGGCGCTGCATCATAAATTGTCTCACGTGCTCGGTGGAAGCTTTCAGCTGCCGCATGCTAAAACACATACGGTCATCCTTCCCCATGCGGCTGCTTATAATGCAAGTTACGCTCCAGAAGCCATGAAAGCAGTTGCCCGGGCTTTAGGCAGGGAAGAACACGATGCAGCCGGTGCGATCTATGATTTTATTAAAGCGAACGATGGACCTGTATCGCTTGCTGAAATTGGGATGAAAAAAGAAGATGTAGCAAAAGCGGCCGATCAAGTTACGAAAAATGCGTATTACAATCCAAGACCGATTTCGAAAACAGCAATCCAAGAGCTGTTAGAAAAAGCTTACAACGGAGAACGGCCCGTACCGGAAATGACGAAAATATAATAGAAAAGAGTAAGCGTCCAGTTGAAGAGAACAACTGGGCGTTGTTTTATTCTTTAGGGAATTTAACTTTAGTAATGAGTGAAGTCCAAACTTATGTGTGAAAGTCCGTTGAAATGTTTTCTGCTGATTGAAAATTAGGGGGAGGTACGAGGAGCTATAAATGTATCCCCGCCATTGGACTTAATCTAGCGTCACATTTTTTGGGCCAGGCCCAGTGAAAAATCCCACACAATGTTAGGATGGCGAGTATTTTCCGTATAACGGCTAGTAAAAGCCAAAGTTTGGCTAGTAAATGAGTGCGAACGGCGAGTATTTCGCTAAGAACGGCCAGTATTGGAAAATAAATGGAAATAAAAAAGCGGTATCTATCGATTTAAAAAGCCAGGGATCGGTCTAACAAGCATGCTTATAACTAAATCGATAAAAAAGAATAAGAGGAACGACCATTTTATTGAAAAAAACTCATCAACGAAACAATTTCTAATCAAAAATGGAAGAGTTTAAACATGCTAAAGGATATAGCCACAAGGATATAGCGGCAATCTATTTTTTGGGGGCCAGGCCCGGCGGAAAATCCCATATATTTCCACATTGGCGAGTATTTTCTGTCTAACGGCGAGTAAATGCCGAAGTTTGGCTAGTAAATGAGCACGAACGGCGAGTATTTCGCTTGGAACGGCTAGTATTGGAAATAACTGGAAATCCAAAAGCGCTACATATCCATTTATCAAGCCAGGATCGGTCTAACAAACATAATTATAACTAAATCGATGAAAAAGAATAGGATGAACGAACATTTTATTGATAAAAACGACATCAACGAAACAATTTCTCATCAAAAATGAAAGAGTTTAATGAAAGGATCAAGTATATGCCATAAGGATTTGGCGGCATATTTTTTGCGCCAGGCCCCGTAAAAAATCCCACATATTTTTACGTTGGCGAGTATTTTCCGTCTAACGGCGAGTAAATGCTGAAGTTTGGCTAGTAAATGAGCACGAACGGCGAGTATTTCGCTTGGGACGGCTAGTATTGGAAAATAACTGGAAATTATGAAGCGGTATCTATCGATTTATCAAGCCAGGACCGGTCAAACAAGCATGCTTATAACTAAATCGATGAAAAAGAATAGGATGAACGAACATTTTATTGATAAAAACGACATCAACGAAACAATTTCTCATCAAAAATGAAAGAGTTTAATGAAAGGATCAAGTATATGCCATAAGGATTTAGCGGCAAGTTATTTTTTGGGGCCAGGCCCGGCGGAAAATCCCATATATTTCCACATGGCGAGTATTTTCCGTCTAACGGCGAGTAAATGCTGAAGTTTGGCTAGTAAATGAGCACGAACGGCGAGTATTTCGCTTGGAACGGCTAGTATTGGAAAATAACTGGAAATCCAAAAGCGCTACATATCCATTTATCAAGCCAGGATCGGTCTAACAAACATAATTATAACTAATTCGATGAAAAAGAATAGATTAACGAGCAAATTATTATCACTTTTGGCAGAATTATAGACAATATTGCAGCGGGCGATATTGGAACCTGGAATGGAGGTAATATTTTTGGAGCATGGGGCCGTTCATAAGTGGAATGGCTATTTTCCTGCTCTCTAAGGTACCATTATTTTATATTGCAATTTTAAGTTTGAAAATAAGGCGTACCCCGTTGAAAAAGCGGGGTTTGTTTTATATTTTAGGAACTTCCGCCATTAGAACTAAGCGGCAAGAATAGTTTTTCAAAAATTATTAATTGTAAGAAAACAATGGTTGATCTGTAAGATACGCGTAAGGTGTGGTGTGTATAGTGGCGGTAGTGGAAGAGGCCACACAAATATAATCAGCACAAGGGAGGAAGAAGGATGGAAAACATTATTCAAGGAATTCACCATGTGACATCAGGTGTGGGAGCAGCCCAAGAAGACATCGATTTTTTTGCTGAAATTATCGGGCAGCGGATGATTAAACAAACCGTCCTGTTTGACGGCGGCGAAAGCATTTACCACTTATATTATGCAAACCGCAACGCTGAAGTAGGAACTGTTATGACAACGTTTCCATTTAAACAAGCCGGCAGATACGGAAGAAAAGGATCTGGTCAAGTGCACACCACTTCCTATACGGTGCCGGAAGGATCACTCCCATTTTGGGAAAAGCACTTTACCAAACATAATGTAGAACATGAAAAAGTAGAAGAGCGCTTTAGCCAAAAGAGAATCGCATTTTATCATCCAACTGGCTTACGGTTTGAAATGGTGGAAGACAATGAGGATACAAGAGACGGCTGGACGACCGATGAAATTTCCGAGGCCGAAGCAGTTAAAGGGTTTCACAGTGTCACCATGTCTGTAAGAGAAGTCGAAGAACAAGAACGTTTTCTAACAGAAGGGTTAGGCTTTAAGCATACCGGACAAGAAGGGCCTTACTACCGTTATGAATTAGGAAATGGCGGAGCGAAACAGACTGTATTTTTGCTGCACGAGCCTGATGTGCCGCAGGGAAGCTGGACGTTTGGAGCAGGCACGGTACATCACGTCGCATTTGCGGTAGAAAACGATGAAGAACTGAAAAAAGTAAAAGCATACCTCGAAGGAATTGGTTATACAGACGCTTCCGATGTCAAAGACCGTAACTATTTCCACTCAGTGTACGTTCGATCTCCAGGCGGTGTGCTTTGCGAGATCGCAAGCAGTGACATTGGGTTTGCGATTGACGAATCAATGGAAGAGCTGGGACAGAAAATATTGCTTCCGCCTTGGTTAGAAGACCGACGTGAAGAAATTTTATCTACTTTAGAACCTATTAAAAACCCGCAGGCACCAGCAGTGAAATAAGGATTGAATGAGTTTTGTACTGCTTTCAAGGAAATATGCATGAGCTGGCCGTAGATATAAGCCGCTTTTGCACAGGTATGAACCAAATAGCAGAAAAATAGCGCCAACATCGCAACCTTACACAAAACAGCTGCCTTCCTCGAACAGTTGAAATGAGGTGGTAAATAAAAATGAGTACTCACTTAGAACAACCCGTCATTCGCCAGGGGGCATCTCTTTTACAGAGCAAAGCTGTTGTCGTCATGATGCACGGAAGAAGTCAAACGACAGATGATATTCTATCACTCGTCGACCGTATTGATCTGCCAGATGTTCATTATATGGCACCGCAAGCAGCCGGCAACAGCTGGTATCCGAAAGGTTTTATGGAAAAACTGTCAGAAAACGAACCGCATGTTAGTGATGCGCTCAAAAGCTATCATGCTAGAATCACTTCTCTCCTAGAAGAAGGGGTACCTTTAAACAAAATAGTGTTAGCAGGGTTTTCGCAAGGAGCATGTTTAACCGCAGAATACGCCCTTCGGCATCCTGGGCGTTATGGGGGACTGCTGCTGTTTACTGGCGGAGCGCTTGGACCAGAAGGAACCCGCTGGAAACCGAATGGATCATTTAACGAGACACCCGTTTTTCTCGGCTCAAGTGATGTAGACAGCTGGGTGCCGGAAAAAAGAGTACATGAGACAGCAGCTGCCTTTGAACAAGCGGGAGCCCATGTAACAAAGAAAATTTATAAAGGCATGGATCATTTAGTCAATGACGAGGAAATAGCGGCTGCACGTGAGATGATCCAGAAAGTTCAAGCCTCAGGACTTGCCGTCAGTCCATAATTGTCTTCATCCAGACATGCAGGGCCCTGCAGAAAAGCAGCCGGTCACATGAGCAAGTAAAATAAAGGGGGAAACAACGTGAAATTTATATATCAGAATCTGATGCCGTACCGTGAGCTTCCGAAGGACTTTAACGAAAAATATGAAAGCGTGTTCATTTCGGTGCCGAACAGCTTGTATGATCCGGAAAAAGGCCATGAAATGTATAACGATTACATCGATCAATATGAACGCGCCATTGATTTAGGTTTTGATGCAGTCAGTGTTAATGAGCACCACAGCAATGCCTACGGACTCATGCCTTCTCCAAACATTATTGCCGGAACCATTGCCCGCAAAGTCCGCGAGTCAGACAATGCAGCACTCGTTATTATGGGCAACAGCTTGGCTCTTTACAATCCGCCGATCCGGGTCGCAGAAGAAATGGCGATGCTTGATGTAATTACAGGAGGCCGCCTCATAGCCGGTTTTCCGGTCGGAACGTCAATGGATACGAACTACGCCTATGGAGTCGCGCCTTCTGAATTAAGACCGCGCTATTACGAAGCGCATGATCTTATTAAAAAAGCCTGGAATGAAAGAGAGCCGTTTTCTTTTAATGGGAAGTTCAATCAGCTGCGCTACGTCAACGTCTGGCCGCGTCCCGTACAGCAACCGAACCCGCCAGTCTGGATTCCGGGCGGCGGCGCAAGTGTAGAAACGTGGGATTTCTGTGCTAAAAACGATTATCAATATTCATATCTCAGCTTCTACGGCCATGCCTTTGCCCAAGATAAGCTTGATAACTTCTGGAAGCGAAGAGAAGAACTTGGCATGGACCAAAATCCTTACAGAGCTGGATTTGTGCAGATTATCTGCGTATCAGAAACCGATGAAAAAGCGCAGCAAGAATACGAAGAGCACATCAATTACTTTTTTGAAAACTCTCTGCACGTCTCACCGAAATATGCTGAAGCGCCGGGATACCGAACAGCAAAAAGTGTGGCGCGCGGCATGCAGAGTCAATATGGATCAGAAAGTGCCGGCTCTCAGTTAAGAAAAGGTTTGAACTGGCAGCAATTGATTGAAAAAGGATTTATTATCGCCGGCTCTCCGTCGAGCGTACGCGAACAGCTAGAAGCAGCGGTGCGTAAACTCCGGGTTGGAAACTTGCTTGTAATGCTCAACCACGGCTCGATGCCGCAAGAGCTAGCCATGAAAAATATCGAATTGTTCTCCAAAGAAGTCATGCCGCAACTCCGCCATATTTGGGATGATGAGTGGGACGTAAAAAACTGGCCTGAAAAACTAAAAAACAAAAAAACAGAGCCTGCTAAAAATTAAAAGGGGGATAAAAGATGAGTAAGCCGATAGAAAAAGAACTTTCCATACCGGGACGTCCAAATGTCACAGGCAAAGTTTTGATAGCTGGCGAAGGAGAACCCCTTGTCTTTTTGCACGGAGCAGGAGGATTAGTCTGGGACCCTTACTTGGAAAAGCTTTCAGAGCATTATAAAGTTTATGCGCCGTACCATCCAGGAACAGGCGGCACAATAGGAAGTGAAGAAATAAGAGACTGGTGGGACCTTGTTCTCTATTACTATGATTTGTTTGATGAACTTAAACTTGACACCGTTAATGTGATTGGTCACTCTTTTGGTGGAATGGTCGCAGCCGAGCTTGCCGCAACCGATCCGAAACGAGTTAATCAGCTTGTGCTGCTCAGTGCTACTGGTTTATGGATGGAAGACGTGCCGTCTACAGACGTATTTACGTTAACCAACACACCAGATGCTTTGTTTGCCGCCATGTTTGTAGATCCCGAGTCTTCAGCGGCTCAAGTGATGAAAGAACTGCCAGAAGACCCGGATGAACAGCTGAAAGCACTCGTTGAAAACAGAATGTCACTTGCGGAAACAAGCAAATACATGTGGCCGATTCCAGATAAAGGACTAAGCCGCCGCATCCATCGTATCCAAGCAGAAACTTGTATTATCTGGGGAGAAAAAGATGGATTGATTCCAGTAGACTATGCGTACGAGTTTAAAAGATTAATCAAAAACGCAAAACAAGTAAACGTTTTCGAAAATGCTTCACATTTTCCACAGTTGGAAGAACTGGACAAAACGGTTAAAACGACCCGAGACTTTCTAGCTTCAAAAAGCGCCGTGAAATAAATAAGAATCGGAGAAGGGAGCGTGCGCGAGCGCTCCTTTCTTTACACTTTAGGAATGGTTTAACGTTGTTCTTCCACCATATAACTTGGCAGCAAGTCGTGTTTTTCTAACAACGCACGAGGTGAATCATAGGGGAACTGCTAGGCATTTCAGAAATGATGATTGGAGAAAAAACAACAAAGCCGCGTCAAAAAATTTTAAAAGAAAAAATAGAAATTGAAATGCTGGTTTTGAAAGGCGGTGAGCCTGATGAATCAAGAAAATCCTATTCATCTGCCGGATCTATTGTTTACAACGTTTTTGAGCGATCATTTTGGCGTCAACCGCGGGGTGTACAACACGGTAGATGAGTATTTATATAAAGCCGGATTAAAAGATATTACCGAACGACGAAAAACCGTAATAGATTTCTTCACCTATCTTCAACGTGTCAACGGGGTAAAAGCAAATGGAAGGATCAATATTGGCCGTCACGGGCTTTCTTCGAGGCTTCAGGAATATGGAGAAGCACTTATGCAAGCTTCCGGGTAAAAGGAGAAAAACTTTCTAAGAAAGAAGGCGGGAAACATGAAAAAACAGCATCTATTCGTTTCACAAGAAGGTCCGTTCATTTTATACGATGATATGCATAGCGGCATCGGTTATTTAACGCACCCAGCAGCGGAAGTAACGGCTGAAACGGTAAATTTCATGATTAAGGTTGGAAAAGGCCTGGTGTATCTTTGTGTCACATCTAGTCTTGCAGATAAACTTCGTTTACGCGAAATCGGCGACCGATTCAATCAGCACGATAAGACCGTCACTGTTTCGATTGACCATCACGAGGTAACCACCGGCATCTCAGCCTCAGAAAGAGCGTTCACCATTAAAGCTTGTATGGACCCAGACGCAAAGCCAGAAGACTTTCAGCGCCCTGGCCATATTTTTCCGATTATCAGTAAAGACCGAAAAATGCTGGAAAGAGCAGGTATTGCAGAAGCCGCCGTTTTTGCAGCAAATCAGTGTGCGTACGCTTGTGAAATCCTGGATGAAACAGGAAACATAGCCGATAAACAAACCATCGATGACATTAAAGAAACATATGACCTGCCTATGATTCTATTTAGCGAATTAGTATCAATGCAGTATGATGAAGTCAATTGGCTGAAGGTAAGGAATAAAGAATCGGTTGGAACGGCCGATGAAACCTGGATGTATACCGTTCATAATGAGCTCGAAAACAGCGACTGCACGATTTATATGAAAAAAGAAACAAACAAACCAGAACGAATCGTTTTTTATAAAACTTGTCAGTTAGGAGACATGCTTGGAACGAACCAGTGCTCCTGCGAGTATCATTTTGCCGATCACTACCACAAACTGTGCCAGCACCATATCGGTGCGCTTGTTGTGGAGAATGATGACGCTGTTGGAAATGCTGTCATAAAACGGCAAATGACAGCATTAATTAAACATCTAGCCGCCGAAAGCAAGCTGCAAATCGCAACGAGCTAACAGAAGGGGGGAGCTGACTTCTCCGTTTATAAAAATTTTTGACATTTTATGACGTAAAAAAACAGGAATTTAACATGTAAACAAAGAAGTATAGAAGTACGGGTTATTCTTTAGCAATCAAATGTGTAGATTTTACTGCCATTAATAAAAAAATAAGGGAGGAGAACATTATGCAAACCCAAGAAAAAGAAACGCTATTTAAAGAAGCGATGGGGAATTATCCTACTGGGGTGACCGTCGTTACATCCAGTAATGAAAAAGGGGAGCCGGTGGGTTTAACTGTTAACTCATTTGCTTCGGTATCGATAGATCCGCTGCTCGTGCTGTGGTCAATTGATCATAAAGTGTCTTCGCTCGATGCCTTTAAACAAGCGGACGGTTTTGCGGTTCACATTTTAGCAGGAGAACAGCAAGAACTTTGCAAAACATTTGCGAGCAAGGATACAGACCGCTTTGGTACATGTGAATGGAGTATTTCCGAACATAACCTGCCAGTGATCTCCGATGCTTTTGCTGTGCTCGAATGCAAGACTTTCAAACAAGTTGAAGCAGGCGATCATACGATTTTAATTGGAGAAGTTCAGAATATTCAAATCGATAAAGAAAAAGACCCAATGCTTTATCACCGCCGCTGCTTCGGACCAATCCCGGCTGAATTTTATGGAAAATAAAATAGTTTGACGTTTGAAGGCCAGGCCCCTGCAAGAGAGGGCCTGGCCTTTTTGGAAAGGTAAGAAATTATAAATAGTTGGCGTTTTACATGTCTAGCGCAAGCGCCTACTCGCTCGAGATTCCTTCGGTTCGTCAATGGAAAGCAAAGATCCGCTTTCCATATGCCGCCCCTCCAGGACTTGTCGCTCGTGAGCAAGGCGCTTGCGCTTTTCTTAGGGGAAGATCCATGCCTATATCCTCTTCCTTTCAGCTTATAATCCAAAACGTGGTAAGCGCACAGCTTTTGAAATAGAAAAGTGCACGGCATAAAGGAGAAAAAACAGCACATAAATGATTTAAAAGAAAGCATAAATGCATTAAGTCAACGCACAAAGGAGTGCAGCTCCAAAAAGAAAAACGCCGCCTCCACTTATTATATGGAAGAGTACTTCCGAAAAAAAAGAGGCGCATTCCCAGAGGATCATAAAAAGAGAAAAGTGCGGCATAAAGGAGAAAAAGCGGCGCATAAATGCTCCAAAAGAATACATAAATACATCAAGTCAGCGCACAAATCAAATAGAAAGCAAATAATACCAATGCAGAACGCGTCCCTACCCATCATATGGAGGGCCAGGCCCCCGATAGAGAGTGTTCTTGTTATAGCGTTCGCTGGCAAAAGCTAGGATAAAAGGTGCATAAATGTAAGAAAGGGAGTCATACATTTGAAAAGACAGCGCATAAACGCTTCCACCTGGACCATACCCACTCCATTTATGCTCACATTTCAAAAAAGAAATCCTTCCCCTTCCAGCAAAAGCGGGTCAGACCCTAAAAAAGCACATCATAAAGAAGCATTCAAACGGTCTTATGGCTGGCCACTGCTCCCACAAACCATTCCATCCTCCCAAGCACCATAAAAAAAAGAGCACTCCACATGGAGAGCACCCAAAACGCAAACATTTGTATCAATCAATCGTTTGATTAACCGCTGTGGCACCGCTTTCATAGTGCTGCAGGACGAAATCACGTCCGCGTAGAATATGTTCCTGCATCGCCGTTTTGGCTCGGTCGGGATCATTGTTTACAATGGCACGGGCGATCGTTTTGTGCATTTGAAAAGATTGATCAATATCGGTTTGATCAAAATGATAAAAGGAGCGGAACATTAGCGGGAGTACGACGACTTTGTCAATTAAATCACGGACATGATTATTGCAGCTGGCCTCTATGACTCCTTTATGAAAGCGGCTGTTTGCTTCTACAATGGCTTGGTTTTGATCCATGTCTTTTTCTTTCATTAGCATTGCTATTTCATATGCACGGATTGCTTCTTGAATAAACAGAATATCTTCTTCTGTCCGGTTCATAGCGGCTTGCGCGGCGGCATAACTTTCAAGCAGGGCGCGCAAATCGTAGACTTGCTGCAAATCTTCTTTGGAAAACGTCCGCACAATAAACCCTCGTTTTAATGGAGTAATCAACCCGTCAAACTCCAATTTCTTTAATGCTTCACGGATAGGGGTGCGGCTTACGTTCCAGTCTTTTGTCAGCGCTTCTTCTGTTAACCGAAAACCAGGAGGATATACTTCCGTAATGATGGCATGTTTAATATTTTCGTAAACTCCCATACGAAACACCTCAACCATAATGTATACAATTTTGAAATTTCAAAAAAGAAAAGTGAAAGAATACTAATACTATTATAATGGATATATATAGAAACGGACAATACAAAATAGCAAAAAGGTATCAAGTTGATAGAGAACCCATCTCCTACAAAAATCATAATGTAAAGTGTTTGTATACAATAGATAGATTGATAGATTAAATACCCAACATGATAGAGCGCCGTGTTGTATAATGGAAACATTATGGTAAAGAAGGCAGGACGTATGGAAAATCAAAATCTAGCAAAACACCCCACTGATTCAAGTGTACGGCACGAGCCGTGGCGCATGCTGGGCTGGCTGCTTTTCACCCAGGTGCTGGTTGCGTTTGTCGGCCGAAGTCTGGCGCCGCTTGGTGTGTTTATTGGTGACAGCTTAATGTTAACGAACGCCCAGATCGGGATGCTGCCGGCAGCTCTTTTTTTCGGGCAGTTTGCTGTTTCGATTCCATCCGGCATGTTAGTCGACCGGGTCGGAACGAGACCGCTCTTGCTTGCGCTCTCCCTATGCCTTGCGCTCAGCTTTTTCTTTGCCGCGCTTACGTCACATTTCGTGCTGCTGCTTCTATTTGTCGTCATTGGCGGTCTCGGGTACGGGGCGATGCATCCAACATCCAACCGCGGCATTCTCTATTGGTTTGAGCGCCGCAGCCGCGGTACGGCGATGGGGATCAAGCAAATGGGCGTTACTGTCGGTTCGGCGCTTGCATCACTTCTTTTAGTACCACTCTCCGCCGCTTACGGGTGGCGTCCGGTATTTATCGGCGCAGCTATTCTGCTAAGCGCTGCCGGTATTATCAGCTTTCTTCGTTACCGCGATGCCAAAGCTACCTTAAAAACACCAGGTGCCAAAAAGGAAAACACGTGGAAAACATTATTACGTATGGGGAAAAACAAAGCGGTGCTGCTTGTCAGCATAGGGGCGGTTGGATTAAGCGGTGCGCAGATGATCGTGAACACGTATATCATCATTTACACGACCCAAGTAATTGGCTTATCGGTTGCGCTTGCCGCGATACTGCTCGTTATTTCAGAGATAGCAGGCTCGATCGGCCGGGTTGCCTGGGGTGTAGTAAGTGACCGCCTATTCAAAGGGAATCGTTTTATCCTTTTGAGTGTCATTGCCATCATATCATCTGCCTCTGCTGTAATAATGGCGCTGCTTCCCCCTGGCACATCGTTCACATTCGTAGCGGTGCTTGCGTTTATGTTCGGTTTATGTGTTGCCGGCTTTAACGGTCTATGGATGAATGCAGCAACAGAACTTGTGCCGCTGAAGCAAGCTGGTCTTGCGAGCGGATTCAGTATCAGCCTCGGTTCCTGGGGCGTTATTATCGGCCCGCCGCTGTTTGGTTTTATCACCGATATGACCGGCACATTCACCGCCGGCTGGTACGCGCTAGCGGTAGTACTTGTAATCACCGCTGGACTCTTCCTATACTTACATTTATTTGAGAAAAAGAAGGGAGAAATATACGATGCCAAATAATCAAGCCCATGTTTTTAACCCAGATGAACTGGAAACCCAGCAAATGTACAAAATTTTAATTGGATCGGTCGTGCCGCGGCCGATTGCCTGGATATCTTCTAAAAGCAAAGACGGCGTTTTAAACGTAGCACCTTTCAGCTTTTTCACCGTCGCTTCGAGACAACCGCCCACACTTGCGGTATCGATCGGACCAGGCGTGCAGGAAAGAGAAGGGACTATCAAAGATACACTCACAAATATTAGGGAAACAGAAGAATATGTCATAAATGTCGTCCCGGAAGCCCTCGCCAATGCCATGCACGAATCATCCATGCATGTCGCGCCGGAAATAAACGAATTTGAAACAGCAGCGCTCACCCCCGCACCATCTGAAACGATCAGTGTCCCGGCCGTCCAAGAATCACCAATCGCATTTGAATGCAAACTTGACAAAATCATCCCGGTCGGAACCGACCACATGGTGCTCGGTCAAGTACAGCGCGCCCGCGTGGACGAGGCAGCTTACGCAGGCAATTTTAAAACCGACATTGAAAAATGGAAACCGCTAGCCCGTCTAGCTGGCGACTACGCAGCCCTCACTCCATCTTTTCGTCTGCCAAAAGAATAACAAAGCAAAGGATCTGGGTTTCCAGGTCCTTTTTATATAAGAAGACGTTTTTGCTTTGAGTGCCGGTTTGTACGGTTTTCTTTTCAACCAACCTGCAGCAAGTGCTGTTCCGATCCTACAAAAAGCATCCTTCCCTTTCGCTTCTTTTCCCACCACCTGAATAATCTGGCCAGAAATAAAAATAATAAACAACAACACCATAACTTGCTTGTAGAAATGGGGTCATGACGGATGTCGATGATTAAATTTGAAGACGTGAAAAAAGTGTTTTCCGATGGCTTTGAAGCATTAAAAAATATTAACTTTGACGTAAAAGAGGGCGAACTTGTTACATTAATCGGACCGAGCGGCTGCGGAAAAACGACTACGATGAAAATGATTAACCGCTTATTAGAACCGACAGACGGAAAAATTTACATAGATGGAAAAGACATATCCAAAATGAATCCGGTTACCTTACGGAGGAACACAGGATATGTCATCCAGCAGATCGGGTTATTTCCTCATATGACCATCGCCGAAAACATCGCGCTAATCCCTAAATTAAAAGGATGGGAAAAACAAAAATATGAAAAGCGCATCGATGAACTGTTAGATCTTGTCGGTCTTGATCCATCTGTTTTCCGAGAAAGATATCCGGCTGAATTAAGCGGAGGGCAGCAGCAGCGGGTTGGTGTCATTCGCGCTTTAGCAGCCGAGCCTCCCGTCATTTTAATGGATGAGCCGTTCAGTGCGCTTGATCCCATTACAAGAGATCAATTACAAGATGAACTTGTACGGCTTCAGGATGAAATCAAAAAGACGATTGTTTTTGTCACCCATGACATGGATGAAGCCATGAAAATTGCCTCCAAAATTGCCATTATGAAAGATGGAGAAATCGTTCAATTCGAAGAGCCGGAACGATTGCTTCGTTACCCGAAAAACGATTTTGTCAAAGATTTTATCGGGGAAGAACGCCTGACCCAAGACGATGCCCCAACTGCAGAAAAATTAATGATGAAAAAGCTTGTCACCTCGAAACCAACAAGAGGAATGGCAGAAGCACAAACGTTCATGAAGCGGTATGCCGTTGATACGTTGCTGATTACCGACAAAGATAAATTTCTGGGCGTCGTTTCTTTTGATGACGTCGAAACTCATTACGATGAGGAAGACAAAAAAGTGCAGGATATTTTAAACGATGAAGTACCAACCGTTTCACCAGATACTGCTTATACAGACATAGCTGAAATCTTTGCCACCGCAAAGGTACAAAGTATCCCGGTGCTTACGGATGACAAATTAGTCGGCTTAATCACGCGCTCTAGTATGCTGCGCGGATTAGCAGGCATGAAACAAAAGCCTTATGAAAAAGAGGAGATTCCACAATGAACAAATTCATGGATGTACTTAACAACCGCTGGGAAGAAATTTTAACCGCGACGCAAGAACACCTGTTTTTATCATTTGTAGCGATAGCAATTGCTTGTATGATAGCGATTCCGCTCGGCATTTTGTTAACAAGAAATAAAAAACTAGCCGAACCGGTCATCGGATTTACCGGGTTGTTTCAAACGATACCAAGCCTGGCGCTGCTTGCTTTTATGCTGCCGCTGTTTGGCATCGGCACAGCGCCTGCTATTATTGCTCTAACCGTTTATTCGCTTTTACCGATCCTGCGAAACACGTACACAGGCATCTTAGGAGTAGACCAATCTGCGGTTGAAGCGGGAAGAGGAATGGGGATGACCAACATGCAGATTCTCTACAAAGTAGAACTGCCGCTCACACTGCCTATTATTATGGCCGGGGTAAGAACCGCAACCGTATTAACCATTGGGGTCGCAGCCCTTGCAGCTTTTATCGGTGCAGGCGGATTAGGCGATTTAATTTTCAGAGGCTTACAAATGATTCGAAACGAATTAATACTAGCAGGCGCAATTCCCGCCGCGCTTTTGGCGATATTTTTTGATGTGATCCTGCGTTTTGTTGAAAAAAGAGTCACACCGAAAGGATTACAAAAAGAAGATTAAGGAGTGAAAAATGTGAAACAGGTATGGAAACGAGCACTTGTATTGATTACAGCTTTTTCTCTTATCGTATCCGGCTGCGGCACTGGCGGTGAAGACGCAGATGAAGGCGGCGGCGCCGATGCCAGCGATGAGCCGATTGTTATTTCAGGGAAAAAATGGACCGAGCAATATATTCTTCCTTATATATTAAAAGGATTCATCGAAGACAAGACCGATTATGAAGTAAACATCAATGAAGGTCTCGGGCCAACGCAAATATTGCACACCGCACTGACAGACAGAGACATTGATATGTATGTCGATTACACCGGAACCGGCCTGCTTACGGTTTTAAAAGAAGAACTGAATCCAGGTGATACACCCGATGACGTGTATGAACGTGTGAAAGAAGGATACAAAGATCAATTTGATATCGTTTGGACCGAACCTTTAGGGTTTAACAACACGTATGCTCTTGCCATGCGAGAAAAACAAGCCGAAGAGTTAGGTGTAGAAACGTACAGTGATCTCGTACCGAAATCAGATCAAATTGCATTTGGAGCAGCCCCCGTTTTTTACGAACGAGAAGACGGATATGATGCAATGGTGGAAACGTATGGCTTTGACTTTAAACGAACGATTGACATTGACACCAATATTAAATATTCCGCACTACAAGAGGGAGAAGTCGATGCGATTGACGCCTTCACCACCGACGGCCGTATACCGCGCTTTAACTTAAAAGTATTAGAGGACGATAAAGAATTCTTTCCTCCTTATTATGCGTGCCCGCTTGTAAGACAAGAAACGTTAGACGCTTATCCAGATCTAGAAGAGACGTTGAATGAACTGGGCGGCACTCTTGACGAAGACACAATGGCAGACCTTAATGCCCAAGTTGACATTGATGAAAAAAGTCCAAATGATGTAGCAATGCGTTTCTTAGAAGAAAACGGGCTGATCGGAGAAGAGGAAGCGTAAGGATTAGTGGAAATCGTGGGAAGACCTGCCCGGTCTTTCTACTTCCACTGCTGCATGAAGCACCTTATCAAAAATACGAGGTGAGCGATCCATGTGCGGAATATTTGCGACAACAGGTCATATTTCAGATGAATTAATGAAGAACGTTTTACAAAGTATGGAGCACCGCGGACCTGATGAAGGAAAAGATCATATGCTCGATCATTTTCATTTAGGACATCAGCGCCTTTCGATCATTGGTCTTCATGACGGGATTCAGCCGATTGCCAATGCCGATCAATCGAAATGGATTGTTTGTAATGGAGAAATCTATAACTATCCTCAGTTAAAAAAGGAACTGCAGCAAAAAACGACCTTTTTGACGGAGTCCGACAGTGAGGTTGCCCTGAAAATCTATGAAGAAGAAGGACTAAACGGCGTTACCCGGTTAGACGGGATGTTTGCGTATTTTATTGCCAATGAAACCGACAATACCTTTTTCGCTGTGCGCGACACCCTGGGTATCAAGCCGCTTTATTATGGAAGAGATGAACAAGGTCATTATGTGTTCGCTTCTGAATTAAAAACGATATATGAAGTAGTAGAGACGGCTCACGAATTTCCAGCTGGCCATTATTTCACACCAGAAACTGGTTTTGTCTGCTACCGTTCCATCAACAGCCCGGATGTGTCTTCAATTCTGACAGAAACCCCGATGGAAGACATCACAACACAAATCCATCATCATTTGACCAATGCTGTGGACAAGCGGTTGTTAGCCGATGTTGAAGTAGGGGTTTTGCTTAGCGGAGGGTTAGACAGCAGTCTAATTGCAGCACTTGCTAAGAAACTACACAAAGAAAAACATCCTTTAAAATCGTTTTGCGTCGGTTCAGAAGGAAGTGAAGATCTCAAGCGGGCAAGAGACGTGGCAGAAGCGATTGGCACGGAACACTATGAGTACGTGTACACAAAAGAAGAGCTGCTTGAGATCATTCCAACGGTTATCTACTACTTGGAATCTTTTGAACCATCTCTTGTCCGGAGCGCACTGCCGAACTACTTCGTTTCAAAGCTTGCTGCCCAGCACGTAAAAGTGATTTTATCAGGAGAAGGAGCAGATGAGCTATTTGCAGGCTATGATTACCTAAAAGATTTTACAAAAACGAAAACATTAAACGATGAAATCATTCGCATCATTAATACGTTACACAACGTAAACCTGCAGCGGGCCGATCGAATGAGCATGGCCCACTCGCTGGAGTTAAGAGTTCCTTTTCTTGATCTTAAACTAATCGATTATGCCTTGAAAGTACCAGCTGAGCTGAAATTACATTCTGATCAGCGCATGGAAAAATGGCTGCTGCGCAAATCATTTGAAGGCATGCTGCCTGAACATGTTCTCTGGAGAAAAAAGGAAGAATTCTCCGAAGGCAGCGGTGCATTAGATATTTTAGAAATCCATGCAAACAACGCCATTAGTGAAGAAGAAATGAATAGACTAAACAAGCTGGCGCCTGTAAACTTGCGCAGCAAACAAGAAGCGATGTATTACCGAATATTTAAAGAACATTTTCCGCAAGAATCCGCTTTGGAAACCGTAGGACGCTGGGCCACTACTTAACCTGGATGCACACATACTGCATGCAGGTATTTCTACAGGTATTTCTATGAAAGGTAAGAGATTATAAATAGTTGGCGTTTTTGATGTCTAGCTTCAGCGCCCAGCCGCTCAGGCGCACACGATAAAGAGGAACTTTTGCTAAAACCGCGACGTCCTGTCGCAACGCAAAAGTCAACACCTCCTGTGCA
>NZ_VTOK01000004.1:52832-287615 GCF_009765375.1 Alteribacillus sp. YIM 98480
CGACTCCGGGCCGCAGGCGACCCTGCGCGAAAGCTCCAGAACCTGTCGCGGGCTCCCAGGATGGGAGTCAGTTCGGCGTTGTCACAGGACGTGACGCTCGTAGCCGAACTTCCTTCTTTTAAGGCGCTGGCGCTTTTTTTAAAAGGTAAGAAATGATAAATAGTTGGCGTTTTTGATGTCTAGCTTCAGCGCCCAGCCGCTCGGGGTTTCTTCCCTTTCGACTCCGGGCCGCAGGCGACCCTGCGCGAAAGCTCCAGAACCTGTCGCGGCTGACCAGGGCGCTTGCGCTTTTCTTTAAAAGGTAAGAAATGATAAATATGTGGCGTTTTACATGTCTAGCGCAAGCGCCTACTCGCTCGAGATTCCTTCGGTTCGTCAATGGAAAGCAAAGATCAGCTTTCCATATGCCGACCCTCCAGGACTTGTCGCTCGTGAGCAAGGCGCTGGCGCTTTTCTTAAAAGGTGAGAGATTATAAATAGTTGGCGTTTTTGATGTCTAGCTTCAGCGCCCAGCCGCTCGGGGTTTCTTCCCTTTCGACTCCGGGCCGCAGGCGACCCTGCGCGAAAGCTCCAGAACCTGTCGCGGCTGACCAGGGCGCTTACGCTTTTCTTATAGCATTCATGTAAAATGGATGCTAAGATGTAACTAATAACAAGATGATAGAAAGGTGTGGCCATTTACCATGATAGATCTCCATTGCCACATTCTGCCGGGAATCGATGATGGTGCCAAGACGCTCGAAGACAGCCTCGACCTTGCTAGAGCGGCAGAAGCAGACGGTATACATACGATTGTCGCAACACCGCACCATCGAAATGGGGCATTTGACAACGATGGAAATGCCATTCCTCAACTCGTAGAAGACCTCAATAGCCATATAAAAGAGCACGAGATCGATGTAACGGTACTGCCTGGCCAGGAGAATCGCTTAACAGGAGAGCTGGTCGATGAATTAAAACAAGGCACAGCCATCCCCGTTCATAAGAGCCGCTACGTATTAGTAGAATTTCCAAGCGTCCAAGTACCGCATTACGCGAACCGGCTGTTTTTTGATCTGCAGGTGGAAGGGTACATGCCCATTATCGTTCATCCCGAGCGGAACAAAACATTCGCGGAGCATCCAAACAAATTGTATGAGCTGCTGCAAGCCGGAGCGCTCACACAGGTGACAGCGGATAGCTTTACGAAAAAAGTACCGAAAAAAACACGGCAATGTGCTGAACTTCTGCTAGACCATCACATGGTGCACGTGATCGCAAGTGATGCCCATGATGTGAATAGGAGGACGTTTGACCTTAGTACAGCCTACCAGTCGATTCAGGCGAAAAGAGGAGAAGAAGAAGTCTTCTATTTAATGGAGAATGCCGAGCGCATCATAGACAATGAAACTATTTACCCCGAACCGCCCCAGCAGGTGAAAAAGAAAAAGTTTCTCGGCATTTTTTAGAAATTCAAGCGGCAGTCATGCACAAAGGTGCAGGCTGCCGCTTTATTCGTTATGAGGTTACACCTAACGGCTCGTAATCTATACATAAAAAAGGCTAATAATTACCAAAAACAGGGTGAAACGGACGAAATTACTATGCATGAAAATAGCACCAATCGCGGGGTTGGCGGGAAATTCACGACCTCATTTGTGTTATAATGACGCATGACATTTGATTAATGACAAGCAGGAGGCGCACCATGGAAGAGACGATTTCATTAAAAGAAATAGCAGACGTCTTAAAAAAGCGGCTGCTTTTAATTATCGCTGTAACAGTCGGTGCCGTAATGATTAGCGCAGCGGTTACCTTTTTTCTATTAACACCAACCTATGAATCGACGAGTCAATTCATCGTCAATCAATCAGATGAGGAAATGCCAAATAATATATACGATGGAAACGATATACAAACAAGTGTAGAGCTCATTAATACATATAACGTGATTATTAAAAGCCCGGCCGTTCTCGAACAAGTGATTGACGATCATAATTTACACGTAACACCTGAAAAACTTGCCCAAAAGATTCAAGTCTCCAGTGAAGAAAACTCACAAGTAGTGACCGTAACCGTTACAGATGAAAGTCCCCACGCAGCAGCAGAAATGGCAAATGCTACCGTTAAAACATTCCAAGCCGAAATTCCGTCCTTAATGAACGTAGACAATGTCAATGTGCTCTCAGAAGCGAAAGTATCGCCAGATGAATCTCCTGTAAGCCCGCAGCCTCTATTGAATATAGCAATAGCTATGGTAGTCGGTGCAATGGCAGGGATCGGTCTAGCATTTTTACTAGAATTTATGGACAGCACAATTAAAAACGAAGAAGACATTGAAGGCTCGCTGACACTTCCTATTATGGGAAGCATTTCCACCATGAAAGACAGTGATGCACCAGCAGGAAAGTTCGAGTCACAACATATCAGTTAGGAAGAGAGGAGAAAGACGGTTGAGACTAAAACGGAAAAAGAATAAGCATAAGAACGCATTGGAAAAGCGGACGATTATTGCTCATGAGAATCCGCGCTCGCCCATTGCAGAACAATACCGTACCATCAGGACAAACTTGCAATTCGCGTCAGTTGATAAAGAGCTGCAATCTTTCTTGATTACTTCCCCAGGTCCATCAGAAGGAAAATCACTTACCTCAGCCAACGTAGCAGCGGTATTTGCACAGCAAGGAAAGAAGGTCCTGCTCGTTGACGCGGATTTAAGAAAGCCGACGGTCCATTATACGTTTCAAATAAACAATACAACGGGATTAAGCAGTTATTTAGTGAACGACATCGATTTAAACAGTACCGTACAGCAAAGCGGCATCGATCATTTATACGTTTTGCCAAGCGGGCCTGTCCCTCCGAACCCGTCGGAACTGTTAGCTTCCACCAAAATGAAGCAGATGATGTCAGAAGCAAATGACCTGTTTGATCTCGTCATTTTTGACACACCTCCGCTTTTAGCGGTCACCGATACACAAATTCTATCAAACGAAGTAGATGGTGTTGTGCTTGTCGTTCGCAGCAAACAAACCGAAGTCGAAGCAGCCGAGAAAGCACGCGACTTGCTGCAGCAAGCCCATGCCAATATTTTAGGTGTGGTGCTAAATGACCAAGACATTAGAGAGAACAAATACTATACTTATTACGGAGAATAACGTAAAGGCTGGAGAAGAATATGAGAAGAAAAAAGCGTCGGCTTCTTAAAATAGTGCTTGTGATCGCTTTGCTGCTGCTTATCGGAGGCGGAGCGTACGGCTATTATATCTATGACAATGTCAAACAAACCGTAGATACAAACATGAACGACCCGGTGGAGACAATTGATTACGAACGTACCGAACGAAAAGTAGAAGAACAAGAGACGATCAACATCCTGTTGTTAGGTGTTGATGAACGAGACGGTGACAGCGGCCGCTCAGACACCATGATTGTGATGACGCTCGACCCTAATAAAGACAGCATGCAATTAATCAGCATTCCAAGAGATACGAGAACGGTCATAGAAGGCACAGGGAATGAAGATAAGATCAATCACGCGTATGCGTTTGGCGGAACCGACATGGCACTGGACACCGTCGAATCCTTTCTAGATATTGAACTTGATTATTATGTGGACATGAACATGGAAGGCCTGGCGCAAATGGTCGATGCGGTCGGCGGCATTGAAGTAGAAAACGACTTTGCTTTCGAACAAAACGGAAAAGAATTTGAAGAAGGCACGATTGAATTAACCGGCGACGAAGCATTACGTTTCGTACGAATGAGAAAAAATGATCCAGATGGAGACGTAGGCCGCAACCAACGGCAGCGTCAAGTCATCCAAGGAATGATCGAAAAAGGCGCCAGTCTATCAGGAATGAACAATTATATGGAGATTCTCCAAGTAATGGGAGATAACGTCCGCACGAATATGTCATTTGAAAACATGACAGATTTAGCAATGAATTATCGAAGCGCACGAGAAAATATCGAAACCTATCAAATGACCGGAGAAGGGACACGAATCGACGATATCTATTATTTGATCGTGCCAGAGGAAGAAATTGAAAAAGTACACAAGATGATTACCGCATTCTAGTAAAAAAGAATGGGTGTTGTTTTTAATGAAAAACAGCACCCAACTCATTGAGAAAATATGGTAAAATGGTTGGCAGATAACAGTATAGAGCTTTCGAAAAATAGTTGATTTTGCTTAAAGTAGGAATATAGAACCAGATGGGATAAATAACAAGGAAAATTGTCATATATTTCATCTCTATTTATATTGTTGAGTAATAAAATTTAATGTAGAATATTGCGATGTAAATATTCACGTCATATACATATTTACTAGTTGAAAGGTTATTGTTCGTAGGACCTCTATCACAACGAACACTCGGCCGTGCTGTGGGACCCTGCAGACGCACTCCTTAGGCGCCCGTCGCCACTGGTGCGGTGTGAGGAAAGGTTGAATGCCTTACACATCAAAAGTGAAAGTGCTTTCATTATACTAAAGAAAATACAAATCACGCAAGAAAATTTAATATGGGTGAGTGTATTTTCTCTTGAGAGAATGGTGAGAGAACGTTCTTTCAAGTGAGAATATACGAATTTTATTTTGGGGAGAAAAAGTAAAAAAGAGGGGGTTCCAATGACTTACGGAAAACGGTTATTAACGTTGATGGGAATGGACACTTTTATTGTGATGATCGCAGTTTTTATCGGGGGCTTTCTTATTTATAATACGTCATACGTTGGATCTGCAATTATTTTCGCCAGCTCGTTCACTTTAGTGATTTCTCATCATATTTTTGCGTACATTTTTAAGCTATACAAAAGAGTCTGGCAATATGCCAGCATTAATGAACTGACAGAAATATTTAAAGGTGTTACGTTATCAATCTTAACAACAGCTGCAATGCAAGTGGTGGTGTTCGATGCTCTGCATATCCGAACCCTTACCATCACCTGGATGCTGCACATTCTATTAATCGGCGGATCCAGATTCGCTTGGAGAATGTACCGGGATAATTACATAAAACCGAACAAAAATAAAAAACGGACATTAATCGTAGGCGCTGGTCACGCCGGAACGATGGTCACAAGGCAAATGCTGCAGAGCTTAGAAAGTGAGCTGCTGCCAGTCGCTTTCGCGGATGACGATATCACAAAGCAGCATCTTGAAATCATGGGTGTCCCTGTAGCCGGCCCGGTAGATGACATAGAGCTCATTGTGGAAAACTTAGAAGTTGAACATATTGTCATTGCTATTCCATCGTTGAAAAAGCAAGAATTACAGCGCATTTATGAACAGTGCCAGAAAACAAACATACGAACACAGATCCTGCCAATGATGGAAGACCTCCTATCCGGAAAAGTTTCGGTCAAGCAGTTCCGCGATGTCGAAGTAGAAGACCTGCTCGGCCGGGAGCCAGTAGAACTTGATATTGACGAAATCTCTGACACTATCACGGGAAAGACCGTGCTTGTAACAGGTGCCGGCGGATCAATAGGTTCAGAGATTTGCCGTCAAATTGCCGACTTTGAACCAGAAAGACTCATTTTACTCGGGCATGGCGAAAACAGCATCTATGACATAGAAATAGAACTGAAACAAAAAGACCTACTTACCGAATTGATCACAGAAATATCAGACGTAAAAGACAAAGAAAAAATGCAAATCGTCTTCGAACGAGAACGACCAGACGTAGTCTTTCACGCCGCCGCACACAAACACGTACCGCTGATGGAACGAAATCCAGAAGAAGCCGTGAAAAACAATGTCATTGGAACAAAAAATGTTGCCGAAGCCGCAGACGAAAACGGAACAGAAACATTTGTGATGGTCTCAAGTGACAAAGCCGTCAATCCAACAAGTGTGATGGGCGCTACCAAACGGCTTGCGGAAATGGTCGTCCAGCACATGGACAAGACAAGCACCACCAAATTTGTTTCTGTACGATTTGGAAATGTACTCGGCAGCCGCGGCAGTGTGATTCCATTATTTAAAAAACAAATCCAAAACGGCGGCCCGGTTACTGTCACACACCCCGACATGGAAAGGTACTTTATGACAATACCAGAAGCGTCAAGGCTTGTCATCCAAGCTGGAGCTCTGGCTAGAGGCGGAGAGATTTTCGTTCTCGATATGGGGGAGCCAGTGAAAATCGTCGACCTTGCCAAGAATCTTATTAAATTATCAGGATACAGTGTGGATGAAATTGGGATTGAATTTGCAGGAATACGACCAGGAGAAAAAATGTTTGAAGAACTGCTGAAAGACGATGAAGTGTATCCCGAACAAATTCACCCAAAAATTCATATCGGGAAGACACCGGAAGTTCAAGAACAATTCTACAGCGGTGTGGTGAATAACTATCCTGTACTAACATCGATAGAATTACGAGATAATTTAATAAACATAGCAAATTTTAAAACGGAAGAATATACACTAACCAAAATGAGTTAAAGTGCTTGGGGGAAAGGCTATGAAAGTAAGAAAGGCTATTATTCCAGCAGCAGGCTTGGGGACTCGCTTCTTACCAGCTACAAAAGCACAGCCAAAAGAAATGCTTCCCATCGTGGACAAGCCAACCATTCAATATATTGTCGAAGAAGCAATTGAGTCCGGAATCGAAGATATTATCATTGTATCTGGACGTGGTAAACGTGCAATTGAAGATCATTTTGATAAATCCTATGAGCTAGAAGAAACACTAATAAAGAATCAAAAAATGGAGATGCTTGATGTAGTCCAGCGCATCTCATCCCTTGCAAATATACATTATATCCGCCAAAAAGAACCGAAAGGACTCGGACATGCTATTCACTGTGCCAGACAATTTGTTGGGAACGAGCCATTTGCTGTCCTGTTAGGTGATGATATCGTACAAGCAGAGCAGCCATGTCTGCGTCAACTCATCGATGTGTACGAGCGCTATTCTTCGTCAGTGGTTGGGGTACAGCAGGTTCCGGATGAAGATGTGTCGAAATATGGCATTGTAGCACCAAAAGGAGAGCCAATCCAGAACGGTGTCGTTCATGTACAGGACCTTGTTGAAAAGCCGGATGTTATCAATGCTCCATCTAACTTTGCAATTATGGGCCGTTATGTACTGCGACCAGAAATCTTTAATGTTCTCGAAACCTTGCCACCCGGGGCAGGCAATGAAATCCAGCTGACGGATGCAATTAAACAGCTCAATCAACAGCAGGCTGTGCTTGCCTGTGAATTCTCCGGAGAACGTTATGATGTTGGAGACAAGTTAGGATTTATTAAAGCAACCATTGATTTTGCTCTTGAGCGGAACGACTTGCGAGAAGATGTAAAAAAATATGTAGAAGAAGTTCTTGATAAGGAGCTTGTAAAATAAAAATAGACTATCCCTTAAAGCAGACTTCTATTTTGCTTTAAGGGATCTTTTTTTCGTAAGAGATCATTAGTAGTTTAGTAGTTGGTTGGATAGAATTCCAGTTAAGTACTAAGCAACTAAATGACTCCATAGAGGAAGGAAGTTTTTAAAAATGGGAGATCGGATATTCCTCTCATCGCCTCATATGAGTGATGAGGGTTATGAAATGGAATATGTTAAGGAAGCTTTTGATACGAACTGGATTGCCCCGCTTGGAGAAAATGTGAATGAATTTGAAAATGAACTAACGACTAAAGTTGGTTCTAATGCTGCAGCAGCATTATCCTCTGGAACTGCTGCTATTCATTTAGCACTAAGAGCAGCTGGAGTAGGTGAAGGAGATATCGTGTTCTGTCCGACACTTACATTCTCAGCGACAGCTAATCCCATTATCTATCAAAATGCCATACCTGTATTTATAGATAGTGATTATATAACTTGGAACATGTGCCCAAAAGCATTAGAAGAGGCTTTCAAGAAGTATCCAGAAGTGAAGGCAGTGATTGTTGTACATCTTTATGGTTTGTCTGCAGACATGGATAAAATAGTAGAACTGTGTAAGAAACATGATGTTATTTTAATAGAAGATGCTGCGGAATCTCTTGGAACTTACTATAAAGGAAAGCATACTGGAACCTTTGGTGATTATGGTATCTTCTCATTTAATGGGAATAAGATCATCACTACTTCCGGTGGTGGAATGCTCGTTTCCGACAATGAAGAGAGGATTGATAAAGCTCGATTTTGGGCGACTCAGTCTCGGGATACGGCAAGGCACTATCAGCATAGCGAATTGGGGTTCAATTATCGTATGAGCAATGTCGTTGCTGGTATTGGTAGAGGGCAGCTTAAGGTATTAGATCAGAGAGTTAAGAAAAAACGATATATCTTTGAGTGTTATAAAAGAGAACTTGGTGGACTTAACGGGGTTCAGTTCATGCCGAGTAATAAGTGGGATGAATCCAATTATTGGTTAAGTTGTTTGACGTTGAGTGAGGAAGTGAGACCACTTGATATGATGAAAGCTCTTGAAAATGAAAATATTGAAGCTAGGCCAATATGGAAGCCAATGCATATGCAACCGTTTTTTGAGAAATATGATTTTGTAGGAACGGATGTGTCGGAAAAGTTGTTTGAGAATGGAGTTTGTTTACCTTCTGATACGAAGATGACGGAAGGAGATTTGAAGAGAGTTGTAGAGATTATAAAAGGATTATGGTGAGTTAAATGGAGCATTCTAAAATTGGTATTTATAGAAGATTTATAAAGAGACCGATGGATTTAATATTAACCTTGATAGCTATTATAGCTCTCAGTCCAGTTATTATATTAGTAGCTATCTTAGTAAGAGAAAAATTAGGAAGTCCGGTGTTGTTTAAACAAGAACGGCCAGGTCTGAATGAAAAGATATTTATAATGTATAAGTTTAGAACGATGAAAGATGAAAGAGATAAAAATGGAGAGTTATTACCGGATAGTGTTAGATTGACGAAGTTTGGTGAACTCCTGCGTGCTACATCTCTTGATGAGCTGCCAGAACTCCTTAATATTCTTAAAGGTGACATGTCTATCATTGGGCCTAGACCATTATTGGTACAATACCTGCCTCTTTATAATGATCATCAAAAACGTCGCCATGAAGTTAGACCTGGTTTATCAGGTTTAGCGCAGATAAATGGTAGGAATGCAATCAGCTGGGAAGATAAATTTAATCTCGATGTAGAGTATGTAGATAATGTAAGTTTCATAGGGGATTTGAAGACTATATTTCTAACGTTAAAAAAGGTTTTTGTAAAGGAAGGTATCAATTCGGAAACCGCTGCAACTGTGGAACCCTTTAAAGGTAATCAAAGGACGGAATGTAACAATGAAAAACAAACTTCTAATAGTTGGAGCTAGTGGCCATGGGAAAGTAGTGGCTGACGTTGCACTAAAAATGAATAAATGGGAAAGTATTGCTTTTCTAGATGATCATGAAAGTATTAAATTATCCATGGGGATAGAAGTTATTGGGAGATCAAATGATGCTCTTACACATGTGAATCATTGCGATATTTTTGTAGCTATCGGTAATAATGCTATACGAGAAAAGGTGCAGGAAAAACTTGAAGCTGAAGGTGCAAGTATAACTACGTTAATTCACCCGAATGCAGTTATAGGAGAAGAAGTTAGGATAGAGTCAGGAACAGTGATTATGGCTGGAGTAGTCATTAATTGCTGCACCAAAATAGGAAAAGGATGTATTATCAATACTGGTTCCACGATAGATCATGATAATTTAATTGAAGATTTTGTTCATATATCACCAGGTGCACATTTAGCTGGAACGGTAAAAGTTGGACAAGGATCGTGGTTAGGGATTGGTAGCGTCATAAGTAATAACATAAGTATTACAAGTGGCTGTGAAATTGGTGCAGGAGCAGTAGTAGTTAGAGATACAAGCGAGACTGGAATTTATATTGGTGTTCCAGCAAGGAAAAAAGATTAAATATAAGGGAGAAATCTCTCATGGATCTAATTTTTAAAATTCTATTTTATTTAAGTGGATTTATTATTGTATGGGCAATGATTGGTTACCCGCTATCTTTAAAATTTATAGGGAAAGTTTACAAGAGACGCAAAATTGAAAAAGACTATTCTTATAAACCATCAGTAACTGTAATGGTGGTTGCCCATAATGAAGAAAAAGTAATACAAGATAAGCTAAATAACATATTGGGATTAAATTATCCGAAAGGTAAAATAGAGTTCTTGATTGCATCTGATAATAGCACTGATAAAACTAATGAAATCGTTAGGAACTTTATAGAACAAAACCCAGATAGAAATATTCGTCTATATGAAGTTAAATCTCGTAAAGGAAAAACAAATGCACAAAATGAAGCTCAAAAAACTGTTACAACAGAGTATCTTGTAATGACTGATGCGAATTCTATAATGGATAAAGAGTCTGTTAAAGAACTGATGGCAACCTTTACATCAGAAGATATTGCTTATGTTTCAGGAAGGTTGTCTATCATAAATCAGGAGTCTAGTGATGTAAGTAGTGCTGAAGCAAGCTACTGGGATAGTGATATGACTATTCGTGAAATAGAAGGAAGAATTCAAACTATAACAGCTGGGAACGGGGCATTATATGCGTGTAGGACAGTAGATTATTATGAATTCAATCCTATTGAATGTCATGATAGTGCAATGCCGCCATTATATGCAGTTCAAGGTAAAAGGGCAATTGCGAATCATGATGCTATAGCTTATGAGAAAGCCGGAGAAGTAATTGAAGATGAATTTGGCCGTAAGGTAAGAATGAATAGGATTATTCTAAAATATATTTTACCCGACGCAAGGATACTAAACATATTTAAGTATAAGTGGTTTTCTTACTTTTATTTTGGTCATAGGACATGTAGGTACTTACTTTGGATTTCACATTTTTTAGTATTAATTTCTAACTGTTTGCTGATTTCAGAGTCATGGTTTTATTTGATGGCATTTGTTGGTCAGGTAATGTTTTATTTACTAGCCCTAGTTAGAGCAATAATAAAAACAAATAATAAATATTTAACTTTAATATATTATTATTGTGTCACAATAAGTGCACAATGGGTTGGTGTTTATAACATATTAACTGGAAAGGCGAAGCCGTTTTGGGAAAAGGCTGAGAGTACAAGGTGAAAATTACCCAATAGTTATAATAAATTAAAGAAGGTGGAGTATGAAAATATTTATAATAACAATGATATTCCCAGCCAAGTCAGAAACATTTGCCGCACATGATGTCCTATCTTATCATGAAAAAGGTACTGATGTATCAGTCCATTCTCTTAGAAAAAAAATAAAAGGTACGACGAAATTAACAAGTGAAAGAAGCTTAGAAAATATACGCATTACTCATAGTAATTTACTGAGTGTTATAAATGGTATTTGTTTTGGGATGATGAGAATTAGTATTTTATTAGACTTGTTTTCCTGGATTGTTAAAAATAATATTAATAACAAAATACATTTACTAAAAAGTATTATTTTAATACCAAGATCATTAGATATAATAAAAACTATTAAAAAGGAAAAACCGGACATTGTTCATTTGTTTTGGGGGCATCTACCTTCAATAGTTGGATATTTAGTAGAGAAATATTGTTCCAACTCTAAATTAACAATGTTTTTAGGAGCTTATGATCTTGAAATGAATTATAATGGAAGTGGTATAGTAGCAAGAGATGCAAAGGTTGTTTTTACTCATGCTAAATACAATGTACCCTGGATTATGGAGTTAGGAGTTAATCCACAGAATATAATAGTATCATATAGAGGAGTTAATTTGGGGAATTTTAAAATAGAGGAAAATCCTAGGAAAGAAAAACGACGTATAGTATGTGCTAGTAGATTAATTGAATCTAAAGGTGTAGACAAAGTAATAAACATTTTTGCTGATATTAATTTAAAATATCCAGATTCAACTCTTGTTATACTGGGAGATGGAAATAAAAGACCTGAATTAGAAGAAATGGTAAAATTATTAAATTTATCAAGCGTTGTAACATTCAAAGGACATGTTAATCAAGAAATTTTATTTGAAGAAATGAAGAAGGCAGAAGTTTTTATGTTACTTTCTAAAAAACAATCAGAAAGGTTACCGAATGTTGTTAAAGAAGCTATGTTAGCAAAGTGTTTGTGTATAGTGACTGAAACACCTGGAATTGAAGAGTTGGTTGAAGATGGTAAAAGTGGATATGTAGTGAATTTGGAATATCCAAATAAAATACATGAAATTATAGATAAGGTATTTGTAAATAAAAGTAATAAGGAAGAAATAATAAAAAAAGGATTTAGTCATATAACGAATAATTTTGACATAAAAAAATTAGCTAAAAATTATATAAATAATTGGAAAGAAATAAAGAATCAGGTTCCAAAATAAATTTTTAATTTTTGTCATTATAATACTTTTATCTATTTTTATTGTTAAGTTTAGTAGGAGGATAATTCTTTGGATGTATATTCTTTATTGTTTTTAAAAGGTTATTTAGTCTCGGTATTTAGTACAATAAAAGATACAAAAAAAATTGTAGCTGTTTTTTTGTTATTGCGATTGTTATTTTGTTGATAATGAGCGGATTCAGATCTATAAACGTAGGATACGATAATGAAGATCACGAAAGATTCTTTCACAAAATAGCAAGTGGAAGTGTGTCTGTTCATGATTTTAAGGAACCAGGGTACAGCTTATTAAGTTTAGTAGTTTCATATTTTGGAAATTATAGTTTATTTCTTATAGTATATTCAGCAATATCAATATTGATATTAATTATTACCATTAGATATTTCTCGGTTAATCCTTATGTTTCTCTTTACATGTATTATGCATTTTATTTTTTAGGGAATAATATGGGGAAAATAAGACAATCATTGGCTGTTTTGTTTTTATTACTTGCTCTAAAATATTTAAATAAAAATGAAAAAAAAATTTTTGTAATCATCGTTATAATAGGGGCTACATTCCATGCTTCAGCACTTTTTTTCTTAGTTTTTTTATTCTTAAACAAAATAAATTTATCAAAAAAGGTTATGTACTTCTGCATAGTTTTAGCTGTAATTATTGGTCAATTAGGTATTGTTGAATATATATATTACAATTTAATTGGGAAAAGTCAATTTATTAGTTCAATTGATTTTTTAGATCTTAAAAGATTATCACTATATTCGGATTCTGAATATACAGTTAGACAGGGGGGAGGTTATTTAGGATTTCTTTATATTTTAATTAATTCCGTTTTAGTAGTTTGGTTTTTCGATAAATTTAAACAATTTAAAGATAAGAAAGCACTTATAATTGCTAAGACATATTATTGGGGGACGATATTTTTCTTCTTATTTTTTAATTTAGCCCTAATAAATTCAAGACTTACAATGGGATTTTTAATGACTCAAATTTTTTTAGTTCCATATTTGTTTAAGTTTATAAATAATAAATATATAAAATTTTTATTTGCAGCAATTATTTTAATCGTAGTGACGTTAAGAGGATATATAAATTTTGTTGATAATTATGATTTATTTGTACCATTTGAATTCTTTTGGGAATAATTCATAAAGGCTTTATAATGAATATTTAAAAATCTATAATTTGGAGTCTGCTTACTTTATTATTGGAGATTATATAACCGTTTATTCAACAGTGATATAGAAGGGGATTTGAAAATGAAAAAAAAAATATTGTTTTTTATGCATTCTCTCACTGGTGGAGGTGCTGAACGAACTGTAGTAAATATAATAAATAATCTCGAAAGGGAAAGCTTTGAAGTAGTTTTAGTTCTAGGTTCAAAAAAAAATAATGATTATATAGATTTTGTTTCAAAAGATATTAAAGTTAAATATTTAAATTGTGATCGACTTAGATACTGTTTGTTAAAATTAAAAAAATCTATTAAAGAAGAAAAACCAGATTTATTATTTAGTACTCTCAATAATAATAATATTATATTACTGTTAGCCAAAATATTTACTTTAAAAAAAATTCCTACTTTTGTAAGGGAGACTAATAACCGAACACAGTCAGGTAAATCCTCAAAGCTAAATAAATTAGTTACTTATATTTTATATAATTTTGTATCTAATAAAGTTATTGCATTATCCAAGGGTGTAAAAGAGGATTTATATAAAAACTTTCATATAAATAATAAAAAGATAGAAGTGATCTATAATCCAATTGAGGTTGAAAAAATAAAAAAAATAAGTCAAGAAATGGTGGAAGATACAGATAAAGTTAACGGTGAGAAATTAATAATTGCTGTAGGTAGGTTGGTAGAACAAAAAGATTTTTATACGTTAATAGAAGCTTTTAATTTAGTTTCAAAGGAAGTTAATGCTAAATTACTAATTCTTGGGAAAGGGCCTTTAGAAAATGATTTAAAGGACTTGAGTAAAAAGTTAGGTATAAATGATAGGATTGTTTTCTTAGGGTTCAACAAAAACCCTTATAAATATATGAAGGGTGCGGATGTATTTGCACTAAGTTCCAAATGGGAAGGTTTTGGACATGTAATCGTTGAGGCAATGGCAACAGGTACACCTGTAATTTCGACTGAATGCAAGTCTGGACCAGCAGAAATAATAAAAAATAATAAATACGGTATTTTAGTACCAGTTGGTAATTATGAATTATTAGCAAAAGAAATTACTCAATTGTTGAGCAATGAAGAGATGAGAAAATACTATTCCAATGTAGGATTAATGCGTGCAGATGATTTTAATGCTAAAAACATAGTAAAAGAATATGAACAGTTATTCATGATTACTTGAAACTTTTAAATAATTTAATTAGGAGTAACGAAATATATGTTAAACATTCTTTATAAATTCTATTTTTCCCTTAGAAGACAAAAGTGCAATGCCAAATTTTTGAAGAAATTGTATAATTTTATATCTAATATCCTTAGCAAAGCTGCAAACTTTTATGTGAAAGGCTATTACAGATTACCATTTTACAAAAACATTATAGGCATTAATACGAGTAAAAAGAGAGAGAAAAAGATAATTGTTTCTTTAACAACTTTTCCGGCAAGAATTAATGTAGTTTGGATTTCAATAGAATCTCTATTAAGACAATCGTATAAGCCTGACAAAATAATACTTTGGTTAGCGAAAGAGCAATTTAATGGAATTAAGAGTGTTCCCCACAAACTTTTAAAGCAGCAAAAAAGAGGTTTAGAGATAAGATTTTGTGATGATTTAAGATCACATAAAAAATATTATTATGCTTTTCAAGAGTATCCCGAAGAAATAATAATAACCGTGGATGATGATATTATTTATCCTAGAAACACTTTAAAAATACTAATAAATTTACATGAAAGATTCCCTGACTGTATTTGTTGTAATAGAGCACATTTAATCAAAAAACTTAAAAATAACGATCCTGCTCCCTATTCTGAATGGGTTCAAAACCCTCTAAGTTTAAATGAACCATCAAAGTTACTTTGTCCTACAGGTGTTAGCGGTATATTGTATCCACCAAATTCAGTTCATAATGAAGTTTTTAATAAACGAGACATTAAAGAGCTTTGTTTTCACGCAGATGACTTATGGCTTAAAATCATGTCATTAAAAAACAATACAAAAGTAGTTAAGACTGCAGAATTTACTAGTGTTCCTTTTAAAATAAATTCAAGTCAAAAAGAATCATTAGCTCAGTTGAATGTTAATGAAAACAAAAATGATTTGCAGTTGAAGGCAATATTAGATAAATATAATGTTGATTTCGACAAGTAACAATTTTGTACATACATTTATAACAATTAATAATCCTGTACTAGTTATATTGCTAGGGTCGAATTACCAGGCGGCTGTCACTATGCGATTTTTAGTAATCATCCAATATTTTACACGAGTTCGGAAACAACTAGTAGGTATTAATTTCTATAAGAAAGCAAATTTGCATTTAGTGATTGTAGGTGTCAATATTAACTGGTTGCTCGATCCTAATCATGGAGCTATAGGAGCTTCTATCTGCAGCTTTTTCATATATTGTCTTTTTTACGATAAGAACGTTTTGTACTTTGAAGTTTTTTAAAGTAAAATATACACTTATTCGCATATATGTAATGATATTTGTTGTTCTTATATGCGTTGATATCTATCATAACATGAAAAATGGGTCCACCATAGAAAGAGAGTGATTTCACATTATGACACAGCCCAAAATTACTATTATTATACCGATTTATAATAGTGAAGACTATCTAGCAGAATGTCTAAAAAGTGTTATAGAACAAACCTATAAAAATCTTGAAATATTGCTTATAAATGATGGGTCAACAGATAAGTCTTGGGAAATTTGCAAATATTATTCAGATAGAGATAATAGAATTATATTTATTGATAAACCAAACGGAGGTGTTTCTTCTTCCCGAAACTGTGGTCTTAAGTATGCCACTGGAGATTATGTAGGCTTTGTTGATAGTGATGATTATTTAGAAAAAGATATGTATGAGAGGTTACTTTGTGCCACTAAAAATTATAATGCAGACATTGCGGAATGTGGCTTTTATATAACTGATTCAGCAAAAAAAATACAAAAGAAATACAAATTAGAAAATAACATTATTTACGGTAATTATGAATGCAGTTACAACTATGTTACTAAAAAAAATACTACAAATTATAATTGGAATAAATTATATAGAAGGTCTCTTTTTAATGGTATACGGTTTCCTCATCTAGACTATAGTGAAGACTATGTGGTAAACGTAAAAGTCCATTATAAGTGTAACAAGAAGATAAGCATATCTGGTTGTTATTACAACTATAGGCTTAACGGTCAAAGTGCAGTGAATCGAGAGTTTTCATTATCAAGATTGGACACAATTAAAGCTGGAAAAGAAATATATAAATTTCACGAAGAACGATTTTCAGAATTATGTCCATTTGTTGCTTTATATATATTAAATTACATACGCAAATTTTATTTTCAAGTAAAAAGTTCAAACAATCCAAACAAATTAAAAATTACTAAAGAATTACTTACAGATTACAGATATTATTATTCAATTATTAAGAGAAATAAATTTGAAGTAATATCTTATCAAAAGAAAACAATTATATCATTATGGTTATTCAGTTTATGTCCATGTCTTTATCATTATGTAAAGATTGTAAAACTTTAATTTATTTATAGTAAATTATTAACACAAGGATGATACAAAACTATGAAAATAGGCATATTAACATTTCATGATGCGGATAATTATGGAGCTGTATTACAAGCATATGCATTAAAGGAAAGTATTCAAAGAATTAATAATAACTGGAATGTGCAAGTTGTAGACTATAAGATGTCATATATTATCAAAAATTATAAATTAATTAAAATTAATACAAAAAATCCTACTATACTGATTAAGAGTTTGATATTAACACTTTTAACTTTAAAAACCAATATCACTAAAAAGATCAAGTTTAATAGATTTAGAAACGATTATATGAATTTATCAGATTCAGTTTATCATAAACCTGAAGATATTAAAGAGTTTGACTCATTTATAATTGGAAGCGATCAAGTGTGGAATTTTGATATTACAAAAGGTGATAGTATTTTCTTTTTAGACTTTTGTAATGAAAAAACTAAAAAGATATCCTATGCTGCAAGTATCGGAAATGATAAATTAAGCTTAAAAGAAATTAATCACATTAAAAAAAATATTAATAATATAGATAATATTTCTGTTAGGGAACATAGTGCTGTAAATATCTTAAATAAAATTACAGATAAACATGTACATAGGGTATTAGACCCAACTTTATTAGCGGACATAACCATTTGGAATAATGTAATAAAACAGAATGCAAAAACAAGAAATGAAAAATATATTTTGGTTTATATGGTGTCAACTAACGAAGAAGTATTAAAGACTGCCGAGTTAGTTTCAAAAAAGAAAGGTTTGAAGGTTTTATTAATTCATGATTCTTTCAAAAACAACAAATATGGTTTTCAACACTTAAAAGGAATAGGACCAGTTGAATTTGTGCAACTAATTAAAAATGCTGAGTATATTGTAACAAATTCTTTCCATGGTACAACTTTTTCTATTATTTTCAATAAGAATTTTATAACAATTCCTCATAAAGTAACTGGTTCAAGGATGAATAATTTACTTGAATTATTAAATTTGGAAAAAAGATTAATCAATAAAAGGGAAGATGCTAATGAAATCATAAAATTTAATATAGACTATACTTTACCAAATATGTTACTAAAACAAGAAAAGGAAAAATCTCTTAAATTCTTGGTGGAATCTTTGAATAAGGAGTAATAGAAAATAAAATTATTATCTTTGGAAGTTTTAAATATCAGAATAATACAGAACTTGTTTTGCAAAGAATTTTATAGAAAGAACAGATAGAATGATGATTCAAAAATTAAAGTTAAAAATTATAAAAAAACTATCAAAAAATAAGAAGAATGTAGCGAAAATTTTAACTGGAACCTTCTTAGCTCAAGGAATCTCTTTGATTACATTGCCAATATTTACAAGGATATACGGCGCTGAAGTATTTGGTACTTTGGCTCTATTAAGTGCAATTTCTATAATTATCAACTCGTTTTCAGATTTAGGTTTAACAAATGCTATCATGACAGAAGATAGTGAGAAAAGAGTAATTAAAATATATAAAGTTATATCATCAATTGTTGCACCAATAAGCTTATTTACTGGAATTTTAATAGTATTTTACCATGGTATTTTTTTACCAAAACTAGAAGTGAATGTATTGTTTTTATTTTCATTTGTCGTGATATCAACCTTCACTTCAAAGCAAATTCATGTTTGTTATACCTGGCTTAACCGCAATGAAAGGTATAATATTTTAATGAAAAATCCACTTATATCTGGAATAATTCTGGGAGCAGTGGGAATTAGTCTAGGTTTAATGGGATTTGTAAAGTATGGTTATTTTATTGCTAGTATTTTAGGTCAAATTGCAACACTGATTCATATGAAACGATTTTTACCTAAAAATATGTTTACTCTAAATGTTCAGGACTATAGGGATGTTGTTACAACAAATCGAAAGTTTGTTGTATTTCAGTTACCAACAAATATACTAGTAAGTTTTAAGAATCAGTTACCGCAGCTATTAATTTCAACTCTATGGGGGGTTGGGATGTTAGGGTATTATTCTATAACAGTAAGATTGCTTCAACTTCCTATTAAGTTAATTGCAAATTCGTTAGGGCGAGTGTTTTTTCAAACTACTTCGGTAATGTATAGAGAGGGAAAAAATATAGGTGATTATGTTTATAAAACGATTACCACTGCTATGAAGATTGGCTTTTTGCCAATGTTCATATTAATGTCACTTGGTGATATCATAGTTGTGACAATTTTAGGAACTGATTGGGAGATAGCTGGGTATTTCATCCAAATCTTATCAATTCAGTACTTTTTTATGTTTTTAACTTTTACCACTCGAGGTGTATCAATAACAATAGGTAAACAAAAATATGCAATGATCTCTAATTGTGTGCAGGTTGTCGCTTATATTATTGGAGCTACAGTAGGTAGATATGTTTTTAATGATATATTCATTGCTTTAATATTAATGTCCTCTTTATTCATCACAATCAACATAATATATTATTGTAATCTATTTAAAGTAATGGGTGTTTCATGGATAAAATACTTGATTCATATAATATTTAATATTTATATGATGCTGACTTTAACAGCTATTTTGAGACTGTGGATATTTAATTAGTTTTGAAAGCAAGAGATTTATAAAAATAAATGATTATAGAGTATAAAATGTAAGTCCAATTAGGGGGAAAATAATGGAAACGTTAGTAATTGGAATTGATGGTGGAGACAAGAGAATTATTGAATCTTTAGAATTGCCTAATCTACATAAATTACTAAATGATCTTAAAGGGTTTAAAGTAACTAGTGATTTATGGAGTAGAGGATGGGCAGAAATTCTAAATGGACAGCCTGGTATGGAAAGTGGTGCCTTTTATGAAAAACCAAAACTTGATGGAACATATGGATTTACTCAATCATTTGGTTCTAAAGAACATGAAAATATAAATAACGTTAAACCTCTTTGGAAACTTATAAACGACTGTGGAAAATCTTGTGGCTTCATGAACGTGCCCTCAACCAATCCCGCACCAGAAGTAAATGGCTTTTTTGTTTCTGGAGCAGGAGGAGGGCTGTTAAGTGGTTCAGACGAAGTTCCCAAGGGAGCATGTTATCCAGAATCAGTATCAATGGAATTAGCGCAAATTAAATATATATTTGATACACGATTTAAACAATCAGGAATTCGAAACAAAGAGGTATTTTTTAATAGACTTACAAAAATGATAGAAAGAAGAACAGAAGCATTTATACATTTAAACAAGAAGTATGATGTTGACTTTGGATTTATAGCTTATATGGGTACCTGCAGAATTAACTATTTGGCGATGAGTGAAATAGAAGAATTAATAAAAAACCATGGTATTCCTCAAAATGACTTTCAACAAAGAATCGTTAAGTTATACAAAGATTTTGATAAATCATTAGGGATATTAATAAACAATATTAAAGCAGATAAGGTAATGATTGTCTCTGATCATAGTCAATCTCCGTATTTACATAGAGTTAATGTAAACAGCTTTTTACAAGAAATAGGCTTACAGCATAAAAAGAAAATTGATTCTGTAAACAAATCCTTATTCACACAAATTAAGAAAGCTATACCTGCTGATTTTAAAAATAAAATTAAACGTGGAATGAATATCCCAACTAAATCTAGTATTATTGATTATAGTAAGGATTATGCTTTTGGCTCAAATTATGTAAGTGGTATATATATTAATGATAATGAAAGATTCGGTGGCCCTGTCCATGGTCAGGAAGAAATTGATAGAATGGTTAATGATATAGTGGAAAAATTTAACAACAATAATAACGCAAAAAAACATATGCTAGTTGCTAGACCATATAGAAGAGAACACCGAACGGCTCGTTACAATAAAACATTACCTGATATATGGATAGATCATCCTGATTCTGTTTTCTTTGTTGGTCGCGGCAAGTTTGTTGAAGCAAATGAGAACTATGGTCCAATAAAATCTTTAAAAGATATTAAAGGGGATATGAATACAGGAATTAAAGGAAGATATCCTTTATTGTATGTAGATAAGAAAATAACTGAAGAATTTAAAGATATAAAGGAAACAGACCTTACTTTAGCATATAAATTTATAGAAAAGATTATAAAATAAGTTTGTATACAAAGAACAATCCCACCTATTCTAAAAGCAGTTATTTAGTTCATAATCATTATAGTAAAGCCGGGGAAGCTACCATTGAATTTCAAAGTGTAGACATCTTAATCATACAAAGTTTGATGAGAACTATGCCTGTACATGATAGTAGAAAAATTTGTGAAGATAAACAGATGAAAGAAGTAGGATTGAGATATTACTCCATTTTAAAGACAATCTACAGGTAAGAAGGTACAAAGGAGCCGAAGAACCTTGAATTATAAAACTCTTACAAGTAAAAAGTTACTGATCACAGGAGCAGCTGGTTTCATTGGATTTTACTTATGTAAAAAACTATTAGAGCGAGGCTGCCAAGTGATAGGTGTTGATAATATTAATGATTTCTATGACGTGAATCTTAAACATACTCGTTTAGAGAAACTTAAGCCCTATAAAAAGTTTACCTTTATCAAAAATGATATCTCGGACAAAACTATAATTAGTAAAATTTTTGAAGAATACAGGCCTAATATTGTAGTAAATCTTGCTGCTCAAGCTGGAGTACGTTATTCAATTGAGAATCCAGATGTATATATTCAAAGCAATATCATTGGTTTTTACAACATTCTAGAGGCTTGTAGAAATTACCCAGTGGATCATCTTGTTTACGCATCATCTAGTTCAGTTTATGGATCGAATAAAAAGATACCATTTGAGGAAACCGATTTTGTGGACAATCCAGTTTCCCTATATGCTTCAACAAAAAAATCAAATGAATTGATGGCACACACTTATAGCCACCTTTATAAAATCCCAGCAACTGGCTTGCGGTTTTTTACAGTTTATGGTCCTATGGGACGACCAGACATGGCTTACTTTGGATTTACGGATAAGCATTTTGCAGGTAAATCAATTAAGATTTTTAATAACGGTGATTTTGAAAATGACCTTTATCGTGACTTCACTTATATTGATGACATTGTTGAAGGAATTGAATGCCTATTAAATAACCCTCCTATGAGTGATGTTCAACATAAAGTATTCAACATTGGAAATAACAATCCGGAAAAGTTAATGACATTTATTGAAACTTTAGAAAAAAGTTTGAGTTATGCTTTAGGTAGAGAGGTACTATTTGAAAAAGTATTTGAGCCTATTAAACCAGGAGATGTACCCGCAACTTACGCGTCAACTGAATTATTACAGGAAGCGGTGGGATATAAACCAAAAACATCTATTAAAGAAGGTTTACAGAAATTTGCAAACTGGTATGTGAACTATTATGAGCTTAACAAAAAGCAGACGTTTGATAACTCACAAAGTAAATAGAACGTTATTATTACTTCTTTCCAGTGAAGAAAAGTTTTTTATGTATAAAAGGGGGCTTTAACTTGACAGTTAAAAAAGCAGTTATTCCAGCGGCTGGTCTTGGTACTCGTTTTTTACCGGCGTCCAAGGCTCAGCCGAAGGAAATGCTGCCGATTGTGGACAAGCCAACCATTCAGTACATTGTTGAAGAAGCGATAGTGTCGGGGATTGAAGATATTATTATTGTCACTGGACGCGGCAAGCGTACGATTGAGGATCATTTTGATAAGTCGTATGAATTGGAAGAAACGCTTTTAAAGAAACAAAAGATGGATATCCTCGATGAGATTGTAAGTATTTCGTCGATGGCTAACATTCATTATATTCGTCAAAAGGAACCAAAAGGGCTCGGGCACGCGATTCAGTGCGCGAGTCGTTTTATTGGAGATGAACCGTTTGCGGTGTTGTTGGGCGATGATATTGTACGCTCGGAAACGCCGTGCTTGCGTCAGCTGATGGATACGTATGAACGGTTTTCGTCATCGGTTGTGGGTGTGCAGCAAGTGGCGGATGAAGATGTGTCAAAATATGGCATTGTCGAGCCAAAAGGATCTCCTGTTCAGGAAGGGATTGTTCACGTCCAAGATCTCGTGGAAAAGCCGGATCTAGCTCATGCTCCGTCCAATTACGCGATAATGGGACGCTACGTACTTCGGCCGGAGATTTTTGACATTTTGGATTCCCTTCCACCAGGTGCTGGTAATGAAATTCAGCTCACGGATGCGATAAAAGAGTTGAATCAGCAGCAAGTGGTTCTTGCCTGTGAATTTACAGGTGAACGTTATGACGTTGGAGATAAATTTGGCTTTGTGAAAGCAACGGTAGACTTTGCTTTGCAGCGCGATGATTTACAAGACGACGTAAAGAACTATATTCAACAAGTACTCGGACAGCAGCTTGTGAAAGGATAAGGAACGATAACAACGAACATACCGTCGCAGGTACCTGTTATGTTGGGCTGGTGACCGGTGTGACTCTTAGAAGTCGGTTACACACTTCACTATATCAATGTGGATGAAACGAAAGTAAAGAACGTAAGGAAAGTCACTTCTCCTATTTACGAATCTGGCCTCGAGTAGTTTTTTTACGATGAACAAGGGGTTGAATAATAACATTATTTGTTCACATTTGGAAATAAGGTGTTTATGGCAGACTAAAAAGTCTATATTTAGGATTCCTAAGCGTACTGCAAACCCAGGAACGAAGGGATGCAAATAAGCTCTTAGGAAGTACCTGCTCCTTTTTTATGCAAAAGTTGCGATTCCTGCAATGGATTTGTAAAACGCAGAATACACATGGCGGTCCGCTGCATTTGTTTTTCTAATATGTACGTTGTTTCATTCATGGGAAGTTGGTGGCCGTTTTTAAAGGTGATGATCGATTGAATGGAAGGTTCTTCTGGAGAGCGGTGGGCTTGGATGGAATGGACGTGGTGATAGAAGATCCATTTGCATTCGTAGGTTCTTGGGGAAAGGGTTGGGAAGGCGAAGATATGATGAAGCGGGTCCACCGGAATCGGAACTTTCTGTTTGGACCCTGTTTGATGTATAACGGCCAGTCGCCTTCCTTCATAGGTTGAACCACCATCTAAACAAGCGGACTGAATCAAATGAATCGGTCTCTTCCGAACGAAAAACTCTTGCTGCTGTTCTAAAACATTGACATCGTAGTCGATGTTAGCTACAGATAGCAGAGCCATCGTGCTCGGGTTTATTTCGTAATAATCCACCACTTTTTTATTCTTAGACAAAACACTCATTCATCAAACACTCCTTTTTGGGGTTCATTCAATCAAGTGAATGTAATAGGGGGAGGGAAGAGGGGGATAAATAGGGGTTACATGTCTTTTTCGTTTTTAAGAAACTCGTATAGCTCTAAAATGTCATCAAATGTATGTTTCGTAAGGTTCAATGCGATAAAAATTCGAAAAAGGGTATGAGCCTTTGGTATTTTTTCACCCCGCTCAATTCTTCCTAAATTTTTGTCATTAATATGTGCGATGGATGCTATTTTTTCTAATGTTTTATCTTGTTCTAGTCTTTTTAATCTTAAAAACCTGCCTAAGGCTTCAGCGAATACATAATCTTTCACAACTGTCCACATCCTTTTTCCTCCATTATTTAGGAATGGAAAAAGAGTGAACACGCCCTTGAGGTAACTTTTTGGTAATAAATGTAAAAACGACAAAAATTTTTCCGTGTTTTTGTGGGGGGGTAGGAAGGGAAATGACTATTTCTCGTAAGGCTTATCTGTAGAAGACCCTGATTTCGAAAGATTGGTAAGCGTCAAATAATTCCTGCCTTTAAAAGAGATGGGGATTATGGGATGCTTGCTTATATCGTTATAGAACAGACACGAAATTTCTTATACGTAAACGTATCAAACTCGTCAAGGAATGTTGGGGATCTTTACCGTAGTATTTTGAAAGAGAAAGGTCTATGTTAGGTGAAGTATTGTATTTGGCAACCGAACAGTGAAGTAATAAAGATTTTTACGAACCGAATCTGGCCTTTTCCCGCCGATTCGTATATGGATGAAAAAAGTTAGAAGTTACTGATAAAATTATGCGTGAGATGCCCCGGCAGTCCTGCTAAGTCTTTGCCTATTTTTTCATATAAACCGGAAACCAGGTACGCAATAATACCGGTATAAAAGTTCACCCTTCAATTATGATGGTGTTATAAAGATAGTTTCTCGAAAAAACTTCACAAAAACGGAGGGAGAACCCTGAAAATATAATGTTCGGCGCATATATGTATTGTAGCTATTTTTCACATTTTAAAAGAATGGCCGATATTAACAATAGAGGAAGAAATTGTCATACTGCAATAAGTGCTGCTGGATGAGCAGCTTGTGAAAGGTTAAGGAGGGGATAAACCATGAACATTACCGTTATAGGTACCGGTTATGTTGGGCTCGTGACTGGTGTGGCTTTGTCTGAAGTTGGCCACACCGTCACTTGTATTGATATTGATGAAACGAAAGTAGAGAACTTACGAAAAGGGATTTCTCCTATATATGAACCCGGCCTTGAAGAACTTCTTACAAAGAACATAGAAGGCGGGCGTTTATTTTTTACAACCAGCTATGAAGAAGGCTGCCGCGATACGGATGCTGTATATATTGCTGTTGGTACCCCGCAGAAAGAAGACGGTACCGCGGACCTTCGCTTTGTTGAAGCGGTTGCGCGGGAGCTTGCTGATGTGATCGAAAACGAAACGGTGATTGTTACGAAAAGCACCGTTCCGATCGGCACTAATGACTGGCTGCAAGAACTAGTAAGCAGCTTAACCGATGTGTCTGTTCATACGGTTTCTAATCCTGAGTATTTGCGGGAAGGCTCTGCGGTAAAAGATGCGTTTGAAGGGGACCGCATTATTATCGGGGCAGATAATGAGAAAGCCGGAGATCTAATTGAAGCTATTCAACGCCCGTTCGGTTTACCGGTTTACAGAACTGATGTGCGTAGTGCTGAAATGATTAAATATGCGGCCAATGCTTTTTTAGCGACAAAGATCAGTTATATTAATGAAATTGCCAATCTGTGTGAAAAGCTTGGTGCTAATGTAGAGGATGTTGCTGAAGGAATGGGGATGGATCACCGCATCGGCCGCGCCTTTTTAAATGCTGGTATCGGATATGGCGGCTCTTGTTTTCCAAAAGATACGAAAGCTCTTACCAACATTGCATACAACGCCGGTCATGATTTTGGCATGTTAGAAGAAGTTGTTATCGTAAACGAACGCCAGCAGTTAAAACTTGTTGAGCAAGCGAAAGAACGGTTTGGTAGCTTAAAAGGTAAGAAATTCGCCGTCTTAGGCCTTGCTTTCAAACCAAACACCGACGACATGCGCGAAGCGGCTTCTATCAAGGTTATCGAACAACTCATTCTAGCAGGTGCAAAAGTTGCTGCCTATGATCCTATTGCGGTAGACAACGCAAAGAGCATTCTCCCCGAAGCTGTTGAATATATGGATACTCCAGAAGAAGCTCTCACACGAGCAGATGCTGCATTTTTATTAACCGAATGGGACCAAGTAAAGGGGCTGGATTTGTCTGTCTTTCCCAACATGATGAACGAACCGATTCTCTTTGACGGCCGGAATTGTTTTGAACTCACGGAGGCAAAGGATGCTGGTTTGGAATATTATTCGATTGGACGAGCAGCAGTCGTGCAGGAGAAGGTATGAGGATAAATCCAATAGGATTTGTCCGCTCCCTTCTCTCCCAGCCAGCAAGAGCCAACACTCCTGCTGGCTGGGAGGGAAAGAAGTCTAACAATAGAGCACTAGCAAAATGAAATCTCATTGTAAGGAAAGTCTCCTCCTATTCTAAGAACTGAGCATAAGCGGAAAGGATATATTGCTCCTTCTCATAGAACACCCGTTTTTATCCACCCTTCTTCATTTAAACTTCCTCTTAGACTGAACCCTCTATTAGGCAATTGATTCTGTATGGTTCCAACCTATTTTCTAAAATAAGGTAGTTTCAGTGAGGCCGTGTTACAGCTTTTGAAATCCTGTATAATGTCCATGAGTCTATTAATCAAACGTTTGATTAACGAAAGGATATAGAATAGAACAGGGATTTAAAGGAGCGTTAGAAGTGAAAGGTTTTTTCTATGGACTTATTGTATTTCTTCTTATCACTGTAATCGTATACGGCAAATTTCATTATGATCAAAAAATTGCGGACACGGTCAATAACTCACTTTCCTCTAATACGGTTCAAAACGAAGCGAGCGAAGGAGAAGTTGCTGCAAACGAGGAAACGTTAGACGAGACGTTAGAAGGAGCAGAAGAAGTATTTGCCGAAAAAATGCGCAGTACAGTCGGAGAAGGCGAACCATTGACTATAGTCGTTGCCGGATCTAGTGTAATAAATGACCAGGAAGAAGAAAGTTTTCCCGCATTGCTTCTAAAAGACTTGCAAGAGAAGTATCAAACCGATCAAATTAAAATGGAAGTCGTCGATTTTAAAGATCAAACCTCGCTGGATGTGCTCGACAACGAGGAAGCAAACCAAATTGCTGCTTTGGAACCAGATGTTTTTATATTCGCGCCGCTTGTTTTAAATGATGACGGCCTTGTTAGTATGGATGATACTCTTTACAGCATGAATGACATCGTGCAGACGGTTGAAAAGGAAAACCCAGATGTGGCAACCTACATCCAGCCGCCGCAGCCCGTTTATGAAAACACATATTATGTAGATCGAATCGAACAATTACAAAATGAGACCGCATCAAATGATGTCACCTATATCAATCATTGGGAAAGCTGGCCGGAAGCAGGCGATGAAGCGATGGACATCTATTTCGAAGGCTCCGAACCGACATTAGAAGGACACAAACGCTGGGCAGACCACCTCTTTACCTTTTTTACCAATCAACCATTAGATGAGTAAAGTAGAGAAAACCAGCAGGTAAGCATTAACTATCATAAAATTAGTGATGCCCGCCTGCTGGTTTACTTTTTTTGCACTTCAAAAGGGAAGCGTTAAAATGAACTAATTTTTTTATTATTGAAATAATTGTTATTCTTTCATCAAACGTCTTAAAATTATAACAATTATTAAGAAATCTTGTATGAAAGGTGGAATGCAAAATGAAAAAAGTAATAGAAACCAAAGAAATTAGTTTAGATCTTGCAACAAAATGTTAGAAAAAGTAATCGAAAAAGGGGAAGAGATTGGTAAAGCATTTAGCATTTCCATTGTGGATGGGGCAGGGGACATCAAAGCCTTTGCAGGGATGGATGGAGCTCAAATACTTACGAAAGATATTGCTCGGGACAAAGCGTATTCCGCTGCGGCTTTTAGTCGTCCCACGCATGAGTGGTATAACCGCATTAAAGATGATGAACCATTGCTTCACGGAATGGTTCACACCCCAAGGCTCATTATTTTTGGAGGCGGTTACCCCATTAAAATAGACGGTGACGTCATTGGTGGAATTGGTGTTAGCGGCGGGCATTACACAGAAGATATGGAAGTGTGCCAAGCAGCATTAGAAGTCGCAGAAAATGATTAATATAATGTTTATGAAACGAGAAATGACTATCATTAGACGTGATAAGCCGAGTTTTTCTAATAGCTATTTCTTCAGCGTTTGGCGAGTAAATGTTGATTGTAGGCGAGTAAATGAACGTTTACGGATAGTATTTGTTGGCAAACGGCGAGTAAATCAGCAATTACGGATAGTAATGGAAAATAAATGGAAAATCGACTCCTGCTATTTATGAAATTAAGATAAAAAATAAAGATGGCGAGTGCATCGAGATTAAAAAAGAGCTTCAATTACCACTAAAATAGAGGCGTTATTCCGAAGATTCTCTTTTCTTCGTACCAAATACAATCTTTAGTTATTGATAAACCAATCGTTATTTATCCTATATATCTCGTTTGAATAATTCACTCCTGCCGTGAATAGGATACAGAAGGGAAAAGGATAAAAGGCAGTTAATGAGGTGATACAAGATGGCTTCTAAGGGGAAGTTTACTGCTGCTGATTTTCTAAGCACGAGAGAACTAAGAAAAGCCGAGTACCTTCGTAATAAAATGCTTCGATCCCCCACGCCTAGAGCAGCAGCCATTTATGAAAAGCAGTTAAAACAACTATTCCAACTAGCACAGAACCGAAAAAAACAGGGGAAAGATCAAGTGAACAGGAAAGTAAAAGTGAAGACGCCAAGCAGCACAGCAGAGTTTAGAAATAGAAATGCAGAAGATGCTGCTAGACGCATTTCGGGAGACTTTTCAAGACCTAAAAAATAAGGTCTTTTTCTTTTGTTATACTTCAGAACAGACACGAAATTTCATATTATAACGGGAACATCTTCACCATAGGCTATGCTAGAATACTTGTCTATAAATGAAGTTGCCTCTATGTAATGGAAGAAAGTTTTGTGGAAATAAACATGTAAGCTTGTAAAGTCGTTTCGTAAAATGAGTGTGATATGATTTAAATGAGAAATACGGCGGGGTTGGCATGGGAAAGGTGCAATCTTCAGAAGATCTCATGAAATATTTCTAAAATGAATCGTGAAAACTCGGTCGTTCCATTTTCTATTCCAGGTAAAGGTACATTCACTCTCGTTTTACAAGAGGAAGATGATCACTCAATACAAGCTGATGTTGAATAAAATCCACAACTTGAACCTATGTTTACAGAAAGGGAAGAAAACAAACAGCGCAGCCAGTAGAGAAATCATTTTTTCTGAAAAAAAGAAAGAACCTCATAAGGAGGAAAGGTATGAAGAGGATGCTCCTGATGTTGGTGTTAATGTCAACGATCCCATTAATAGGCTGTAATTTCATAGAAGAAAACAAAGCAAAAAATGTTGCCAAAACGTATTATCATGCACTTATGGATGAAGATTATGAAAAGGCGTTTGAACAACTGTATTTGTATGATCATACCGAAGAAAACCACCCTGCAGACGGCACGACATTGAGTGAAGAAGAAGCGGAAAAGTTTTATATGAAGAAAGTGGACTACATAAAGGAACAAGATTATAAAGTGAAGGGTTTCGACATTGAAAATATTAGATACGAAGATGGGCATACATTTTTTCTTGAAATGATACTTCAGGTGGAACAAGACGGGGAAAATTTTGAACGATCGGAAACAGTAGATATCTGGGAAGGACAAGCGTGGATTATCGAAGAAGATGATCCTTTTTCTTCGTACCGCGATGGGAATATGAGTGTTGAGATAGAAAAAGTACTAGAGTAATGCGGGCTTTGACTGGTCCACCTATCCACAATGGTGGTAAATAATTGAAAAGGAAGAATCCCATAAATCAAATTCATTTTCCATTTGGAATATGTGGGTAACTGTTCTATATAATTTGGTTCATGTCTAGTTTCAGCGCCAGCCGCTCGGGCGCAAACGACAAAGAGGAACTTTTGCTAAAACCGCGATTTGGTGGTCATTTCTACGGTCACACTCGTCGCCAAAAACGCCGCGTCCTGTCCGTAAGCGTCGAATCATCCCCATCTCTTTTAACGGTGAGGATTATTTGACGTATACTTTTTAATAAGAATAGCTTCGAGGAACGGAGTAGTATAACCATTACAATACTATTCAAGCCTTGTGGAATGCGCGGCGTTCGCTTGTTTTGAAAAAGGCCACCTTATTTGATTGTTCTTTTTTAACTAACAAGATAAATAGCTATTGTTGCCCAATTGCCCCCATTCTTCCCTGTTTTCTATATTCGTTGGGACTCATATTCGTCTCCTTACGAAATACTCGACTAAAATAGCTCACATCATCGAACCCAACAAAGTGTGAAATCTCCTGAATAGAATGCGAGGTCATCATCAGAAATTCTTTCGCTTTGTCTAAACGAACTTGCCGCAGGTAATTGACAGGGGACGATAATAGATTTTGTCGAAAGAGCAGGCGCAAATGACTCTCACTCGTATGTGCCACTTGTGCTATGTCCTGCAGGCTAAGTTTTTTTTCGTAATTTTTTTGAATATACATACAAGCTTGTTCTACTCTTATATCTTTAAATTTAGGACCGTCTGGGAGACGATGATGTAAAGATTGCATTACCCAGGCCATCCATAGATAGAAAGTGCCTTTAAGATGAAAATAACTTTCCGTTTGCAAGGTTTGTAGTTGAATGGGAGTATTTAGTGACAACGTTTTTAAATTAAACTTTTCTGACATTTCTTGGTCGAGGTCTTCTATGAAAGAATCCCATAATCGTTTCATGGACCACCATGTCGACAGTAAGCCTTCAAAAGATGGCCTGGATTCTAGAGGTGTGTATGTCGGTATTTGATAGAGATCAATCCAATCAAAAGCCCCTATCATACATTCGCAGCCCATCGCTAGATAGTAGAGATACTGGTCAGAATAATGTGGCGGATCTATAATAAATTCTGTGTTCCGAGGAATAACCAGGAAATCTCCCCTTTTAAGGTTATATTTCACGTTATTAATCGTCACCCCCCATTCCCCATCCAGAATAAGCCAAAACGTGGTAAATGGATTTTGAATTCTATTAAAACCCCAATCTCCTTTTCTATTCCATTCAAACATAAACCATATCCGAGTTTGTAAGTTGTCCAAATAAATAGCTGATCTATCGAAGCGAAACAATATTCCACACCTCCAAAAGTATAATCGTTTTGTCCTATTATATAAATGTAAATTCTCATTACAAAATTGAATTTAAATAGTAGTATAAGGATACAGTTAAAGTAACCTATAGTTGATTAGTAATATTATAAAATATGGAGAGGTTTTTTGAAAACGAATACATCAATTGGTGATCATTTCCTTCTATATTTAAATGATAGAAAAGGTTTAATCTGAAATGAGGTGAAAAAGTGGGTAATAAACCATGTTGTTCAGCAAATCGTGATCAAGTGGAAGTGGCAGTCAGCGGTTCTAAGCAGGAGGTTACCATTAAGAAATCTCAGACATTAATGCATACCGAACATTTAATAGAATTATCAGGTGGGCAATTTTTAATGGGAACAAATGACGGGGAAGGTTTTAAATCGGACGGTGAAGGTCCCGTTCGAAAAGTAAAAATATCCCCCTTTGCTGTAGATCGGTTTGCAGTGACTAATGCTCAATTTAAAGAGTTTATTGAAGATACACAGTATAAAACGGACGCAGAAAAATTTGGATGGTCCTTTGTCTTTCACCTTTTTGTAAATGAGGAACAACAAGTTCTAGGATCACCTAGAGAAACGCCTTGGTGGTATGCCGTTAATGGAGCTTCATGGAAGCAGCCGGAGGGAATCAACTCATCTATTGAGGATCGGCTGGATCACCCTGTTATTCACGTTTCATGGAATGATGCTATGGCTTATTGTGAATGGTCAGGAAAAAGACTGCTTACAGAAGCGGAATGGGAATATGCCGCACGAGGCGGGCTTATTCAAAAGAAATACCCCTGGGGAAATAAGCTGACATATAAAAAGAAACATCAATGTAATATATGGCAGGGAGAATTCCCGGTAAAAAACACAGGAAAAGATGGGTACATTTCAACGGCTCCGGTAGATGCCTATTCTCCTAATGGTTATGGCTTATACAATGTAGCAGGAAATGTGTGGGAGTGGTGTTTAGATTGGTTTACAAATGTTCCTTCTAAAGAGTCAAAAGACCCTAAAGGACCTCATTCGGGAAATGCGAAAGTCATGCGCGGTGGTTCTTACCTTTGCCATAAGTCTTATTGTAACCGCTATCGCGTTGCGGCAAGAAGCAAAAATACGATAGATAGTTCTGCTGGAAATATGGGTTTTCGATGCGGAATCGATGTTTAGGCAAACTATTGTTAGTTGAATTATTTTTGCAAAAATAGAAAAGTTAAAATACCTAACTACTAAGAGGGAGATTAATTATGAAAGCAATTGTTATTCTAACAGATACTCTTAGAAGAGATTTTTTAAGTACATATAGTAATACAGACGTTAAAACTCCTAATCTAGAAAGGCTTCAAAAAAAATCGGTAGTATTTGATCAGCACTGGGCAGGCTCCCTTCCGTGCATGCCAGCAAGACGTGACATGATGACAGGCAGGCTCAATTTTTTAGAAAGAAATTGGGGGCCAATTGAACCCTTTGATGAAACACTGCCTGAAACGTTAAATGAAAATGGTATATTTTCACACATTGTGACGGATCATTATCACTATTTTGAAAAAGGAGGAGAGAACTACTGCCAAAGTTTTAATACGTGGGACTTAATTAGGGGACAAGAACATGACCCCTGGGTATCCAAAGTCAACGACCCAGAGCTGCCGGAATACATCGGTAGATATCCTAAACAATATCATTTAAATAGAAGTAGATTTGTGGAAGAAAAAGATTTTACATCACCAAAAACGATTCAATCTGCCATTCAATGGCTGGATAATAATAAAGATGCGGATGACTATTTATTGTGGGTGGAGATGTTTGATCCGCATGAACCATTTGATTTACCTTCTGAATACTTGGATTTATATGATGATGAATATGATGGTCCACTATACATGTGGCCTAAATACCGGAAAAACGCTTCTTCTGAAAAAGATTTAGCACATGTTCGCAACCGTTATTCCGGACTGGTGACAATGATGGATAAATGGATAGGGAAATTACTGGATAAAATGGATGAACAAAATATGTGGGAAGACACGATGTTGATTTTTACAACCGATCATGGAACCTTGCTTGATGAACATGAATTTATGGGGAAAAACTTTATGCCGTTGTACAATGAGATATCCCATTTGCCGCTTATGGTTCATATGCCTGGTGGAAAGAATGCAGGAACAAGGACCGATGCTTTAACGCAGAATATTGATATAATGCCGACCATACTAGACTTTTTTGGGGTTCATCCATCTGAAAGTAACATGCAAGGAAAGTCTTGGCTGCCATTGTTAGAAAAACAAGAAAGCAAACGGAGAAATTATGCGATTTATGGGTGTTTTGGCAAAAATGTAAATATTACTGATGGAGAATTCACCTACTTTAGAGCAGCTATAAATGAAAATAACAGCCCGCTTAATCTTTATACATCGATGCCAACCACATTAACTCATTATTACAATGATGAATATATTAAAGATTTCAAAGATATTGAGATGGGAAGATTTTTGAAATGGACAGATTATCCAGTTTATAAAATCCCTGGTTATACTATTTCCCTTACAGACGAATCGTTAGGTTTTACTCATCGAGGTGAATTTATTGGAGAAAATCTATTATTTAATATTCAGTTAGATTATTCACAAGAACGTCCAATAAAAGATCCAAACACAGAAAAAAAATATGTAGATTTATTAGCAGCTGCATTAATAGAGTATGATGCACCCGATGAACAATTTGAGCGCTTAGGCTTGAAAAATCCTTCCGTCCCTATTGATAGTGAGCTTTATCGAAAAAATGTGAAAAATTAAATTATATATAAAAAAGAGTTACCTGCTTCATTGGGAATAGTTCATTTCAACAAGGAGGTGTTTTGAAAGGTTATAGTCATTGTACCTACCAGCTCGACTTGAAATTATTAAAAGTATATAGGGGGTTTTCCAATGAATATGAAAAAGATAGTATTCTTAACCATTATTTTGCTTACTTCTTTGCTTTTTGCTGCATGTTCTTCAGATTCCTCAGAAGAAAGCAGTGCCAACGAGAATAGTGATTCGAATGAAAATAGTGATTCCAGTGAGAATGCGGGAAATGATGCTGATTATCCAAGTGATACGATGAAATTAATCATTCCTTGGGGAAGCGGTGGAAATGCAGACGTCTTTGGAAGAAAGGTAATGAGTGTCATAGAAGAGGGCATAGATGAATCAACCGTTGTAGAAAATCAAACGGGAGCAGGTGGGGAAGTAGCTATTACAAATTTTGCTGTGGAACAGCCTGATCCCCACACCTTTCTAAAAACATCAGCTTCCAATTTTGCATTAACTCCACAGTTCAAAGAAGTGAAATACTCACAAGATGATTTTAAACCAGTTGTTGGCAATATTTTCTCGCAATTTGTATTGATGACAAACCCTGAGGAAACAGGGATTGAAAGTATGGAAGATTTAAAGGAATATGGTCAAGATCAAACCATTAAATTTGGAAGTACGAGTGGACCAGGTGGAGATACTTACACCATACAAGCAGCGTTATTCAAAGAAATGGGAATTGATGCAGAAAATGTCGTTTTGGATGGTGGTCAAGATTTAGTCAACAATTTGTTGGGTGGCCACGTTGATGTTACCGTCGGTATTCAGCCACTAGCCGATGAATATTACAAGAGTGGAGAATTGCAGCCGCTTGCTTCATTTTCTCCGGAAGCTTATGAATTAGAAGGAATTGATCCTGTACCACCATTAACAGAATTGGGCTATGATATTGAGTATCGTTCGTTAAACTTTTTAAATGTAGCTAAAGACACTCCAGATGAAGTGGTGGATGCCATACATGATAAGTTTATAGAAGCTTATGAAGATGAAGAATTTAAAGAATTTGTTGAAGAAAACAGTTTTGTTATGGCTCCTATGAATAGTGAAGAGATAACAGAGTTCATCGAAAATCAAAAGAGTGACATGAAGAGATTTTTAGAATTAATTGAAGAGTGAATCAATTTCATAATTGCTTGTTTTAATTAAAAAGACGAATGTTTTTACAATAACTAATCTATTTGTTCGTTCATAAAAATTTTCATTTTGTTAAATGGAGCGCAAGGCGGCGACTCCTGCGGGAAAAGCTTGAGCGTAAGACCCCGCAGGAAGCGGTTTTCTTCCGAGGAGGCTGAAGCCAAGCCCGCGGCAAAGAAGACACTACGAGAACGAACAAAGGGAGTTGGAGTAGATGTCGCGCTTGTGCCCCGAGGGTGAAAGCGTCCGCCTGGAGTGGAATTAACTTTGTTCGGATTTGCATATTGATTTTTCTGTTATGAAATTAATTCGAATAATTAATTTTCACTAAATAACAACGATGCTTTTAAATTCCCCATAGGAATTGTCTCACAAACAGGGTGAACAGCGGCTTGAGTAAATTCCATTTATGTTGCAAAAATAGACGGGACCGTTTCTATGGGGGAATCCTATACATAATATACCGTGGCTAGAAAGTAAACAGAGATCACAAATGGGAGTGACGCGATTATGAAGCTAACGATGAATTCAAATTTAATCAGTGGTTTCATTTTTTTGTTGTTATCGTTATTAATTTGGCTTCTCATACCCAGACAAATACAAATTTTAGAAGGAGTGCCACAACTAAATGCACAAACCTTCCCGAAAATTGTAACGGGAATCATGCTAGTTCTAAGTATAGTGTTAATTATACAAGGGTTGTTTTTTACGAAACAAGAAAGCGGCGCTCAAACAACCAAAAAAGAGGTTATAAGAAGAGAAATGAATGCTATCATCATGATTGTAATCTTCTTGGCGTATGCGTTTCTTTTTGAAAAAATAGGTTTTATTATTTCTTCCATAGCTCTCTGTATCACTTGTTTAGCTTTCTATAAAATAAAAAATTGGAAATATTACTTGATAACAATTACTGTGGTGCTTTTCGTATATTTCATTTTTGAACAGGTGTTGCAACTAGATCTACCTTAATTCTAGAAAAGATGGTGATTACTATGATTGAAGGCATCATTTCTGGTGCAGGTGAATTATTTACTTGGGAGATTTTAATTGCCACAAACATTGGTATATTATTAGGAATAATTTTCGGCTCCGTACCAGGATTGACAGTTGATATAGCGATTGCACTCTTTACTCCAATAACTTTTGCCTTAGACCCTACAATGGCGATTTTAACATTGTTAGGAATTTATTGTGGTGGTACTTATGGAGGGTCAATCACTGCTATCACCATCAAAACTCCTGGAACCCCAGCTGCAGCAGCAACATTGCTGGATGGTCACCCATTAGCTGAAAGAGGACAAGCTAGAAAAGCGTTAGATATGGCGATCATCGGGTCGGTCATTGGAGGGGTTATTAGTGCCTTAGCTTTATTAACATTTGCACCACAAATTTCAAAATTAACTTTAAACTTTGGGCCTGCAGAATTTTTCACCTTAGCTATTTTTGGTTTATCTGTTATTGCTGGGGTAAGTGGAAAAAACATAATTAAAGGTCTGATCGGAGCATGTATTGGATATTATATAGCAATGATTGGAATGGATTCTGAAAGTGCTGTTGCTCGATTTACATTTGATGATTTTAGGCTCTTAGAAGGAATACCATTACTTGTTGGTTTAGTTGGTTTATTCATTATTTCAGAACTATTAATTAAATCAAATAACCGTACAAATGATGTAAATAATAAAACGAAACCCATTACATTAAATAACGATGGTATTAAATGGAAAGAGGTAAAAGGGAACTCTAAAACACTTTTTAGATCTAGCATTATTGGAACCATTGTTGGTGCAATACCAGGAACTGGCGGAGGGGTCGCAGCTTTTTTAAGTTATGACCAGGCGAAAAAGAGATCTAAAAACCGAGATAAATTTGGGACTGGTGAACTTGAAGGTATTGGAGCAGCCGAAACGGCTAATAGTGCAACTACTGGTTCGACATTAATTCCTTTATTGACATTAGGGATTCCAGGGGATGGTGTTACCGCAATATTATTAGGTTCGTTAATGTTACATGGTCTAACACCTGGTCCCACATTATTTGAAGATCACACTAATGTCATCTACGCTATTATGCTTGGTTTGCTGCTCATCAATATTTTAATGTTGCTTCAAGGAAGGTATTTAGTTAAATGGTTTTCTAAAATTTCCGTCGTTCCGTACTCGTTATTAATTCCATTAATCGCTGTATTTAGTGCAACAGGTTCGTATGCAGTTAACTATTCTTCTTTTCATGTCATTTTAATTATGATTATTGGGATTCTTGGTTATGTATTGTTTAAATTAGGGTTTTCGACGATTCCTGTGTTATTAGGTTTTATACTTGGCCCCATAGCGGAAGAAAACTATAGAAATGCTATGGTCATTTCCGATGGAAGTTTTCTTATTTTTCTTACGAGACCGTTTAGTCTCATATTTGTCATTTTAACACTAATGACCATTATAACTTTTTTTATTAATAACATTAGAAAAAAAGAGAATGGTGATAGCAGTCAAAAGCTAAGTCAAAGGTAATATTACTAGAAAAGGGGGGGTAAATATGACGAACAAGGAGAAACCGAATGTAATCGTTTTTTTTACTGATCAACAACGTTGGGATACAACGGGTATTCATGGAAACCCATTGGACTTAACACCTCATTTTGATCAAATGGCTAAAACGGGGACAGATGTTCATTCATCTTTTACTTGTCAACCCGTTTGCGGGCCGGCGAGATCAAGTATGCAGACTGGATTATACGCGACAAGCACCGGTTGTTATCGTAATGAAATTCCATTATCTGAACAAACAAACACACTTGCTCATTATTTTAAGGATGCCGGCTATAAAACCGCTTATATAGGTAAGTGGCATCTTGCGGAAAGGGACCCTGTTCCAGAAGGCCAACGCGGCGGGTATGATTACTGGTTAGGGTCTAATACATTAGAATTTACTTCCGATGCATATGATACTGTGCTATATGATAATGATTGCCAATCGGTGAAACTACCTGGATATAGAGTAGACGCATTAACAGATGAAGCCATTCGCTATATTGATAGAAATCAGGATGATCCATTTTTTATGTTTCTTTCTTTTCTAGAGCCTCATCATCAAAATCATAGTGAAAATTATCCGCCTCCAAATGTATATAAATATCGGTATATGAATGAATGGATTCCATCAGATTTAGCGGCATTAGGAGGAGTAACACATCATCACATTTCAGGATACTACGGCATGGTTAAGCGCTTAGATGAAGCATTAGGAAGATTAATGGACGCACTGAAAAGCCTTCAAATGGATGAAAATACTATTGTACTTTTCACGTCGGATCATGGCAATCATTTTAAAACGCGAAATGGCGAATACAAGCGTTCATGCCATGAAAGTTCGATAAGAGTGCCTACAGCATTTATTGGTCCGGGGTTTGTTGGTGGAGGTCAAATTCAAGAATTAGTAAGTTTAATTGATCTACCACCGACTCTATTGGATGCAGCAGGAATAAAGGTTCCAAATACGATGCAGGGAAGATCCATCCTGCCTCTATTAAATGGACGTAAGGAAGAATGGCCTCAGGAAGTGTTTATCCAAATTAGTGAATCACAAGTCTCTCGTGCCATTAGAACGAAAAGGTGGAAATATGCTGTCACTGCACCAGATAAGGATGGCTGGCGAGACGCATGCTCCGATCATTATGTCGAGGAATTCTTATATGATTTAGAAGCTGATCCGTACGAGCTGGAGAATTTAATAGGTTATGAATCTCATTTAGAAGTTTCTAATGAATTAAGAGAATGCTTAAAACAACGTATTGTAGAAGCTGGAGAACCAGAGCCAGTTATTCAAACGGCTCCAATTCGCTCTGCTGGAGAAAATGGACAGCGGCGAGTTTCTATAGAAGATTATCGAAAATTTATTTCTAACAACACAACGTAATAGGAAAGAGAGATTAGCTGGCAATTATTTTCACGGAATCTTTGCGACGAGATTTCCTATTTTGGTATGAAAGATAAAAGGATTGAAAACGATTTCGGTGTGCATGGAGATGGGTTCCATTTGTGCTGATAAGAAGGAGAATCTGCTGTGAATTTACTGGAGGATAGTAAAAGTGTTGAGTCATTGTTAAGGGAAACAAGGCTTCCACGTACTCGCACGATCATTGTGAGAGTACCTTCTTAACCCAGCTTCCTTTCTTAAAGAACACCTCCAAAAGGGGCCGCTGTTCTGTACGCGTCCGCCGCGTACACATCCCCAACCTGAACAGAGGCAAAAGCAAACTGGGTAATCCCACGATCGATTCATTCATTGGCCAAGTCATGATCACCATTATGACCCTACCTTTGCGAAACACAGCTGCCGATTTCATCGAGGAACCAGGAAGAAGCGGACAAGATGCTGTAAGGAAAACAAAAAAAAGACAGCGCTGAGTGATGAAGATAGATCATGAGGAATATTTCGATAATTTGATCGATAGATAGAATGAATGCTCAGCAGATCAGAATGCCGCGTCTCATCTGCCGTTACCTGCAAGAGAGCTTGGACTTGCCAAACTAAAATACAGAGGGAAAGCAGCAGGGTGGCCATTTAAGTCCATTTCTCTCCTGTATGGAAATGAAAGGGACTAGGTTAATTTTTTGGCCAGCCAAGCTAAAAACTTATATATGTTAGGGAGTTAGTCGCTCCCCTTACTCGATTTTATATGTTGAAACCGCATTGAATACAAGTTTGGATGGAGAGGATAAAATGAAAGCTATAATGATTATGTTTGACTCATTGAATAGACATATGCTTCCGCCATATGGATGTGAAGACATTGAAGCACCTAATTTCAAGCGGCTTCAAGACAGGACGGTTACTTTTGACCAGTCTTGGGTAGGGAGTATGCCTTGTATGCCAGCACGTCACGATTTACATACAGGCAGATATAATTTTCTGCATCGTGGCTGGGGGCCGATGGAGCCATATGATAACTCTATGCCTGAAATACTGAAAGAAAATAATGTGTATACACATTTGGTTACGGATCACCAACATTACTGGGAAGACGGAGGATATAATTATCATACGCGATATAATAGTTTCGAGTTTTTCCGTGGGCAAGAAGGAGATACTTGGAAAGGAGAAGTCTTTCAGGAAGATCCTCCGATATTAGGCGGAAATGAATTGGAAAGTGTCAATAAACATGACTGGGTCAATAGAAAGTATATTAAAGAAAAAGAAGACTTTCCTCAAGCGTTCACCTTTAATAATGGTCTGGATTTTATAAAGAAAAATAATAATGAAGACGATTGGTTTCTTCAAATTGAAACATTTGATCCACATGAGCCGTTCTATGCACCGGAAGAATTTAGAGCAAAATATGCGCATGAGTATAATGGTCCGCATTTTGATTGGCCGAGTTATCGAAATGTCGTTGAAACAGAGGAGCAGGTGGAACACGCTGGGTTGGAATATAAAGCATTGGTAAGTATGTGTGACCATTACTTAGGAAAAGTGTTGGACATGATGGAAGAGTATAATTTATGGGAAGACACCATGCTCATTGTAAATACGGATCATGGCTTCTTGCTTGGAGAGCATGATTGGTGGGGCAAATGTGTTCAGCCATTTTACAATGAAGTGGCAAGGACTCCTCTATTTATATGGGACCCAAGAAGCGGTAAACAAGGAACTCGTTCAGATAAATTAGTACAGCTCATTGATCTCGCACCAACATTATTGGATTTCTTTAACGTCGAGATTCCAAAAGAAATGCTTGGAACACCTTTACGTGACACGATCGCAGAAAACAAAGAAACGCATGAAGCTGTCTTATATGGTATTTACGGCGGTCACGTAAATTGTACAGATGGCCGTTATGTCTATATGCGTGCTCCAGTGTCAGAGGAAAATACGCCTCTTTATAGTTATACACTTTTCCCTGTTAGGCTGCGAAGATTTTTTAATCTGGAAGAGATAAAAACAGCAACATTGACAGAGCCATTTTCTTTTAGTAAAGGGGCGCCTTTAATGAAAATGGAAACGAAATCGGATTATGATGTTGATTTTCATAGATACAGCACGATGTTATTTGATATTAAAAAAGATCCAGAACAAAAAGAGCCTATTAACGATCCAGAAATAGAAAAGAAAATGATTAACCTTTTAGTACAATTAATGAAAGAAAATGATGCCCCGACTGAACAGTATGAGCGTTTAGGTTTAAGTATTCCGGAAAACAGTTTAAACCCTCCTTTAGAGAGTAATGCAAGGCAGTAAGTTGTCACGTTGAAAAAGCGATGAATGGCGCTATTGACTTATCATTGGAACAAGTCCATTTTTCCAATGATAGTGTAGCGCCCATCAATAACTATTTATCGTAATTAGGCGAGAAGACTCCCACTTCAAGGAGCGTTAGCGAGTAAGTGGGAGATGAATCGCCTTCGGACAAGAGATGGCTTTAGCTATCTCTATTGTCCGACAATTCCCCTCTGTCTCCTTGTTAAGAAGCCAAAATATTTTAAATAGAAAAGAGAATATACGTTCCCTTTTTCCTGCCATTGCCTTATAATAAGAGTAGCTTACATTCTTCATGGGAAGAGGTGGGGACATAGTGGTTCACAAAGCATATAAATTTCGGATCTATCCAACCAAAAAACAGGAAGTACTTATTGCGAAAACCATTGGTTGTAGTCGTTTTGTGTTCAATCATTTCCTTGCTAAATGGAGAGATACGTATCAAGAAACAGGCAAGGGATTAACGTATAACACTTGTTCCAAACAGTTAACACAACTCAAGAAAGAATGGATTTGGTTAAAAGAAGTGGACAGCGTTGCTATTCAATCTTCTCTTAAAAATCTTGCCGATTCCTATACGCGATTCTTCAAGAAAGAGAACAAAGCACCACGATTTAAGTCGAAAAAGAACAGAATGCAATCTTATACGACGAAACAAACAAACGGTAATATCGCCGTGATGGATAGTAAAATCAAATTACCCAAACTTGGATGCATTACATTTGCAAAAAGCCGTAACGTAGAAGGGCGCATTCTTCGTGCTACAGTTACAAGGAACCCAAGCGGCAAATACTTTGTATCCATTCTGGTAGAAACAGAAGGGCATGAGCTGCCCAAAACACATTCATCCGTTGGGATGGATGTTGGCATAAAGGACGTTGCCATTTTGTCGGATGGCACGGTGTATAAAAACCATAAATATTTTCGAACACTCGAAAAGAAATTAGCAAAAGCACAGCGGATTCTTTCCAGGCGTAAGAAAGGCTCTTCTAACTGGCATAAGCAACGTATCAAGGTTGCCCGTATCCATGAGAAAATAGCAAACACAAGAACAGACTACTTGCATAAAATCTCTACCGATATTGTTAAAAACCACGACATTATAGGTATAGAAGATTTGCAAGTATCGAACATGTTAAAGAATCATACATTAGCTAAAGCGATCAGTGACGTATCGTGGTCTCAATTCCGTACCATGCTTGAATACAAAGCAAAATGGTATGGAAAGCAGGTTGTAACGGTTGCGAAAACCTTTCCTTCCAGTCAGCTATGTTCAAGCTGTGGTTACCGAAACAAAGACGTTAAGAATCTCGCATTACGTGAGTGGACGTGTAAAGAATGTGGCACCCATCATGATCGAGATATTAACGCAAGTACCAATATTCGTAACGAAGCTATACGATTAACCGCAGGAACTGCGGGGATAGCCTAATCAAAAACTAGCAGTTACGCTGGTGTTCTTAGGAATCTCCCACTTCAAACAGACGTAAGGTTGTTAAGTGGGAGTAGTTCAAGATGTGGCGAAAAAAGCGGATGTATCCATTGCCACCGTTTCTAAAGTGATAAATAATACAGGACGAATGAGAGAACCTACGAGACAGCGGGTACTTAACACAATAAAACAGTTGAATTTTCATCCGAGCGTAATGGCATCGGCTTTAACGGGGAAGAGGACCAAAATACTTGGACTGCTTGTACAAGATATATCCAATCCCCTTTTTTCAGAGATGGCTCGTGCCATTGAAGACCGAGCCCATGAGCAAGGAATGAACGTAATGATGTGCAGTACAGATAATAATGCAGAAAAAGAGAAAAAATATTTAGAGTTATTGAAACGAAAACAAGTGGATGGTTTTATCATAGGTTCTAGTTTTCATGACAAAAATGTAATAAAAGAACTTATTGATCACAAAATTCCGCTTGTTTTACTCACCCAAAATGATTCCTCTCTTGATGTTTCGAAGGTCTCTGTCGATGATTTCAAAGGTGGTTATGATGCTGCATCTCATCTTTTTTTCAATGGACATCATAAAATAGGGATTATTGCTCAACATGCTCATAGCAGCAGCTTACGCATAAAAGGTTATCGGGCCGCACATGAAGTGTATGAAGTGGAGTGTAAGAAAGAATACATTTACCGTACGACAGCCTCTATTTCGAATGGAAAGGCTTATGTTGAAAAATTATTTAGTCAAAAAGCTACAGCTCTCCCAACAGCCATCTTTGCTTGTAACGAACAACTTGCGATTGGTGTCATTCAAGGAGCTAAAGAAAAGGGCCTTGAGATCCCTAAAGATTTGTCAGTTGTTGGGTTTGATAATACGATTTTAGCTACAACCACGGTTCCGGGCCTAACAACCGTTTCTCAACCAATTGAAATGATTGGAAAGAAGGTCGTTGATGTTCTCATCCAAGAAATTGAGGAAGGAAAATCATTAAAGGAGAGAATCTTATACACTCCTGAGCTTATAGTAAGAGGCACAACATCTGTTTTGAAAGAATCCATTAAAGACATTAGTTCGTAAAACAGGTATTACAATAGTTAAAAAGCTACTATTTAAAGGTAACAAGTAAAGCGGCCATTCCTAGGTGCCTTTAAACAGCCTTAAGGCAAAGCTCGCACTATACCTATTATCTCCAAAAGGAGTCAGCCCCGCTGGTTTCATCGGTGAAGAAGAAAGAGAAAAATTTTCAGTACTTCCATATTATAAAACGCTAGGGTGATTTATTACTCTAGCGTTTTTGCTATGGTTTTTTGATCAGACATAAGGTTAAATCGTATAGATAATATTAGCGAACTTGAGAATGCAGTGCGCTTTAATGGTATAAGGAAGGCCATTTTAGATGGCCGGTAACTCACCTCAAAAACCATTTAGACAAAAGTATATACAAACTTTAGGAACCAGGAGTCATCTTTTGGTTCCTTTTTTAAATAGTTATTAACGTTTGATTAATTAAAGTTTTATTACCTGTCACAACGTCATAGTGTAAGAATTTTTGTATATTGCTCTCCACCCTTGTTTTTCCAGAGTGAAGAAGAATAAAAATATTTCCTTTAAAAAAACAATTAACCCGACTATTCTTATATGGTATACTTGCATTAACGGAAAACGCCGTGATTAAAAATGATTAATAAATATCCTTTATAGAGGAGGCGCATTTTGATGCAGGAACTAACTCACCTCGACCAACTCGAGGCCGAAGCAATATACATTATTCGAGAAGTAGCCGCAGAATGTGAAAAACCGGTGATGCTTTATTCGATCGGGAAAGACAGCTCTGTGATGCTGCATTTAGCCATGAAAGCTTTTTACCCGGAGAAACCGCCGTTTCCTTTCATGCATATTGACACAACCTGGAAGTTTCAAGAAATGATAGAATTCCGCGATCGCAAGGCCGAAGAATTAGGAATTGAAATGATTGTACATACCAATCAAGACGGTGTGGAACAAGGGATGAACCCGTTTGATCATGGTTCTGCCTACACGGACATTATGAAAACGCAGGCCTTAAAACAAGGCTTGGACAAATATGGCTTTACCGCTGCGTTTGGCGGCGGACGCCGTGATGAAGAAAAGTCCCGTGCCAAAGAGCGTGTGTTTTCGTTCCGTAACAAAAACCATGCCTGGGATCCGAAAAACCAAAAGCCGGAGATGTGGAAGCTTTATAATACGCGCATTCAAAAAGGCGAAAGCATGCGTGTTTTCCCGCTTTCCAATTGGACGGAAAAAGATATTTGGCAATATATCCGTAGAGAAAACATCGATATCGTTCCATTGTATTTTGCCAAAGAAAGACCGGTTGTCTACCGCGACGACAATATTGTGATGGTAGATGATGATCGCATGAAATTAGAACCACACGAAGAAATAGTGTATAAAAACGTTCGCTTCCGGACATTAGGCTGCTATCCTCTCACTGGCGGCGTGGAATCTGATGCGGATACGTTAGAAGAAATTATTGAAGAAACACTCGGTGCGGTGTCATCCGAACGGACCAGCCGTGTCATTGACCAGGAAGCGGCAGGCAGCATGGAACGACGCAAGAGAGAGGGGTATTTCTAAAATGAAGAGTCTATTAAAGTTTATTACGTGCGGAAGTGTAGATGACGGAAAATCAACCTTAATTGGGCATATGCTTTATGATGCGAAACTATTGTTCGCCGACCAGGAAAAAGCATTAGAGCTTGATAGTAAAGTAGGAAGCCGTGGCGGCGATATTGATTATTCTCTTCTTCTCGATGGATTAATGGCCGAACGAGAGCAGGGGATTACAATTGATGTGGCGTACCGCTATTTCACGACCGATGACCGTTCGTTTATCGTGGCAGACACACCAGGTCATGAAGAATACACGCGGAACATGGCGGTTGGGGCATCTTTTGCCGATCTTGCCGTTATTTTAGTCGATGCTACAAAAGGGGTTATTACCCAAACGAAACGCCATGCGAGAATTTGTTCATTAATGGGTATTAAACATCTCGTTTTAGCGGTGAACAAAATGGATTTAATCGATTATGACGAGAGACGTTTTGAAGAAATTAAGCAGGAATTTAAGGAGCTGACGCATGGTTTTAATCTTGAAAGTGTGGAAGTGATCCCTGTTTCAGCCACAGCAGGGGATAACATTACCCAAAAGTCCAGCAATACGCCTTGGTATAACGGACTGCCATTGCTTTTGTATTTAGAAGGCATTGATGTTCACAAAGACATCGCCCAAGACAGCTTTGCCATGCCGGTGCAGCGTGTCAGCCGGCCTAACCACGAATTCCGTGGTTTTCAAGGACAAGTAGAAGCCGGAAACATTGCCGTTGGGGACGAGATAACCACCCTGCCAAGTAATGAAAAAGCAAAAGTAAAAAGTTTATTAGTAACCGATAAGGAAGTAGATTCCGCTGTTGTCGGACAGCCTGCAACCATTCAATTGGACCGTGAAGTGGATGTTTCGCGTGGCTGCGTATTAACCACAGCGGACCGTATGCAAGTGACGGATATGTTTACAGCAAACATTCTATGGATGGATGACTCTCCGCTTGTCCCAGGCCGGAACTACTTAGTAAAAATAGGAACAAAAATTCTTCCTGGTACCGTGATGTCGATTAAACATAAGATGGACACGAACACGGGAGACGAAATTCCAGCCGATCAAATTCATAAAAACGAATTAGCCGAATGTGATATATCGCTATCTGAAAAGATGGTGTTCGATAAATTTGACAACAATGAAGCATTAGGCGGACTTATTTTAGTGGATCGCGTCACAAACATGACTTCAGCCTGCGGGGTAATTGAGCATTCCCTTCGCCGCTCAACAAATGTAGAATGGCAAAAAACAGATATTACAAGAGACATCCGGGCCCAGCAAAAAGGACAGAAACCTATAACCCTTTGGTTTACCGGCCTTTCCGGTTCCGGAAAATCGACGCTTGCCAACGAAGTCGAAAAACGTTTAGTAGCCACCGGCCACCATACCATGCTGCTTGATGGGGACAATGTCCGGCACGGATTAAACAAAAACTTAGGCTTCAAAGAAAGCGACCGCGTCGAAAACATCCGCCGCATCGCAGAAGTAGCGAAGCTCATGAATGACGCCGGTGTGATTACACTAACATCGTTTATCTCGCCATTTGAAAGCGACCGAAATAATGCCAGAGAAATCATCGGTGAAGACTATATCGAAATCTATGTCAGCACGCCGCTCGAAGAATGTGAAAAACGCGACGTCAAAGGCTTGTACAAAAAAGCCCGCGCTGGAGAAATCCCTAACTTCACAGGCATCTCGAGCCCATACGAAGCACCAGAAAACCCAGAGATCGAAGTTGATACAAGTAATTATTCACTAGAAGAAGCAACGGATTACGTCGTGAAGCAGATTATGGAGTATTTGGACTAGAAAAAGGAAGGAAGCTGCTATCCAATTTGAAGGTAGCAGCTTTCTTTATGTTTATTTATTATAATCCCATACAATTTTCCATTCCTCATCTTCTTGAACCACATATACCTCTTGAGATATATCAAAATTACCGTATTTCCCTTTAAAAGTCTGGATCACATTTACCTGATACACTTCCTCTAACTTACTAGAGTCTTTGTTCATCTGCCAGTTTTTTATTTTTTCTGGCTTATCCAAAGTGAATGAAAAAGTGGTAACGTCAAAGTGATTCATAAACACATGCGCACGATCCTGGATGTAGTGCCCTTTGGAGAACTTGTCTTTCATATCGGAGTGAAATAACTCCCAGGACTGAGCAAAATCCCCTTGCTGCTCATGCTTATAAAATTCTTCAACCGTTTCCTTCGCTTGTTCACTCGGGGATCGTGAAAAGGTAAAAAAGAGAGTGATGATCAACAATAATATCAATGTAATTGCTGTTATTGGCAGTATTCCCTTGTAATTAATAAAGCACTTCCCCTTTTGTATTTTTCATATTATTCCTATTCATGAAGGGGAGCAATTATTAAACGAAATATTTGCTAGGCAAGCAGGATTAAGAAAGGAGTAGTTAAAAGGTTAATCAAAGGGAGAATTCTTTTTAATCAATAACTCCGACTCAGCACCATCAAGAAATCTATTATATATGGATCCCTTTCCTTATGACGATTTCCAAAAAAAATACAATAATATAAACCATTTAACAAAAGTATATTAGGAAGAAAATGGATTAGTTTTTTGGAGGGAGTATGGAGAATTGTATGGGCTATGTCAATCAGAAAAGTGGCTTTTTTTTCTTTAGGGAAATATGGAGAAGGCTCACATTTAGTGGATGATTCTCCCTGCTAATAGAGGAAAAACGATATAAAGGGTGATTCGGCATTATCCCCATGATAGAAAGGGGGTGGTGCTATGGTGACAGTATATGAAGCCTTAACGTTTGGAACTTTGATCGTAGTACTGCTGTCAGACAAAAAATAAATCACCCTTGAGTTTAGGCGGCTCAGTAGGGTGATTTATCTTACCTTGTTGCCGATCCCCCTTGAAGGGAATCAAACTATTGTGGACCGTAGGTGTTCGCAGCACCTATGGTCTTTTTTAGGGTATGATCCTTCGTATTTTAATTATACTTGGAATGTTAGTGATATGGAAACAAATTTGAGCGTGACATGTGATAACAACAAAGTATGCGATGGTAATTTACAAAATAATTTCACGGCAAAATGGAAAATCTTCTTCTGATTCATCCAAAATAAAAAAACTCGAACAGATAAGGAAGGGTAGAATTTATATAGGAGCAGGAGTGACGACTCCCACTCCACCATTTTTTATAGGTAAGAAATGATAAATATTTGGCGTTTTACATGTCTAGCCCAAGCGCCTACTCGCTCGAGATTCCTTCGGTTCGTCAATGGAAAGCAAAGATCAGCTTTCCATATGCCGCCCCTCCAGGACTTGTCGCTCGTGAGCAAGGCGCTTGCGCTTTTCTTATTAAATTCCCGGCAAAATGCCTGAAAAGAGACTTAATACATATACAGCGGCTAAGCCGGTTACACCTGCAATAAATCCGCCGATAGTCCACGATTTCAATGTTTCTGTGACAGATAATCCCGCAAACTTACTCACTACCCAGAAACCGGAATCGTTCGGCATAGAAAGACCGATACCACCTGCAGCAATCGCAAGGCCTATGAGAATAGGTGATCCGCCTAGTTCTACTGCCATCGGTCCGATAATACTTGCCGTTGTTACCAATGCCACGGTGGAAGAACCTAAAGAGATTCTTAAGATTTGAGAAAATATAAATGCCAAAATTAACACAGGCAAATTCCAACCTTGCATCGTATTAATAAGGTGTTCTCCGATGCCGGATTCGTTAATCACACTTCCGAATGCGCCGCCTGCGCCTGTAATAAGAAGAATCAGCCCGCAAGACTTAAAAGCTTCTGAATACACTTCATTGATATCTCGTTTGAAATATGGTTTAAGCAAGAATCCAGCGGCAATAACACTGATTAATAATGCCATATTTTTCTCCCCGGTTACGGCGAAAAAACTTGTAATAGATGCGTTAGGCAAGAATAATGAAAACACAGTGTTTAATAAGATTAAAACGATTGGCAGCAAAATAACAAAGAAGGAAAGCTTTGTTGAAATTTCTTTGTGATTTCCGTCAGTAACCGTTTCTTCGTTTGTGGTTGCTATTTCCTCGGAAGCGTTTTCAACAATTGGGTCAGCGGATCTTCCAATGAATTTACCATATAGGACGCCGCCGACATAAATAGCGGGAATGGCAACAATAAGGCCGTATACAAACAGTAAACCAACATCTAACCCTAAATTATCCGCTACAGATAAAGGAGCTGGAGTAGGAACGACTAAACAATACGCAATAATAAGCCCCATCGCCAGCGGTAATACGAGTGAAATATAAGGTACCTTAGCTGTAGCTGAAAGCTTACGAATCAGTCCATTTAAAATAACAAATGCTGCATCGAAAAAGAGAGGAATACCAACAACTAGGCCGGTACCTGCCACAGCATGTCTTGACTTTTCTCGCCCAGCTAAACGTAAAAGGGTGTGGGCAATTTTGTGAATGGCTCCGCTTGCTTCCATTAACTGCCCGAGCATGATACCAAGACCAATTAATATACCAACGCCGGCTAAAGTGCTGCCAAAGCCGTCGGCAATAATTGCGGGTACTTCAGCGACTGGAATCCCTACAACAAATCCAGTTAAACCAGCAACGACCAATAACGCGATAAAAGGTTCCCATTTCATAAACAATATTAGAAAGAATAAGGAAGCTAAAGCTAATATAAAAATAAGAATTAAAGCTCCACCACTAACCATATTTTTTCCCCCTTATAAATAATTTACAGAATAAACGATTGCATATGATTTCCAATTTTCAGACCATTGGTTTTTTAGAGAAGGAGTAAGAAATGGAAGAGAAATTTTGATTTCTTACTCCTAAACAAATAAATTTTATTATGAGTGACTAGGGTTAATTAATACTTTGATCGCTCCATCTTTTTTTGTCTGTGCAACGGACATAGCTGTGTTTATTTCATCCATGGGAAATTGATGTTTTGTTAGTATATCTAGAGGATATTTGTCTTCTTGTAAGATAGAAATAGCTTGTTCAAAGTCTTCCTTTACATACATAGATGAACCAATGATTTCAATTTCTGACATAAATACTTTATTTAAATCAATCCCAGTGTCCCCTTCAAAAATAGCAATGGAAACGATTTTTCCTTTTTTCTTTACGATGTGAAGCGCCTCATCTGCCGCAGATTTTAATCCTATCGTAACGAAGACTTTATCGACGCTGCCAACATGTTCATGAACATAATCAACGATAGATTCTTCTTTGACATTTACTGCGTCTGTTGCGCCTATTTTTTTTCCGGCAGCTAAGTTATGCTCTAGTGCATCGGTAATGCAGATCGTTTCGGCTCCAGCAGATCGAGCAGCCACGGCAGTGAGTAAACCAATAGGTCCGGCTCCCAGTACGGCTACTTTGTCCCCTTTTTGCACATCTGCTTTTTTTACAGCATGTACTCCTACAGCTAACGGTTCTGCTAGAACGCCTACACTTGGAGAAAGGGATTCTGGCAGTTTATACATGGTGGAAGCGGGTACTGCCATATATTCAGCGAAAGAGCCGTCCCATTTTTTTGTGCCTAACACTGTTTTTTGGTTACAGAGATGGTAATCTCCGGCCAGGCATTCCCTGCATTCTCCACATCCGTAATGCGGTTCAATGGTAACCGTATCGCCTATATTAAAATCAGATACGTCAGATCCTAGTTTTTCTATGATTCCTACTGCTTCATGACCTAAAACACTAGGCGGCTTTCTAAAAGGGTGTGTTCCTTTATAGGCATGAATTTCTGAACCGCATATACCAGTTGTGATCACTTTTAATACGGCTTCATTTGGTTTTGCTTCGGGAATATCTTTATCTATCAACGTGATGCTGTCTATTTCATCAAACAGGGCTGCTTTCATTCTTTTCACATCCTTTAGTCACGGTTTACTAGATTTTTCGCAACTTCCGCGATTCCATCCCCATCCAGTTTGTAATGTTTGTATAAATAGTAAGGCTTTCCAATAAGAGAGTATTCGTCATAAAAGCCGTGACGTTTAAATTTACAATTCACGCCTGATTCCATTAATACTTCAGCAACGGCACTGCCTAGACCACCTTGTACATTATGCTCTTCAACAGTTAAAATCGTTCCTGTCTCTTTTGCAGCGTCTAGAATAGCTTCTGTGTCTATCGGTTTAATTGTGTGCATATCAATGACTTGTGTGGAAATGCCTTGATCTTTAAGCTGGTCAGCAGCTTTTAGTGCTTCATTTACTTCGATCCCGCAGGCAATAATGGTTAAGTCTGAACCTTTGGTTAATCGATTTGCTTTGCCGATTTTATTTTGAACCTTTTCGGAGCTGCGTTCATATACCGGTTCTTCACGGCCGCGGCTGACTCTAAAATAAATCGGACCTTCATAGGTTTTTACAGATTCTTCAACCATTTCTGCGAGTGCCGCACCGTCTGCTGGAGAAATAACCGTCATGTTTGCCATCGCTCTTGTAATAGAAATGTCTTCTGTTGCATGGTGCGATGTTCCGTAAAAGCCCATCGCAATCCCGGTGTGCGTACCAATCAAACGGACATTCAAGTTAGGGTAAGCGACGGCCGTTCTAATATTTTCTGCAGCGAGTACACCTAAAAAGGAGGCATACGTAGAAACAAATGGCGTTTTACCAGTGGATGCTAATCCTGCTGCTGCGGTAACCATGTTCTTTTCTGCCAGGCCAAAGTTGAAAAAACGCTCAGGGAATTCTTTTCCAAAATCCCACAGGCGGGTAGGCTTACTTAAATCCGAAGACATAGCCACAATTTCAGGATGGTCTTTTCCCAGTTTAGCCAGTGTTTCGCCTGCTGTTAATTGGGTAGACATTTCAAGGCTTTTATATAATTCCCACGTATCTTTATGAAAAGTGGTTGTGCTCATATTACTGACCTCCTTCGATTTCTTCGATCGCCCGTTTAATATCGCCTTCCCCTAAGTTGGCCACGTGCCATTCATAACCGTGCTCCATAAAGGAAACGCCTTTTCCTGCGACGGTGTCGCAAATGATCGCTGTTGGTTTATCAGAGTCTACAGACGGCAGGTTTTCAAACGTTTTAACTAGTTCTTCCACGTTATGGCCGTCAACCTCTACTACGTTCCAGCCGAAGTTTTCCCATTTTTCTTTAATTGGGTTTATATTCATTAATTCTTCTGTGTTTCCATCTACCGTTACTTTGTTATTGTCGATAATGGCTACAAGGTTGCCCAATTTGAAGCTTCCTGCACTCATGGCTGCTTCCCATACTTGTCCTTCTTGAAGCTCGCCATCTCCCATTAAGATATACGATCTGTATTTTTCGTTATCTACACGTGCGCCAAGCGACATGCCAACGCCGACCGACAATCCGTGGCCAATCGAACCAGAGCTGAAGTCAACGCCTTTGATTTTATTCATATCCGGATGGTCGCCAAACGGACTACCCAAATCGGTATACGTGTCTAATTCTTCTTTAGGGAAAAATCCTACGTCAGCTAATATAGGATAAACACCTACCGCAGAGTGTCCTTTCCCCATGACAAATCTATCTCGGCTAGGCCATTTTGGGTTTTTAGGGTCATAATTTAAAATGTGATAGTAAAGTGTTGCAAATATTTCTGAACTAGAGAAAGAAGAACCGTAGTGTCCGCTTTTGGCTTTTGCTATTAAACGGATGGTTTCCAGCCTTGACATTTTAGCTTTTTCTTTAATTAAGTCTATTTTTTCTGGTGAAACCGAACTAGTTTTCGTCATTTATGATCCTCCTTTTTAGTTAATCGATTTACTTAACTTGTTCTCAGCATAAATTGTAAACGCTTTTATGTCAACAAATATTTCTGAATTTTATTTCATCAGCCTTTTTTATTATGTATTTGCTTCCTTTTTAATAGGAGGGTAATATATAAATAGATTAATTACGGAAATGGATTAACCTGGGGGTTGCATGAGATGAAAATGACAATGAAGGATATTGCTAAAGAAGCAAATGTTTCAACAGCGACCGTTTCTCATGTGATTAACGGTACAAAACATATATCAGAAGAAAAACATAATAGAATTATGGAAGTAATACGTAAATATAATTATATCCCTAATTCAACGGCTAAAAATCTGAGGAAACAATCTACGAAAACTGCAGGATTAATTGTTTCAAGCTTTCCGGATTCCTTCGTGACAGAAATGATATATGGGGCAGAAAAACGGGCAAGAGAAATGGGGTACAATTTACTGTTAATTAATACCAATGAAAACAGCAGTTATGAAAAAGAAACCATCAATTTACTGCATGCCAAAATGGTTGATGGAATCATTCTGGCACCAACAGCGAGCGGCGCAAGTTATTTGAACAGTTTCACAGACGACAACTTCCCGATTGTTTTGGTCAACCGCGATGACCCTAGCCTGAAAAACATTCCTAAGGTGACAGGGGATAATTACCAAACAGGTTTTGATTCAGCCACACATTTACTCAAACATGGTCATGAAAAAATTGGCATTATTTATGCCGTGTCGAATGTATCAACGACAGTACATCGTATCGAAGGGTACAAAGATGCTTTGAAAAAATACAATTTGCCATTTAATGATTCCTATATTGAACAAGGGCATGCTACAGTAGAAGGCGGAGCTGAAGCTGTTAAGTCATTGTTAACCAGGGAAAAGGACATATCTGCTCTTTTCATTTTAAATGATTTAATGACGATTGGTGCTATCTCAAAAATGAAAGAGTTATCATTAAGAATCCCAAAGGACATTGCTCTTATGGGTTTTGGAGATTTTGCTTCTGCTAATATCATTGATCCGCCTGTAACCAACATTGTCCTGCCGCCCGAAACGATTGGTAAGACGGCATTTGATGTGCTGTTAAGCAAAATAAACAACCCAGAATATAATAAACACATTGAACTGCCGCCAACACTCATTACAAGAAAATCATGCGGCTGCTAAACGCTTTATGACAGCGCTTTTAGAAAAACATGGCTGGTCGCCAAGTCCTTAATGGCGAAAGCCTTATTTTTTCTTATACTTTAACCCTTTAATAATGTTAAACTTTCTTAAAGTGCAAAATAAAATATGGTGGTTTTTTATACTAGGCAGTGAAGAGTGAGCTTAGTATAAAAACCAGCAGAATCCAACAGGTTCACTCCTCACAAACCAAAACGCATGGGATTTCACATCGAAATCCTCATGCGTTTTACTATTGTGGATTACTATATTGCGTTAATAAAATCACACCCAAAGTCAACAGGCTGCTGAAAAAGTCAATATTTCAGATAGTAATTTGTATATTTATAAGATTGGATTTATATCAGAGATAGTGGCTGAGACCGGAGCGAGCGAGACTCCTGCGGAAAAAGAAGTCAGGCAAGACCCTGCAGGACGTTAGCCCGAAGCGGCATGACGACTTCTCCGCGGAAAGCGAGTTCGCGCAGAGATCAGCAACCTATGAATAAGACTCACTTTATAAATAAACAGTTACCGTCTCTCTATTAATACTTTTTCAGGGATTCAAAGTCGCAAGGTGTGTTTATTTCTGCGATTTCGTGTGTGGATGGGCATGCTTAAAGAAGGGGATTATATAATTGTAAAATAAATAGTAGAGGGACATGGCAGTTGATAAGCGATGGTTCTTCAACTAACGAAGCAGGTTTGGTAACAAAGCCTTTAAAAAAATGGTGGAAAAATATAACAAAAGCGTAGAGGTGAATAAATGATTTTTTTAAGAAAAAAGAGAGTGGCGAACCACTCACTTAATTACTTTGGCGATTGAAAATCCGTTTTTTCGCTCTCTTATTGCTATGTTCACTTATCTTTCTACCAGTTCTAGCTTCTCACCATTTGGACCCTGGAAAAAGGCGATTTTAACTTTACCATTTAAAACGGTTAGAGGTTCTTCATCTACTAATTTGACACCTGCTTCTTTAAAGCGCACGAGTTCAGCTTCGATGTTTTCAACAGTAAAGGCCAAGTGGTTCACGATTCCTTCGTTTTCAACCGGGCCGCCGTAGACAAGTTCAACCTCTACACTCGGCTGCTCTGGGTAAAATAAAAAGGCAAGCTCAACAGTTTCATTTAACCACTCTCTACTCCTTAATTCTAAACCGAGGATGTTTTGATAGAACGCTAAAGACTCGTCCATGTCATTGACCATGATCCCCACATGTTCCATTTTCACAATGCATTCCTCCTAACGGAAAATAGTATGTATCGTATTCTTATATTATAATCTGTATTTGACTGTTCCAATAGCGAAAAATTCATTTTATATATGCGGGTGATTTCTTGCTCAAGTAAGGGGGCTTATCTTTAATAAGATGCTAAACATTCATCTTCAATAAACAGGGCCATATAATTGAGGAAATCCATTTTGTAGATTTCGGTGTATATTAAAACTGTTGTATAATTAAGGGTAAGTATTGTGAAATGGAGGTTGAAAAGAGTATGAGAAAACTTGATGGCTATGAAGCAGAGTTGATTAAAAGTATTATTGATGATGAAGAATCAGTTATAGAGTTAGACGGTAAAAAATATCATTTAACTTTAATCGAAAAACCAGAATCTACAGTAAAAGAAGATGTTGATGCTGATCCGAAGCTAAAACAAAAATTACTTCAAGCAAAAAAAGATATATTAAATGGGAAAGTTTATTCAACGGAAGACGTATTAGAGATGATTGAACAAGGTGAATTATAGATGAATATAAAATGGACAAATCAAGCATTAAATGGATTTCGTAACATTCAAAGCCAGCATTTCACTTTACATGAGACAAAAGAATATAAGAAAAGCTTAGTAAAAAATATTGAAGAAAAGGTTTCTCTTTTAGGTACTAGTATGCCAGTAAATAAACCAGAATGGGAAGGCAGTTATAAGATAATTATTGATGAATTTATTGTTTACTATTCGTTGTCAGATGACCGAACAACATGTTATATAGAATATTTTAAGCACTCTAGACAAAGACGTTAGCTAGGAATGATATGAAAGTAATTTAAAATGTCATTCCTAGCTTATTTTTGTATTGCTTCTTGTGCTAACGGGCGCTACTAAAACAAGGATATTTGGAAAGAAGCATTGAAATATATTTCCACCCTAAAATAATTGGTATGGAACAATCGAGTGTTTAAAGGTGAGCAAAAAGAATTTCCCGATAAAAAAGGAGTTTGTTATGAAATATTTACTTTATGGTACTATAGCTCTTGTTTTAGTTTTTATCATTTTAAACTCATTGCATTATGATGGAGTAGGCATTTTCGTTTCCTTGATTGAATGGACAACTCGTTTTATCTTACCTTGGGTTGCGCTGTACTGGTTTATTCGGTATGTAAAGGATAGAGAACGTAAGTAAATTCATAAGAGCTAAGTCTTAGTATGCAAGAAACGGGCGCTTTCCTATAGCGAACAACAGCGATAAATAAAGATTAATTTTATTTAGGAGTGATACTTTGTGAGAGGATTAATATTTTTATTAGTAATAACATTTATGATGAATGGATGCTCTAACTCTTCTACAGCGTCAGAGGAACAGGAAGTAAATTCACATTCACCTGACCCTATGGCTATGCATTATGTTGAAATAATAGATTACTATGGTCAATTATATAATACAATTTCTAGGGCTGTAGAGGATAAGAGAGAACTTCCTTATTATCAGGGGATTTCTGATAATGCTAAAGTTACGTTGCAAACAACACATATATATGACCAGATTGAAGATTTATCATTTGAACATCTGGAACAATATGTATCAGATGAAGAGATTGAAAGCGTGAAACAGATTAATCAGAACTTGTATGACGGAACATATCATTTAACACAGATTATTAAACAAGAAGAAATTAATGAAGAAGCGCTTACTATTCATCTTGAAGGACTAAAAAAAGAACTTGATATAAGTGGTGTTTCAACTCAGCATTTGAATTACTATAATTTGTTAAGAAATCCAAAGGCAATTTCAGAAGAAAATAGTGAGCAAGAAATATTTTCATTGATAGAAGATATGCTCAAAAAATCCGAATCCTTTAGAGAATTCACTGTCGAACAGGTGGAAGAATAATGTTGAAATCAAGAAAGAGAACATTACTTGTATCGTATGGTACCCAAAGTAGCGAAAGAACGTTCTTAAACAACCGGGCGCAATAGCTGAACAAGGGGCTGTCGAATTTTACAGCTCCTAGTGGTTAAAGAGACATGTTTACTTTAACAGAATATTACTAAAACGGAAGAGTTGGTGCCAATGAAAAAAAATGAAAATGACCCCGATAATAAAAGAGGATGGAAAATATTTGATGCTATATTTTCTGCTGGATTCTTTCAGATGTTTTATGAAAGCGAAAAAGCACGAAAAGAAAATGATGATAAAAGATTTAAACAACTACTCTATGGTTCTTTATTTGGAGTTTTGTTTTCAATGATATTATTTATTGTTATTTGGTGGGCTTGGTAACTAAATATGATATTCAAGTAACGGTCGCAAATCCGGCATAAAGCTGCACCCGCTATTGTTTTAATGGCCAGATTGAATAGCAATTTCTTAATTGAGGGGGAAAAAATTGTATCGCAAAAATTTATTGTTATTTTCATTTTCATTGATTGTGTTAGCAGCGTGTAACAACAATTATGAGAATGGAGTGAAGGAAGAAGTTACAGAAAATCCGACTCCAGAGGAAATTTTATCAAATGATAAACATGGAGATGTATTTTTTATGGATGGCGTTGTTTATACGAACGCACAGGATATTGAATGGGTGAATGAAGAAGAATTAACGATGGGCGAAGAAATTGGTGAGATAAAAAAACAAACTGATAACCACGAAGAATTTGAGAATTTTACAGCCTCAATACTACCCGTTGGAACGAAGATATTTGAACCTGAAGAAAAAGAAGGTTTAATTTATATTGTTAAATTGGATGATGAGGAAATTCGATATTTAGGATTGGTAGAAGGATAAGTCAACTTCTTCCAGAATAGGGCGCTTTTCTTTAATAAAGAGAAGAGCGCCTATTTCATGTCTCCCAGTTGTTTTGAACTTTTTTATACTGCTATTTCATTCGTATTGTTGAATAACTCAGGATGAGATATTCGTTCGTTATGAAAAGGACAAGGAAGTCATTTTTCATAATCGAGCAGTTTAGCGGGATAAAGGGGTGGGAGTTTGTGTCTATGGGGCAAGGGATTTGGTGAAACTCAAAAGGTACTCCGTTCCAGAACTAATTAGTCATGTAAAGAAAGCACATAGCTGTTTTCTACTAAAAGAGAATTGGTTTACTCACCCTCAATATTCTAGAGTGAATCTGACATGTATGGACGAAGGGGCCAAACACATTGAGGAGGCTCGCTCGTCCTCTCACTGTAAAGATCTGAATAAAAAAAGGCTGCTCTATATGAAAATGAGCAGTCCTTTATTGGTTATTCTGTTTCTTTCTTCTCTTTCATTTTTGATTTCAATGTTTCCAATTCATCATCTACATCATTCTTATCGAGTGCGTCCAATTCGTCATCTAGAGAAGTGTTGGAGCTGCGCATCTCCCGGCTGGTTTCTGCCTGAGCTTCTAGTTCATCCACTTTTTCCGACATACGATCAAAACCAGCAGAGGCGTTTTCAGAGGCAAAACCGGACATAGAATCGTTGATTTGTTTTTGAGCCTTAGCAGAACTAGCCCGTGCTTTTAATGTTTCTTTTTTCGCTTTCATTTTTTCGTATTCATTTTTCATGTCATGCAATTGATCGCGGAGCTGTTGGCTCGACTGTCTGGCGTTTTCATAAGAAGAAGATAGTTGATCCATGGTCTCTTGATGTTTGTTTTTATCCTCGAGCGCACGCCTGGCCAGGTCTTCATTCCCTTTTTCAAGAGCCTTTTCAGCTTGTGACTGTCGTTTGTCACGCATATCTCTCGCGTCATCCATCTGCTTTTTGAATTTCTTTTCGATACTTATCTGCTTGGCAACACTTTTTTCTGCTTCTTTCATATCTTTTTCCATATCGAGGAGGTATTGATCGAGGAGTTTTTCCGGATCTTCTGCCCGATCGATCACAGCATTCAAGTTAGAAAGTGTCACGTCTTTAATTCGTTTAAAGATACTCACCTAATTCCTCCCTAAAAAAGAATCTATATGTCATTTGTCCATTTTATCTCCGTAACACAATATATTATACTTTACTTTTTATTTTATTAAAATAAGTTTTCATTGAAATATATTTATGTGCTTTTCATTCTACTCATAGTCTCGTAAAATAATAGACATTCGATCGTTAAAAATAGAGATTAAAACTGTTTGTAGATATTACAACATGAGGATAGCTGCCTTGCTTGCCAAAACTATTCTGACATTGGGGGGGAGCAAGTATTAGGACTTGTGTATAGAACAATGCAGAAAGGGGGGAATGTCGTGAAAAGAAAGGCAATTATTAGTTTCATTATAACAGTTGTTCTATTGACAGGATGTACGTCTTCAAATGATGTGGTATCCCGAAATTACGAGTTAGAAAACGTCATGGAAGACAACGCTAACAACGAATCATACATATACCGTGCGGAGGCAGCAGCAGTACCTGAAGTAGCCGAAACGATACAGCAGGACAGCGAACCAGTAGAAACATCAGCTGAAGACGATGAACGAATGTTTTTAGTGTATGAAGACCGGACGATTCAGGTTATGGAAGATCCAGAACAACCGCAGGATTCACTTGTGGAAGTCTCTGAAAAAGAGTTTGTCAAAAATAATTACAGCCCTTCCTTGCTTGAGACTTATGCCATATATCGCATCATTAGAGGCTTGTATAATATGGGAAATCAAGATAGAGACAGGGAATATCAAGGTTATGTTACAACGGGCGGAAACTATCATAGGAACCCGGGAGAAACAGGTTCAAACCGTTCTGGCTCTGTGAATTCCAAAGGTACCCGCGGCGGAGGACCAGGGTCGGGAAAATAAGAAAAGTACAAGCATCTTACACTTTTCTTATAAACAATGATTGTTACATGAATCAATTTCATAAGTGTCTTTTTGTTTATAAAAAGCGAACAATCTATCGATTGCAGCGAAAGGCGGCGACTCCTGCGGGAAAAGCTTGAGGTGAAGACCCCGCAGGCAGCTTGCTGCCGAGGAGGCTGAGGCCAAGCCCGCGGAAAGCGTCCGCCTGTAGCGAAAATCGAATGATAGTGAAGTGAATTCATAGAACATATGTATTTTATATTCAAGAACTCAATTATGATATTGATTCACATAATAAAGGAGGAATTTATCATGGAAATGACAGTGTTATTGGATTCAATCAGGTGGTTTGTCATTATTATGGCTGTTATTATTGTTGCCACGTTTATTTTTGAAAAGATAACAAAGTTTAAAGATATGGAAGAAATTAAAAGTGGAAATATCTCCGTTGCCCTGTCTGTATCGGGAAAGATTTACGCACTCGGTTACATTATGAAAGTCTCGGCGGAATATTCATATTCTCTAAGCGAAACGTTGATTTGGGGATTGGCAGGATTTGTACTTCTTATAATCGGTTATTTAATATTCGAATTTTTAACACCATCCTTTAAAGTGGATGAAGAACTTGCCAAAGATAATAAAGCAGTTGGCATTTTATCTCTGGCGATTTCCGTTGTGATTGCTCACGCGGTAGCTATTGCCATCATTTAAAGAGGGGCGCGCGGCGTCCTTTTTTTCTTGTTTTATGGACCGGAAAAGAGGGGATACATCGTGTTTGAAATGTGGAAAAAACCAACCAACCTGTTATACATTTCATCGTTTATTGTGTCAGTATGCGGTATTACTTACCAAATGCTATTAGGGGCAGCCGGCTCCTATCTATTGGGAAGTTCCATTCTTTCCTACGCCATTGCGGTCGGCGGTAGTTTATCAGGAATGGGCGTTGGCTCTATGTTTTCAGAACGCATGAAAAAACACTTAGTTGACCGCATCATTGGAATTGAATATCTGATAGGACCAGTGGGTGCTTTTTCCACTTTGTTCATCTATATGATGTTTTCTGTTGTGGGAAGTGATACTGCGTCTGTTGTCTTTTGTTTATTGATTTTTGTATTAGGATGTCTTACTGGCATGGAACTTCCTATTTTAATAAGGGAAGCGGAGAAGCGTGGAGATGAACTGAAAAAGAGTGCAGCACGCACATTATTCAGTGATTACGCGGGTTCATTAATTGGTACGCTAGGTTTTGCCTTGCTATTAAGTCCGTGGCTGGGTTATATCCAGACGGCATTTTTTGTGGGACTCATTAATGTGTCGGTAGCGTTTTGGCTTTCTTTTGTTTTCAAAAAAGATATTCAGAAGCCAAAGAGCTCCCAAATCATAGGTTGTATCCTGATTCTGGTGATTGGGACGGGATTTATTTTCGGTGATAGTTATGCCAAAGTTCTCGAACAGCGAATGTATGACAATCCGGTTGTGATTAATGAAGAAACCCCTTATCAAAAAATTATAGGAACGAATACTCCAGGAGATTTTCGTTTTTACTTAAACGGGAATTTGCAGTTTGCCGAATCGGATGAATACCGCTATCATGAAACCTTGGTTCATCCAGGGATGGGGCTGCTTCAGCATCAGCGGCAAAACACCAGCAATGGTATGGATGTATTAATAATGGGAGGAGGAGATGGTCTAGCAGTCAGGGAATTGCTTACGTATGATACCATTGATTCCATTACATTAGTAGACCTGGATCCAAAAGTCACGGAGCTGGCCATGACAAGTCCTCATCTGACCGCCATTAATGAACATTCATTAGATGATGAACGGGTTGCTATTGTTCATGACGATGCTTTCTCGTTTATTAAAGAAAGCGAAGACACCTATGACTTCATTTTGTCGGATCTTCCGGACCCTAATAGTCTGGACTTAAGCAAATTATATTCAAGGGAAATGTATGGGTTGATGTATGACAGGCTTGATCAACATGGCGTTGCTGTCGTGCAGTCGACAAGCCCGGTTTTTTCAAGAAAATCCTATTGGACCATTTCAGAAACCATCGAAGGGGCTGGTTTTTTTGTCGATAATCTTCATGTTGACGTTCCATCTTTTGGGGACTGGGGATTTACGATGGCAGCGAAACGTCCGTTTGATGTAAATGATATCACCATACCAGAACAAGCTGAAACCAAGTATCTCGAGGAAGACATGCTAGCAGGATTATTTGAATTTGGAAAGGATGAAAATAAAGATATCGACGGATTTTCTTATCAGGAAAATACGATCAATCATCCGGTATTAGCTGATTTGTATAATGACGCATGGAGATATTACTAACCTCCATGTCTATGACGCGTATTCTTTCATAATTTTTTCATAGGCTTCCTGATTACAGATGACAGCAAGTTTTGTATGGGCTCGAATGGGTTCATCCCAGCCCTCGGTAAGGAATGACGTTTCATCAGCAATAAGGATAGCCCCATGCTTATCCAGTTCATCACGGGCTTGTCGATATGTGCGCCACTTATCTTTTCGGGGGATTAAATGAAGATCATCGCCGTATTGTTTGCTGAGCAATTGCATGAAAAATGTACTAGATCCGTGGTATTCCGCAGATTTTGCAATCAAGTTTGATACGGATTGATATGAAGGAATACACTCGTTGATACCTGCTCGAGAAAAGAGTTCTTCGTGTTTATCTGACATAATTTCAGCAATCGTATAAATGGGTTTGCCGTGTTTTTCTCCGTATGCCTCGATCGTGGAGGCGATTAAATATGTTCGCCCGTCTGCCAAATCCAGGTCTTCGATATCCTGCGGTGCAAAGATTCCCACCGTTTTCGCTTCTAAGACGTTGGCGTTCTTTAGGGTTTGTTCATCTGTAGCACTTCCTCGAATATAATGAAAACGTTCGTGGTGGAAGGGAGATTTATCAAGGTTACGGTCAATTAAGACAACATGTGTGTTATTGTTTGTTAAGAGTTCTTCTACCGCACTTTGTGTTTTTCCGTCTGCCCAGCCGATAAAAACAGTGTGGTTTGTTTCTTTAAACAACAATCTTCCTTCCTCCTTTGCTTGCTTATAATGAAGCATAGAATCAAGAATTTTGGAAATGACAACCCCGATAATTCCAATGCCGATAGGATATACAAATAACATAGTAAACCATTGGCCGCCTGCTGAGACAGGAGAAATATCCCCGTATCCCACGGTTGTAGAAGTGGTCATCACCCACCACAATGCACTCATGAGGTCGAACGTTTCAGGCTCGATCCATTGAATGCCTATAACGGACATAGCCATAAAAAGTATCGTGAATATAAAAAGTGACCAGTTCCCGATATTAATTGCTTTTTCATAAATTACCCTTAATATGTACATTCTGACACTCCCTGTGCTTCCTCGATCCTGCCACTTCCGCGCTTCAGTAATTTTCTATGAACCGTGGATGGAGACAGACAGCGAACCATATAACTGATAGAGGCATCGGAATTAACGGAGGACCCGCACGTATAGCAGTCAATCCCGCAAAATCCCTTTTCCGGATAAGTGTGGATGCTCATATGGGATTCAGACAGCATAGCTAAAACCGTAACACCTTGAGGGTCAAAGCGGTGTGACTGCAGAGAAAGAATGGTTGCCCCTGCCGCAGATACGGCTTCTTTCAAGTAAGTTGTTAACGCTTGCTCATCATCAAGAAGAGAGAACGAACATCCCCATAAATCTGCTATATCGTGTTTCCCTACGGTTGTATATTCCATATGCTTTCCCTCCGTATACGGTTTTACCGAAATTAAACCTGCTGTTTATTTTACCATTATGCCGTTTTGTTATCTATGAAATGAATCTAAAAGAAAGAATATGCTATACTAACAGGAATATAAAGGAGGCTGGAACATGGGCGTTTTTACAAGAATTAAAGAAATGTTTCGAGCAAGAAACGTGGATAAAGAAAAGGGAACAGTGTCGCGGACGATACAGACGTTAGCTCTGCAAGATATTGTTACATATGACCTTGAAGATTATATCGTTATTGGAAAGATAGTGTATGAGGACGGCGGCTGGGAATGGACGGTCTATCATCTAGAAGGAGAAAACAATAAACGCTGGCTTTCGCTAGAAGAGGATGATGAATGGATTATCGGAATCTATGATAAAAGCAGGACACCGGTGGAGGAACCCGGAAACCGCGTTATTACTTATGAGGGCACGGATTATCAGGTGAAAGAAAGCGGCACGGCAACCATTAAAGAAGCAGTAGGAAGTGTCGGAGCATCCGTAGGCCAGACTGTGCAATACTGGGATTTGGCCGACACGGACGCCCAGGAAAAATTACTATCCATTGAGAGGTGGGGCAGCAGTCTCGAAGCAAGCACCGGTTACGAAATTAGTGAAAAAGAAATTTCCATTATAGCAGGGACATAAAAAACAAAAACATGGATGACTTAGAATGGTGTTATTAAAATACGTAGAGCTTTTTCTTTTTGTATCTTTATTCCGTAAGGAGTTTCAAAAGTGCCAGTAATTCTAACAAGTTTTTTTTCAGCTATAATAATTTTCATTACTGTTTTTTCTATGATTAAGGCATTAAGTATAGCTTACAGAAGAAAAGAAATTTCGATTTTAAAATATAGAATTTTAGCAGTTTTTATAAATACTGATTCCTAAAAGGAGCTACTCATACAACTCCTTTTATTACGTTAAAAGGCGCAATAGCTGAACAGAGATGTTGCTTCTTCAACTATTGGGAGGGCTGTTGGAGCAAGGAACAGAAGCTTTTAATATGATTGTCATCTGTTTTTGTATCGATTTAGTAGAAGAAGAACTTTTTATGTTTTTGCGAATATGAGTTATAATGAGGGTATGTTGTTATTGGAGGTGGATATCATGTCCATATCAGATGAAATCATTAAGGAACTTGATAGGTTAGACGAAAAAGAAAGACAAGAAGTGCTCGAAAAAATTAAAGATAAATATATGTCCAAGGACGTTGTTTTATTAAGTAAAAACTATTCCTGGTGGAATAACGAAGAGGATGACATATATAATGAACGGTAAAATGCAACAGGGCGGTGTTTGGCTGGCTGATGTCATGTTTAAAGGGACTCGAGAAGCCAAGCGACGTCCCGTATACCCTCGGAAATGAATTAGCATTGGACATGTAATTATAGCCCCTGTAACCAGCCAGCAGCCAAGAAATGAATTTGATGTGGTTATAGAATATTGGAAAGAAGCAGGGCTGTTAAAGCCGTCTGTAGCACGAACGTCAAAAATTATTTCTATTCATGGTTCTGAACTGAATCGTAAATTAGGGACATTACATGAACATGACCTTGAAAGGGTATTACATATGTGTAGAAATTTATTTTAATTTTTTGAACTCATCTCATATTTATCTATATTACATTTGGGCGTTTTTCAAGGAGAAAAGCGTCTTTTTCGTTTATTAATTAACGTACACGCCTGGAATTGGGTGGGATGATATTAAGTAAACAGGCAGTTTACTTCAACAAATGTATACAAGGTGGTATATCTATGTTTATATTTGCAATCATTGCTTTTGCATTACTAATGTCTACGTTGTTTGCAATAGAGCGTAAGTTAAGTAAAGCAAACGAACAAAATAAAGAGATAATAGAACTGCTGAAAAAACAGAATGATAACTAAATTTTGCTTGGCGTTTATTCAAGTAATGGGCGCTTTTCTTTAATAAGGAAGAGCGTCTGTTACATGTCTCCCAGCGGTCTTGAACTTTTTTATACTGCTATTTCATTAGTATTGTTGAATAACTCAGTATATTTTGAACATACTTAGCTCATCCTAGTAGAAAAGACTAATAGGTTCGTAATTTAGGAGGAGACAGGGAATGTTGTTATCAGAGGCTTGGGAAAGCTATCAGCGTGATAAAAAGATTGAGGGCTATTCAGAATTGACACTGAAAACCTATCGTTTTCAGTACCATCTGCTTTTACGATACTTCGGAGATACCGTATGAATAAAATAACTACAAATCAATTAAAAGAAACTAGTTTAGGACATCGCAATCGTTGTATCCGTTCCATTTTCAAATGGACATATGATGAGGGTTTTATTAATAAAATATAAGTGTGAGGGATGTAGATGAAAGTATCATTGTCTATCTTATTTAGTTGTTTTGTCGTTTTGGTTGGCTGCAATTCAGAACAAGAGAACCAAAAAGTCTGGGTAGAGCCTTCCACAAGCAGTCAAGCAACGATAAACTCAGCAATTGAAAGGCTTTCAGAGGCTGAAGTCGATTTCAAGATTGATGATAATGGTAGAGTCATGGTAAGTGAAAAAGATATGGAAAAAGCAGTAATATGTTGTTCATGAGGAGAAGGATTACGGAATTTATAAAATGTTTATTGGAAAAGAATATAGTCCCGCTAAACAGTAATAAATGTTCCATGGACTGCTTCTCCCCATTCTTATTAAATCTAGGTAGAGACCAGAAAATAAATATTCAGACAAATTTTAGAACATGATATAATGAACTCAAGAAGACATGAAGATTGCGAGGGATATGTATGTTAGACGATCTTCAAGAAAAACGCGACTTGATTTTGAAAATAGCAAGGGAGCATGGCATTAAAAACGTAAGAGTGTTTGGTTCGGTGGCAAGATCTGAAGACGGATCTGCGAGTGACCTTGATCTGCTAGTGGATTTCGAAGAAGGAAGAAGTTTGTTTGATTTGATACGTTTTAAACAAGATATGGAAGACTTACTTAAAATAAAGGTTGATGTCGTTACAGAAAATTCGATTCACTGGCGTATTAAAGAAGACGTGTTAAATGGAGCCATACAACTATGAAAGATGACAAGCTCTATTTGACTCATATTTTAGAGTGTATAACAAATATTGAAACGTACCTTCCAAATGGAGAGGAAGACTTTTTTCGTTCAAAATTAATACAAGATGCGGTGATTCGCAATTTAGAAATTATTGGAGAAGCTACAAAACGTGTATCAAAAGACTTTCGAGAGCAACATTCACACGTGCCGTGGCGCGAGATGGCAGGACTAAGAGACGTGTTAATTCATGACTATTTTGGAGTGGATAACGGCATCGTCTGGAATGTGGTTGAAAAAGAGATTCCACCATTAAAAGACAAAATCACTGACTTACTAAATCAATTATAGGAAATCACAACGTTTGGCTTTGTCTAAGTCAAGCGTTTTGTTTAAGAAGTTGAGTGTTAATAAAAGGTATATTCCAGAATCGGGTGCAATTCTGTAGTAAAGGATTGTGCTCTTTCTATATCTAAAGGGCCAGATGCTGGAGTCGATTTCAAGATTGATGATAACGGTAAAGTCTTTATAAGTGAAAAGGATATGGAAAAGGCAATAATTTGTTGTTCATAAGGAGAAGGATTAGGTGAACGGGCAGGCTTGTTCAATAACAAGTATTATATGGAGGTCTTTTGTGAGGATTGTATGGTTTCCGTTATTATCATCAGTCGGGACAATGGCTCTATTATATTGGATTGGAAATATATTTAACTTGTCTCTTCTTAGGTTTTCATTTGTTCTTAATGAACCGTTAGAAAATGGGTTGATTTTTGATGCAAATATTGCAATACTTCCTTTTGCTATCGGCTTAATAGTTGGATTTATTGTGGAACGCATAGTTAAAGTCAGAAGCAAAAGATTTACTAACGAGGTTCAATGAAAAGAAAGAGATAAAATGAAGAAAAAATGGGGATAAATAAGTTCAAATTTTGCTGAAGGTGTTATTCCACTAACGGACGCGATTGTTAAAAAATGTTGGCTTAGCGTGTAAAGATTCCAATTCACCTATATGTGTTACTGAAACTGTATATGATTCGGCGGAAACATTTATAGCAAATTCAGAAACCAACAATACATATCAAGCATTTTTGTATGAGAATACCCACTTAACACGTGGAAGGGTTTATCAACCGAGTCTTCATATATTTGGAGCGACACAATTGAGTATTAAAAAGATAAAAAGGAGTAAAGCTAATGCACATATTTTTGAGAGGTATGGCTGTGGGGGTTACAGAGTCTGTTCCTGGTGTTAGCGGGAGTACAGTTGCCATTATCTTAGGCATATACAATCAATTGTTGTACTCCTTAAGTCTATTGACAACACCACGCAGAAAAGAAGCTCTTCCTTTCTTGTTTGTTTTTGGGATAGGAATGGTTTGTGGCTTTGGTATGTCTATTTATATTGTTGATTACTTTCTCCATAATTTCCAGGCACCAACCTTAATGTTTTTTGCGGGAGTTGTTCTTGGGTTTCTGCCTGATCTATGGAAAGAGACGATCTCCCACACAGCTTTTAAGATAAAATGGAAATACTGGGGTATTTTAGTTTTTTCCTGTTTATTGGTGGTATTCAGTCAATTTCTTGTTGACGTGAAAGTATTAGACGTGGAGCAGTTGTCAATAGTTACTTGTATCTTTTTAATAGCGGCTGGTTTTTTAGCGAGTTCGGCTCTTGTTTTACCTGGTATGAGCGGAGCTCTCATTTTAACCATACTGGGTACATATGAAGTGGCTGTTCAATCATTGAAAAGCATGAACCTTCCCGTAGTTCTGGCGGTTGGTTCTGGTGTTATATTGGGTGTCCTTGTGATGAGCAGGTTTATACAATTTCTGTTGAAGCGCTATCCTCTTGGGACTTATTTAGCGATAATTGGATTGTTGAGTGGTTCAGTGTTTGCGATTATTTACAGTATAGAGGATCAGGTGGGTATTGCTTCCTTGGGGTTTATTATCATAGGGATTATTGTTGTTACGACGTTAACTAAAACAAAAATAAAGGTGTCTGAACTTTAAGGTGACGGCTTTCCACACGGAATCATGAAATAGCAATTAATCAATCTAGGTAATTTCCATGAAAAACTTCCATTAAAGGGCGCATTCCTGTAATAAGGACTGCGTTCTTTTTTGAATTTGGGCCATATTTGAGAAGATGAAAAGCTAAATATACAGTTGAAAACGCTCGAATTAACTTAGCCGAGCATTTTATTTTATGGTAAAGTCATTGTTTATTTTATTGTCACTATTAGAATTCGAGATGAATACATTTTAATTTTACATAATCAAAAACAAAAAAGTGTGTAACTTTAAGATCTTTCATCCGTTGTTAAGGTGTAAAAGAAATATATATAGAGGAGATGGGATATTGGATCAAGACATTATCAAGCAAAGAGTGAATGATTGGTATCACACTTACAGCAATGATATATATAAATATGTCTTTTTTATGATTGGTGAACATGACCAGGCAAAGGATATATTACAAGATACATTTCTGCGTGCATACCACAATTTTGAATCTTTTCAAGGAGAAAAGGTAAAGAACTGGCTATTTCGAATAGCACGAAACCTAACCATTGATTATATTAGAAAGAAAAAAACTATTGCGTGTTTAATCGATTCCATTTCATCTTCAAAAGTAACCAATAAAACTCCTGAACAAACGATTGTATTAAATGAAACAGAGCGAGAATTATATGATGCATTACGTAAGATTAAACGTTCTTATCGTGAGGTCATTGTATTAAGGAAAATTAAAGAATTCTCTGTAAGTGAGTCCTGTCATATTCTTGGATGGAACGAGAATAAAGTCAAGGTTAATTTACACAGAGGGATGAAAGCTTTGAGAAAACAGTTGGTAAAGGAGGGATATCGTCATGAAACAATTTGAGGAGATGAATGAATATGATAGAGAATTTAAATCTATGAATAATAAGATTAACCTTGCTCAAAAGGAACAAGAAGACATTCTGTATCAAATTAATAATAAAATAGGTAGAAAATCACCAACTAGGAGACAAGTATCTCCAATATGGAAATACTATCTTACGTTGACAGTTACCTCCTTAATAATAATCATTTTATCGCTGCCTCTATTAACTAATATTATTCAAGATAGAACAGGGAATTTAAATAATGAGAGCATTCATCAACAAAACTGGGAAGTTAGCCCAACTTTTAAATTACCTGTTACATTCGGTGATGGTACAAAAGGTGAATATGTTTTAGTTGGCAAAGAAGAAAAATTAGGGTTTTTAGTTGGTTCGGGAAAAGAAGGAGAAGCTGCAGTACAACCAATTGTTAAAGGCAAAGCTAATAAGTATATGTGGCATTTTTGGGGAAGTGAGGAAGAATTAAACGGTGATTTTAAAGTTGTCGGCATAAATGAAACGGGAGAAAGAGAAAAAGTGTTACTTGGAAATAATGAAGAAACAGTATGGAATTATGGTGAACTTGGTGGTTCAAATAACGGTGCTGATAAACATATCCCATCTAGTATGGTGTTCCCAACATCAGGATTATGGAAACTAGAAGTATATATTGGTGATAAAATGTTTGATGAAGTTATTGTTCATGTGCAAGAAAATTAAGGCAGGTTCTTCAAGAAATGGGCCCTTTCCTGTAACAAGGAGAAGCGCTTATTTTTTGGGCCATATTGGGGAACAAATCAGATAAGATAGGACATTTTGTAAAGAAATGTACTTTAGCTAAAGGAGCATAATATGGAAAATAATGTTTTTGAACAGATGGCAAACAAATATGATACAGAAGAACGAATTGAGTTAGCCAAAGTTATAGTTAAAGAAGTAAGACCAGAATTACGAAATAGTAAATCAAAATCTTTAATAGACTATGGGAGTGGTACTGGTCTAATTGGTTTAGACTTATCGGACTTGGTGGATTCTGTTTTGTTGGTGGATTCATCAAAACAAATGTTGGAAGTTGCAAAAGAAAAAATTTCTCGCAAAGGAATTATAAACTCCAAGGTGACTTATGCAGATTTTACCGAAGAAACACCTAAACTTAAGGCAGACATAGTTTTAATGTCATTAGTTCTTCTTCATATTCCGGATACTAAAAAAATTCTACGAGAATTATATAATGTTTTAAATAATGGTGGCACATTAATCATTATTGATTTTGACAAAAACGATAAAGTAAATCATCCAAAGGTTCATAATGGTTTTTCGCATGAAAGCCTTAAGAAAATATTATCCGACGTTGGATTCAAGTCCATCAAAATTAAGACATTCTATCACGGAAATCGTATTTTTATGAACCAAGATGCCTCAATGTTTGTTACCAGCAGTATAAAGTGATTTCTTAAACAATTGGGCGCTAATCCCTAACAAGGATAGTGCCTTTTCTATTGGAAATAAGCATTGTAAGCCGCATTTTCTTTTGAAATAATTGGTGTTAAGCAATCGAGGCAGATTGTTGAACAAGAAGTGTGAAAATAGGGAATGGTGTTTATTATATTATCTTGGAGCGGAGGTAAGTTCTGTGGAGGATATATTAAAACAAATTCTAAGTGAGCTGAAAGACATAAAGACAGACATTGGTGAACTAAAAACGGGACAAGCAAGTTTAGTAGTCGGGCAACAAAAATTATAGCAAAACTTGATTGAAAGTTTAGGGACTTATACAGAGAAAATCACTAAACATGTTGATGACAAAACTGAAATACTGAATAAAAGAGTTTACAAAGGTGAATCTGAAATAGAAAGATTAAGCAGACAGTAGAGAAGCTAAACTTCAACGCTGTCTTTTTCTTTTGTATTTAGTCATTTTGTGACTGTTATCGCTTAAAGGAAAGGGTAGCGTTTGTTGAAGAATAAAAAAGAGCTTGAGAACTTTCTTTTCCAAGCTCTTTTTCGTGAATCCTGGTTGCACCTTGGTTGCACCTAACAAGTGAACCATTAGTAGAAATCCTGCTCGTTTTGGTTTGGGATATTCCTGCCATTAAGGCATAAGTATGCGTCTTCCATACTCTAAATGTTCGGTCATTTTCGCAGCAGCTTTTTCGCCTTGTCCCTTGAGAATGTGCTCAAAAATTTCTTTGTGGTCGTCATAAGATACAATGATTCGTTGATCATCTAACTTAAAGACCTTTACCGCTATTAAATTTAATCGATCTTGTATTTGTTCATTGATATCAATTATTTCTTCATTATCAGCAAATGTAATTAACTGGTGGTGAAATTCAGCATCTTTTAAGGTGAATTGCGGGATGTCATTTTCTTCCACATAACGTTTTTGCAAGGATAAATTTTCTTCAATAATGCTGCGTTGTTGTTTAGTCAGTTCCATATTTGACAGTTTATTTACCACGAAAGACTCCAGTGCTTTTCGCAGTTCATAAATCTCAGCAGCTTTATTAATGGATAATTCTTGTACGACAATTCCTTGCTGGGGGGACTGCTTAATAAAACCATCTAATTCTAAACGATCTAAAGCAGAACGAATGGGAGTACGACTCATATCAAGACGTTCTACTAATGTTCTTTCCGATAAAAAATCTCCTGGTTTTATTTCTCCCGTCAATAATAATTTTTTCATTTCTTGGTACGCTTTTTCCTTTAAAGTTGGTGCCGGCATTTGTAACACTCCTATCATTTTTCATTGCATTGTATTCATAACACTCAAGCTGTCCCTGCTTGGAACGAAGAGGGATGACTGTTTAAATTTCTCATTTTCCATTCATTCTCTTCCACATGATTCACTTTCCATTATATATAAACAGATTTTAAGATTTTTGCAAACAAAAGGTAATTATTACTTGACGAGAGTGGCATACCAGTTGTATATTAATAGACAACTTCAAACATAACCAATTGTTTTCTGTAATCTTATTATACCTCACTGGTATGCCAGTTGTATATATTTTGGTATGTTAATAATTTTCACTTGGAAGGGGGAGGGAAAATGAAAATTGGCATTAGTACTTACGCTCTCTTATGGGAATTCACATCCCCTGATCAGGAGCCGTTAAACGAACCTTTGAGTTTAAAAGAAATGTTAGGGAAGGCGAAAGAATTGGGTGGTGAAGTATTTCAAATTTGTGATTACGAACCACTTGAATCTATGAGCGAAAATGAAATCGCTTTAATAGCGAGGCTAGCAAAAGAGTTGGATATGGAAATTGAATTAGGAACCCGCGGCGTGGAACCCGATCATTTATTGAAATATTTAAAATTAGCTCAATCTTTTGATACCACCGTAGTAAGAACAATGATCAACAGCAAACGATCAAAGCCGAGTATTAATCAGGCCATAGAGTGGATTCAAAACGTGCTTCCAGATTACAAGGAAGCAAACGTCAGCCTGTCACTCGAAAACTACGAACAAGTAAAAGTAAAAGATTTAGTTTATGTCGTCAAACAAATAAATGATCGTAACGTTGGCATATGTCTAGATCCTCCCAACACGATTATGGAAGGACAAAAAGAAGTCATTCAAGAGCTGGCTCCATACGTTAACAATTTACACGTCAAAGATTTTACAATGTCTCGTAGGAATCAATGGGTCGGCTTTTCTGTTGTTGGCTGCCCGCTTGGTGAAGGGTATTTAGAGCTGGATTATATGCTCAATCATTTAAAAAATGAAAATAAAACTCCAAACGCCATTATCGAGCTATGGCTGCCATTCCAGGATACGCTAGAAAACACTCGAAAAATGGAAGATGAATGGATTAAGAAAAGTATAGACCACTTAAGGAGGAAAATTTCATGATCGTAAAAAATGAAAAATTAACTATTGCTGTTGTAGGCGCAGGCGGAAAAATGGGAACGCGGATTACAAATAATCTCGTTAAAGAAAATGTATTAGTGAAATTTTGCGAAAAGTCAAAACCAGGTATTCAAAGCATAAATGAGCGTGGATATGAGGTGAGCGATACTGAAAATGCAGTAAAGGAAAGTGACGTCGTTGTTCTTGCTGTTCCAGATACTTTAATCGGAACAATCTCTGAAGAAATCGTTCCTAACATGAAAAGCGGCGCAATGTTAATTACACTAGATCCTGCTGCTGCTTACGCTGACCAAATTAAACTTAGAGACGATGTGAATTTTGTTGTAACCCACCCTTGTCACCCATCGGTGTTTGCTGAACATACAACCCCTGAAGAACATGCCGATGTATTCGGAGGTGTAGCCTCTACACAGGACATTGTTATTGCCTTGCATAAAGGTGAGGAGAGCTGCATGAAAGACGCAGAGGACATTTGCATTAGCATGTTTGAGCCCGTGAAGAAGTGTCATCGAATTACGGTGGAGCACATGGCTATTTTAGAACCAACCGCAGCAGAGGTTGTCACGGGAACGATGGCTGTCGTTATTAAAGAAGCTCTCGAAGAAGTTGTGAAAAAAGGCGTGCCGCGTGAAGCAGCTGAAAGTTTTATTCTTGGCCATATACAAATCTGTTTGGCAGTGGCTTTAAAAGGTACGAATCCTTTCTCGGATGCTTGTGAAGTTGCCATTGATTATGGTAAAGAAAAAATTCTAGCTTCAGACTGGAAAGATGTATTCACACAAGAATCTCTTAATGAAGTGCTGCAAGAAATGCTGGAGATAAAGAAGTAATCGTTTCAAATGTAAAAGATACGAACTCAAAAACAGTTAGAGGGCATTTTAATAAGGGGGGTGACATTGCACCTCTAATCTGTGCAAGTTTGAAAGCGCATTCTTTGATGAATGGACGTATGAAAAAGCTATTTTTTTAGAAAATGAAGGAGGCAAAAAATGAAAAAATTAACATTTTTCTTATCATTGGTGGTTACTGCATCCTTAATTGGTTGTTCTAACGGCCAAGAAACGAGTGGTTCAGAGGCTAATGGTGAAACAGGAGACAGTGAAGCAGCTCATAGTTTGAATTTCGGGACTACCCAAACGGAAGATTCTCAATTTTCAGCTGCATTGGAAGCTTTAAAAGAGGAAGTAGAAGAAAAATCGGACGGAGAGATTTCAGTTAATTTGCATTATAACAGTTCACTAGGTGATGAAAGAGAAATGGTCGAGGCTGTCAATATGGGTAATCTTGAAGGTGTTATGACATCTACTGGAGTACTTTCCAATTTTGTTCCTGAAACGAGTGTACTAGATTTGCCTTTTATTTTTAGAGATAAAGAGCACGCAAGAACAGTTATGGATGGAGAAGTTGCTGATACATTAGCAGGATCTTTAGAAGATAGCAATTTTAAAGTATTAGCATGGGCAGAAAATGGGTTCCGGCATGTAACGAACAGCCAGCATCCAATTGAAAATCCAGAAGATTTAGATGGAATTAAACTACGCACAATGGAAGTAAGTTCTCACCAAAAAGCATTCCAAGAAATGGGGGCTGACCCGACTCCTATGGGCTGGGGTGAAGTGTTTACATCCTTACAGCAAGAAGTGATTGATGGGCAGGAAAACCCGCTTACGATTATTTATCAATCAAAGCTATTTGAGGTCCAAGACTATTTATCATTAACAGGCCATGTGTATTCCCCAACGGCCATTATGGTAGGAAACGATATTTTTGAAGGGATGTCCGAAGAAAACCAGCAAATCTTGTTGGACGCAGCCCAAACAGCTAAAACAGCAAACTATGAATTTATTGATGAAGTAGAAACAGAAAACATTGAACGTTTAGAGGATGAAGGAATGGAGATTATCGAGGATGTTGATAAGGAACCATTCATGGAAGCAGTACAGCCGGTGATTGATGAATACAAATCGGAATTTCCTGAGCTGTATGAACAAATTATAAACACAAACTAAATAGCGGAGAAGGGCGAAAAAAACTACTTTCGCCCTTTCTACACTAATGAGGGAGTATAAAATTTAGCATGAATGAATCATGACGTCGTTAAACTTTGAGGAAATCAGTATAAGTACAACTAGGTAACTGCCTTTGCCTAAAGACTTGGCGTTATCAAAATGTTGTAAATTTGGTAAACGTAGGCGTGCGTTTTTAGATGGTTTTCCTTATAAGAGCGGCAAGCCAAGTTTTTCTATTAGAGTGGAGAGGTGAAAACATGCAGCTTTATATTAGAGGAATGGATAAAGTAAATAAAGTAACAGCATTTATTGCTGCTATTTTATTAGCCATTTCTTCCGTGATTATTATTTTCCAGGTTGCTTCTCGCTATGTTCTTCATTACCCGCTTCCGTGGTCAGAAGAGTTAGCACGGTATTTGATTATATACGTGGTTTTATTAGGTACAGCCGTAGCAGTACGTCATCAGAAATTAATCAAAGTAGATTTTTTAGTAGAACTTCTTCCTGGAAAGAAGAAACAATTCTTAATTCTATTGATTTCTGCGATTTCGATTGTTTTCTTTTCTATCCTTCTTTATATGGGAACAAATGTGTTTTTACAAGTCAGTACCCAAACGTCGCCATCTCTGCAAATACCAATGTCCATCCCCTATGCTTCGATTCCATTAGGAGCATTATTAATGATGTTAAATTCGATCGTTGTCATTCTTGAAACGATCAGCGGGAGGAATTAATCATGGGCATTGTCCTTATAATCGCACTTTTTGTTCTTTTTATTATTGGAGTACCTATAGCGATTTCTTTAGGAATGGCTTCTTCTATTGCCGTGGTGTGGAGTGGTGAAGTTCCTTTAAACATTATTATTCAAAGAACTTTCACTTCAATGGATTCCTTTCCATTGATGGCCGTTCCTTTTTTTATTTTAGCAGGAAAATTAATGGAAACAGGAGGAATATCAAAAAGATTAGTTCATTTTGCAAACTCCATCACCGGCCATCTTACCGGTGGTTTAGGGTTAGTTGCTGTTGTCACATCGATGTTTTTTGCAGCCATTTCAGGTTCTAGTGCCGCAACGGTTGCAGCAATAGGTAGTATTTTAATTCCAGCAATGATTAAACAAGGATTTGACCGCCACACAGCTGGGTCTATCCAAGCAGCAGCAGGCTCGATAGGAGTCATTATTCCTCCGAGTGTACCAATTATTTTATATGGGGTTGTAACCGGAACATCTATTAGCGATTTGTTTTTCGCTGGTATACTTCCAGGTTTAGTTATAGGTCTTGGTTTAATGATTACGGTTGTTATTATTGCAAAAAAGATAGGTGTCAAAAGCAGTCAAAAAGTCAGCAGAGCAGAAAGCTTCACTGCCTTTAAACAAGCAATCTTGCCGATTTTAATGCCCATTATCATTTTAGGAGGGATCTATGGCGGTGTTTTTACTCCTACAGAAGCAGCCGCAGTGGCTGTATTCTATGCATTTTTATTAGGAGCTGTGATTTATAAAGAAATAACATGGAAAAATATATTAAATATATTAAAAGAGTCCGTTTTGTTGACGTCTATCGTCATGTTTATTATTGCAAACGCTGGGTTGTTTGGCTGGATTATTACACGAGAGAACATCCCGGCTACCGTGACGAATTTCTTTATGAGTTTAACAACGAGTCCTATATTATTCGTTATCATCATAAATGTTTTGCTGTTAATCGTTGGGATGTTTATGGAAACAAGTGCAGCTACTATTATACTTGCGCCTATATTAACACCAGTAGCGATGTCTATGGGAATTGACCCCGTGCATTTTGGGATAATCATGATCGTCAATTTGGCTTTAGGCATGTGTACGCCGCCGCTTGGTGTGAATCTATTTATTTCATGTGAAATCGCCCAAGTAAAGCTGTTACATTTAGCAAAAGCGATGATACCTTTCTTTGTAAGCTTGATTATTAGTTTATTGATCATTAGTTTTCTGCCAGCTTTATCTGTTTGGCTGCCAGAGCTATTAAACTGAAAACTATAATATATGGGGGAAAAATGATGAAAAAAGTCATTAATCGCCAAGAAGACATCATTGAAGAAATGATAGAAGGTTTTTTATGTGTCAATGAAGATTTGTATGAAAAGTTGGATAGAGGTGTTGTACTTAAGGAAAAAAAAGATAAAGTCGGCATCTTAACTGGCGGTGGAAGCGGGCACGAACCACTGTTTTTAGGTTTTGTTGGTAATGGATTGGCCGATGGGGCAGCACTTGGTAACGTATTCGCAGCGCCAACACCATATAACATTCTTGAAGTAATCGAGTCCGTTGATTCTGGCAAAGGAGTCATTCAAATATACGGGAATTACGCAGGAGACGTATTAAATTTTGATATGGCAGCTGAGTTAGCGGAAATGGAAGGAATCGAATGCAAGAGTATTCTGGTTCGTGATGATGTTGCTTCCGCCCCGCTTTCTCGTTACGAAGACCGCCGCGGGATAGCCGGAGATGTTTTTGTTATTAAACTAGCAGGGGCAGCAGCTGATGAAGGCTTATCAATAGATGAAGTAGCAAGAATTTCACAAAAAGCAGCTGATAACACGCGCTCTATCGGCGTCGCCTTATCATCAGCGACGATTCCAGGACTTGAAAAACCTACTTTTACATTAGCAGAGGATGAAATTGAATTTGGGATGGGAATTCACGGAGAGCCCGGAATTAAACGGACAAAAATGATGAAAGCGGACGATTTAACAACGCAAATGATGGAAACGTTGTTCAATGATTATCCATACAAAAAAGGTGATGAAGTAAGTGTTTTAGTGAATGGGTTGGGGTCGACAACGCAAATGGAATTATTGATTGTAAATAGAAAAGTGAATCAAATGTTAAAGGAAAAGGGCATCACCATTCACCATAACGATGTAAATAATTATTGTACGTCCCAAGAAATGGGAGGACTGTCCATTTCACTTCTGCTATTAGATGATGAATTAAAAGCTCTCTATAATAAGCCAGCTTATTCGCCTTACTATGTTAAAAATGCTTAAACATATATGAAATAGAGGAGAGAAAAAGGTATGGAGCATTATTTGAATATTCCACAAACCGTACAAATGATGAAGTTTGTCTGTCAAGAAGTGATGGACAGTAAACCTCTTTTAACGGAAATTGACAGTGCCATTGGTGATGGCGATCACGGCATCGGCATGGAAGTTGGTTGTAAAGCAGCACTGCAAGAACTTCAACGTAATGAGTTCTCTACTATAAATGATATTTTTACAACAACAGGTAAATCAATGATTAAAACCATGGGAGGCGCATCAGGAGTTATCTTCGGTACCATGTTTTTAAGCGGGTTTCATAAACAGGATGAAGTAACTACATTAAACGTAGAAACATTGGCCAAATCTTTTGACACCTCTTTACATGCTATAAAAAAACGAGGGAAAGTCCAGCCTGGCGATAAAACAATGGTAGATGCTCTCGTACTAGCAGTGGAAAAACTTCATCAAAGTGCACATCAAGGGGCTGCATTAAAAGAAGGATTGGAAAACGCCGTTGAAGGTGCTCATCAGGGGGTTGAAGAAACAAAACAATTATTAGGAAGAGTAGGCAGAGCAAAGTCGCTTGGTGAACGTGCTATTGGTCATCAAGATGCTGGCGCGACTTCCGTATGGATCATATTTAAATCCATGCATCAATGGCTTGAGGAGAATGATAAATAATGAACCCATTTTATATAGGTACAAATTGGAAAATGACAAAGACAACAAAAGAGGGAACAGCATACAGTAAAGAATTGGCTGCGTTTAGCGAACAGCTTGATCCTGCACTTATTGAGTTGTTTATTATCCCTTCCTTTCCATCGTTAGTACCTGTCAAAAATGAAATCAATTCTTCTCAAATCCGTCTTGGAGCGCAAAACATGCACTGGGCCGAAAGAGGAGCATATACTGGTGAGGTTTCTCCGGTTATGTTAAAAGAAATTGGGATTGACATTGTGGAGCTGGGTCATTCGGAACGTCGAGAATATTTTAATGAAAACGATCATGATATTAACAAAAAAGTCCATGCCGCTCTTCAATATGGAATGAAACCTCTTGTTTGTATCGGTGAAACACTGGAAGAAAAGGAGAATAATATTTCTGTTGAAATGTTATCCAAACAGTTAAAAGTGTGTCTAAAAGGATTGGAAAAAGATCAATTAGTAAACGTGTTAATAGCTTATGAACCTGTTTGGGCTATTGGGGAACGAGGTATCCCGGCAACACCGGATTATGTATCATATATTCATGGAGAAATTCGTGTCGTTCTAACTGAAATGTACGGCAATGAGGGAGCAGACGTACCGATTTTGTTTGGAGGCAGTGTCAATCACGATAATTATTTGTCGTACTTTGAAGATGATAATGTAAACGGTTTATTTATTGGAAGAGCAGCATGGGATGTATTGTCATTTAAGGAAATTTTGAAAACATGTCATTCAAAATTAACATCGTTAAAATAAACAGAACAGTCACATATTAGGGTTTCCTGACAGTCGGTAAAATGGCTTAAAGGAGACCCTTATTTTATTTAACCAAAAAGGAATGTTAAATAACGTACTTTGGATGAGTATGCTGTCATTGCCGGATATTTCTTCAGGCGATCTGCACGTGACAAAACAAGTAATCCTTAAAAATTGCTTTAATGAATGAATTTAATAATTCATTTCTATATCATTATAAACGAACATTACATAAAATTCCCTCGTTATCGTTCGATTTTCGCTTCAGGCGGACGCTTTCCGCGGGCTTGGCTTCAGCCTCCTCGGCAGCAAGCTGCCTGCGGGGTCTTCAGCTCAAGCTTATCCCGCTGGAGTCGCCGCCTTCCGCTACAATCGATATAATGTTCGTTTTTGATAATCAAAATAGCACTTATGAAATAGATTCTAATAGTAATAATATACATCATTTATTATGGCAGCAAAGAAGGGGAGGATAAAGGCGGTCAAAAGCATGACAGCCTAGATAATCCAAACTAAAATTATTTATTTGCTTGTAAAAAATTCACTACTTCCTCTACAGCTTCTTCCGCATCGGTTCCTTCGGCTCTCACTGTGACATTCACACCATTTCTAAGCCTCAAAGTAGCTAATCCGAGCAGGCTTTTAGGGTTAATCTCTTGAACATCCCCCTCTGTTTCGTTAATAATAAAAATTTCCGATTGATATGTTCGAAGAAGATCGCTTAGTTCAATAATGGTTTGAGATTCCTTAATATTAACCGTTACACTTTTTTTGTATTCTTTCATTCGTATCACTCCTTAGAAATTATGATAAAGCTGCTTCAGGGACAATGATTTTGATATCCTGTTGTTCGAGTGATTGGTTTAAATCATTATCCAACGGTTTATTGGTGATGAGGGTGGATATATCCTCTAATGCTGCAAAAGAAGATATAGAACTTTTGCCAATTTTTGTGTGGTCCACGAGTGCAATGACATCCGATGATTTTTTTACCATTTCTACCTTGAGTTCCACTTCGTGCATATTAAAATCGGTTAATCCCGTGTTTATAGTAAACCCATTAGCAGAAGTGAACATGGTATCTACATATACTTGATCTAAAACATTTGATCCTAAAACGCCCTCCAAGGAGCTTGATCCTTGTCTTACTACGCCGCCCAATATTATAACGGTGAAGTTAGAATTCTCTCTTAGTTCTAAGGCCGTATATATCCCGCTCGTTACGATCGTTAATCTTAACGTAGTGTCTTTAAGAAGTCTGGCTAATTCAAGAGCCGTTGAACTGGCATCAAGCAAGATACATTGCCCGTCATGGATGAAAGGAAGGGCTTCTTGGGCTATTAAACGTTTTTCATTTTTATTTTTCCGTTCTCTTGAGTAAAAAGGGATATTATTATCACTCACAGAATCTTTTGGCAGCATAGCGCCTCCGTGTGTACGGTGCAGGAGGCCTTCTTTCTCCATTTCTTTTAAATCTGAACGGAGCGTGACTTCAGAGACACCCAGGACTTTTGCTAATCTTTTAACCGTTAGACGCTGTTCCTGATTTAACATTTCCATAATTTTATGTCGGCGTTCTGTTACAAATAGTTTATTCATAGCGTCACCTTCTACTTTATTGTTGATACACCACTATCATATGAAAAATAACGACAATAATCAAAAGTAAATAAAATAAATTTGAAAGAAAATGCTATAATACTTATTTTTCTCATCTTTGATGAAGGTTAAACGTTAAACCTTTCACAAGCCTAACATCCGCACGATTTACGGGTGATCAGATATGTAGGGAGGTGAACGCTTTTACTTTTGTTGTACCCCGGGTTGTTTATTTTATTTAAAAGCAGATCAAAAGCCGTTTGTCCTAAAATGTCTGGTGACAAATTAATGTTCGTAATTGGCGGGTCCATGACAGCAGCAGAAGGGAAATCACCAAAACCGATAAGAGCAACGTCATTAGGGACCTTCTTATTCATTTCTTTCAACGCTGAAATAGCACCGATTGTCATAGAATCGTTTAACGTAAATATAGCCGTAATTTGTGGCTGATTTTCTAAAAGTTTCCGGACGGCTTTTTTGCCGCCCTCAACCGTGGCATATCCTTGATATATATGATTTGAAGGCAGTTTTAAACCATGTTCTTTTAACGCATCTTCAAAGCCTCTTATCCGGTCATTCGTTGGAGAGATATCTTCGACTGCGTAAATAATCCCCATGTTTTCATGATTGTGGTACAGGAGATGGGTGGCTGCATCGTACCCTGCTTGATAATCATCTTGAATAACAACGGGACAATCATCAAAAGCTTCATGGCGGCGGCTTATAAGCACAATCGGCATCGAATCTTTTAAGAATGTTACATCATATGGCAATGGTTTAGAAGCTTTAGCGGAAGGAGCCAGAATGATTCCATCTACCATTTTGGCGTTAAGCAGCTTTAATGTTTCTTCTTCATAGTCGGTATCCTCATCAGTATTTACAAACAATAAACTGTATCCCATTTCCTTCGCGCGTTTACTAATGCTGTTAATGTACCTTGTTACATAGGAGTCCGGAAAACTCGGCACTACTAAGCCAGCTGTTTTAGTCGCACTATTACGCAGGTTCTTAGCTGAATAGTTAGGTACATAATTATGACGTTTCACACATTCCATGATTTTATTGTATGTAGGTTCAGATATTCGTTTGGTTCCGTTTATTACATGAGAGACGGTAGTTACTGAAACTCCCACCTCTTTTGCAATCTCCTTCATTGTTATTCGCATTGTTATACCCTCCTATATGACACCCTGTTATTGTAAACCATTTTTTAAATTATCCAAAGTTATTACGAAAGGCCAAATAGCGGAAGACGTAGTTTTCCTTATACTTTTACCCTTTAGCAAATTTTAACTCCTAAAAGTCTAAACAGAGAAACAAAATAATTTAAAAATACATTTGACAAAAGCGCTTTCAGAATTTATGATTTTATTTAACAGATTGGTTAAACGTTTTTCCAAATTTGGTTATAAACATTATACGATTTTTACCGGTAAATTTATATAATTAATTTTAACCAATTCATTAATTTAGAAACGATGGGGGTTACGACACGATGAACTTTGAAAATCAAGTAGCTTTAGTAACGGGAGCAGCTTCAAAAAGAGGGATTGGACGAGAAATTTCAAGACAATTAGTAAAACGCGGAGCAAAGGTGATTATTTCGGACATCGACGAGAACATGTTAAACGACGCAGTAGAAGACATTAATCAGGAAAAGGGATCAGCTCATGGTTTACTTTTAGATGTCACCAATCAAGATCAAGTTAATGAAAAAATGAAAGAAATCGTAAACGATCATGGCAAAATTGATATTTTGATTAACAATGCAGGAATCACACGGCCAACGAGAGTGTTAGATATTTCTAAGGAAGAATGGGATCTCATTTTTAATGTGAACGTCAACGGCACATTTTATTTAACCCAGGCAGCTTTACCGTACATGAAAGAAAATAAGTATGGAAGAGTTGTTAACTTAAGTTCTGTTTCTGGTAAAAGAGGCGGCGGAGTATTTGGCGGGTCCCATTATTCTGCAGCTAAAGCAGCTGTTACTGGCTTTACGAAAGCAGCTGCAAGAGAAATGGCTGAATATGGCATCACATTGAACACGGTAGCACCTGGATTTATAGCAACGGATATTACAGGAGGACTATTAACACCGGAGAAACGCGCAGAAATTGAAAACGGCATCCCAGCTAAGCGTGCCGGCACAGCAGAAGATGTAGCCTATACGGTTGCGTTTTTAGCTTCGCCTGGTGCTAGTTATCTAACAGGAGAAGAAGTCGACATTAATGGAGGATCACATATCGATTAAAGAAGGGGGACATACCATGAAAGTTGGTATCAGCACTTACGCTTTCCGGTGGGAAGTAGAAAAATTGCCGAAAGAGCCTCAAACGTTAAAACACTTAATTAGTAAAACGAAAACTTTAGGCGGAGAAGTTTTTCAAATTTGCGATTATGATGAAATAGTCGAATTTTCCGAACAAGAAGTGAAAGATATTTCTCTTTATGCTGAGCAGCAAGGTATTGAATTAGAACTAGGCACCCAAGGAATCCATCCGGATCATTTAAAAACATATGCTGTCGTTGCTTCGTGGTTAAAAGCTGCTACGCTTCGAAGCATGGTGCACAGTAAAAACACTAAACCTTCAAATGAAGAAGCAGTTCATTGGTTAAAAGAATCATTAGATAGTTTAATCGAAAATAATGTAAAAATTGCTTTAGAAACCTATGAACCTGTGAAAACAAAAGATTTGGTAGAAATCGTTGAAGAAGTGAATCATCCACACGTTGGGATTTGTTTAGATCCGGCAAACTCCATTTCAGAATTGGAAATGCCAAACGATGTCATTGACAACGTCATTCACCATAGTACAAACGTACATCTGAAAGATTTTATCTTTATTCGAAAGGATCGAACGATTGGGTTTGATTTAATCGGGACTCCGGTCGGTGAAGGACAGCTGGACTTAGAGTATTTATTAAATAGCTTGAATGGTGTTTCACAAACGCCAAATGGAATTATTGAACTTTGGCTTCCTTATCAAGGATCGATGGAAGAAACCATTAAAGTGGAAGATGAATGGATTCAAAAAAGCATAAAAAATATGAAAAACGCTCTAAGTCAGTATCAAAAAGTAAGCAGGTGATCCTATGAAGAAAGTTATAAATCAAGAAGCGGCCATAGTAGATGAGATGATAGAAGGGTTTATTGCTGCTTATTCAAACGATTACAAAAAAGTTCCTGATGTAAAAGGAATCACTTATAAACATTCTTCTCCTGACAAAGTAGGAATTGTTATTGGGGGCGGAACTGGCCATGAGCCGCTGTTTATTGGTGCAGCGGGAGAGGGATTGGCTGATGGTGTGGCACTTGGAAATGTATTTGCTGCGCCCACACCAGATACCATTTTAGAGGTAACAAAATCCGTAGATCAAGGCAAAGGCGTCCTTTATATTTACGGAAATTATGCAGGAGATGTTTTGAATTTCGATGTTGCTTCTGAACTGGCAGAAGTAGAAGACATTGATACAGAAACTGTGCAAGTGACAGATGATGTTGTCTCTGCAGAAGAAAAAGAAGAACGTCGAGGCATTGCAGGCGACATGTTTGTTTTAAAGATAGCTGGAGGGGCCGCTGCTAGCGGGCTGCCCCTTTCAGAAGTTAAGCGACTTACAGCAAAGGCCAATGATAATCTTTTTTCCATCGGTGTGGGACTATCACCGGGTACAAGCCCAGGGAAAACAGAGCCGATGTTTGAACTGCCTGAAGATGAAATTGAATATGGCCTGGGTATTCACGGGGAGAAAGGTATAAGGCGCTCTAAAATGAAGCCGGCTGATGAACTAACAACAGAATTGTTAGAGGAATTGCAGAAAGTTGCCGGGCTTCAATCAGATGAGGAAGTAGCAGTACTGATCAATGGATTAGGAAAGACAACCCTCATGGAACTATTTATCGTAAATCGAAAAGTGCAGCAATGGTGTGAAGAAAGAAATATAAACGTCTACGATACCGATGTTAATAGTTATTGTACGACTCAAGATATGGGAGGCTTTTCGATAACCTTTATGAAGTTGGATGATGAACTGAAGAAGTATTTTGATGTTCCCGCAGCTTCTCCATATTATACAAGAGCGAATAGGGGTGAAAGCGAATGAGCACGTCGTCAGTAAAGACATTAAATGCAGCTGAGGTCCAACAGATGTTTCTTCATATCGGAGAAGAAATAATAAACGCCAAAGATATGTTAGGCAAAATTGATAGTGAAATTGGTGACGGTGACCATGGTGCTGGAATGGCTACAGGAGCGGAGGCTTTTACTGCTAAGCTCCAAGAAGCTTCCTGTCATAACGTTAATGCAGTGTTTAAGGTAACTGGAATGGAAATGATGAAGTCCATGGGCGGCGCCTCAGGAGTTATTTTTGGGACCATGTTTAGCGGCGGGGTGAAAAATCTTCCTGCAAAGGAAACGCTGGACACAAATACTCTGGCTGCGATCTTCGGAGAATCAACAGAAGCGGTGAAAAAACGAGGTAAAGCTAGTGTAGGAGACAAAACGATGATTGACGCATTGGAACCAGCCTCTGAAGCACTAAAGAAAGCTGCAGGAGAAGGAAAAGGTCTTTACGACAGTGTCGCAGATGCCGAAGAAGCTGCTAACCAAGGCGTAGAATATACGAAAAATCTTGAAGCGAAATTTGGCCGCGCTAAAACATTAGGAGAGAGAGCCTTAGGTTTTCAAGACGCAGGGGCTACCTCCGTCTGGCTCATTTTTAAAAGTATGAGAGTGTGGATGGAAAAAAATGAATGAGAAAATTCTGATAGGAACAAATTGGAAAATGACAAAAACCCTGGCAGAAGGAAGAGATTATTTAAGAAGGTTAATCGAAATAAAGAAATCACTTTCTTCGAAAATAGAATTATTTGTCATTCCTTCGTTCCCGCACCTCTACCCTTTAAAAGAGTTATTGCAAGAATCAGATATTAAGCTGGGAGCTCAAACCATGCATTGGGAGGAGCGGGGAGCTTACACTGGCGAAGTTTCCCCGTTAATGTTGGAAGAAGCGGGAGTAGACTTAATAGAACTTGGTCATTCAGAAAGACGTCAATATTATAACGAAAATGATATAGACCTAAATAAGAAGGTTAAAGCAGCCTTACAAAAACGGATAACTCCTCTCTTATGTATAGGTGAAAATTCCGTTGATAAAGCAAGAAATACCGGAAATGAAAAAATACGAAAGCAGTTAAAAGTCTCTTTATATGGTCTTACGAAAGAAGAAATATCAAACGTCCAGATTGCCTATGAACCTGTGTGGGCGATTGGATCCAAAGGGGTTCCTGCTTCAGCAGAATATGTTAGAGAACAGCACAGTAACATTCGCCATTTATTAATAGAATTATTTGATGAAACAGGAGAGGACGTCCCTATTTTGTATGGCGGCAGTGTCAATGAGCAAAATTTTGAATCCTATTTGAATTGTAAAAATGTAAACGGTTTATTTATTGGAAGGTCAGCTTGGGATATACAATCTTTTGAAAAAATTCTTCTAACGATCGATAAAAATTATTAATTTTTTTAAGGAGAGGGTAAAATGAAAAAATTCTTAATGCAAACTGCTCTCATAGGTTTAAGTGCTACGGTATTAGCAGCATGCGGCGGGGATGAAACACAAGATGAGGCTTCAGGGAATGAAGGAGGAGGAGATGGAGAAGAAATCATCATTGATTTTGGACACGGGTCTGCAGAATCAAATGTGCGCCACGAAGCCGCAGTGAAATTTAAAGAAGCGGTAGAAGAAGAGTCAGAAGGGGCTATTAGTGTTGATATTTTTCCGAATGAGCAATTAGGAAGCGAACCGGAAATGATAGAGAATGTTTCTTTAAATAATTTAGATATTGCCTTAGCTGGTGCAGGGATTTACACACAATATAATGATTTAATCGGGGCTGTAGAACTTCCTTATCTCTTTGAAGACTATGAGCATGCTTGGGAAGTACTAGACGGAGAAGTTGGGGATTTAGTATCAGAGCCTTTACTAGATGACAACATTCGTATATTAAGCTTTTTTGAAAATGGTATGCGTCACGTCACTAACAGCAGCCACCCTATTGAAAGTCCAGAAGACTTAAGCGGGTTAAGTATCCGGACTCCGGAAGCTGATGTGTCTATCGAAACAATAAATGCAATGGGGGCAAGCGCTACTCCGATGGCTTTTGGAGAACTTTATTTAGCTCTGCAGCAAGGTACTGTTGATGGCCAGGAAAACCCTCTAGCCAACATTCATGCGAGCAGCTTTTACGAAGTACAAGATTATGTATCGTTGACAGGACACCAATACAGCGCATTGCCAATGGCTATTAGCGATGAATTTTGGAATTCATTGAGCGAAGATCACCAAAGTATCATTGAAGAAGCTGCCAGCGAAGCTGCACAATTCCACCGTGAATCAGTACGTGATGAAGATGAAGAACTTCTTAAAGAACTAGAAGAAAATGGCATGGAAGCAAATGAACCTGATACAGAACCTTTTGCTGAGTCTGTAGAGAGTGTGTATGACGAATATGCAGATGTAGTCGGTGAAGATTTCATGGATACACTCTTAGAAGAAGCTGAAGCAGCTAGATAAAATCGATAACCTTTAAAACAATGCAGAATACCAAAAACCAACGGATAAGCAGGTACTTTCAAAGATTAGAAGATTTGTTGAATGTAAAAAAGTACCTGCTTTCCGTTTCAAAAATATTATCTTCCGAAAGGAAGGGATCCTCATGAAGATCATAAAATTTTTGGATCGTTACATTGAAGAATACTTATTAATATTCACTACTGCTGTTTTAGTGATCACTCTTTTTATTCAAGTCGTCACCCGCAATATTTTGGGCTTTACTTTTCCGTGGACAGAAGAATTAGCCCGCTATATGTTTATTTGGATGTTGTTTATAGGAGTCAGCTATGCAGTAAAGAAAAATAAGCACCTAAAAATTGAGTCTCTTGCTCTTTTATTTAAACTAAATGGAAGATTTTTTATTAGAACCGTCTCTAATTTAGCTTTTTTAATATTTTCGGTCGTAGTTATATATTATGGCCTCAACACAGCTTTTGGCATTCAACGGACAACTCCTGGATTAGGAATTTCCTACGGCTGGGTGTATGCATCTACACTTGTAGGGTTTTCTTTAGCTTTTATTCGCTTAATCCAGGATCAATGGAAGGTAACAGTAAGATGGCGCAATAAAGAGGGTGAGGAGATACTATGATTTCGCTGATTCTATTTGGAACCCTGGCTTTTTTGTTAATAGCTACTGTACCTATTGGAATTGCTTTAGGTTTAGCATCTTTAATAACGATTCTTTTCGTTCCTTCTCTTGCCGCCGAGGCTCTTATTAGAGATTTGGTAACTTCTGTAGATACCTTCCCATTACTCGCTGTTCCTCTGTTTATTTTAGCAGGAGAGTTAATGAGCGGGGGAGGCATCTCTAGTCGGTTAATGAATTTAGGGAAAGTTATTGTCGGTAATATTACTGGAGGGATGGCTGTTGTTGCCGTACTAACTTCCATGTTTTTTGCCGCTATTTCAGGGTCAGGTCCAGCTACTGTCGCTGCAGTAGGGGGGCTTATGATACCAACAATGATTAACGAAGGATATGATAAAAAATTCGCGACAGCTGTTGTTGTTTCAGCTGGTTCTTTGGGAATTATTATTCCCCCAAGTATTCCAATGATCATGTATGGCGTTTCCTCTCAGACTTCTGTCGGAGATATGTTCTTAGGCGGGATACTGCCAGGAATTTTAGTTGGACTAGTCATGATTTTATGGTGTTACCTTTATTCGAAAAAGAAAGGATACAAAGGTGTAGGAGAAAAATTTTCTTTTAACGCTTTATTTAAGCAGATAAACAAAGCCAAATGGGCTTTATTTACACCTATCATTATTCTTGGCGGTATTTACAGCGGGAAGTTTACGCCTACAGAGGCAGCTGTTATAGCCGTGGTATACGCTTTAGTTATCAGCCTGTTTGTGTATAGAGAAATGAAATTAAAAGACCTGCCTAACATTATTACGAAATCGGCATTAACAAGCGCTACTATTTTAATTGTTATTTCTGCGGCGACCGCTTTTGGAAGAATTTTAACGTTAGAACAAATACCTATTAAAGTAGCTGATGCGCTTACGACGGTATCGGAAAATCCGATCGTGATTATTTTGTTAATTTGTATTCTGCTATTAGTGGTAGGCATGTTCATGGACACCGTAGCAGCGATCGTTATTTTGACGCCTATTTTATTTCCGGTGGTAGCAGAGTTAGGAATTGATCCGGTTCATTTTGGGATTTTAATGATAACTAACTTGTCGATTGGCTTTATCACGCCGCCATTAGGAGTTAACTTATTTGTTGGATCAGGGATTTCTGGAATAGGTATACCTACTCTAGCAAGAGCAGTTACGCCTTTTTTCGCTGCAATGATCCTAAGTTTAGCGGTCATCATTATTGTACCTTCACTTTCACTTGTTTTCATAAGATAAAAGAAAACGAAAAATAAAGTAAGTTAAAATTGACAATCGAAAATAAATGATATAAAGTATAATTAAACAAAAAGAGGTGATGGTAAATGAAAATCGCAATCGGAAGCGATCATAATGCTTTTCATTTAAAAGAAGAGATTAAGAGTTTCATAGAGGGATTAGGACATTCGGTAAGTGATTATGGCTGCCACAGCTGTGATGCGGTAGATTATCCCGATGTTTCCTTTGAAGTGGCCCAAGCGATTCAAGACGAAAACGTTGATCGCGGCATTCTCATATGTGGCACCGGTATAGGAGTGGCGATAGCAGCTGGTAAAATTCCAGGTATCCGCGCAGCTTTGTGCCATGATACTTATTCGGCAGAACGTGCCCAATTAAGCAATAATGCACAAATTTTAACGATGGGCGCTCAAATCATTGGTCCGGAGGCCGCAAAAAAAGTAGTGGAAAGTTACTTGAGCGTAGCTTGGGAAGGTGGATCTTCTCGAAAAGTACAAAAAATTATCGATAAAGAGCAGGAATATGTTTCAAAAAGCTAGAGATGGTTCTTACATTAGGAAAAATCACGAGGGGCATTCCCATAAGTCGACTCGGCAAATTTGTTAAGTTAACTTCAGCTGCAAAAACCTTTTGGGAGAACCTCATCAAGTTTTTCTAACAATAGCCGCAAAAGTCTAAATCGTTAAACTTTTGGGCTATTTTTGGTATAAACCGTTTCGCTAAAACGAAATAGAGGTGGGAAAATGATCAACCTTGCGATTCCATTGGTGAACGTCACCCAGCAGGCTGCTGCAGCCGTTTATCCTCACATTGGAAATCAAGATAAAAATAAGGCAGATTTTCATGCAACAGAGGCCATGCGCCGGGAATTAAATAAAGCGAGTATAAATGGAACGATAGTGATTGGTGAAGGCGAAATGGACGAAGCTCCGATGTTGTTTATTGGAGAGAACGTAGGGGATGGAACGGGACCAGAAATAGACATTGCAGTCGACCCCATTGATGGCACGAAACTGGTAGCCTCCGGAGCAAACGATTCTATTGCCGTATTAGCTGCAGCGGAAAAAGGCAGCCTGCTCCATGCGCCTGATATGTATATGGACAAAATAGCAGTTGGGCCAAAAGCAAAAGGGGCCATTGATATAGAGCTTTCTCCCGAAGACAACATAATAAATGTGGCAAAGGCTTTAGGAAAATCAGCAGCAGAAGTAGAAGTGATGGTTCAAGAGCGGCCGCGTCACGATCATATTATTGAAGCAGCTAAGAAATTGGGAGCAAAAGTTACTTTGTTTAAAGAAGTGGATATCAATGCAGCGTTGGCGGCTGCCCTAAGCGATCATTCTGCGGATCTGTTTATGGGAACCGGAGGAGCTCCAGAAGGAGTTGTTGCAGCAGTGGCGATGCGCAGTCTTGGCGGCGACTTCCAAGGGAAATTACGTCCTGCCGATAAAGAGCAGTTTGATCGCTGTATTTCTATGAATATAAAAGATCCCGACGCTTTTTTGCGATTAGACGATATTGTATCAACGGATAATTGTTTATTCGCTGCCACTGGAATTACGAACGGTCTATTAACAAAAGGCGTTGAAAAAAGCGGAGATTTATTAAAAACACAATCCTTTTTAACATTAAATAATCAAGCGTATACGATCGAGTCTCAACATGAAATGAAAAAGGTTCTAACAGTATAGAAAGGGGTTGGAAAAGTGTTAGTTTCAATGACTGAAATGCTGAACAAAGCAAAAAAAGAACAATATGCTGTCGGGCAGTTCAATATTAATAATTTGGAATTTGCGCAAGGTATTCTGCTGGCTGCAGAAGAAGAGCAGTCTCCTGTTATTTGCGGGTTATCTAAAGGAGCCGCTAAATATATGGGCGGATTTCAGACGGCTGTACACATTGTTGAAGGGTTAATGAAAGATTACGATATTACTGTTCCCGTTGCCATTCATTTAGACCATGGCTCGAGCGTGGAACTGTGTGTGGAAGCGATTCACGCTGGTGTATCATCCGTAATGATTGATGCCTCTCATCTGCCAATCGAAGAAAACATCCGTATTACGAATGAAGTATTAAAAATAGCCCGCGTCACAGGTGTTTCCGTCGAAGCGGAAGTCGGACATGTTGGGGCTCAGGACAGCGGTGTTATTACAAATCCAGAAGAAGCATATGCAAAAGTGGAGGACTGTTTAAAACTCATTGAAGAAACGGATGTAGACTGTTTTGCCCCAGCTTTAGGTTCTGTTCACGGACCATACAAAGGAGAACCTCATCTCGCATTTGACCGCATGCAGGAAATTCATGAAAAAACAGATAAACCACTTGTTCTTCATGGAGGTTCCGGCTTGCCGGCCCAAGATATTCAACGAGCTATTTCTCTTGGCACTTCCAAAATAAACGTCAATACAGAAAATCAAATCGCGGCAACGAAAACAGTTCGGGAGATTTTAAACGAAAAGCCTGAATTGTATGATCCTCGCAAATACTTAGGCCCTGCACAAGCATCTATTAAAGCCGTTGTGCAAGAAAAAATGCAAGAGTTCGGGTCTTCCAAGAAAGCTTCTCAGGAGGTAAGTGTATGACCTTTCACAACACAAAAGACCAGCAAGTCATAGATACCATCCGTATGCTTTCCATTGATGCTGTAGAAAAAGCAAATTCTGGTCATCCTGGTATGCCGATGGGAGCCGCTCCCATGGCCTGGGTGCTGTTCTCGAAATATTTAAAGATGAACCCTCAGGACCCAGATTGGAGAGACCGCGACCGATTTGTATTGTCAGCCGGACATGGGTCGATGCTTCAATATAGTTTGCTTCATTTGTTTGATTATGATATTTCTATGGAAGATTTAAAAACCTTTCGTCAATTGAACAGTAAAACTCCCGGCCACCCTGAGTACGGCCATACAGCAGGGGTAGAGGCAACAACCGGTCCGCTTGGCCAGGGAATTGCCATGACAGTTGGCATGGCGATGGCAGAGGCACATCAAAGCGCCGTTTTTAATAAGAATGATCATGAGCTGGTTGATCATTTCACTTATGCTATTTGCGGAGACGGTGACTTAATGGAGGGCGTCTCTCATGAAGCAGCATCTCTTGCAGGCCATTTAGGATTAGGAAAGTTAATTTGGATGTATGATTCCAACGACATTTCTTTAGATGGTGATCTTCACCAATCTTTTTCAGAAGACGTTCAAAAACGATTTGAAAGTTATGGCTGGCAAGTGTTGTACGTAGAGGATGGAAATGATGTGGACGCGATTGATCGTGCCATCCAAGAAGCTCGCAATAATAAAAACCAGCCTTCCTTAATAGAAGTGAAAACGGTGATTGGATTCGGTTCTCCAAACAAGGGAGGAACTTCTCAAGCACATGGTGCTCCGCTTGGAAAAGAGGAAATTGGCAAAGTAAAAGAAGCGTATGGATGGACAGAGGATACTTCTTTCTTTGTGAGTGAAGATGTTCGGTCTTATGTAAAAGAAATTGTGGAGAGAAAAAAGAGAGAGTATGCTCAGTGTAAAGAAAGAGAAGAAATGTTTAAAACATCTTTTGCAGAAGCATATGACGCTTTTGAACAAGGATATATGTCAATTCCGCAGTCGGTGTGGGAAAACATCGAAGCAGCGGTTGATTTATCAAAAGATCAGGCTACACGTGCTTCTTCAGGCGATGTGATTCAAGCCGCAGCGTCGAATGTTACTTCTTTTATCGGTGGCGCAGCTGATTTAGCGTCCTCTAACAAAACTGCAATAAAAAATGAACAGGACTTTTTAAAAGGGCAATATGAAGGCCGGAACATTTGGTTTGGAGTCCGTGAGTTTGCAATGGGCGCAGCCTTAAATGGTATGGCTTTACATGGCGGATTGTACGTTTACGGCGGCACGTTTCTTACTTTTTCTGATTATATGAGATCGTCTATTCGGTCTGCTGCATTAATGAACCTGCCCGTAACGTATGTATTTACTCATGATAGTATTTTTGTCGGAGAAGACGGGCCGACGCATCAACCGATTGAACATTTAGCATCTTTGCGCGCGATGCCAAATGTAAGAGTAATTCGGCCGGCTGATGTAAAAGAAACTTATGCAGCATGGAAGCAGGCCCTTACCTCAGGAAATCGTCCTACCGTACTGGCGCTATCCAGGCAGGGACTCCCGGCGCTTGATCTTTCCGTGGATGAAGCAGCTGCAGGGGTAGAACACGGTGCTTATGTGGTGAAAGACCATCCGGAAGCAGACTTGTTACTACTTGCGACCGGTTCTGAAGTATCTCTTGCATTAAACGTGCAAGCACAACTTGAGAAAGAAGGGTACAAGGCGAAAGTGATCAGCATGCCTTCTTGGGAAAACTTTGATGCCGAGTCACGTGAGTATAAACAAAAAGTGCTGGATCCTACCATTACAAAACGAGTTGCGATTGAAATGGCAAGCCCGCTAGGCTGGGAGAAATACACAGGTACCGACGGGTTGATCGTAGGCATGGATACGTTTGGCATTTCCGCACCAGGTCCTGAGGCCGCAGAATATTATGGTTTTACAGTTGAAAACATTATCAAAAAAATAAAACAAGAGTACGCCTTAGAAGAAGCTTAGTTAGATAATACCTTCCCCCTTAATAAATTATATAGATATATCTATTGCTCGAACAGCAAGAATGATACAACCATGAAAAATAGCCTGTGGTGCGTGCGCTTTTTACCACAGGCTCCTTATTATTAACTCTTAAAGAAAGACGAGTGATAATTCTGGAATAAGGATAATGACGAAGAGACTAACAACCATAACCGCAAAGAACGGAATCACTGCTCTTGCAAGGACAGGCATTCCAAGTCCGGAGATGCCGGAACCGACAAATAAATTGACCCCAAGCGGAGGAGTAATAAATCCAATGGAAAGAGAAACAATCATTAAAATTCCAAAGTGAATAGGATCAATACCGATTTCCATCGCAGTTGGTAATAAAATGGGTGTAAAAATAATCACCGCTGCTGAGGTGTCGATAAAACAACCAATGATCAATAATAAAAGAACGACAAGTAATAATAATACAAATGGCTGCTGCGAGATCGACAAAAAACCGTCTGCCAATACTTGAGGGATTCTTTCCATAGATAATAGCGTTCCAAATGTATTCGCCGTTCCAATGATTAACAGGATAATAACGGAGTTTAAGGCGGCATCCCTGATGATACCTGGCAAATCTTGAAATGTCATCTCTTTATGCAAGAATACGCTTACAAAAACGGCATAAACCACGGCAATCACAGCTGCTTCTGTAGGTGTAAAGATGCCTCCATAAATTCCTCCTAATACAAGGACTGGAACAAGCAGGGACCATTTTGCATTATTTAAGGAATGAAAAGCTTTATAGAAGGTAAACTTTTCTTGGGTTCCTTTATAATTTTTCTTTTTTGAATAAATATAGATCCAAACCATCATTGCTAAACCGAGGATAAGACCTGGCACAATCCCGCCCAAAAATAAATCACCAATCGATTGGCCGCCGGACACTCCAAATAATACTAATGGGATGCTTGGTGGAATGATAATCCCTAACGAACCGGCCGATACAATGACTGCTGTTGCAAATTTTTTATCATATCCTTGTGCAACCATGGCGGGAATCATGATTCCTCCGATGGCAGCTACGGTTGCAGGACCAGAACCAGATATGGCTGCAAAGAACATGCACGTTAAAACAGCTGCCATCGCAAACCCGCCTGTAAATCTGCCTACAAATACATTTGCTGCATCAAATAACCTTGTTGATATTCCGCCTTTCCCCATGATCTCACCGGCTAAAATGAAAAAGGGGATAGCCATTAAAGCAAAGTTATCTGTAGAAGTTACAAGATTTTGAGTTAAGAATGTGATAGAAATATTAGAAGAATATAAAGCAGTTATTAATCCTGCCAGCCCCAGGGCAATACCAATAGGCACCGTTAAGATTAAGAAAAAAAAGAAACTTCCGAATAAAATAAAGGGTGTCATATAGCTTCCTCCTGAATCTCATGATGATCTTTTTTCTCTTTTGTCTTTAGATTTTTTAACGCATGTCCTTGTGTTACCAGGTTTTGAATAATCCTAATAACAGTTAATAACATCCCTATCGCTGGAGCGGCGTAAACCCAGCCCATTGGTAATTGCAATGCTGCAGACTCTCTTGTAATCTTAAAAGCAATATCTATGCCGTAATAGGTTATAACCACAGCAAAGGTGAGGAAACATACATTAGAAATCATTCCGAGAATAATTTTCCCTTTCTTCTCAAAAAGCAAAGAAAAGGCATCTACATTTAAGTGCCGCTGTTTCTTCACTCCATAGCTTATCCCGATATAAATCATCCATATAAATGCATATCTAGCCGTTTCCTCTGACCAGGAGAGAGAATGGCCAAAAACGTACCGCATGACGACTTGAGTGAATATAAGGATTACTGTAAAGCTGCTTAATATAATTAACGCGTATTCTTCTAAATGTTCATCCATCCATTTTAATAATTTCATGCTGCCTCACCCTTGGTTCATACTTTAGGAAAGTTTAACTTTGTTAAAGGATCAACGTACAAGCAAAACTACGTCTTCCAACGTACAGGACGTACTTCCACTGGATGTGGTGACTTACACCTCGCCAAAAACGCCATGTCCAGTGGCATTAGCGATATTAACACATCCTAGCGTTGCAGTGTGTGTTTAGCAGAAGTTCCTTTAACTGGCGGTTTCTTTACGTGGCGGTAAGCCGATTTTTTTTCAAATGCGTTATTCTTTTACTTGCTGAAGAATCTCCTCCACCATTTCATCTCCAAATTCATTTTTGAAGTGTTCATATACCATTTCTGTGTCTTTTTCGAATTGTTCGGTGTCAGGTTCTATTACTTTCATGCCATCTTCTTGTAATTCTTTGACCATTTTATCTTCGTTTTTTACAATCAAGTCTCTGTGATACTGCGCGGCTTCTTGAGCACTGTCTTTTACAATATTTTGCGAATAAGGAGATAGAGACTGCCAGAAATCCTCACTTACAGCCACTGGTAGAGGCATGTATTGGTGGCCGGTGAAGTTAAGGTATTTTTGAACTTCTTGAAATTTACTAGAGTGAATGTTAGCCACCGGATTTTCCTGGGCATCAACCGTACCTTGCTGAAGCGCTGTATAGAGTTCTCCAAAGGCCATAGGGGTAGGATTTGCTCCCAGAGTCTTAAATGTACCTAGTGATAAAGGGGATTCCGGGGTTCTAATTTTTAACCCATTTAAGTCATTTGGTGATTCGATAGGCTGGTTCGAAGTCACATGACGAAATCCATTTTCAAAATAAGAAAGAATTCTTAAATTATTTTCTAATAACGGTTCCGCTGCTTTCTCTCCAATTTTTCCATCTAATACGTTCCACGCCTCTTCATAAGAGGAGAAAAGGTAGGGTAATTCAAAAACGCTTATACGTTGGTCGTATTGACTAAATGCACTCGAAGCGACCATCTGCAGATCATTTAAGGTAACACTTTCGATCATTTCTGCTTCTGAACCGAGTTGTTCATTTGGATAAACTTGTACCTGAATGTTCCCATTCGATTTATTTTCAACAAGTTCTTTAAAATGCAGGACAGCGAGATGTCTTTCATTAGATTCTTCTGAACCGTGACCAAACCTTATGATTGTTTCATCCGCAGGTTCTACCACTTGTCCGCCAGAAATAAATACAATCATGACACTAGCTCCAAGTAAGATGACTAAAGATGTGACCAAATGTCGTAAGGTTTTCATTTCTCCCCTCCTATTCAATAGGTGATTTTTCGGTGTTGTAAAGGGACTTTTGATAACGTTTACATTTTTAGCAATAAGGAAATCAGGCATTGTTTTTATCCAAGGCAACCAATCGAGGGCTGACTTGGATAAAAAGGATTGTTTAGCTTTGTTAAAGGAAGTAGATAAACTGCGACTCCCGCCATTTGGAGTTGGCGGCAAGTCGAGTTTTATTAATACTTTAAGTAAAACTACGACTTCCACCATAAGTGCGGGTGGGAAGTCGAGTTTTTCTAATGACTTTATTCCTATATTATTTATCTTATCATCTAGTACATTTATTTATCTAGTAAATCTTTTGCTACAGAAGCAATGCCGTCTCCATCTAACTTGTAGTGTTTATAAAGGTGATACGGTTTACCAATGAGAGAATACTCATCGTAAAAGCCGTGACGTTTAAATTTACAAGGAATACCGGATTCCATTAGTACTTCGGATACAGCACTGCCTAAACCACCTTGTACATTATGCTCTTCTACGGTGAGAATGGTGCCTGTTTCTTTCGCTGCTTTTAAGACCGCTTCTGTATCCATAGGTTTGATAGTGTGCATATCTATCACTCTTGTTTTGATCCCTTGTTCTTCGAGCTGCTTGGCTGCTTTAAGAGATTCATTAACTTCAATTCCGCAAGCAATAATGGTTAAGTCATTGCCGTCTGTTAACGTATTCGCTTTTCCAATTTTATTGTGGGTTTTTGAGTCGGTTTTCTCGTAAACGGATTCTTCACGGCCGCGGCTCACCCGGAAATAAATCGGCCCTTCGTAAGTTTTTACCGATTCTTCTACCATTTCTGCTAGTGCCGTACCGTCAGCAGGTGAGATAACTGTCATATTAGCCATAGCTCTAGTTATCGAAATATCTTCTGTAGCATGGTGGGACGTTCCATAAAATCCCATAGCAATTCCAGTGTGGGTACCTATTAAACGCACATTTAAGTTAGGGTAAGCAACAGCCGTTCTAATATTTTCAGCGGCTAATATACCTAAGAAAGAAGCGTAAGTAGAAACAAACGGTGTTTTTCCTGTGGAAGCTAAGCCTGCTGCAGCCGTTACCATATTTTTTTCAGCCAACCCAAAGTTAAAAAAGCGTTCAGGAAATTCCTTGCCGAAGTCCCATAAACGGGTAGGCTTGCTGAGGTCAGAGGACATAGCAACGATTTCTGGATGATCTTTTCCTAGTTTAGCCAGTGTTTCTCCAGCTGTTAACTGTTTGGACAATTCGAGGCTTTTATACAATTCCCATGTATCTGGATGAAAGGTAGTTGTGCTCATTTTAGTTACCTCCTTCGATTTCTTCGATTGCTCTTTTAATGTCGCCTTCCCCTAAGTTGGCAACGTGCCACTCATAGCCATGCTCCATAAATGAAACTCCTTTACCAGCTACAGTGTCACAAATAATTGCAGTTGGCACGTCAGAATCAGCAGGCGGCAGGTTTTCAAATGTTTCTACTAGAGCTTCTATATCATGGCCATCGACTTCCACGACATTCCAGCCAAAGTTTTCCCATTTTTCTTTGATCGGGTTAATATTCATTAATTCTTCTGTATTGCCATCTACGGTCACCTTATTATTGTCTACAATAGCGACGAGATTCCCTAGTTTAAAAGAGGCTGCGCTCATCGCTGCTTCCCAAACTTGTCCTTCTTGTAATTCTCCATCTCCCATTAAGATGTAGGATCTATAGTTTTCGTTATCTACGCGGGCTCCAAGAGACATGCCAACACCAACAGATAAGCCGTGTCCAATCGAACCAGAACTAAAATCAACGCCTTTAATTTTGTTCATATCAGGGTGGTCGCCAAACGCGCTGCCTACCTGCGTGTAAGTATCCAATTCTTCTTTAGGAAAGAAACCGACATCGGCTAATATAGGATAAACACCTACAGCAGAGTGGCCTTTTCCCATGACAAATCGATCTCTCTTTGGCCATTTTGGATCGTCAGCTTTGTAATTCATAATATGGTAATACAGCGTAGCGAAAATTTCTGAACTGGAAAAAGAAGAGCCGTAATGACCGCTTTTTGCCAAAGAAATTAATCGTATCGTTTCTAACCGGGACATCTTTGCTTTTTCTTTTATGAGTTCTATTTTTTCTGGAGAAATAGAAGCGGTTTTTGTCATGTTAATCCTCCTTTTGGTTAATCGTTTTACCGATTTGATTAAAATGTTACTATGTAAACGCTTTTAATGTCAATACTAAATGGCATGAAATTTTATAAAAGGGGTTTTAAGTTGAAAATTAGTTGTAAATATATAAAAATATATAAATTGAATTATAAAAATAGATAGTATAATATATAATTAGTAAAACAGGAAGTAAAAGGTTTAACTTGGAGGAGTTAAAACATGAAAGTCACGATGAAAGATATCGCCAAAGAAGCACAAGTATCAATTGCTACAGTATCTCATGTCATAAATGGAACAAAGCATATTACCGAAAACAAACAAAAAAAAATCATGAATCTTATTCAAAAATATAATTATATTCCAAACTCCACGGCAAAAAATTTAAGACAAAAAACCACAAAAACCGCAGCAATGGTAGTATCTAGTTTACCGGACAGCTTTGTAACCGAGATGGTGTATGGGGTTGAGGAAAGAGCCAGGGAAATGGGGTACAATCTGCTTCTCGTTAATACAAATGAGGTGAAGGATTACGAAGAAGAAACCATTAGTGTACTTCATTCAAGAATGATAGACGGTATCATTTTATCACCAGCTTCTAGTGATTTAGAGTACTTGAATAAGTACACAAGTGAAGATTTTCCAGTAGTCTTGGTTAACCGTTACACGGACCTTGCTAAAAACACTCCTAAAGTTACGGGGGATAACTTTCAAACTGGATACGATGCTGCTTTTCACTTATTAAAGCACGGTCATAAAAAAATTGGAATGATATACGGTGTGTCGAACGTATCTACGACAGATGAGAGGATAAAAGGTTATAAAGAGGCTTTAAAAAACTATAATTTACCCTTTAATGAAAGTTATATGGAACTTGGTCATGCAACTGTTGCGGGAGGAGCAGCAGCAGTAAAGTCATTGTTAACTAGACATAACGATATATCTGCTCTTTTTGTACTCAACGATTTGATGACGATAGGAGCTATTTCACAAATGAAGGAGTTTTTGTTGAAGATTCCTGAGGACATTGCTTTAATCGGATTCGGGGATTTTGCATCAGCTTCTATCGTAGATCCCCCGATTACAAATATTGTACAACCGCCAGCTACCATTGGTAAAACAGCATTTGATGTGCTTTTAAGTAAAATACACAATCCAAACTATAAAAAACATATAGAATTACCACCTTCTTTAATTGTGAGGAAATCTTGCGGGTGTGTTTGAGGGGAGAGGAATAGGTTATTAATAATTATTTCAGCCATAAATGATTGAAACATTTAGGCGTGAGAATGGAAATGCAGACTCGGCGGCAAGCCGAGTTTTTCTAATATTTGGCTTTTTGTGCTCACATTTAGCCCCAAACGAAGCCCTTGAGTACAAATAATTTAAGAGGTATAGTCAATGGAGATTATTACGTTGATTTTTAAAAGGGAGGGGAGTAAATGAAACAAAGAGCCAGCGATATTTTTATAATAATAATAGGAACATTTATATTTGCAATCGGTATCAATTATTTTGCTATTCCAAATACGTTATCAGAAGGCGGTGTTATTGGTTTAACCATCATTACTTATTATCTATTTGGCTGGTCGCCCGGAATAGTCAATTTGATTTTGAATCTTTTGCTGGTAGCAATTGGCTACAAATTTTTCACGATTAAGACAACCATTTATACGATGGTTGCTATCGTTTTTATGTCTCTTTTTTTAGAGCTTACTTATGGGTGGGGGGAGGAATTAAATGACGATAGTCTGCTTGCCGCTATGTTTGCTGGTTTATTTGTCGGTATCGGTCTTGGGATGATTTTTCGAGCCGGGGGTACATCGGGGGGAGCAACGACTTTAGCAAAATTGTGTAATAAGTTTTTAGGTTGGAGTATTGGGAAAGCCATGCTCGTTATTGATATAGCCGTCATTTCAATGTCTGCCTTTGTGATTGGAAAAGAAAAAGCTATGTATACATTGATCGCTGTATTTGTTGGTGCGAAAGTTATCGATAAAATCGTAGAGGGTGCAAATGAGCGCACCGCCGTGATGATTATTTCCAAATATCAAGAAGAAGTTCTCGATGAATTGATAAATAGAATGGGGCGCGGTGTGACGATCTTAGAAGGAAGAGGCGGCTATACGAAGGACGTCCGCAAAATTCTTTATATCGTCATAAATAAACGCGAGATTGTTCAACTTCGCCGCATCATTGAGCAGATTGATGAAGATGCATATGTCACAACGAGCAATGTCCAAGAAATTTTTAAAAGGGGTTACAAAGAAGCATAGGGAAATGGAATATCTCTTCATTTTGACTTTGTAGCTGCTGGAAAATTTTCATTCATGGAACTTACTAACCTTTGAATCTGTGGCTGTCTTGAGTGTTTATTATATTTTTATATGTAAGCCATTATGAAGTCAAATAATAGCAGTGCTGTTTTCTGTGGTATCGTAAAATCAAACACATTGTTTACGAATGGACCACTTTTTCAGAAAGGAGCACGAAACCATGCAGCCCCAACAATACGAAATGAAGGAAACGTATCATGAGCCGTCCGGACGTACGGACAATAAGAAACCTTATCGTTTTTTACAGTGGAGCGGAGGAATTGCATTTACGTTTTTCATTGCTCTTCTAGGTGTTGGTTTATCCAATATTACAGGGTTTGATCGGGTCGGCCCGCTTGCTTGTGCTATATTAATTGCGATTGTCTGCCGGCAAATTTGGGAGTATCCAGAAAAAATTCGAAAGGGCATCGAATTTTCGTCTAAAAAGCTGCTCCGATATGCTATTGTTCTTTATGGGTTGCAATTAAATATTGCGGTTATTTTTAGTCAAGGCTTGCCCTTGTTAGTTCGGGGAGCGGGCACGATTATCTTTTCGATTCTTGCCATAGTATTCATTGCGAAATGGATGAAAGCTGATTTTAACTTGTCTCTTCTTTTAGGTGTTGGAACGGGGGTATGCGGAGCTGCTGCCATTGCTGCAGTATCACCGATTATAAAATCAAAAGAAGAGGACACAGCGATTGGAGTCGGAATTATTGCCTTAACGGGTACCGTTTTCGCTCTTCTTTATACTGTCCTGCAGCCGATATTACCACTTAATGAGGAAGCATACGGTATATGGTCTGGGATAAGTTTACATGAAATTGCCCATGTAGCATTAGCTGCCGCCCCCGCTGGAGAAGATGCTTTAGCTATTGCTCTTTTAGCCAAGCTGGGACGTGTTTTCCTGTTGATCCCTCTTTGTTTTATATTGATGTATTGGATGAAAAAGCGAAGCAAGAGTGAAAGCGGGCAAGCAAAAATGGATTTCCCTTGGTTTCTCATTGGCTTTATTGTAATGAGTCTGGTTGGAAGTTATATCATTGGTCCTTATCTGCACATTCCAACCTATGTTATGGACGGAGTTTCTGACCTGTCTACATTTATTCTAACGATGGCGATGGTAGGGCTAGGTTTGAATGTTAATTTTAAGGCACTGCGTACAAAAGCATTACGTCCGTTTATAGCAATGATGATCGTTTCTATACTGCTGGCACTCCTTACGTTTACTATTATTTAATAGGATAAAAACTAGATTAGACTGTGATGCAGGTACTGGCATAACAACAAATCCTGCTTTCAGTGCATAAGTGGTACTGACATCATGATAACTATAACTCTGTTTTTCAAACATCAATGAGCAGCTTTACGATTTGATATCTTTTGGAAAAGAGGGATGGTATGAATGTATTATTTGCCGAAATGGTTGAAAAAGTGCGCAGCAAGTATCCAGCGATTGTTTTTCCAGAAGGGGAAGACGAACGTGTACTTCAAGCAGCATATCAGTTAGATAAGGAAAAGATTATTCGTCCAGTGTTGATTGGACAGGAAAAAGAATTGATAAAAAAATGGAAGGACTTGTTCTCGTCTATTCCTGAAACGGTAAACGTTTGTGATCCACAAACCTGTCCCAAACGAAATACGTATAGAGAAGCAATGTATGAAAGACGAAAATCTAAAATGTCCAAAGCAGAGGCAGGGGCTCTCATTCAAGAGCCAAATTACTTTGCAATGATGCTCTTAGAACGCGGGGAAGTAAATGGATTTGTCGGTGGGGCACGGTATGCCACCCGCGACATTTTAAGACCCGCTATGCAGCTTATTAAGACGAAGCCTTCTGTAAAAAGGATTAGCAGCCATTTTGTGATGTTGAAAGAAAAAACGGTTTATTTTTTTGCAGATTGTGCCGTGAATGTTTCTCCAGAAAGCCGAGAATTAGCCGAAATTGCTAATCTTACCTCTTGTTCGGCTGAAATGTTTAATATAACTCCACGCGTTGCATTTTTAAGCTATTCTACGAAGGGGTCTGCTCAATCGGAAGAGACAGCGGTGGTCCATGAAGCTGTCCGTTTATTTAAACAAAACTACCCTAAGCGGCCTGTTGATGGGGAAATTCAGTTTGATGCGGCCATCATCCCCGAAATTAACCAAAAAAAATCACCTCGCTCCCCTTTGCAAGGTAATGCTAATGTATTTATTTTTCCCAACCTAGATGCTGCCAACATAGCGTATAAAATCACACAAAGATTAGGAGGTTTTCAAGCATTAGGGCCGATACTACAAGGCTTAAATAAGCCAGTCAATGATCTTTCTAGAGGATGCAGCAGCACCGACATCTACTATATGGCTCTTATCACGGGGTTACAGTGCATTGAACAACGTCAAACGGCTGAACCAGGTAAGAGCGTTCAATGAAACAGGAGAACCTTTCAACCGGTTCTCCTGTTTTTCTTTCTAAAAAGGTAAGAAATTATAAAGTCTAGCTCCAGAGCCTACTCGTTCGAGGTTCCTTCGGTTCGTCAATGGAAAGAAAGATCAGCTTTCCATATGCCGACCCTCCAGGACTTGTCGCTCGTGAAGAAGGCGCTTGCGCTTTTCTTATAGATCTATCTTTCCAAACGGTGTGACAGAGGTGTCCCGTATCTGCCAAATATTTATACCGATAGTGATAAACCCGTCTGCGACCTTTCTAGTTCTATTGGAAAGGTTTATCGATATCCTGTATTGTTTGAACATGCTCTACGATTTTAGTCAAAATACAAGTTTGCGGGTTTGTCGGTGTCAGTGAAAAAGAAGGTGCAAACATGGATAGTTCCCGCTACTGTAAATGTAAGACGCCAATGTTTTTTCTAATGATAAGTCAAGGGATGCAATATAAAGTAACAATGATACTTGCGAGGATAGGCTGTATTACATGTTACTCATATACGTTGCATCTTCAAAACTGATGTTTTTACAGGTGATTTAAACGAAGTATGACATCATTTAAATTATGCTAGTTAATCGCACAAACCGTTTACTAGTCGGGAAATCATTTGCTTCACCTGCCACTGTTTTACTGTAGAGCATCTACTAAAAGGAAGAAAACAAAGGCATAGGTTTGAAAGCGCACGAGCTCTGCTAAGCGTCTAGTTTGATTGTTAAAGCAATTCAACGGCATTTTTCCAAATAGCTCTTTAGTAAGACTCTGTTCTACAGTCGATATTCACGTCCAGACGTTAACCGTTTGTCATTTGTATAGAGTAAGTGTCATTTTGTCATTTGAATCTTGATTGAATATCCACCAGCGATGGAAAATTTTAAAACTCAACAGTCGGTCAATAAGGAGTAAATAACATGACAACAATATGTCTTGTTCGGCATGGGGAAACGAACTGGAATCGATTAGGAATCATGCAGGGGCAAAAAGACATTTCTTTAAACGAAAAGGGGATCAAACAGGCCTGTCTCTGTGGAGATTTTTTAAAAAGAGAACATTGGGATATTATTGTTTCCAGCCCTTTGAAGCGAGCAAAAAAAACGGCGGAAATCATTGGGGCATACATCGGAATGGATAAAGTCTTGGAAATGGATGAATTTAAGGAAAGATTTTATGGAGAAGACGTTAAAGCAATGAAGACATCAAGGAAAACAGCGCTTCTCGGTCCAGATATAAAAGAAACGGAATCGATACAAATGCTGACTGACCGGTCCTTGCTAGGGCTTACAATCCTTGTTAATAAAAATCCGGGTAAAAAGATTCTTGTTGTTTCCCATGGTGATGTGATTCGTGCAATTTTATCGGCCGTTTCAAACAGAGAAATCAGTTACGATAAAGTGAAATTAGAAAATGCTAGTTTGAATCTGTTATATTACAATACTAATAAATGGAACATCGACGGTTATAATCTTATTTCTCATCTGGAAAAGTTAGAATATTATTGATCATATAAAGTTTGTACACTAAAGTATTTTAATAGAAAAAATAAATATTTAACTTTAAAAGTTTCAAGCGATGGAATGAAAAGGGAATTCAGTGCAAATCTGATGCAGCCCCCGCTACTGTAATCGCCGATGAAATTGGACAAATTCCACTGGTCAACGTGACTGGGAAGGGCCAAGAGTAAGATGAAGCGTAAGCCAGGAGACCTGCTTTTAAAGTCGTTTGTTTTTCTTCGGTGGGAGGAATAAACATCAACATTGAGACGCTTTGGCATCGTGTGTTTTTTGTACTTATGCCTTATATGGAAGTGTTTTAATGTAGCATGATTTAAACCCTTAGCCCTCCGAAAGGCTAAGGGTTTATTGGGTTTCATGCTCATTGAATGAAGTAGATTGGGGGAGTATCTCCCGTTACTTAAAATTCACAATCTATGAAATGATCCTCCATCTTTTTCTTCTCTGTGGGGAAGGGAGGAGCTAGACGTTAGGGAAGAGATTTAAGCTATTTCAAAAAAGAAACCCCTAAATGCAAAGTAGAAAATAATAAGGAGATGTCCGGTCTGAATACGTATTATCCAGCTATGTTACGGATAAAAGGAAAAAGAGCCATTGTTGTTGGCGGCGATTCTGTCGGTACAAGGAAGATTGGGACATTGCTAAAAGCATAGGCAGAAATCACTGTCATTAGTACTAAAACCACGGACAAAGTTAAGGAATGGGTGAACAAAGGACAACTGGTATGGAGATCAAAACGATTTGAAGCGGAAGATTTAAAGGGTTCATTTTTAGTTATAGATGCCACAAATCAACCGGAAGTAAACTTACAAGTATACCAGGCAGCTGCTCAAAATCAATTAATCAATATCGCCGATCGTCCGGATCTTAGTAACTTTATTGTCCCCTTTTCATTTACAAGAGGAAAGCTGACCATATCTGTCTCCACTTCGGGTGCAAGCTCTGGATTATTACGGAAAATCAAGACAGAACTTTCATCAGAATATGACGAAGCATTTAAAGAATATGTAGATTTTCTATATGATTGCAGGAAAAAAGTAATAAAAGAAATTAACGATGTGAGGATAAGGAGACAAATTCTTAAAAAATTAGTACATCCTCCATTTTTAGAAATGACTCGTTTAGATCAGTTAAACGAGAGGGACGAAATATTCTTAAAATTATTATCGGAACCAAATTAATAGGGGGAATAAAAAATGATGGGAAAAGTTTATCTTGTTGGTGCTGGGCCCGGGGATCCTAAATTAATTACATTGCGCGCACTCGAATGTATTAAAGAAGCTGATGTCATTGCGTATGATCGGCTGGTTGGTTCGAAAATCCTGGATTATGCCAAAGAAAGTGCAGAAATGATTTATTGCGGAAAATCACCAAACAATCATGCCTTTATTCAGGATGAGATCAACCATCTTCTTTTAGAAAAAGCATTACAAGGCAAAGTGGTTGCAAGACTAAAAGGCGGGGATCCATGCGTATTTGGAAGGGGAGGAGAAGAAGCAGCAGTTTTAGCTGATCATCATATAGAATATGAAATCGTCCCGGGGATCACTTCGGGAATTGCTGCTCCCGCGTTTGCCGGAATTCCGGTTACTCACCGGGATTACGCTTCCTCGTTTGCCATCGTGACAGGGCACGGTCAAGCTTATAAAGGGCAAGATAATTTGAATTGGGGGGCACTTGCACAGGCTATAGACACCATAGCTTTTTATATGAGTGTAGGTAACTTAGAACATATATGTAAACAACTTATTCAACACGGAAAAGATTCTAAAACGCCTGTCGCTATCATTCAATGGGGGACAACAGAAAAACAAAAAACTATTACAGGGAATCTTGAGAACATCATGGATCAAGCAGAAGAGTCAAACATCACCCATCCTGCAATTATTTTAGTGGGCCAAGTTGTTTCCTTAAGAGAAAAATTAAAATGGTTTGGAGAACAGCTTGATACTCAAAAGCAAGCATTGACCTGAACATATTTAAAAATAATTTCATAATGAAATTGGTAGCAGCGAAAGCTTTTAAACTGCTGGAGCAAATCCCAATCATTGCTGTAGGAAAGTCTAGAAAAAATAGGAACAAACTGAAAGCCTTATCGACCTTGCCACCTACATCAATCGGCTCGGTGCTCTGTCTGCTATTGGTCAACAGTTGAAAAAGATTGTTGACGAGGTTGCTCATTTTCAGAATCCCTATTACACAACTGCACAGATAAATAATAGCCAACATTCTATCAGACTAAGTTCGGGTCTAAAACCAGGGCAGGGATCGGGTACTCCTTGTTGAAATGCTTTGAAAACAGTGCGCCGTGTACCGCGATATGTATCTTTTTTGGTTGTGTGGAGGAAAACGGCTGCTAGATTGAGGGGCATTTCTTCAGAAGAGTCGACAGGAATGAGGGATTTCTTTCTCATAAAACAATTTGGAGAGGAGTTGGATCGGAAAGAAATCATTTATAAAGCAGCAGGGAACTGATAACAAGTAGCCGCACCTTGTTCAAGTTTAGGGCTTCCGCAACACCTTGCCAGGAACATCGGCCATCATTGATATAGACTACACTTTACTAATTATTTATGGCTGAAGATAAGTAGGTTAGCATCTGATTTTTCTCCAGCGAAAGAATAGGTTACCAGCTAGTCTCTATAAATAAAGAAGATTCGGTGAAAACCTGGGTTGGTTCCGCTACTGTAAATTAGAGTATTTTGTGTACACCACTGCTTTTCTAACAAGGGGATGCACATAACTATAAACAAAAGCACCACTTGATATCTACGAGGATAGGGAGTTGTGTACATAGTATTTTATGACGTCCTCATCCAAACCAAAGTTGATTATGAGTTATAGGATATGAATTAGATTTGGTAGAGAATACTCTAAACATATTTTCAAAGTTTTGGTCTTCCCGCTTAGGCCTGGCAGGATAATTGTATTTTTACACGGGGGCGGGTATGCTCTTGTCTAGCATAAAAGATGGCCCATATGAAACATGAAATGAAGAAGGTGGTTAGTTGATTATAAGTGTTATTGTCCCAGTAATGATCATAATGTTGGGAGGGTATCTATTTGGACATTTTTCCCGGGTGGACCATAATGCAATATCAAGACTCGCAATGATAATTCTTAGCCCGGCCTTAATATTTAGCTTTTTAGTTCGGAATCCCTTATCCTCCACTGAAATATACCAAATTTTGATATCAGTGTTGATTTTTACCATCATTATGGTAATAGTAACTTTTTTAATTTTTAAAATGATGGGTAAAAAACATTTATTAACTCCTGCATTGTTGTCAACAGTTTTTCCTAACACAGGAAACTACGGTTTGCCAGTTTTGTTACTAGCATATGGTGAAAAAGCTTTCTCATTAGGAGTAGTAATTGTCGTTATAAATTTTATACTTATGTATTCCTTAGGTATTTATTTTGCATCATTGGAAGATGGGAATTGGAAAAAGGCCATTTATAATATCTTACGGTTACCAACCACCTATGCTGCTATTGCGGCGATTGCTGTAAATACGTTTCATATTGAGATTCCAGATTATTTATATGACCCCATTAAATTGGTAGGAGATGCTATGATTCCCGTAGTTCTTTTATTACTCGGAATTCAACTGGCACGAACCTCTTTTAAAGGGTACTTTGGAGTCACAATGACATCAAGTATTCTTAAAATATTAATAGCACCAATTATTACCATTGGTATTGTTAATTTATTGGGGATAGGAGGAACAGTGGCAAAGGTAATAATTTTGCAAAATTCTATGCCCACTGCGGTTGTTATGACGATAATTGCTGTTGAATATAATGCCCGTTCTGAAGTAGTGGCTAATGTAACATTCTTAAGCACCATTCTAAGTTTCTTTTCCATTACAGGTCTTCTATATTGGTTAAATATACTTTATTAATAATTGGATTCACTCGGGAGGAATGATTAAAGGCTGATTCAATCGGTCTTGTCATTAGAGCTTGTACATCGATTGAGGCGGTAGTGAAGAACAGACAAAAATGTATATAACATCTTAAAAGGTTTTGTTCGTTCATTTTAACGAACTGAAAATCGGAGATCAGCAACTCAGATTTCATCCATTTCACAAAGTTTTATGAAGTGCAGAACTGTACCCTGAATATCCTATAATCTTGGCATTCTATCCGCCTTGTTCACTACGAAACATATTAAATAATCCTTTATCCCAATAGGATTGAAATTCTACGCAAAATCCCATTCACCTCCTTCTCTTTTTTATTTACCTCTCGTTAGTATTCGAAAAGAAAATGGCACTCTGTTTCCATTACAGCCGCATCTTTTAACAACTTCCTACCGAAACAAAAAATTCGTCCCAACGTGATAAACAAAAGATCTCCAAATCCAGGCTGCGGAAGATAAGTAGACTAGGCCAATGATAAACGATTCTTAACATGTTATTAAAATTTCATCGTTCATTTCTATATTATTATAAACGAACAACTTAGGAGGTAGAAGCCAAACCCGCGGAAAAGCGTCCGCCGGAAGCGAAAATAAAACGATAACAAGGGCGGCAAACTGCCTGTGAGGTCTTCAGATCAAGCTTATTTTGCAGGAGTAGCCGCTTCCGCTGCAATCAAATTTGTTAATCAAAATAGCACTTATGAAATTGATTCAAATCACTAAAAATTTAGAAAAATAACAATTGACTTTTAAAGGAGGGGCAAGTACAATGATTTTTAGTTAAGGCGATTGTCTGACAAACATATAAACACACTTTCATTTGTAAATAATGAACAAATTTAACCTTACGTATTAGGCAAAAGAAGAAGTTTTATAATTTGGAGAGAGCCTATATTTTTAATTAGGATGCTTTTTTTTAAAAGTAAAAGAAAACGCTTTCGCAAAGAGTGGAAATCATTACAAGTAAAAGGGACAAAGAACCGTTTAAGGAAAAATATTCCTTCGTAAATAAAGAGAGAAAAGGTTAGGAGTGATTGATTTCATGTTTTTAAGAGATAAACAACAACTTTTAAAAGCAAAAAATGATGATGCTTATTTAAATTCACTGCTTCAAAATGAAGAAGCCATTAAATTTATTAAGTTTGTTATCAAAGGATATACGAAATCTCCTACGAAATTTATGGCAGTCAATAAAGTAGAGTGGGAAGATTTACTTCAGGCAGCTTACATCGGGTTATTTAAAGCCATTAAAAATGTCAATTTGGAATTATCACCAAATGAATGGGTCAGATATTCCTATTTAACGATTCAAGGTGAGATCAGAAACTTTTCACGCTCAAACGACTCGAATATGGTGGTCATCTCACAACGTATACGTGAAATGTACCCTAAATATAGGAATTTCCATGAAGAATTTTGGGTTGAACATGCAAAAGATCCAACTATTGAGGATACCATGAAGCATTTTCATATTTCAAAGAATGATGCTTTTGATCTTGTGTATGGTATGCAGGAGGTCATTTATCAAGAAGATAAAGTCAAAAGCAAGTCTTCAAAAGGAGACAACTCAATAGCTTACACCGATACGATAGCGTTTATGGAGTGGTCTCCAAGAAAAAGCGTTGAAGGTGAAGCGCTAAACAATATCATGGTTGAAAATATTATAAATTACATAAATGAAACTCAGCGTAAGGTCATTTACCTGCATTATTTCAAAGGCTTAAATAAAACAGAGATTTCCAAAATCATTGGTTGTTCAACTTCAATGGTTTCCAAACATATTTTAACAGCTTTTAAAAATATCCGACAATCGGAAGTATTGTCTTCTTAAAATACGTGTTTATTCCGTTTCTTTGGAGATGTATTTATCTAAATCTTAATAAGAAGGTATCAGTTTTCATGTTAAGTCTTTTCAGAACAATATGAAAAAAACACGGGTTAAAAAGGAGAGACCTATGGGTAATGTCACTTTTCTAAAAGAGAAAAAAGGAATACCAACCGTTCTTCTTGTTGATGGCAGCAGATATGTATTGGATGATAAAAAGAGTAAACCTGGCAGTGAAAATATTAATGCAATGAAGGGAACTATTCCGATTTTAAAAAGAAAAAAAGGAAAGGCTACAGTTATCCTGTATAACGAAAGACGCTATACTCTCGATTATAAATAATTCTGTGGGAAGTGTAAGGGGCCCCTCACTTTTAGTCTTGGGTTATCAGCCACTGCTGCTCTAGTTTTTCCTCAACGTTTTTATTACCGAAATTTAATATTTTTCAGACAATAAAAAATATTAAGTTGACAATTATCGATATTTTTATTACGATGTAAATGATTAATAAAGCGATTGTCAGACAATCGCACTGTTCTTTTCTATTATAATATCAGACAATTGAGACTATTGAATTTTTATTAAATAAAAAGGTCGATAGAATTAAAAATAATCTCTTAATAGTCCGACAATCAGATGTGTGAGTTTTTCCTTTTAAGACTCCCCACATAATAGGAGGGAAATGAATGGGCATCTTTCAGGAAAGAATCAAGTCCTTTCAAAATGTACTTGTTGACGCAGAAATAGAAGCATGTTTGATCCAAAAACCAAGAAATGTTTATTATTTTTCTGGTACTGGACAGCCTGCGAACCTGTGGATACCTGCCATTGGAGAACCTGTATTATTTGTAAGGCGAGCTTTTGAAATGGCAAAAGAGGAAACATGGATGGATTCTGTATATGCTTCAGGGAGATTCTCAGACATTATAAATATCTTATTAGAAAAGAATTTGCTTCCAAAACCTAATCAAACACTTGGAGCTGAACTAGATTTTATTTCTTACAAAATGTTAACCAAAATGAAAGAAGATTTTGGAAACGTTCATTTAAAAAATATAACTGGTTTACTAATGGAACAACGATTTACCAAATCTGCAGATGAAATCCACCAAATTAGAGAGGCAGCCAAATTATGGACCAAAGGGCATAGAGCTATTTTAGAGACATTAGAAGTTGGCAAAAAAGAGTACGAAATTGCGGCAAGTTTTGAATATGCAGCACGGTCAAACGGTGGAGATGGAACGGTGTGGTTTCACAGATGGGACGCGGGTCTGCCAGGAGGAGGAATAGTAGCTTCAGGACCTAATACATGGAAAGTATCCGGGCATGCCATGACAGTGACCGGGGTAGGGATGAGTCCAGTTTTTCCCTGGGGAGCTTCAAGCAGACCAGTGGAGAAGGGAGATTTAGTAGTAGCTGATTATGGAATCTCCAAAAAGTCCTATCATGCGGATATGGCTAGAACCTATTGCGTAGGAAAGGCCTCTCTGGAACAAAAAGATTTGTGGAAAAAACTAGTAGAAGTTCACACTGCAGTTATTGAACAAGTGAAACCTGGAGTAACTGGATCAGAACTTTATCAGACAGCATTGAACTATGCTAAGAAAATGAATTTGGAACGTAATTTCATGGGAGTCGAAGAGCAAAGAGGAGAATATCTTGGACATTCCATTGGGTTGGAGTTAGATGAATGGCCAGTAATAGGGCCAAAAATGACGCATCCATTAAAGGAAAATCAAATCATCACTATTGAACCGAAGTTTATGGTTCCTGGACTAGGAGGTGTGATGGTTGAAGATGATATTTTGGTAACGAACGATGGACATGAAATTATTGGAGAAGTCAATCATGATTTGAATGAAATTACATAGTTTCAAAAAGGAGTGAAAAGCATGGAAAATACCGTCACTAATGAAATTAATGAAACAATAATTATTAACAACCTATTAAAAAAGCAAGCAGAAGATCGTCCACAATCTCCTGCTATACAGTGGGAAAACGAGCAACCCATAAACTATTCTGAATTATACCATAAAAGTTGCGGGTTCGCACACGGGTTGCAAAAATTAAATGTACAACCTGATGAAAAAGTACTTGTCATGTTACCTAATAGTCTAGACATATTGTTTTCATGGTTCTCTATTAATTTATCAGGTGCCATTGAAGTGCCTATTAATGTGCATTATAAAGGTTCTTTTCTTGTCCATGAAGTGAATGACTGTGAAGCACGTCTTGCTATTATCCATGAGCAATATTTAAAGCGTTTTCATGAAGTGAAAGATCAATTAAAGTATTTAGAAGATGTTATTATAGTAGGTTATGAGAATGCGGATCTTTCTCAGGTATCTCAGTGGAATGCTTATGATTGGAATGAATGTTATATAGAGGATTCAAAAGAATTTCAACCAGTAGATCGAAAGGTACACGACACACAAGCAATTTTATATACTTCAGGGACAACAGGGCCTTCAAAAGGAGTCGAATTGCCTTTTGGACTTGGGAATATTTTTGCCAGAGCAACAGCTAGAGCAGCAGAGTTAAATGAAACAGATGTATCTTATGTTTGTCACCCGCTGTTCCATGCTAATGCAAAATATATGCAGATTCTTCCAACATTATTTGCTGGGGGACGCTGCAGCATTTGGCCTGGATTTTCTGCTTCAAGATGGTTAAGTCAAATAAAAGAGTGTGGGGCGACAGTTACTAATACGCTGGGCGTAATGTGTGAATTCATTTACCGTCAACCACAGACAGAAAGCGATATAGATAACCCTCTAAGAGCGATGATCACTTTACCGGCTCCTAAAGATATTGCAGAAGACTTTGAAAAACGTTTTGGTCTGCAAATGTTAGAAGGATTTGGAATGACCGAAATTGGAATGGTAACTTTCAGAAAATTAAATGAACCTTTAAAACTGGGGTCTGCTGGTAAGCCATTAGATGATTGGTTTGATGTGCAAATTGTCGATCCGCACACAGATGAAAAGTTAGGGACTGACCAAACAGGTGAAATTGTAGTCAGACCTCTCATCCCATTTACCTTTATGAAAGGTTATCATAATGTGCCTCACAAAACCGTAGAAGCTTGGAGAAATTTATGGTTTCACACAGGCGATTTAGCCAAGATGGACGGCGAAGGCTACATTTACTTTGTTGATAGATTAAAAGACTCTATCAGACGCCGAGGGGAAAATATATCCTCAAAATCGATTGAAGCGGTTGTTGATAATCATCAAAAAGTTAAAGAATCTGCCGCTGTCGCAGTACCCGCTAAATTGGGAGAAGGCAGTGAGGATGAAATTAAACTTTGTGTGGTTTTAAAGGAAACAGAACATATAACAGAAAGGGAAATACACCAATATTGTGCAGATAACCTCCCTTACTTTGCCGTACCTAGATATATTGAAATTTTAGAATCTATACCCAAAACAGCGAATGAAAAAGTTAGGAAAGTTGTCTTACGAGAAAAAGGTGTTACGGACGATACTTGGGATCGTGAAGCGGAGGGAATAAAGGTAGAGAAATAGTGATTTCAGGATGTGAAGGGAATGTTTAAAACCGTAAGAAAAAAAAGAAAGTTTGAAGTGATTATTGACCAAATAAAAGATCTGCTAGTTCAAAAAAAAATTAAAGTAGGACAAAAAATGCCCTCTGAAGTTAAATTAGCAGAATCCTTAGAGGTCAGTCGTTCTTCTTTAAGAGAGGCTTTGAAAATATTAAGTTTCTTGGGCATGCTGGAATCCAAAACAGGAGAAGGGACGATAATCAAGGAAGCAAATACGGATAATTTAAGCAGCCTTATGTCACTCATTGCCGTATCTAAAGGGTTAGACACTTCTGAATTGTATGAACTAAGGGTGATTCTGGAAATAAATGCTGCTAGTTTAGCGGCAAAGAGACATTCAACTGAAGATTTGGAAGAAATAAAGAAATACCTCATGGGCATGAGCAGGGTAGGTATTGATAAAGAAACACAGGCAGAGTATGACCACTCCTTTCATATGGCTATTTCGAGAGCGTCAAAAAATGAAATGCTGGTAATGGTCATGGGATTAATTTCTGGTCTTTTGCAAGAGCAGATAAAAGAAACAAGGTACAAATTATCAGAGGATATAAGTACGATTGAAAGGTTTCATAATGAACATTGGAACATTTATACAGCGATAAAGGATTGTGATGCTGCGAAAGCGCATACAGAAACCTTGAACCATTTGACCCGTGCTCAACAAGACCTTGGTATTCAATTTAAAAATGAATAATAGAAAGGAGGTCACTATGGATAAGTTAATGGAAACGTTTGAGAAAAATGACCCTGTAGCACTCGGCAGGGTATTAAAAGAAGTAGAAAGTCAATCTGAAAAAGGCTATGAAATACTGAAACGTACCAATAAAGAGAAGGGAAAAGCTCATGTTATTGGGATAACAGGACCGCCAGGAGCAGGGAAAAGCACATTAACTAGTAAGCTATGTAAGCAATTAGTAAATAAGGGATTTACCATCGGAATCATTTGCGTCGACCCAACTAGTCCTTTTACGGGTGGAGCCCTCCTGGGAGATCGAATTAGAATGCAGGAATTAGCCAAACTGCCGAATGTGTTTATAAAGAGTCTGGCAACCCGTGGAAGTCTTGGCGGGATGGCACATTCCACCGCAGACATTGTTCAATTAATGGATAGTTTCGGGAAAGATATTATTATTATTGAAACGGTTGGCGTAGGTCAAGTTGAGTTTGACGTATTAGAGATTTCAGATTCTGTAGTATTAATTGGAGTTCCTGGACTAGGAGATGCCATACAGACTGTAAAAGCAGGAATCATGGAAATTGCTGATATTTACGTCGTCAATCAAGCGGATAGACCAGGAGCAGACGAAAGTGTAAAAGACTTAAAATTAATGATTAAAGAATCTGAAAGGAAGGACTGGAAACCTTCCGTATTAAAAACGATAGCCACTGAACAAGAAGGGATATCTGAATTAATAGATGAACTTGAGCGCCATAAAACTCATTTAATTACAACTAAGGCATGGGAAAAGAAAAGAAAAGAACGCAATTATAATCGGTTTGTTGGAAGACTTGATGAGATAGTCCATGAAAGTGTCGAAGGTCAATTCAAAACAAACCCGAAAACTCAAAGTATTATAGAGCAAGTAAAAGAAGGAACAATGAATCCATTTTCCGCTGCTAATAAAATAGCTGAATATATTATTAAATCCTAAAATCTGGAGGGGAAATTATGGGACAACTATTTAACAAAGAAGCAATCGAAGAAATAAAAAAAGAGAAAGCACGGTGGAAAGAAGAAACACTAAAAGACAAGTCCGGTGATAAAGAATACTTTACAGATTCGGGTATTCCTATGGATTTACTTTACACACCAGCTGACATTGAAGATATGGATTACTTAAAAGATAATGGTTTTTCAGGGGAGAGCCCTTTTACCCGCGGTGTTTATCCAAATATGTATAGAGGGAGATTGTTTACCGTTCGCCAAATTGCCGGATTTGGGGGACCTGAAGATACAAATGAACGTTTCAAATTTCTTCTTAACAATGGTGCAACAGGAACAAGTGTTGTATTAGACCTTCCAACGATTAGAGGGTATGATTCCGACGATAAAGAGGCCGAAGGACATGTAGGTGCTGCCGGGGTTGCAATTGATTCTCTGGATGATATGGAAGCTCTATATGACGGCATTCCCATCGATGAAATTTCTACCAATATTGTAACGCACTTACCAAGCACTACAGTAGTATTGATGGCTATGTTCGCTGCGTTAGCAGAAAAAAGAGATATCCCGCTAGAAAAACTATCTGGTACAAACCAAAATGATTTCTTGATGGAGACGGCTATTGGAAGTTCATTAGAAATATTGCCTCCTAAGCATTGTTTTCGATTGCAGTGCGATGCAATAGAATATGCATCCCAAAACCTGCCGCGTTGGAATCCAGTAAGTTACAATGGCTACAATTTAAGAGAGGCTGGGACTACGGCGATACAGGAAGTTGCTTGTGCATTAGCAAATGCTATTGCCACTACAGAAGAGTTAATTCGAAGAGGGAATAACGTAGATGCGTTTGCAAAAAGATTGTCCTTTTTCTGGAATCTATTTAATGACTTCTTTGAAGAAATTGCAAAATGTCGTGCATCAAGAATTGTCTATAAAGAAATTATGGAAGACCGGTTCAATGCAGAAGAGAAAAAATCTAAGCTCATGCGTTTCCACGTTCAAACGGGCGGAATTACTTTGACGAAAGTAGAACCTTATAACAATATTGCTCGATCTGCTATTCAGGGTCTTGCTGCAACACTCGGCGGAGCGCAATCTTTGCACATCGATTCATTTGATGAAGCATACTCAGCTCCAACAGAGGAATCGGCTTTAATTTCAATCAGAACCCAACAAATTATTCAAGCAGAAACAAACGTAGTTAATACGGTGGATCCATTGGCAGGTTCTTATTACGTAGAAAATCTCACAAATGAAATGGCAAAACGCATTCGGAATTATATTGAGGAAATTGAAGATAAAGGAGGTATAGTAAAAGTCGTCGAAAGCGGCTGGCTCCATCGTGAAATTTCTGATTTCGCCTATCAGATGCAGCAAGACATTGAAAGTGGAGAACGTAAAATTGTCGGTTTGAACCATTTCCCAACTGAAAAGTCAGATACAGAAGTAGAAGTATTCCGATATCCTGAAGAAGCAGAGAAGAGACAAAAAGATAAACTAGAAAAACTAAGAAACAAACGAGACAGCCAAGAAGTGGAAATGAAATTGAATGTATTACGAGAAAAATGTCACGAAGACACAAACTTAATGCCATATATTAAAGATGCTGTGAAAGCTTATTGTACGCTCGGTGAAATCGAAGAAGTGTTCCGTGAAGAGTTTGGATTATGGCAGTTTCCGTTAGCATAAAAAAGGTGGGATATAAAAATGGACAAAAAAATTAAAATTGTAACGGTTAAGTTAGGACTGGATATTCATTGGAGAGGGATTGTGGTTCTATCAAGAATGCTTAGAGACGCCGGTATGGAAGTTGTGTATTTAGGAAACCAATTTCCAGAGCAAATTGTTGAAGCAGCCATTCAGGAAGGGGCCGATGTTATTGGACTGAGCACCCTTGGTGGTAATCATATGTCATTAGGACCGAAAGTAGTAGAGTTATTGCGAGAAAAAGGAATAGACGACATCATGGTCATCATGGGAGGGGTTATCCCAGAAGAAGATGTTCCTGCTCTAAAAGAGAAAGGGATTGCAGAAGTATTTGGTCCAGAAACGAAAGTAGATTCTATCGTCTCCTTTGTGGAAAGTGAATTAGAGAAAGAAAACGTAAAATAACATACAAAAGATCCCTTGAGTATTTTAGCAAGGGGTCTTTAATAAAATCACCAGCTGAAAGTGGGAGGTCTATTCGTGAAATTAGACGGGAAAGTCGCGATAATAACAGGGGGAAGCAAAGGCATAGGGGAAGAAACAGCAAGAACGTTCCTTGACAACGGGGCTAAAGTGGTTATTGCAGATGTAGATCAAGAGGCAGGAGATCAACTGATAGAACAACTGAATGCAAATGGCCAAGCCTTATTTGTTAAAGTAGATGTTACTTCATCAGAAGAGGTTGAAAATTTGGTGGATGTAACGATGGAAAAATTCGGACGTGTTGATATTTTGGTAAACAACGCTGGCATTACGATCGATGGTTTCCTTACCGATATGCCTGAGGAACAGTGGCAAAAAGTTATCGATGTCAACTTAACAGGGGTATACAAATGCTCAAAGTTGGTTGCTGATATCATGATTAAGCAAGAATCAGGTGTTATTTTAAGCCCTTCCTCAGTTGTTGGCATATATGGAAATGTAGGACAAACTAATTATGCAGCCACAAAGGCTGGACTAATTGGTTTGACGAAAAGTTGGGCTAAAGAACTTGGTCCAAAAGGAATAAGAGTAAATGCAATAGCTCCTGGATTTATAGAAACCGATATGACATCTAAAGTACCAGAAAAAGTTTTGAATAAAATGAAGGAAAAAACACCTTTAAAAAAATTAGGTAAACCAAAAGACATAGCCGCAGCTTATTTGTTTTTAGCTTCTGACGATGCTTCCTATATTAACGGAACTGTTTTGAGTGTGGATGGAGGATTAGTCGTTTAATGGGTAACATTTAACATATTTATATGAATGTCGTGTTACTCGGTAAGTAACACGGCATCATTATAAAATGTATTGATAGCGCTTTCATTATAGACAATAAACAAAGGTTGATTTGGGTTTATATATAACTGAATATTCCAATTTATGTAAAAATTATGTCTATACAAGCAATATGTTTTACTTAAATAAAAACCATTAGGAGGTTTTGAAATGGGATTAGGTTTATTATGTCTGCTGGCTTTATTACCTATCTTAGTAGTGTTTAGTTTAATTGTATTTTTAAATTGGTCTGCGGCCAAGGCAATGCCTATTGCTTTAGTCTTAACAATCGCAGTGGCCATGGGGTTTTGGGGAACGGAAGGAAGTCAAATAGGCGGTGCTGTTGCAACGGGGATTATGAGTGCCCTGGAAATGCTTTTGGTTGTATTTGGTGCCATTCTTTTGTTAAATACTTTGAAAGAAAGCGGGGCACTGCAAACGATTCGACAAAGCTTTGTCAGCATTTCTCCTGACCGCCGTATTCAAGCTATTATTATTGCCTGGCTTTTCGGTTCTTTTATTGAGGGGGCGGCAGGCTTTGGAACTCCAGCAGCGATTGCAGCTCCTCTATTAGTAGCAATAGGTTTTCCAGCACTGGCTGCCGTGTCTGTAGCTCTCATCATTCAAAGTACTCCCGTGTCATTTGGTGCGATTGGACTGCCTATTCTTCTCGGAGTAACCACCGGATTAGAAGGACAAGAAAGCGTATTATCTGCCTTAAATAACCAATCATTCTCTGAGTACATTTATACCATTGGTGTGCAGGTAGCGCTGACACACGGAATAATTGGGGTACTTATCCCTCTACTTATGGCTGGGATTTTAACGCGTTTTTTTGGAAAGTCCCGCTCCTTTGCTGAAGGTTTTAAGATTTGGAAATTTGCAGTTTTTGCATCCTTGTCGTTTGTTGTACCGTATTATTTAATCGCAAGCTTTTTAGGATTTGAGTTCCCATCTTTACTTGGCGGAGCGATCGGCCTTCTCATCGTAGTTCCAGCGGCACGTGCGGGTTGGTTCCAACCAAAAGAATCCGAGGTATTTGATTTTGAAGAAAGAAGTAAGTGGGAGCCGGAATGGATTGGTGAACTCCAAGATGCATCTAAAAAGGAGATTCAAGGAAAAAGCATGAATTTATTTAAGGCTTGGTTTCCTTATGTACTGGCTGCCTTATTATTAGTTACTTCACGAAGCATTGCTGGTTTTGAAAACGTATTAACACAGTTTTCTATAACGTTTGAAAATGTATTTGGTTCAGGTATGACCGTTGATACGCAGCCTTTTCATGTGCCAGGTTTTCTTTTTGTCGTAGCATCCGTTGCGACGTACTTTATACACAATATGTCTGCCCGTAAAGGGGCATATAAGCAGGCGTGGACCTCTTCGTTGAATACATTAGCTGGTGTTGCCTTTGCATTATTGTTTGCTGTTCCGATGGCACAAGTATTTATTAACTCTGGTTCTGAAATGTATGCAAGTATGCCGTTGATGTTGGCAGAAGGTGCAGCTAGTATAGTTGGTCAGTTCTGGCCGTTTGTTGCTCCATTTATAGGAGCACTGGGAGCTTTTCTTGGGGGAAGTAATACCGTAAGTAATATGATGTTTTCTCTTTTCCAATTTGGTTCGGCGGAAGGCATTGGACTTGGCCCTTCGGGAGCTGCAGTAGTAGTTGCATTGCAAGCTGTTGGTGGTGCGGCAGGAAACATGATTACCGTTCATAATGTTGTAGCAGCAGCAGCAACAGTAGGGCTATTTGGTAAAGAAGGATTAATCATGCGAAAAACACTTATCCCGCTCGTCTATTATCTCATCACCGCCGGATTACTTGGTATGGCGTTTACCAGTCCAGGTTTCAATTTGTGGTATGTTGTAGCTATCGTATTCGTGACCGCTTATCTATTAATCTTATATAAAAATAAAGACAAGAATTATAATAGTCATGTCCATTATGATAACGAAGTAAAATCAGAGTCGGCTAAGTGATCATTTTACAAGTTAGTTAAAAATGTTGTCACTCTTCTATGAGAGTAGATTTCTGTTCAAATGCACAAAAAATGCCCATTAGGAAGCAGTCTAGGGACTACTAACCCAATGGGCCCAGATGCCGGTACACTTTAACAAAACAGAAAAAGCGGGTGAGTCCATTGCCATAGGGACTTGCCCGCACTTTTTGCATGATATTTTCTAACCTTACTTTTTTTATTAAAATTTTCTTGCTCAAACACAAGCATTCCATGCTCGGATTCTTTACTAATTGATCTAATGCTTTGACATTATCTTATAATCTTACCTTCGAACTGAAGAGCATCTTCCATGATCATGCATCGAAGATCCAAAGGAAAATGAGCTTCTCCTTGTACTTTTTACCAGCAGGGGAAGCTCTTTTTTAGCAGAAAAAATACTTGCGGCAGCCTCTATAATGCCTTTACGAATTGCCCTTCTTTTAAATTCCAACAATATGTGTTCTGATTTTTCAGGCAAATGGGTAACTAATCGTTGAATAACTCCAACTCGTCTAGAATACCGTTTAGCTAAACGAGTAATACTTCCGTCATATAAACACGTTTCATACGCATCGAGTTAATCGGCATAAATGAACTTCCTTATCACCTAGCATCGTTTAATGCTACTGTTAACGTTTGAACCAAAAACTGCAAATCTTCTTCTGTGGAGGTTAATGGCGGAGCAACGATAAGAACATTATTAAGTTGAGGGACGGTATCTCCATTCTTCCCGAGAATTAGTCCTTTCTTTTTACAAGTCCCAAGAATACTGCCGATATATGCGTCGCTTACTGGTTCTTTTGTCGTTTTATCTGCAACTAATTCCAATCCATATAGAAAACCGATGTCTCGTACTTCACCAACATAGGGGTGAGATTCTAACTCTTTTAACTGACTAAGAATTTTTTCATCAAGAGAGGCCACTCGTCCAACGATATTTTCTCGTTCAATAATTTCAATGTTCTTTAAAGCAACGGCGCAGGCTGCTGGATGACCGCCGTATGTGGAAACGTGACGGAAATGATTGTTTCCGTCGTTTTCTTTAAACGTTTCATAGATCTCATTTTTAATAGATGTAGCACCTAAGGGAAGATAGCCGCTTGTTAAGCCTTTTGCTGTTGTGATGATATCCGGCTGTACTCCTTTGGCGTGCATATACCCAAACATTTGGCCGGTGCGTCCAAACCCAGAAACTACTTCATCGATAATAAGAAGGACATTATATTTATCACAAATTTCACGAACTCGTTTTAAATAGCGGTCAGATTGCGGCTTAATGACACCGCCGCCTGATATATAAGGTTCCATAATAAAACCAGCAACGGTTTCTGCTCCTTCCCAAATGATCACTTGTTCAAGTAAGTTTGCAGCCATTTCATCGTCTTGTTCAGGATTGTTAAATGTACTGCGATAAGCGTAAGGAGGCGGAACATGCAGGAATCCTGGGACACCTGGGTCGTACTTGACGCGGCGCTGGGCTTGGGCAGTCGCACTCATGGCCCCCATTGTGGTTCCATGATAAGCACGATATCTGGAAATGAACTTGTATTTATCTGGGTTTCCGGTTTGTTTATGGTATTGTCTTGTTATTTTAAAGGCTGTTTCGTTCGCATCGGATCCTCCATTGGAAAAGAAAGTACGATACCCTCCGCCAAGCAGTTCACTTAATTTAGCGGAAAGTTCAATCGCTGGTTGATGGCTGAAGGTTAGCGGGAAATAAGCCAGTGTGTCCATTTGATTTTTGGCAGCTTCTGTAATTTCCGTTTGGCCGTGGCCAAGGTTTAAGCACCATAAACCAGATACACCGTCCATATACTTGTTTCCTTCCATATCCGTAAACCAGGAACCTTCACCGTGTGCTGCGATCATGGGGGGAGCATCTGGGTTGTATTTGTGCATGGCGTGCCAAAGATGGTCATGGTCTTGCTGGGCAAGTCTATTTTCTTCCGTTTTTTGTTGAACCATAATACGACTCCTCCTTATACTGTCATCGTTTTTGCTTTTAAAAAATCTTCATAAGGTTCATACGTCATGTCATGGGCTGCTGCAACAGCGGGATGGGCAATGCTTCCGTTTATGGTGTTTATGGCAGATGTTAGTTCTGGATGTTTGTTAATTGCTTCTTGAAGTCCAAGCGATGCAATGGCTTGAGCATAAGGCATCGTATTGTTTGTTAAAGCAAGGGTAGATGTTCGAGAGACAGAACCCGGAATATTGGCAACCGCATAGTGAACGACTCCATATTTTGTGTAAGTAGGTGCATCGTGTGTGGTAATGCGGTCAATTGTTTCAATCGAACCACCTTGATCTATAGCAACGTCTACAATAACAGAACCTTCATTCATGTCCTGAACCATGCTTTCTTTCACTAGTTTGGGTGCTCTTGCACCTGGTATTAAAACAGCACCTATTAGTAAATCTGAAGTCGTTACGGCTTCATAAAGGTTATGAGGGTTAGACATAATCGTCGTTACTTGCCCATTAAATTGATCATCCAGTTCCCGAAGGCGTTTAGAGCTGATGTCTAAAATGTTTACTCTAGCACCTAATCCAAGCGCCATTTTGGCCGCATTCGTTCCGACAATACCTCCTCCAACAATTGTCACTGCTGCTGGCGGCACCCCAGGAACGCCGCCTAACATAACACCTTTGCCGCCTTTAGAACCTTCTAGAAATTGAGCACCAATTTGAACAGACATTCGTCCAGCCACTTCGCTCATTGGAGTAAGCAGAGGCAAGGATCCGTCTTTAAGTGTCAACGTTTCATAGGCAAGGGCTGTGACTTTACTATCTCGCAACGCTTTCGTTAACTTAGGCTCGGCTGCAAGATGAAGATAGGTGAATAGTATAAGATCTTCTCGGAAAAACCTAAATTCTTCTTCAAGTGGCTCTTTTACTTTCATAACCATCTCACAAGACCAGGCTTCTTCTGCTGTCTGAACAATGGAGGCGCCGGCTTCCTGATAATTTTCATCGCTAAATCCGCTTCCTGCACCAGCCTCCGTTTCAATGATGATTTCATGTCCAGCCCGTAATAGGTTAGCTGCGCCGCCTGGCGTAATTGCCACTCTTTTTTCATTATTTTTAATTTCAGCTGGAATTCCAATTTGCATAGACGAAACCTCCTTTATTTAAACAACAAGCAATTGGTACGGACGACCTAACCACTTGATTTATATTTTCATTTAAACACAAAACATAAATTGTCACAATGTTTTAAATAAATTAATTTTTTTGTTTTTTTAATAATGATTATTTAAAATAGTAATAGATATGGAAATGTAAAGATGATAAACGATAACGAAAGAAGTGGATTGAAATAATAAAAGGAGGGAGTATTATTAAATCATTGGAAAAACAGTGATACCAATCTATAATGTAGACAAACGAAATAGAAATGAGGGATAAGATGAAACTAGATTATAAAAACCCATTGCCATTACATGCACAGCTTAAAAAGAAACTGTCAGAACGGATCAATAACGGATTTTATTCGGATCGTCTTCCAAGTGAAAGAGAGTTTATGGATGAATATGGAGTGAGCAGAAGTACCGTACGAGAGGCTATTTCATCTTTAGTTAAAGAAGGTCTTTTAATTAAAAGACATGGTGTTGGGACATTTGTTTCTCCTAAACCCATTCAAGACTGGCTCGGGAATTTAAAAAGCACGACAGAAACGATTACGGAAATGAATCTTCAACCCGAAGTGCAATTAATAACCCATGGGGAAGCACAGCCTCCAGAGCCGCTGCAAAATATGGTCGATGATGAAACGGTCTATTTTATTAAACGGCTTCGCTTTGCAGATGGACATCCCATTGCGTTAGAAAATGATTATTACCCATTAGACATAGGAAAGCAGTTAACTCAATTTGATTTGAACACAGAAACGATTTATGATTTGTTGGAAAATAAATTGCTGCTTCGGTTGAATAAAGCAAAGCAAGTGATAAAAGTAGGCAAGATCGAGAAAGAGGACTCAGAATTACTCCAATTGGAAGAAGATGAAAGCGTATTAATTTCAGAACGCTTTATTACATCGGCGGATGAGCAATGGATAGAATTTTCAAATAGCTATTTCCGTCCGGATATGTATTCTTTTTCGATTGATTTAGAACGTAAAAACGGTTAGGGCGCTAGTAAGTGCGCCTTCAATTATTACATTTTTTAATGGCTTCAATCACACTTCATAATAAGAAAAATAAAAATAGTTGTTTATTTTTTTAGAAAATTCTGTTTTAATAAAAGTGTACATTGTTCATTTCATTATATCATTACGGATGATGTGGTCCTGTCGTCCGTACCACTTCCAATGAAAGCGAGAAAGGAAACACGTTTTCATCTCTACTTATTTTTTATTTAAATAAAGGAGGAATCATGATGCAGACACAAACACCAACAGGCATTCATTTTGAAAAGAAGGTGAAAATGACACCAAGTGAAGCTATTGTAGAAACCCTTGTTGCTGAAGGCATTGATCATATGTACGGGATCCTGGGCTCTGCTTTTATGGACATGTTAGATCTGTTGCCAGAGGCAGGGATTGAGTTTATTCCAGTACGTCACGAACAAAGCGCAGCCCATATGGCCGATGGGTATACGCGTGTAACCGGCAAAGCAGGAGTAGTTATTGGCCAAAATGGCCCGGGAATCACAAACATGGTTACGTCGGTCGCAGCGGCTCATTTGGCGCACACGCCGATGGTGGTCATCTCCCCATCTGCCGGAACACCGACCATAGGTTGGGATGGCTTCCAAGAAGCAAATCAAGTGTCGATTTTTGAATCGATCACAAAAGAAACCGTGCAGGTTCCTCATGTCAGCAGGGTGGCTGATTGTCTGCGGACGGCGTTTCGGATTGCATATGCCGAAAAAGGACCGGTGCTCTTTGATATTCCGCGCGATTTATTTTTTGGTGAAATCGAAGAACAAATTCTGCAGCCGCATCAGTACCGCGTAACCAAACGTGGATTTGGAGATTCGGCAGCGCTTGATACGGCAGTTGAACTGTTAAAAGATGCGAAGAAGCCTGCGATTATATCCGGTCGCGGTGTTGTAGACGCTGATGCGATAGAGGATGTAAAAAATATCGCTGAACACTTATCGGCACCAGTGGCGACGTCTTATATGCATAATGACGCTTTTCCGTGGAACCATGAATTAGCAGTAGGACCGATTGGCTATATGGGAGCTAAATCAGCGATGCGCAGTTTACAGGACGCGGATGTATTACTAGCAATCGGCACCCGTCTATCGGTATTTGGAACATTACCAGCTTATGATATTGACTATTTCCCGAAAAATGCGAAAATTATTCAAGTGGATATCAACCACCGCAACATCGCACGAACCCATCCGATTGAATGCGGCATTTTAGGGGATGCCAAAGATGTCTCTGAAGAACTGTATACTCGTCTCAGCCAAGCAGATCCTAAACGTCCGGTCGACACCCAGCGCCGCCTGTCTATTAAAGAAGAGCGTCAGAAGTGGGTGGCAGAGATTGAAGAGCTCGCGATGGAGGATGGAGAACCGATGAATCCGCGCCGGGCTTTACTGGAGATATCCAACCTCCTTACCGATGATACGATCGTTACTTCTGATATAGGGAACACGTCGTCTACGTCCAATTCGTATCTGCGGTTTAATGAACCGCGGAAACACTTGGCGGCCCTTACATTTGGGAATTGCGGATTTGCTTACCCAGCAGCTATTGGAGCCAAAAAAGGAAACCCAGAAGCTCCGGTTGTTGCGATTGCCGGGGACGGAGCATGGGGGATGAGTCTGCATGAAGTAAGCACCGCCGTCGAACAAAAGATTCCAGTTGTTGCGTGTGTCATTAATAACGGTGCTTGGTGCGCGGAGAAGAAAAATCAGGTAGACTATTATAATAATCGTTTTGTTGGAGCGGATATTGAAGGGCCGGATTTTGCCGAAGTAGCTCGCAGCATGGGAGCTGCCGGAGAAACAGTGGATAATCCGGAAGATTTAAAACGGGCCTTTACTGAAGCGCTGCATTCAGACCGCCCTACCGTATTAAACATCAAAGTCGACGGCACGCAGCTCGCACCGCCGTTTCGAAAGGATGCCCTGAAAATGCCAGTGCGCCATCTCGACAAATATGCACATCTTGATCACCGTAATTGGTAACAAATAAGAAGTCCCTGGACGTGTATGTCATGTTCAGGGGCTGTTTCTTCTTAGTGCATATTATTATATTTTTGGTTTTTGATGCCATAAGAAAGGTGGGATTAGCTTTGAACCATGATCATTTAAAGACCTTTTTGACTGTTGCAGATCAAAAAAGCTTTTCCGAAGCGGCACGTATTCTTTATTTATCACAGCCTACCATTACTTCACAAATTAAGGCGCTTGAAAGTACGATCAATGCCACGCTATTTGTTCGGACTAAAAAGTATGTAGAATTAACACAAGCGGCTAAAACACTTTATCCATATGCAAAAGAAATTATAAACATTCAAATTCAAGCTCAAAATGACATTCACCAATTGCTAGGTGAACTGCACGGAAAATTGATCATCGCTAGCAGTTTAACGATTGGTGAAAATATTCTTCCTTCCTTGCTTTATGAATTTAAAATGAAGTACCCCCGAGTCGAATTAAATACAGAAATCATTAATAGTCAGTATATTGCGGAAATGGTTAAAAATGGAGAATTGGAAATTGGGCTTATCGAAGCTGAGCTAGAGGAGCCGGTTTTGGAAATGGAGCCTTTCATGTCTGATGAACTCTTATTGGTTGCTAGAAAGGGATACTTTACTGAACCTAAACAGATAATTACCATTGAAGAACTAAGTACAACTCCAATTGTTTTGAGAGAAAAGGGGTCCGGAACGCGTACGGTTGTTCATCAGCACTTGAAAAATAATGGAATCTCCCCAGAAGACTTACATGTTGTCCTTGAGCTGGGAAGTACGGAAGCTGTTAAAACAGCAGTAGAAGCAGGGCTTGGAGTGTCTATATTATCCAAACATGCCATAAGAAAAGAATTGTCTCTTGGTTTGTTTGAAACGTTTCCTATTCAAGGCGTCAAGCTCACCCGCTGTTTTTATTTTATTTATAAAAAGAATCAACCATTGTCTTTAGTGTCCGAAAAATTTCTATCGTTAATACGGAAGAATGATTCCAACCAACAAGTAAAGGAGGACTGAAAGTGGACTTTAAACAATATCAGCGTATAAAAGAAATGAATTTATATGTAACGGGGTTGTGCAGAGAAATAAATGAATCCACTATCGAGACATTTATTTCTGTAGCAGCAAATGCTGTAGAACAAATCAGCAGCGAATTCCTAGAAGACGCTAAAAAACTATCTTACCTTTCCTTGTATTTACCATTAACGAACTTATATAATCATTTACTTTGTGTGAGAACCTTTGCTCATAGAGGAGAGTTCACTACAGCCCGCATTAAAACAATAGAATGTTGCGAAGAGGTCATAGCAAATAGTAATGTGTACCTGCAAAAAATAGAATATAAGGAAAGAGGCATGTAAAGGACCGGTAGTGGTTCTCCTTTGCAATCTCATATCTGTTTCAACATAAGACTTGGCAAAATAACACCTATATCTCTAGCTACATAATCTCTCATAAAAATTTCAAATACAGCTCATTTAACATTTTTAATATTTTATTAATTATAAATAGTGCGATAATTCAAAGAATGTGGTTCAATTGTAACAAGGGGTTAGGATGTCCGTACCAATATATCTTTTGAAAAAGGAGGATAGGATGAGCTCGGTTTTGAAATGAGAGCACAATCTTCACGTGAAAGAGACTATGGGGGACTTAAAAAAATAAACAGTCAGCGGCCGCACTGTTATAAAAATGTGCAAAGGGGTTTTTGAATATGAGTGACAGACCTACTTTGAAAAAGTCATTTAAGCCACATTGGATTTGGGCGATTGCACTTGGTTCTTCCATTGGTTGGGGTGCATTTGTACAACCTTCTGTGTGGATGTCTGATGCTGGACCGTTAGGAGTTATGCTAGGTTTTGTTATAGGTGCATTATTGATGATGCTTATAGCAGTCAGTTATGGTGTTTTGATTAAATCTTTTCCTGTTTCAGGCGGAGAGTTTACCTACGCATTTATAAGTCTGGGGAAGAAACACGCCTTTGTATGCGGCTGGTTTTTAACCCTTGGTTATATTTGTATTGTTGCACTAAATGCTTCAGCCTTTGCTTTGATGTTTAAGTTTGTTTTTCCAAGCCTTGTTGAGAACTTGCAAATGTATCAGATTGCCGGATGGGATGTGTATCTATTTGAAATCATGGCAGCTACACTCCTTCTAGGGATTTTCACTTATTTCAACATAAAGGGCGGGGTCATTTCTGGAAGAATGCAATTCATTTTTTGCAGTGTAATGGTATTGAGTATTTTCACCCTTTTAATCACGGTTGGCTTCAATCCGGGGTCCAGCGTTAGTCATGTTGAGCCTTATTTTCCAACAGATAAAACAGCATTTGCAGCAATCATATCGATCGTTGCAATTGCACCTTGGGCGTATGTAGGTTTTGATAATGTCCCGCAAGCAGCTGAAGAATTTAAATTTTCTTCAAAAAAAGCTTTTTCTTTAATTATTTTTGCATTAATCGCTGCAGCTATTTTGTACTGTGCGATGGTTTATACAACCGCTTTAATCATGCCATGGGAGGAACTAGCAAATCAAAACGTTGACTGGGGGACAGGAGCAGCCGTAGTTGACATGTTAGGAGCTTTTGGCCTGACAATTTTAGTATTAGCTTTAACGATGGGGATATTTACCGGGTTAAACGGCTTTATCATGTCTGCCTCACGGTTACTGTTTGCCATGTCGAGAGCTAAATTTTTACCAAAAGGATTTTCAAAGTTACATCCGAAGTACAATACCCCTCACTTAGGAATTATTTTTACGACGATGATTGCCATGCTTGCCCCCTGGTTTGGAAGAGAAGTATTGCTGTGGATTGTTGATATGTCAGCCATCGGTGTTTCCATTGCCTATTTTTATACGTGCTATACAGCCTACTCTATGTTCAAGTGGTCCAATCATGACGGCAGTGCGCTTCAAGTAGAAACAGTAAGTCCTAGAAAGAAACTCATTTCCTTAATAGGGATGACCGCTAGTATTATTTTCATGGGGTTATTGCTAATCCCAAGTTCCCCAGCCTTTTTAGGGATGGAATCAAGAATAGCGTTAGTAGTATGGGTTATTCTGGGAGTAGTGTTTTATATGAAAAAACGGAAAGAATTAAATAATATATCAGACGACGAACTAAGATATTTAATATTAGGAGAAATACCAAACAGGGATGAAAAAGTAGAAAATATAAATTAAAGACAAGAAAGAAGCTGCTCCAAACGTGATAAATCACTTGGGGCAGCTTCCATCTAGTTTAATATCCCTTAGAAAGATATTATACCGCGAAGATATTCACATCTATATCTTTTTTTCTTTTCAAGTTTTTTGTATATTTTTGATACCATAGTAGTGTTGCTTTTAAAAGAAAATTTTTCGAGCAGCGTACAAAAACATAAAAGGAAAGAAGCAGACATGACAAACAGACCTTATTTATCGATGATTCAACAATCTGTCGCACATGATGGGATTACGTTTGAGGAAATTACGCCGGATTATCTTTATAAAGTGAAAAAGGGAGAAAAGACATTTTTGATGAATGACCTGGAAATGGGGTTAAATACAAGTTCTTCCGCAAAGCTTGCGGCAAGCAAAAGTGGAACGTATGATGTGCTCGCATTCCGTGACATTAAGGCAATTGAACATGTTTTTTTATTAAACAAACATTCAAGGTTTCAGACGAGCGATCCTTTTCAACAGGCGGAGGATCTGTTTTTTAAATTTAATGAAAACGTAGTAATAAAACCTGATAATGGGGCGCAAGGAAATAATGTGTTCAAAATTGACAATCTAGAAAAACTGAAAGAAACGCTCGATTACTTGTTTTCACTCCATGTCAGTGTGGCAATCTCTCCGTTTTACGCGTCTACCTTTGAATATAGAGTGATTACGTTATACGGAACGCCAAAACTCTTTTTAAAAAAAGAGCGGACAAACTCTTGGAAACATAATCTTATTAATGGGGCTCTTTCTAAGCATATGGAAAAAGAGAGGATGCCTTTTTTAGGAGAAATAGCCGGCAGAACCTCTCATGCCTTAGAGTTAAACTACTGTTCCGTTGATATATTGGATACGTCTCATGGGCTGTTCGTGTTAGAAGTAAATGATCAAGTGATGCTTGAAAACTATTTAAGGGACAACCCAGAAGAGAAAGAAAGCATTTCTGGAATATATCGAGAGGCTATCCACAAACGGTTTGAAACACTTTAACAATCATTTTCCTATATCTAATAAAGAGTGGCCTAAACATCGTTTGGCATTTCCAATGAAAGTTTGTGTCCCAACAACTAATATGATATCTGCTTCTGTTGACGTTTGAGCATAGTCGAGGGCTTCATTAAGGTAGGCAAATTCTTTGCTTTCCGGCAAGATGGTTTGAGCATATTCCAGTGCGTCTTTTGGGAACGTCAAATGAGAGATATCTGGTTTTGTAATGAATAGCTGCTGAGAAACGTCACTTAGTACCCGAATCACACCCTGGTAATCTTTATCTTTAGGAACACCTACAATCGAAATGATATTTTTTTCCCCGGATTTGTGTATGCCATGTATTACGTCCTTTATATACTTAGCAGAAGATTCATTAATGGCCCCGTCTAAGATGATAGTTGGTTCCTTTTTTACTACCTCGCATCTGCCGGGCCATTTTATATCCTCCATGCATTTTGTCAGTATGTCATCATCTATTGCCTGGCCAATGACATCCTCACAGACTTTGACTGCAGCCGAAGCATTGATGGCTTGGAATTCTCCTAGTAACGGGACTGTTACATTGTCATAGCTTCCATTTGTAGTGTGTACGTCAAAGGACGTTCCCTGTTCCTTTATGAAAACATTCTCAGAACGAAATTGTTGATTATAATAAGATATACCTTCTTTGTTTTTCAAAAGATTTTCTATGATAGGAAAGACGTCTTTTGTTTGTTTATTGATATACACATAATTAGTGCTGCTTTTTATAATACCTAATTTATGTAAGACAATGTCGCTCATGTCAGGGCCGAGCTGGTGAATATGTTCCTTCATTATCGGTGTAATGACAGCCCAGTTATTATCTAAAACATTTGTATCGTCATATTTCCCGCCTCTGCCGCACTCGATTACGTTAATGTCTGTTTTATTTTCTTTAAAATACAGCACAGCCAGGGCCAGGGCAATACCAATCGGGCCCTGGTATTGATCAGGCGGCAGTTCTTTTTCTATTGCGTCAAATCCATTTTTTATCTTGTTACTCATCCGGATAAAATTATCTTCGGGTATAGCCTTTCCATCTATTCGAATCCGTTCATTAAATTTTACTAAGTGAGGCGATGTAAATAATCCGACCTTAAACCCAAGATGGCTGAGTAAAGAAGAAATAAACCGCGACGTGGATCCCTTTCCTTTACTCCCTGTCACCAAAATATATTTTTCTCCTTTATCAGGAGAACCAGCATAATCAAGCAATTTTCTCGTTAGCTCTGGTTTTTTTGCTTTTTCATCACTATTTTCAGTTATGCTATTTATCGCTCGTAAATAAGACGCGTATATTAAATCTTCCGCTTCTTTTTGTGTATGAATTTTCATAAAAACTCCTTCGCTCATTTTATTGCTACCGAAAATGATATGTCGTTTGTCAGTAATATTGTACTCCTAAAGCAGCTGAGATTAAAATTTTTCTCTTACATCAATCATCTGAAGAAGGAAGGGCGTTGTTTGTCAAGAAAGTTTAAGCATCCGCAGCTGCTGAACCGAGAAAATGGTCAATAACAGAGGGCTGGGGAAAGGAAAAAAAGGACCTTTTAGCAGCGAAGGAAACGAAAAGGCCGGTCACCAAGAAGTGGTCTAGGTGACCGGCAAAGCGTGAAAAACAAGAAAATCCGAAGAATAAGTAGACAAAAAACAAACTCAAGCCTGGTTAAAACATTCTGTTTTCATATAATCTATTAATACCTTTGTCCCTTTTATTAGATGAATAATATCCGTATGTTCACTAGGTGCGTGACTAATTCCTTTATAACTCGGAACAAATAGGAGATTAGCCCGAACACATGAAGCAAGCACCATAGCATCATGATAAGCACCACTATTCATTACGTAACTTTTATAACCCAGTTTCTCACAAAGGTTTTTTAACTTTTCAACCCCTTGTTCATCCATTTTGGATGGGGTATCGTTACTTTGAATCGTGTATGAATACGTTAGGCCTCTAGCTGAGGTGATATCACGAATCTTTTCTAATAAACATGTTACTATTTTATCTTTTTTAACGGTGGTGGTGTCTCTAATATCCACAGAAAATTCCACGTGTGAAGGGATAACATTACTCGTTCCGGGAGTAACAGATATGTTTCCAATGGTCCCTACACTAGAGCTGCTTACTGATTTTGTTAACTCTTCTAACGCTAAAGCTGCTTCAGCAGCAGCAGGATAAGGATCTTTTCGTTCATCCATAGGAGTACTTCCGGCATGCCGCTGTTCCCCATAAATGATTACATTCATCTCGGTAGGAGCAGCAATCACATCAACAATTCCTATGTCTATATTCTTTCTTTCCAAAATAGGGCCTTGTTCAATATGCAGTTCTAAAAAAGAATGAATGCGCTCAGGTTGGAGCTTTTGGTATGGAATCTCGTCTATTTTTTTTCCTGCTTTTTTCAAAATCTCATCTAAAGAATGGCCATTACTATCTCGAAAGTTTTTTAATTCCTCTTTTTCGACCTTTCCGGTTAGAACTTTACTGCCCAAACAACCTATACCAAATTTCGTAGGCTCTTCAGCAGCAAATACAACAACGACTATGTCACGTTCTGGCTGCATGCCTTCCTGTTTCAAGTGATGAATAGCTTCTAGGGCGCTGATGACGCCAACTACTCCATCGTATTTTCCCCCATGAGTTGGGGCGTCAATGTGTGATCCGGTCCAAAAGGATTTCAGGGACGGGTTGGTACCTTTCCATATTCCGAATATATTTCCGATTTCATCTTCTGTGATCTCTAGTTGAAGATCAAACATTTTTTGTTTTATGTAATGCTTGGCATGCTCATCTTCTTCAGAATAGACGACGCGCGTGACTCCTTCTTCCGTGCTGGTATAGGTGGACAAGGTTTTTATATAGTCTTTTAAATTGTTTTCTATTTCTGCCGTCATCAAAATCTCTCCTTCATAAAAGAGGGCAGACCTAAAGTGGCTGCTTTAGGCCTGGCTCTTTCAACGATGTTTATGCCTTCTTAGGTTCGGAAGGTTTGACTGCTGGTTTGCTGTCTTCCCCTTCTGAAGCATTATTTAATTCAATAACCCAGTCTCTTCCTACCGTTGTACCTAGGTAATCATCCGAGTATTCTGACAAGACTTCTTTTTGAGGGTGTTTTTTTAAATACCAGGTTTTCATCAGAATGTAATATAGTGTAAACCCAAGCGGGAATCCGATGATATACATATAATCAATGAAAAAAACAGCAAGGGAACCTGCTATAATCCAGGAGATCATACCAGCCCAATTAACACCGGAATCATATTGAAATTGGCCATTTGGCTCATATAAATCTCTTACATTCAATCTTCGTTTGCGAATCACATAATAGTCACAAATAATAATCCCTGCTACTGCAGATAAAATCGCACCGTAATACCCTAAAAATAAGAATAACTGGTCTAAAATCGCCCATGGCTGAAATAAGGTGCCGATAATCCCAGCTAAAACAATACCAGTAACATAAGAAAGGTTTATTTTGGCTCCCGCGTTTACAAATGTAAGAGAGGCAGGTATTAAGTTAGAAGCTGTGTTGGTCGACCATTGAGCAAGCACAACCATGAGTAAAAGTATTACCATGACAATGCCGGCAGCTGTTTCTTGAATAACCTCAATTGGATTCCATAGCCCCGTAGCTAGAAGGCTGACTGCTCCAATGACACCCATAAACGTTTGCACTAAAGGAAGGGCAATAATATGGGGTAAATAATTGTTTTTGTTTCGCTTAAACCAGTTTCGTTCATGAGACGGGGCTTTAACATAACGTGTAATATTTGGAATATCAACGGCTAAGGCTGACCAAAATCCCATATTAGCAATCATGACAAGAAACCAGGTAGTAGATTGTTCGGTACCTACATAAGAAAATATGTTTATCCCTTGGTCTGCAGCCAAGTTTTCCATTCGAAAGAAAATCCAAATCGAAATGATGATGATGGAAGGAGCTGCAATGACAGCAAATCGGTCAATGGCTTTAATACCTAACGCAGTGTTGATGATTTGAACCGATGCAAATGCAACATACCAAAAAAACCAGGAGTCAAAACCAGTTAAGCTGTTCACTATGTAGTTAATGGCGGTTGCTCCAAGATACGTTTGGACACCAAACCAAATAGCGGCAACAATACCACGACTAATCGCTGGAAAATGGACCCCAGTTGAACCAAAAGGTGCTCGCATATAAGCAGCGAAAGATAGGCCATGTTCGATGCCGATATCTCCACTTAAACTGCCTACAACGGCAATAATGAAGTTAGCTATTAAAATGGCAGTAATTAAACCAAATAAGGACATGGAATCAATACCATTTGCCCCGATTTGAAATGTTGCAATAATAACAGCCATTCCAACCCAAATATTAAAAAAACCTAAACCAGAAATAACCCTTTGACGACCAAATGTTGGGACAATATCTTTTGATATCAAAGTATTCTTTTTCATTACATTACCCCCTTAAAAATATAACCAGGCAGCTGCAATAATCAAATAGGTTTCAGTTTCTCTTATTTTCTATAAAACAAGTCGTATTTTAAGTCTCGAAGGTAAGGAATATTCACGCGTTGTGTGGCGATCGATTTTTTATCTATGGAATTTACGATCACACCTTCTTCGGCGCCTGCTTCATTGAGAACCTCTCCTTGAGGGTTAATAATTTTACTGTGCCCTCCAAATTCCGTTTCATTTTTTTCTATTCCAATCCGATTGGCGGCAATAACATAACAGCCGTTCTCGAGTGCTCTAGAACGAGAGGCAATGTTCCAAGCGTATAATCTTTTCTTCCCAAAAGCGGATGGATATACAATGATATCCGCGCCTTTCGATGCCAAGATTCGTGAGCCTTCTGGGAAGCCGATTTCATAACAAATTTGCATGCCGATTTTATAACCTTCGACGTCAAAAACGGGAAACTCGTCTCCTGTTGAAAATCTTTTTATTTCCTGGTCCCAAAGGTGAACTTTCCTATACTTTCCGATCAAACCATTTGGACTAACAATGAAGGCCGTGTCATATACGTATCCTGTTATATGACTTGTCTCTAAAATACAAGCAATTAAAGTAACATCATATTGTTTTGAAATATCTTCAAGCCATGACGTAGTAGGTCCAGGAATCGATTCGGAAAGTTCGAAATCATTTTCTTCGACCCGATATCCCGTAGAAAAAAGTTCTGGAATGACAATAACTTTAGCGTTTTGTTGAACGGCTTCACTAATAAATCGAAGTGTTTTTTCTTTGTTCGCCTCCTTATTATTTAATTCTGGGTTCATTTGCACTGCTGCGACTTTCATAACGATCAACCTTTCTATAACTAATTCGTAGTTATTGAATTGCAAAAACCGTGCCAAGTTAGAAAATGTGCCATTTCCTTTATTTTCATAAGCGATAAAATAGAGGAGTTCGAATTTTTTGCATTTCGAAAAGGGAGTTTGCAATATTGCAAACTGAAGTAATAAGAAAAGCGCAAGCGCCTTGCTCACGAGCGACAAGTCCTGGAGGGGCGGCATATGGAAAGCTGATCTTTGCTTTCCATTGACGAACCGAAGGAATCTCGAGCAAGTAGGCGCTTGCGCTAGACATGTAAAACGCCAACTATTTATAATTTCTTACCTTTCAAAAAAAGAACCGCCTATTCAGACGGTTCTTTTATATTATATTTATTCAGTTTTCTGCTAATGGTGGAGGGGTTGACCTCTAAAGCCTGAGCCATTTTGGTCAACGTCCGGTATTTTTTACGAGTCATAAGGAGCAGCTGCTTCTCTGCTTCTTCCATACATTGTTTGTGAGGGACGATCCCTTGAACTGTAACCCCTAAATTTGAAGAATGAAGAGAAGTGATTTCTACGGGAAGATCCTGTGGCTCAATCGTTGTGTTTTCATTCATAACAACAATTCTTTCGATCATGTTTTGCAGTTCTCTTACATTTCCCGGCCAGGAATAATCCAGGAGAGCTTCTTTAGCGTCCTCTGAGAGTAAAACTCTACGAGCATAGTTGTGATTATAAAAATCAAGAAAAAATTGCAGCAGTGCTTCAACATCTTTTTTTCGCTCTCGCAGTGGCGGAATGGAAATAGGCACGACATTTAGACGATAATATAAATCCTCTCTAAAGTTCCCGTTGTTTACTTCTTTTAACAGGTCGCGATTTGTCGCTGTGAGGATTCGTACGTCTATCGGCAGAGGCTTTGCTCCACCGACTCTTATTACTTTGCGCTCCTGCAAAACTCGCAGCAGGCGAACTTGAAGCGAGTGATTCATTTCTCCAATTTCATCGAGTAAAATAGTGCCGCCGTTTGCTTGTTCGAAAACGCCCATTTTTCCTTCTTTATTAGCTCCGGTAAAAGCTCCTTTTACATAACCGAAAAGTTCTGATTCAAGTAGATTTTCAGGAATAGCGCCGCAATTTATTTTTACAAATGGCTTGTTATGCCGGTGACTGTTTTGGTGAATATAATTACAAATAACTTCTTTTCCGACACCCGATTCACCGTGAATAAGTACTGTAGATTCAACATTTGCTATACGATCAGCTAATTTAATCACTTGCTTCATTTTAGAACTGTTGGCAACTATTTTTGTCTCTTTATGCAGCTCTTTTCTATATTGTTGTAATTCAGAACGATATCCCTCAATTAACTTTCGCATCTCCTGAACTTCATCTTGCATTTTTGTAATTTCAGTTATATCCCGGGATGCGTTGACAACGCGCTCGATAGCACCAATTTTGTTTCGAATAGGGGTGCCTACTACCATTAGACGCCGGCCTGTGTGTGTCGTTTGAATGGAAGAAACTTTGGCATTTCTCTCTAATACTAAGCGCGTAACCGAGGGACTATAAACATTTTCTTTCTCCAGTTCTCGAACGTTTCTTCCAATCAGCTCTTCCCTTTTTTTTCCCCACAGCCTTTCACAAGATTGACTAACACGTAACGTATTGCCTTCGTTGTCTGATACGTAAATCACATCATAAGAAGAGTCAAAGATGGCTTTTAAATCTTCACCTAGCTCTTTGAAATATTGAGAATCATGACTTTTAATAGGGTCAATATAACCTATTAAAGTGGCAAACAGCTCTTCATCTATCTCAAAATGAAATAACTGGTAATGCTCTTGATTTATAATGACAACATCTGTAAATAGATCAGTCGGTGAGGAAAGGAGATCACTATCACTAGCGTTTATTGTTAACGTCCCTTTGAACTCCACCTCCTCTTCTATAGGATGTTTGATGTCTTTGTGCAAAATCTTTCCATCGTAATCACTAATATAAAGAGAAAGGGAACTAGAAGAAAATAAACGTGTCACTTGTTCTATTCGGTTAGAATCTTGCAGGTTATTCATTTAATCAGCCTCCTTGCTTTGCAAAAATGCAAAATATTTTGCAGAAATGCCACTTTATTTGTTGAATGATGATGAAATTTGAAAAAAAGTAAAATAATTATGTTTTTAATAGTAACATATACCCGCTAATATGTTATTTTTAATAGATAATTAGCAATTGGCACGAGATTTGCATTATTATTTTGCGACACTTATTTCAAGGAGGATAAAAATGACAAAAGAAATTTTAGTTGCTTATGGAGTAGACGTAGACGCAGTTGCAGGATGGTTAGGATCATATGGCGGGGAAGATTCTCCAGATGATATTTCAAGAGGTTTGTTTGCCGGAGAAGTTGGCACCCCAAGACTATTAAATTTGTTTGAAAAATATAATTTGAAAACAACATGGTTTGTTCCGGGCCATTCAATTGAAACCTTTCCTGAACAAACAAAAATGATAGTAGACGCTGGTCATGAAATTGGCGCACACGGTTATTCTCATGAAAACCCAATCGCTATGACCCCCAAGCAAGAAGAAGAAGTATTACTGAAATCTATTAATCTAATAGAAGAATTTACAGGGAAAAAACCAACTGGGTACGTAGCACCTTGGTGGGAATTTTCTAATGTAACCAACGAATTACTGCACAAGCATGGAATTAAATACGATCACAGTTTAATGCACAATGACTTTACACCTTATTACGTTCGAGTAGGAGATGAATGGACAAAGATTGATTACAGCAAGCCAGCTTCAGAGTGGATGAAGCCATTAGTACGCGGCGAAGAGACAAGCCTTATTGAAATTCCAGCAAACTGGTATTTAGATGACTTGCCGCCAATGATGTTTATAAAAGGATCTCCAAATAGTCATGGTTTTGTGAATCCGCGCGACATTGAGGATATGTGGGTAGACCAATTTGACTGGGTGTATGAAAACATGGATTATGCAGCCTTTACTATGACGATTCACCCAGATGTTAGTGGTCGGCCGCAGGTGCTGAAAATGCACGAACGTTTAATAGAACATATAAATTCCCATGAAGGGGTAAAGTGGGTAACCTTTGATGAAATTGCTGATGACTTCAAAAAACGTCAGCCTAAATAATATAACACTGCACCAAGACTGTCTCCGCTGCTTAATAATGTTTTGGAGACAGTCTTGGTGAAAGGTTAGGAGGAGTATATCATGTGTATCCTCTGCGGAGAGTTTGTCGAACAGATTCATTGGACAGATATGGAGAGAAAACAACTGGATACAGTGGTAGCAGGACAGCACCAAAGAGAACGGAAACGCTCGAGAAATTTGCGTACAAAAATATGCAACGATTTGCTCGAGTCATATGGGTTGACGTTAAAAGAATGGAATAACAGTAAATTCATTATTATGAATAAGAAAGGAAAAATGGCAGTCATCCAAGATTTAGGACAAATTTGGAAGCACGCTGAGGAACTCATTGGTCATCCAATTGACCCCCTTGATCCTTTGTTACTGCAAAAGTTGAAGTCTTCATAGATAAGAAGGTGCTATATGAGTAATAAAATTCCAATCACGATTGTAACTGGTTGTCTCGGTAGTGGAAAAACAACAGTATTAAATTATTTACTTCAACAAATAGATAACCGCCGTATTGCAGTTATTGTGAATGAATTTGGACAAGCAGGTTTGGATCATCATCTGCTCCGAAAGTCTCAAGAAAAAATTTCTCTCGTTAACTCGGGATGTATGTGCTGTAACTCTCGTGAAGATTTAGAAGAAGAATTAAAAGAATTGCTCTTTCAGCATGAGCAGCTAGAAGAAGGCTATAAGCGAATTATTATTGAAACAACGGGGCTTGCTGATCCCGCTCCAATTATTTTCACTATTCTTCACAATCCGCTGCTGCGAAATCATTTTGATGTGGAACTAATTTTAACAACAGTAGATGTCGAAAATGCTCAGCTTCAATTTGAGAACAGCCCGGAATTCGTAAAACAAATCAGCGTTTCCGACCATGTAATTTTAACAAAAAATGATCTAGTAACAGCGCAGCAGAAAGAAAAAGTGATTCAACAGGTTAAAAGTATTCATCCTTCCATTACCATTTTCGAAGGTAACAACGGTGTGGTAGATGTTAATGTTCTTCAAAAATTAAAAGTAGATGAACCTTTTTATAAGCAGCGGCCCCCGTCGTCTTTAAATGAAGCAGGAGTATCTTCTCAAGTTCAATCTATTTCGTTTCATTTTTCTGACGCTCTCGACTGGACGGCATTTACCTTATGGTTAAGCTTACTGCTTCACACTCATGGCGAGAATGTGTTGAGAGTAAAAGGAATACTGGATGTGGGAGAAGTGGCGCCGGTAAATTTAAATGGCGTGCAGCATATTATTCACCCACCAGAGCATCTTGATAAATGGCCGGTAAATGTGTCGCAGTCGTTTTTAGTATTTATCGTTAGATATATTGATCCTTGGGATATCCTTCGTTCATTAGAAGCCTTCCAACATTACATTGGAAGCGATGTGCAATTAATGGAATACCAAGAAAGCATTTAAGAAGGTGAATAATGTGATTGCTCAAAATGAAGGAGCTTTAAAGTACTTTATTAACATAGCGGAATACTTAAACCAAGTTAGCTTTGATGATGTAGCTATTTGTATTCAGGATCGTTCAAAAATTTTAAAGTATGTCCCTGGAAAAACCATAGACATCGGCATAAAAGACGGGGATCCATTAAAAGAACAAAGTGTTAGCCACCAGGCCATGGTAGAAAGAAAAAAAGTGACAAAAAAAGTGGGAGAGGAAGTCCATGGTATCCCATATGTTGCGGTAAGCCTGCCTCTCTTTAATGAAGAGGGGGAGGCGTATGCCTCCATCACTACCATCACGTCTATTGATCAACGAGAAAAAATAATGGAAACGTCAGAGAGTCTTCTTGCTTCAGTTGAAGAGATATCTGCAAGCATGGAGCAGACTTCCACCCAATCCCTTCATCTAAGAGAAGAGCAAGATAAGATTTCTAATTCAGTTCAGAATATTTTTAATTCAATGAACGACATTAAATACATTACAAAAACACTTAGTGATATTTCACGGCAAACGAACATACTTGGTTTAAATGCAGGAATTGAAGCCTCCAGGATCGGCAAGGAAGGTAAAGGATTTATGGTGGTAGCAAAGGAAGTCAAAAATCTGGCAAACGTCTCGAGTGAATCAAGTGTCGATATCGATGAAAAGATTTCGATTGTTTCTAAATCTCTGGATGATTTTCAGGAAATGAATGAGAAAATCAACAAGGTTTCAGTGGCATTGGACGAACAGATCTCAGATATTGAATCTACTATTCAACATATAACGGAAATAGCTGAAGACTTATCTCAAAAAAGCCAGATATAATGGGCATTCAAAGGAATAACCCTTCGAATAATAGTTTAATAGAAAGTGTTTAAGAATTTAGGGGGGAATTAAATGAGTTTAACTGCAGTAGTTGTAACAATTTATTTTTTTATATTGATAGGTTGGAGTTTATATAATTATATCAAAAATAAACAAAAGGGCGGAACGACATTAGAAGGTCAGTTTGTTGGTACTAGGTCTTACAGCGCAGGTCATTTGCTGGCTACTCTTGTAGCCGTTTGGGGATCCAACTATACTTTGTTGGCAGCAGCTGAGGCAGGTTATGTAAATGGAATTTCTGGTGTTATTTGGTACGCTTTAGGCGTAGCGTTACCGTTATTTTTCTTTTCTTGGCCTTTAAACATAGCTACAAGAATCCGAAAGCTTTTACCAAATGGTGTCACCATAGTTGAAGTTATAGGAAAGAGGTACGATGAAAAGTCCAGGTTAGTGGCGTTATCTATTTTAATTGCATCAAATGTTTTGTTTATCATTTCGATTGTACTTTCCATTGGTATTGTTTTAAAAGCATTACTAGGAACAAGTTTATCAACTGCTATCATTATTGGCGGCGTAGTGATGATTATATATACGGCGTTAGGTGGCTTTGAAGCTTTAATGTATGCGCATGTTTTTCAACTTGCATTAGCTGGCGGTGCTGTGCTTGTAGCGCTGTTTCTATCTATCTCCGAATTTTCTCTGTCAAGCTTGTTTTCCCAAATATCAGCTGATAGTACAGGAATGTTGAACGTAGTGGCCTGGGGTCCAAACAGCATGCTTGATTTCTTTCTTGGCCTGTTAGGTTTTACCATTGCCTCGCCGATTCTTTATCAAATTGCTTTTTCTGGTAAAAATGATAAAGAAGTAACTCGTGCTTTTCGTCTGTTCGGAATAACATGGGCTCCATTTGCAGTTGGAACTGCAATTATGGGTATGGTTGCTTATTTGCTTTATCCTAACATTCAAGGACAAGATGCGGCAACGACCTTGGTTACAAGTTTATTCCCGGAATGGGCTGCTGTTTTATTCTTTCTTGGGGGATTAGCATTAGTGTTTTCTACTGCTGATGCAACAGTAAACAATGTTGCATCTCTAATTATATTAGATATCTACAAAAAGTATAGTAATTCAGATATTACTGCAAAGAAAGCTTCTATATTAAGTATGACAACTCAAGTCTCTTTAGGTGTTATAGGAATTTTAGGAGCTTTGAATTTTGGGGATGGTGTCTTGCAGTTATTGGCTTTAAATGGCGCAGTTAATATTCCATTAATATTTACAGTCATCTTTGGGTTGTATTGGAAACGAACTCATCCTACAGCAGCTTTCTGGGCTATGCTTTTAGGAGTAATATCCGAATTCATCCTCTATTATGGATTTGATAAATCTATCTATACAAGTTTTGCTGGTTTAGTCCTATCTGTATTTATTTTAGTGGTTGGCAGTTTAATGCTGACTAGGAATAATACCGATTACCTAACCCCAATGGTTCATAAAAACTCAGAAGGTGGTGGGGAAGTTGCCTAAGGCCGTTAAAGGTTCGATTTTTGTAATAATTGGATACATTATTTTGTTTTTTGTTACAAAAAACCTGGAAGGAGCATCGCTGATTGTACCGGTAGAAACTCTATATATCCTCTTATTGTACGCTGGTATAGGTTGTTTAGTATTTATTTTTGTTTTGCCAGCGGTCTTAATTATAGAAGAAACCAAGAAGAAAAAGGATATTTAGATATATCGACTTTCCATTTTATATTCATATAAAAAAACTGATCACCCATAAAATTCAACTCACACTCTTTCCTCGTAGAAAGTGTGTGCAATCGGGGAGAATTATATCCCTTTTTATTACTCAAACGGAAAAGATTCCTTAAATTAATTTGTCTTTTTAGGAGGAAAAAGTATGAATATCTTAAGTGAAGATGTTAAAAAAGGAGTCCCAGCACCAGAGGGTTATATGAAAGCGGCTGTATATAAAGGTCATAAAGATTTAAAGTTAGTATATAAACCAATTCCTAAAGCGGAGCCTGGTGAGGTTGTTATTAAAACAACTTCAACCACCATTTGTGGAACTGACATTCACATTTTGCATGGTGAACATCCAGTTGAAGAGAATAGAACACTTGGCCATGAGCATGTTGGTATTATACATGAAATCGGGGAAGGTGTTGAAGGGGTCAATATAGGTGATCGTGTCATGTGTGGTTCATGTACCCCATGTGGTTCTTGTTTTTATTGCCAGAAAGGCCTGCCATCTCAATGTATCGGTCCAGAAAATGATTTTAGCTCTCCTGGCGGCTGGAGATTAGGCAATACAGTTGATGGAACACATGCTGAATATTTTAAAATGCCTTTTCCGCAATTTAATTTAACTAAAATACCAGATGAATTAACCGACAATGATGTACTAATGTTAACAGACATTGGTTCGACTGGTATTGCTGCAGCTGAGAATGCAAAAATACAAATCGGCGATATTGTGGCTGTCTTTGCCTGTGGACCAGTCGGTTTATGTTCTATTGCTGGTGCTCGTTTAAAAGGAGCAAGCCTAATTATTGCAGTAGACGGAAATCAAGAGCGTTTAAACATGGCTAAACAAATGGGCGCTGATATTGCATTAAACTTCACGGAAGTAGATGTGGTAGAGGAAATTATGAAACTTTCTCAAGGGCGTGGGGTTGATATTGCAATAGAAGCATTAGGAAAAGAAGAGACGTTCCAAAATTGTTTGAAAGTTATTCGAAGAGGTGGATGTATTTCGAGCGTAGGGATATATTCAGGGCATATTCAAATTCCTATTGAACATTTTGCATCTGGAATGGGAGATCATAAAATCGTGACTACTTTATGCCCAGGAGGACGAGAAAGAATGTCCCAATTATTAAGTCTCGTTGAACAAAGTCGTATTGATTTTTCACCAATGATTACACATAGTTTTAATATTGATGATGTGGAAGAAGCCTATTATTTATTTGAGAAAGCGGAAGATAACGTCATCAAAGCTGTGATTACTTTTTAACATGTAATACCTTCCCTAACATAAAACAATAACCACCCTGAAATAGTTGAAAAAAAGGAGGGCCTGTCTCCTTAACTATCCTTTAGGGTGGTTTGAAATGAGAAAGAGTTAATACATAGACAATGAGGTTTTACGTGAAAAGAGCTATGACTCTATAAAAATGAAAGAGGAGGTACGACATGAAGATTTTAGTTGTGGGATTTGAAGCTTTTGGTGATATGAACAGTAATCCAACAGAGAGACTTATGGAAGACCTTGCACTTATGCATTTTGAAGAAGCAAATGTTTTTACTAAATTATTACCTGTTAATTATGACGAATGTGTGCAACAAGCAGTTACTGCCATTGAGACTTTTGAACCGGATGTTTTTCTCGCTTCTGGTGTTTTTCCTGGACGAACTTCTATTTCCTTAGAGCGCATAAGCATTAATATGAAAGACACCTCAACAGAAAGCCCGTTCAGTGATAATCGTGGAATAAAACCAATGGAACAAAAAATTCATGAGGATGGCCCAGATGGAATCTTTACAACCCTTCCTAATCGTCACTTGGTGAACAGGCTTTTAGAATGCGACATACCTTCATATATTTCCAATACTGCAGGGACGTTTATTTGTAATAATACCCTTTACGGTGTCCTTCACTACATTAACCAAAACAGCCTGCCAATCAAAGCGGGTTTTGTTCACTTCCCTATGTCATCAGAAATAGCAGCCATCTCTCCTCTACGTCCTCATTTACCTTACGAGACGATGCTGACGGCATTAAATATATTAATTCAATCAGTGATAGAAAAAGAAAACACGAAAACCTTTAGCTAGAAGTTTTACTGTTACAGCGTAAAGATTAAAGCAAATCTATAATTTTATTATCTAAATGTATGAATCAATTTTATTTATCAAAAACGAACATTATATCGATTGTAACGGAAGGCGGCTTATTCTGCGGGATAAGCTTGAGCTGAAGTCTCGCAGGTAGCTTGCTGATGAGGAGGCTGAAGCCAAACCTGCGCAAAAAAGACACTACGATAATGAACAAAGTGAGTTGGAGTAGGTGTCGCGCTTGCGCCCCGAGGGTGAAAGCGTCCGCATGAAGAGAAAATCGAACGATAACGATTAAATTTATATAACGTTCGTTTATTATGATATAGAAATGAATGATGAAATTCCTTCGAGCTTTTCACTTTGCAAAATTGCAAATGATTTTGCCGAAATGCCTCGTTATTTTGGATGATATAAAACGTACAAAAAATGAAATAATTATGTTTTTTGATAGTTTAAACAATAAAAGGCATATTTTAAATGAAATTAAATGTTGGCACACAATTTGCATAATAATGTTACAAATCAATTTAAGGAGGAGGAATATGAAAAAAGAAATTTTAGCTGCTTTTGGAAGTAGACGTTGAAGCCGTTGCCAGGCGGTTAAGATTGGGCTTTGTTAGAGAAGCAGCACGTTAAGGATTCGCAATCTTAGGCTATAGGACAACCATAACGGAGCAGCTGAAGATTTAGCGAGCAGAATTAAAATATAAATAGAAGAGGTGTGTTATGAAACTAAAAGGAAAAACAGCGTTAATTACGGGAGCAGCGAGTGGAATTGGACGTGGAATTGCAGAAGCATTTGCGAAAGAAGGAAGCAGCTTAATGCTTAATTATTTTGGTAAAGAAAAAGAAGCTGTCGAACTTCAAAAGGATCTCACGTCTACCTATGATATAGACGTGCAGATTATAGAAGCAGATGTTAGCAACGAAGAGCAAGTTAAACATATGGTAGATACAGCTGTTCATCACTTTAATAAAATAGATGTTTTGGTAAACAGCGCTGGGATTTTAACACAAAAACTATTTAAAGATATGGATACAAAAACATGGGACCAGATGCTGCAAGTAAATTTAAGGGGACCTTTCCTTTGTTCAAGGTATGTGATTCCCTACATGATAGACCAACAATTTGGCCGGATTATAAACATATCTTCTCAGCTGGGCCAAATTGGCGGAGTGGAACTGACTCATTATAGTGCAGCGAAAGCGGGGGTTATCGGATTTACTAAATCGTTAGCAAGAGAAGTTGGCAGGGATGGCATTACTGTCAATTGTATCGCGCCTGGTCCGATAGAGACAGAGCTGATAGAAGGTTTGGATAATGAGTGGAAACAAAACAAGAAAAAGGAATTAGCACTTCCGAAATTTGGAACTCCTGAAGAGGTAGCTCCATCAGCAGTTCTATTAGCTTCTGATCCTGATGGCAACCTATTCACTGGCCAAACGCTTGGTCCAAATTCCGGAGATGTTATGTTGTAATGACCAAATAAAAAAGGAGGAAGATCTATGACAGTATTTCCAGCTTCATGGGCATGGGGAATTATTATTATAAGTGCCGTTTTAATGTTTGGGAGTTCATGGTGGATATATAAAAGATCAAAGATTAAAGATGCGGAAACATTTATGGTAGCAAGCCGAGGAGTGCGATGGGGTCTCATTGCAGCATCAATTGCAGCAACGGAACTTTGGGCCGGCTCTTTGCTCGGGGCTGCAGAAGGGTCGTACATATGGGGGTTATCCGGTTTGTGGATGTATTGGCTTCCCACACCTATCGCGTTCACCGTCTTTGCGTTTATTGCTATTCGGGTAAGAAAGCTCTTGCCAGAAGGTGTGACGATTGGTTCGTTTGCAAAAATGAGGTTTGGGACAGCTGGACATATCGTATTTTCCTTAATCGCATTATGGATAATGGCGTTGTTCACGATGCTGCAAATTATAGGAGGAGCTGCGTTCTTTAGCGGTATTTTTGAGATTAGCTATACGACGACTGCCATTGTTTTAGCAGCTGTGTTTTTAGGTTTCTATTTAATCGCAGGATTATGGTCGTCGTTAATTACAAGTTTTATTCAGTACTTTGTCGTCGTTTTGATTTTATTAGGGCTGGTTCCGATCGTATTTTATCAGTTGGGCGGGCCAGGAGCCGTGTATGATATGGCATTAACGAATTTATCTAATTCTGAGCCAGAAAAAATGGAATTATTCCGCTGGGATGCGATTGCTGGTTATTTTCTTGTTCAATTTTTCTCTTTTGGTGCCATTGCAACATTGTCGAACTATGCTTGGCAGCGGGCGTTTGCTGTTGAAAAATCAGGAGTGAAGAAAGCCTTCATCTGGGGAGGCTGGAGCTGGGCTCCTCTTGCAATGGTTAGTTCATTAGTTGGTTTTATCGGACTAGCGATTGGCTTATCACTTGATTATTCAACGGATGTATTTCCACAAGTTATCGCAAATGTACTATCTACACCATTTGCCATCTTTTTAGCTGTGGCAATCCTATTTGCGATTTATTCTACAGGTGCATCTTACCTGGGCGGCATGAGCTCACTCGTCACTAGTGATATATATGAGCAGTATATCAATAAGAATGCCACAAAAGAACAATCCCTTCGTTTTGTGCGGTTATCTTCTATCGTTATTGCAATTATTGTCTTAATTGCAACAATTCTCTTGCAGAAGGTATCCCTTTTAGCTGCCACATTAACAGTTGGCGGATTTGTAGGTGCGCCGTTCTTTCCGATTGTGCTTGGATTGTGGTGGAAGAAAACTAGCTCTGTTGCTGTTGTGACAGCAATAACCGTGTCTGTTGCGCTCGTTTCTTTCTTTTTGCTAACGGGAATTATTCCGCAATGGATTGCGTATCTAACATGTATACTGTTATCTCTTGTACTAACCGTGGTGATTTCTTTAATCAAGCCGGATAACTACGATTTTGAAAAATTAGAATCAGTAAAGGCCTAAAGAAGGGAGTCAGCTGAATGAGAGAATTATTTATATTTTTTACTTATTTTGCTTTTTCTACTTTAGCATTCACTTGTCTTGTCATTACTTACCAAATAGTTAAACATGGTATAGGAAAGACTAGTGGTGCTGCGGATGTAGATTCGACAGAACAAGAAATAAACTTGTCGAAAACAGAAGATACTACTATGAAGTAACATTTTGTTCATTTTTGTTTGGAGCAGGACTGTTTCAAAAGGTTGGTTTCGGGTATGGTGGTCTAGCATCTGGCATACGCAAGACTCCCGCGGGAAACAGGGCAGTATGAAGCCTCCCGCAGTGAAAGGGTTACTCACGAAGGAGGCTGAACTGTCGTCCTTCTGCCCTGAAACTGAAAGCGAATATGTTCTAGTTGCAAATGGCCGAGAACTGACTTTTGGAACAGCTTTCTTCTATTATATTTTGTAAAAAGAAAGGAAAGTAACGTATGTCATATAACAGTCTTTTTTCGGATTTTACTATTGCTGGTTCTAAACTGAAAAACCGTTTCGTTGTTGCACCTATGACCCGCGTCAGTGCAGAAGAAGATGGGTGCGCGAATGATCGCATGAAACAATATTACGAACGATATGCCAAAGGCGGATTTAGTATGGTTATTTCCGAAGGTATCTATTTGGATGAAAGCTACAGTCAAGGCTATTATAATCAGCCAGGCCTTGCTGCAAAAAAACATGCTGAGTCCTGGAAACCTGTAGTAGATGCGGTACAGCAGCACGGCTCTATTTTCATCGCACAGCTAATGCATGCTGGAGCTCAAGGACAAGGGAATGCGTATGCCGATGAAACGATTGCTCCATCAGAGATTGCACCTAAAGGTGAACAGTTGGAATTCTATGGAGGTTCTGGTCCGTTTCCAGTGCCTAGACAAATGACGGAACAAGATATTACTGATGCGAAACAAGCATTTGTGAATGGGGCTGTTGCTGCAAAAAATGCTGGATTTGATGGAGTCGAAATTCATGGTGCCAATGGATATTTATTAGACCAATTTTTAACGGAATATTTGAATACAAGAGAAGATCATTATGGGGGATCACTTGAAAACCGTCTTCGCCTTTTTCTTGAAATTATTCAAGACATTCGCACAGCGGTTGGGGATGATTTTATTGTTGGTATTCGTGTATCGCAAATCAAAGTTTCAGACGCTGAACATAAATGGAGTAAAGGAGAAACAGATGCCGAATATATTTTCTCTACACTAGGAAAGACCTCCTTAGACTATATCCACACAACAGATGGAGATGCAACGGAATCTTCCTTTGGAAAAGGAACGAAAACATTAGCAAACGCAGCTAAAACGTACGGGAAGCTCCCGGTTATTGCAAATGGAAAACTTGGTGATCCTGAAAAAGCAAACACCTTTATGGAAAAAGAAGAAGCTGATCTTGTATCTCTCGGTACAAGCGCTCTAGCAAATCCTGACTTTCCTAACCGGGTTAAACTAAACGTAAAACTGAACAGTTTTGACTTCGAAAACATTTTACTGCCAAAAGCCTTTGTCAAAGATCATGAACTGCATCAAGATATTAATATGGAATAAAGTATAGGATGTTTTAATGATTTTAGAAGGTATATCAACAAATATTGTTATGGAAGCATATAACAAAGCAATATTATTGGAACTAGATTATGAATTTGTTGTTTTGTTAAAAGAAGATCTAGAAAGACGTTTAGACAATGAGGAGTTATTCAAGCTAAACCTTATTGACTCGTAGAAAAGGATCTCATACCCAATGAGAATTTGGAAAAAGTAATTAAAAAAACATAAAACTTACCCTATAGAGTAATGACTGATAATAGGTCTGCCCTATAGGGTTTTTTACACTGATAATTATGGCATGGATGAATCATCGATGGCGTCAAAATCTTGAGAAAACGAGTATAAGTGCAACTAGGCAATCCGTTTCGCCTAAAGGCTTCGCGCTAGCCATGTTTTCTTTACACTTTAGGAAAGTTTAGCTTTGTTAAAGCATCAAACTATAGGAAAAGGAGAACGAGAAAATATGAAAAGGTCAACAAAACATTTTTTCTAAAAAAGAAATACATCATATTTTCTCCTCTTGTTCGTTCATGTAAAAACGAAAGGTGAAGACTCTATTAAATCTTAAGTTTCCATTTGAATCAATTTCATAAATGCTATTTTGATTATCAAAAACGAACATTATATCGATTGTAGCGGAAGACGGCGACTCCCTCGGAAAGCGTCAGCTTGAAGCGATAACGAGAAAATTTTAAATAACGTTCATTTATAAAGATATATGAAATTCATTCATCTAACTATTTTTTGCCTTCAAAAAATTCTCTTCCTCTACACCATTTGTCTCCATAGGTTGTCGTTTATTTTTCAAAGCATCTTTTACAGATTGAAGATTGCTTAATGACGTATTACCCATCTTAGCTGCTAGTCCCAAAAATATGATGTCAACTAAGTACATCATACTCATTCTTGAGGAAAGGGGCTCTCCTTGAAAAACTATTTCTTTATTAGCAGTACAAAGTGATATATCTGCAATTTGTGTAATAGGTGATTGTTCCCTTGTCGTAAGAACTATTGTAGTGGCACCGTTTTGATGGGTAATAGCGAGTGATTCCATAATCTCTTTGTTAGCTCCTGTGTGGCTGATCCCAATAACGACGTCTCTCGTATCAGATATAGCCCCTGCTACTGCCTGCATATATGAATCATTATAGACATAGCAAAGAATGCCGAGCTTCATAAGGTTATAAGAGAGATCAATTCCAGTAGAATAATTTGTTCCTTGGGCAAATATGTGGACAGCTCTTCCGTGTTGAAGAACTTGTATGACCTTTTCTAAAGCCTGTAAATCCAGCATATCTCTTGACTCAGTTAAAGCTTGGATATTTGCATAAGAAGAAACATAAGCCACTGTTTCTAAACTCTCAGAAATACTGATTTCTTCATCAACGTGAGAATTGTTATCGCCCAGTTCATAAGCAAGACTGATTTGAAGATCTCTGAAACCTTTATATCCCAACCGTTTTGATAGTCGAACTACAGCAGAAGTACTTGTACTGGATTCAACAGCTAGTTTATTTAAATTTTCGCGAACAATAAAATTAGGATTATTTAGTATAAAATGTGCGACTCTTCGTAACGCGCCTTTCAAAGATGGGAAAATTTCCTCTATTCGTCCCAACACTCCATTTGTATTATTATTTTTCACTGAGAACTCCCTCCTTCATTACATCTATTATAACATTCACCGCAAAATAAAAGAAATTTTTTGTTAAAATAAATTTTCAAAAACACCACTTTTAAGCTTAGAAATTCATAAATTAAGCATTTATAAAATAAAATGTTGAAAAAAATATTCACAACCATTATAATTACTAATAATTAAAAGATTCTGAAAAAAGGTGTGATTACATGATTTATGAATTGCGAGAGTATATTGCTGATGAAAATAAGGAAGAAGCTTTACAGAAACGATTTAAAAATCACGTTTTAAGCATTTTTAATAAGCATTCTATTGAAGTGGTAGGTTTTTGGAGGGAACATAACAACCCTGCTAAAACGATGTATTTGTGCCGTTTCAATAGTCTTGAAGAGAAAGAAAAAGCTTGGGATGCTTTTAAAAAAGACCCGGAATGGCAGCGAATAAAAAATGAAAGTGAAACTGAGGGAGCACTAACAAAAAGTATGACAAGCACGTTGTTAGAACCTGTTGATTTTTCTTCTCAACCTTAAACTCTAAGATATAGAGGTGATTTAATTGAAACCGGTTGATTTTGATTACGTTAAACCAAGCGATTTAAATGAAGTCCTCCAAACCTTAAATCTTCTGAAAGATAAAGCAAAAATTCTAAGTGGAGGCCAAAGCCTTTTACCAGTATTAAATATGCGTCTGGCTCGTCCAGAAGTTGTAGTGGATATAAATGAAGTGAAGGAATTGAATCATTTAGTTGTTGAAAACGATTATATAAAAATGGGAGCTGGTGTAAGGCATAGTTTTGCTGAACAATCGGCTATTATGAAAGACTATCTTCCTTTATTAGCCAAGTGTATTCCTTATATTGGGCATAGTCAAATTAGAAACAGAGGAACAGTTATCGGCAGTATTGTTCATGCCGACCCTTCTGCGGAAATTCCGCTTGTTGCACTCATATTAGATGGCCATTTAGAGCTTGTCAGCGAGGAGGATAAACGAACAGTCCCTCTTTCAGAGTTTTTCTACGGTTATATGATGACAGACTTACAACCTGAAGAAATGGTTACGTCGTTGAATATTCCGGTTAGAAGTATTCCAGTTGGCGGTTCAAGAGGCACTTCTTTTATAGAGATGGCGAGAAGAGAGGGGGATTTTGCACTAGTTGCTGCTGCAGCTCAATTGGAAATTGATAAAGAAGGATTCATCTATGACGTCCGTATAGGACTTGGGGGAGTTGGCCCCGCCCCTATAAGACTAGAGGAAGTTGAAAATTTTCTTCAACAAAAAGAACCGACAGAAGATTTATTCATAGAAGCATCACAATTAATAAAAAACTACTTAGAGGTTGACGAGGATCCTTTTGTACCAAAGGAGTACCGGGAACATGTAGCGTTTCGTTTTGTACAGCGTGTATTAAGTGAAGCTTTAGCTGATGCCAAAACTTCATATGAAAGGATGTCATAATTTGAGTAACCATAAAGTGCAAATAGAGGTGAATGGTAAAAATATAGAAGCAGAAGTTTCTGGGCGAACTCATTTGGCTGATTTTTTAAGGAATAATTTGAATCTAACGGGGACGCATATAGGATGCGAGCATGGGGTGTGCGGCTGCTGTACAGTGTTGATGGATGAAGAGCCGATTCGTTCCTGCATCATTCTTGCTGTACAAGCGGATGGCCATAAAATAAAGACTGTAGAAGGAATGTCTGAAATAAACCAAGAGACAGGAAAGCGTGAATTAAGTAATATTCAAAAAGCTTTTTGGGAAGGTCATGGACTTCAGTGCGGATTTTGTACGCCAGGGATGCTGCTTACCACAGAGGCCCTATTGGCAGAAAATCCTGATCCTACAGATCAAGAAATTCGTGAAGCTCTTTCAGGGAACATTTGTAGATGTACAGGTTACTTGCAAATTGTAGAAGCAGTGAAATTAGCAGCTAAGATGAACAAAAACTCTACTTTAGTCTATTTACCTGAGGAGGTATAAGCGCTGTGACAAAAAAAGAGCAACAAAATGTAACTCCATATAAATGGGTAGGAAAAAAGAATCCCCCTGTAGAAAATCATCGGTTTGTATTGGGAAGTGGAACGTATGTAGATGACATTAAAATGGATAATATGCATCATGCAGCGCTTGTGCCAAGCCCTTATGCCCATGCCGCCATTAAATCTATTGATACGAGTGAGGCCCTAAACGTTCCTGGCGTTATAGCTGTTGTTACTGGCGAGGATATTGTGCAAAGTACAAACCCTCTTAAACAATATCTAGAGATCCCGGGGGTCGATTGGTACCCGCTTGCTGCAGGCAGTGTGAAATATGCTGGGGAATGGGTAGCAGCGGTTGTAGCAGAAGATCGTTTCATAGCTGAGGATGCAGCTGAATTGGTTAAGGTTGAATATGAGCCGCTTCCAAACGTTTTAGATCCTGAAAAAGCTATGAGTGATAATGCGGTACCTGTCCATGATAAACATCCTAGCAACATTATGTGGCAACGAAAATTTACATGGGGAGAAGTTGAAAGCGATTTCAATGATTCTGACGATGAAATAGAGTTTCGATGCCGCTGGAACCGTAATTCAACTGTCCCTCTTGAAACGTTTGGAGTCATTACAAAGTGGGATGAGGGACGAAAGATATTAGATGTATGGGCTTCTATTCAAATGCCTCAATATCCTGAACAAATAGCGGAAGCCCTTAAAATCCCTCTTAATTGTGTAAGAGTTCATTATGACGTAGATGTAGGTGGAAGTTATGGTGTGAAGCGCGGAATTAAGCATACCGTATTAGTTGGTTATATATCTAAACGTTACGGTGTTCCCGTTAAATTAATAGAAGACCGCTTAGAAAACATGCGCGGCAGTGACATGCATGGCCCAGACAGAATATTTGATGTAAAAGCAGCCTTTGATAAAAATGGGAAGATAAACAGCTTAAAGATGAGAACGATTGATGATGAAGGAGCTTACCCGGGACGTTCCCCTTTGCAAATGGGAAAACCAATAGGTGCGATAGTAGGAGCCTATAAAATTAAAAGTGTAGAATATGAAGGAGTGGCAGTAACGACAAATAAAACAGGACAAGTTGCTGTTAGAGGTTTTGGCCAATCACCTACAAATTTTGCCATTGAAATGGCAGTCGATAAAGTTGCCAAAAAGCTTGGTCTATCTCCTATAGAAATAAGAAAACAAAATTTCATTCAACCTCAAGACTTTCCATATCAAATCCCTAGTGGTACGACTTACGATAGTGGCGATTACCCTGCAGTATTAAACAAAGCCTTGAAACTAGCAAATTATGAGAAATTATTAAAGTGGCAAGAAGAAGAACGTAAAAAAGGAAGAATGATAGGAATAGGAGTTGCGACCTGTATTGAGCCTGGAGGAGGAAATGCATTATTTGAACCTTTGCTCAATCCAAAAAACGATAAGACGACATTTCCTGAAAGCTGCCAAGTGAAAGTCGATCAAAAAGGTAAAGTGACAGCTTCGATTGCTTTTTCATCTGCAGGACAAGGACACCAAACCCTTGTAGCGACCATTCTTGCAGAAGAACTGAATATAGATCGTGATGACATACGGGTAGTATATAGTGATTCTTTATCCTCTTTGCCGTCACAATCTCCAGTCGCAAGCCGAATGGCTATTGTTCTAGGCGGTGCAACATCAGGTGCAGCTAGACGGATTAAAGATAAAATGATAAAAATTGCAGCTCATAACCTTAACGAGCCACCGGAACAGCTATATTGGGATGGGTCTACGGTTAAATGTAACAATAATTCTCATAAAGAATTAACTTGGGATGAAATTGTAAAAATTGCCCATATAACATATCACAAAATGCCTGAGGGGATGGATCCGGGTATTCAATCTCAATTCGTTTTAGAAGTTCCAACAGGCGGAACGCTTCCAACGCCTGATGGTAAAGTTCAGATGTATCCGTGTTATTCCTTTTCTGCTCACATACCAGTTGTAGAATTAAATCCTGATACCGGAAAAGTTGAATTTTTAAATTATTACATTGCAGATGATTGCGGTACTGTTATTAATCCAGATATTGTAAAAGGTATGGTTGTTGGCGGGGTAGCACACGGAATCGGCGCTGCACTTTATGAACAGTTTTCTTATGATAACAATGGGCAAATGATTGCCCAGACGTTTATGGACTATTTATTACCTTCAACAATGGAAGTTCCACATATAGACATTGTAAAACATTGTACACCGTCTCCGTTGACTTCTATGGGACAAAAAGGTGTAGGAGAAGGGGGGTATATGAGCGCTCCAGCAGCTATTGTTAATGCGGTGAATGATGCTTTAGTTCCGTTTGACTCAGAAATCAGCCATGTTCCAATCACCCCGTATGATGTTATCCAAAAAATATTTATCAATAAGGGAGGGACACATATTGTCTAAAAGGAAGATCGCACAAAAAAAATTAGTATTAATTCTTTTGTTAGCGCTTTCAATTATTTTGACAGCTTGCAGATCGAGTGAACCTTCAGATGCCCAAGGTGATAGTGATAATTCAAGTGAAAACGGTGAGGTACCCGTTGTAGAGATAGTCACATTTGAGCCGCCTTCTTTGGGAGCATTTCTTACCCCCATCATTGAGGAAAAAACATTAGATGAAAACAATGGCATTGATATTGAGTTTACGGAAAGGGCTCCGAGTGCTTACAATTCTGAATTTGCTAGCGGCCAATATAAGGTAGGAGGAAGTGCAGCCTTACTCTCTGAAGCACTAAGAATGGACCGTGATGTACCAGTAACATATTTATTTAACTTGTTTGATTACTGGGGAGCTCTTGTAACGGCCGATGAAAATATTCAAACCGTAAATGACTTAGAAGGAAAGAACATGGCCGCAGCAAAAAGCACCACTAATTATGCTATGTTTCAATACTTTCTTCAAAAGACGGGGGTTGATGTAGGCAATATTAATGCACAAGATGCTGCAACGTCGGCTTTAATGACCTATGCAGAAGCTGATCGCGCAGATGCTGTGCAATTATGGGAACCCGCTTACTCTACATTAACCCATGATAACCCAGATAAGTTTCATGAAGTAGATTTTGGTCTTAATAAGTGGGAGGAATATACAGGGAGTGAAAATATACCATATTTAGGTGTTGCAGCTCATCAAGACTGGGTCGAAGAAAACAAGGAGCTAGTTCCAAAATTATATAACACTTACATGGAGGCAGCGAAATGGACGCAAAACAATTCTGAGGAAGCAGCGAAGCTAATTGCGGAGCAGATTCCTGGTGGAAATGCTGATGTTATTCAAGGTTTGATTGAAGACAACGATCTTCTGGGACTAAATGTTATGCCAGCAAGTGAAATCACAGAAGATATTGAAGCTGTATTTGAAGCAGGACTAGAGAGTGATTATTTAGAGAGTTCACCTGACGATTCCATTATTTACAGTGAGACATTAGATTAAATAAAAATAAATGGAGGTGAGCAGAATGAGCATCAAAAAAATTAATTATAAAGGTATTCTGGCTGGCTTGGTGTTGCTCGCTATATGGCAAGGAGTATCGCTAGTAACACCAAGTTACCTTTTCCCACCGCTTCAGGAGATTGGAGTGGATCTCTTTTATATCATTTCAAACGGGGAGACATTGCAGCATGCCTTGACTACAATGGCAAGGATTTTAGTGGGATTGGTTATATCTTTTCTAATTGGTACTTTATTAGGGCTAATAATGGGGATGGAAGATTCCATTAATGACATAGTCCGGCCAGTATTAAGCTTTATACAAGGGGTGCCAGCATTATCTTGGGTAGTTATCGCAGTCATTTGGTTTCAACAAGTTGAGCTTAGAATATTTTTCATCATTTTAATAACGGCATTGCCTAATTTTTCATTTCAAGCTTTTGATTCGTATAAAGCCATATCAAAAGATTTAAGAGAAATGATGTTAGTGTTTAGACCAAGGTCTAATCAAATGTTTCGTATGCTGATTTTTCCTTCCATCATACCTGATTTATTTACTGCTTGGAAAGTGAACTTAGGTAACTCTACGCGTGTTGCTATTGTCGCTGAATTGGTAGGTGCTACCGTTGGTGTTGGATATCAACTGTCATCTGCCCAGTCCTTATTCGATTTACCAATGGCGTTAGCATGGACATTAGTTCTCGTAATCTTTGTTATTGTCATGCAAATTGTCCTCGGAAGATTTGAAAATTCGCTTCTGTCATGGCGGCCAAAAGCTGAGAGATAGGGGGATCACAATGACAAAAGATGCTATTGTATTTAAAAATGTTTGTAAAGAATTCTCTCCAGGTGATTTTGGGGTGCGAGACTTGGATTTTCAAATAAAAGAAGGAGAAATGGTCGCGATTGTAGGAAAAACAGGATGCGGAAAATCAACAGCTTTCAATCTGCTGCTTGGTTTGACCAAACCTACATCGGGTCAAGTAAAAGTTGATGGGCTAGATCCGTATCAATCTTTTCAAGAGTTCAAAGGAAAACTAGGGATGGTATTCCAAAATGACAGGTTGCTTCCATGGAGAACGGCACTTGAGAATGCAGCGATTGGTTTAGAAGTAAATGGTTTAAAAGAAAAAGAGAGGAACAAAATTGCAATGGAATGGCTAGAAAGATTAGGACTTTCAGGATGGGAAGATAAATTTCCGCATGAATTGTCAGGCGGGATGAAACAAAGAGTGTCAATTGCCCGTGCTTTTTCTGTCGATCCTAAGATCATTCTATGTGATGAATCCTTTAGTGCATTAGATGAATTAACAGCTATTAAGCTCAGAAAAGAATTTGTTCATCTTATAAGAGAAAATAATAAAACCGGTGTCTTCATTACTCATTCCATTGGGGAAGCAATAGAAATGGCTGATAGGGTTCTTGTGTATAAAAAACCTGGGCACGTAGCTAAAGAAATAACGGTACCGAGTGAGATAGATGTGAAAAAAATGGAAGAGTTAAGGAAAAATATCTTAAATGGAATGGATATCGCATAAAGAGGAGTGATTGATTTGAAAGCGATAGATGTACACGCTCACTACTTACCGCCTTTGTTAGTGAAAAAATTGAAGGAAAACCAGCAGCAATATCAATTTGTTGAGATAGAAGAAATACCTAAAGGAACTGTTCGTTTTAAAGTAGGGGATGGAGAATGGACAAGACCTGTCCATCCTGATCTAATGAACCTAGAAAAACGTAAGGAAAGCTTAATAAAAAATAAGATTGACTTTCAAATAAATGCAGGCTGGTTGGACATATTTGGGTATAACCTCCCGTCTGAACAGGGTGCTAAATGGAGCCGGTTTTTAAATGATACGCTTTTGGAAGATATTGGGAACGAAGGGGACAATATGTTTTCTACTCTTGCTACTGTTCCATTACAAGATGGCAATCTTGCAGCTGAAGAGCTAGAACATGCAATGAATGAAGGTCATCTTGGGGTCATGATTGGAAGTTTTGTAAATAAGGGAAAGGAAGGCTCGTTTGATTTAGATCACCCGTCTTTAGATCCATTTTGGGAAAAAGCTTCCGAGTTAGAGGCACCAGTTTTTCTGCATCCCGTTTTTGCAGCAGAAGATGCGAGGACAAAAGAATATGGCATGATTAATACTGTTGCGCGGCCGGGAGAAACGACCATTGCATTGTCAAAGATGTTATACTCTGGGATTTTGCAAAAGTATCCGGGAATGAAACTTATTGTGTCTCATGGAGGAGGGTCTTTACCTTTTATATTAGGGCGACTAAAAAGAAATTATCAAATACTAAGGGAAAAAGGGGAAGAAATCTATGACCCTGTTATTGGATTCCATCAACTCTATTTTGATAGTGTCGTTTTCGAGCCAAAAGCGTTGAAATATCTAATAAGCTTGGTTGGCGAAAATAAAATTTTGTTAGGTTCTGATGATCCATTTCCAATTCGTGACCCAAAACCAAAGGATATCATTGAATCTAAAGACAGTGAGTTAAACGATAATCAAAAAAATACCATTTATTATGAAAATGCCTGCGACGTTTTTTCCCTTAAGGTGAAATCTTAGCAAGAAGGAGTTTGCACATGCCATTTTTAAAAAGTTCTAAGGAATCTATATATTACGAAGTTCATGATGGAAACACGTTTTCTTCTAGTGTTGATGGAATTATTCTTATGCATAGTTTAGGAACAGACCATAGAATGTGGAGATATCAAACAGAAGAAATAAAACAGTATACAAACAAAGTGGTTCTTCTTGATGCACGAGGACATGGAGCTTCAACCGCTAACACTGGTATTACTGCTAATGATTGGGCAGAGGATATAAAAAACTTGTGTGATGTTTTAAATATGAAAAAAGTTATTCTTTGCGGTGTCTCAATGGGTGGAATACAAGCATTAGCATTTTCGGTTTATTATCCTGATTATGTAAAGGGATTAATTTTAGCGGATACCTTTGCAAAAATTACACCTAACGAAGTCGGTAATAAAATTAACCTCACTGCTGGAAAAGCTAAAGAAGAGGGGATAAAAAAATATGCTAACACCTATTTAGATCAAACATTATCTGAATCGAGCAGCGCAGTAGAAATTCGGCATGAATTATATGATGCGATTGCCAATATGAATGTTGAGAATTACCGTTTGTCTGCTGAAGCTTGTTTTTCCGCTGATTTCGAAGAGGAGTTAAAAGAAATAGATATCCCATCTTTAATATTAATTGGGGAAGAAGATTATAAAACACCAATAGAATTTGCAACGATTCTTCGTGATGAACTTCCGAATGCCATGTTATTAACGATTCCTAATGCTAAGCATTTATCAAATATAGATTGTCCAGATAGATTTAATCGCTTAGTGACAGGGTTTTTGAAGCTGTTATAAGGAGGAAATACTATGAAACTGCAAGGAAAAGCCGATTTTCAAGCCCCAAAGGATTTGGTATGGAAAGTAATGAATAATACGGATTCATTGAAAGCTTCTACCCCGGGATGTAAAGAACTGATAGAAACGGAAGCAGGTGTATATGAGGCATCGTTAGAAATGGGAATAGCAGCAATAAAAGGTCATTATGACGGAGAGATTATATTAAGCAATAAACAACCAACCGATCACATGACATTAAATATAAAAGCTGAAGGATCTGCTGGCATTGTTGAAGCGACAGCACAGTTAAACTTTAGTGAAACAAATAGTGGGACGACGATAGATTACAATGGCGAGGGAAATGTAAATGGATTGATTGCTGGGGTAGGTCAAAGGATGTTAACAGGTGTGGCCAAAATGTTGGTAGGACAATTTTTTAAATCAATAGATAAAGAAGTAAAAGCTGTAGAAACCAACCCTTGATGTTGGAGGTGTACACTTGGTTGAATAATTTTTTAAATTTTTTAAACGTTATTAATCAACAACCTTATAAAGAATTCTCGTTAGTTACTGTAATTAAGGTTCAAGGTTCAGCTTATCGTCACGAAGGAGCAAAAATGCTATTTCGCAGGGACGGTAAGCGATTTGGCACCATTAGTGCTGGATGCCTAGAGGAAGATTTGTCTTATTATGCTTTAGAAGTAATTAAAAATAAAAAATCTAAAGTTTTAACTTATGATTTGAGAGCGGAACATGACGCGTTATGGGGACAAGGAGCAGGATGTAATGGGGCAATAACTGTTTTTATTGAATATGTTTACAGTCATACAGATAACGTTTGGTTGAAAATGGAAAATGCGTTAGACCAGGGACAGCGTTTACTATGCTCGCGGTCAATCGATAGTTCTTTCAATCGAATAGAAGTAATCAATAAAGACACAGGTGTATGTTTTGGAAATACGACACAACAAAGTTTATCTTTTCGTGCTGCTCAGGAAAAAAAATTAAATATATACCATCAGGAAATATATGGGGAGGTGTTAATAGAAAATTTTGAACCTAAAAATAATCTATATATTTTCGGTGCAGGTCCAGATGTGAACGCAGTAGTAGATTTGGCGGTCCAATTGGATTTTTCTGTTACTATAATAGATCCTAGAAGTGATTTATGCCATAAAAATAATTTTCCACGTGCTCATACTTTAGTTATTCAGCATCCTGAAACGTTCTTACATGACAATAGGTTCCCCCCCCGATAGTTATGTGCTTGTAATGACTCATAATTTTCAGTGGGATCAATCAATCTTAAGCTACTTTATTCATCACCGACCTTTATACCTAGGTGTATTGGGTCCAAGAAGAAGAACGAAGCGATTATTATCCAGTGACACTTTACCTCAATGGATCAGCTCTCCAGTAGGAGTAGATATTCAAGGAGAAGGAGCTGAGGAAATAAGTGTAAGTATTGCTGCAGAATTAATTCAAGTAAAAAATTCACGAATGACTGACTATTATAACTTGAAATGTATGACTCACAGATAATTTGAGAGTTAAGATAAGAAGATTCTATTCGTTTTTCATTGGGAGAATCCAAGCAAATAACGGAGCGATACCAAGAAGATAATCAGTTGTAATTAAAGATGGCCGATATCTATTGCCAAGGTTTAAATTCGTGTTAACGAGACGTATAGCTAAATTAAAGGAACATATCAGTTATCGGAGCTTAATTTAATCAGTAACACAAAGAATCTGCCGGAAAATGGCAGATTCTTTTATGTATAGTTTATTATATCAAACAAAGAATGGGAAGTCCCGGATGGTTTTTTTCTTTACAGTGCCACAACTAACCAGGCAAATCAATTTTGTGCATCTTAATAAATTATTAATACTTCACTTGAAGGAAAATTCTGTAATCCTTTCGAATAGTATAGTGTCACAGCTCAAACTAATGGAGGTAGGCAGGATGAGTGAAGAAATCACAATAGCCGATGAGTCAGTAGTAGTACGTAACCCAACCCCCACTTTTTTTGAAGGAGAAAAGGGTATGGTAATAGCTGGTTTTTTAGGATTTATTCTGGGCGGGATTTGCACGATTTACAGTATTTTTTTTGGGGCTGTTATTCCGCCTGAAGGAGATCTTACGAAAGCCATTTCGTTTAATTTTGCCATCGGACTTTTTCTATTAACAACAGCAGCTATAATTCCTTTTGCCGGATTACGTCCGGGGAGAAGCCGTTTTTTTACACGTTCTTATATCATTCTAGCTTTGTATAGTTACGGAATAGAAACAATTCAGCACTTCAGGGGCTTGGACCCGCGCTTTTCCCAGCATGGGCAAGTATGGGATTTGGTGTTTGGAGGAATCTTTGCGCTTGTGGCGATTTTGATGATTGTTTATTATGCGTTCTTTGGGTGGACGTTTTTTCGAGAAGGGGCAATGAAACGACGTTCATCCATAATACTTGGGATACGCTATGGGATGATTACGACGATGATGTCGTTTGCTGCAGGGCTGTGGATTATTGCTATTCAAAGTCGGTATACGGGAGTAGCTGGTAATATTATTTGGGTTCATGGTTTAGGCTTCCATGGGCTGCAGCTTGTACCTTTGATTGGCTGGTTGTTGGAGAAGGGAATCTCGGGAAAACGTAAAAACCGCTTAATCCATGTCACCGGCATAGCCTGGATCCTTGTCGTACTCTGTATTGGAGTGCAAACGATAATGGGACACTCCATTTTTGACGTATCTATTATGATGCTTCTAGCGTATAGTTTTGTCTTGGTTTGTGTTGTGACTTCGATCACTGCATTTTTTCAGTTTTTGCAAAACAGAGATATGCCAAACGGTTTAAATATGTAAAAAAAGTGGTACCCGCGCAGGGGACCACTTTTTTATAAGGTAAGAAATTATAAATAGTTGGCGTTTTACATGTCTAGCGTAAGCGCCTACTCGCTCGAGATTCCTTCGGTCCGTCAATGGAAAGCAAAGATCAGCTTTCCATATGCCGCTCCTCCAGGACTTGTCGCTCGTGAGCAAGGCGCTTGCGCTTTTCTTATCCAAACTGCCATACAGAATGGCTGAGGTTTCTATACCGGTAGCTTTGGTGCCGCAGGTTTGCTTTTTGGTTGTTATCTGCTGCACCCATAGCATAGAACAGCGGAATGAAATGTTCTTTTCCAAACGGAGGCACTGCTTTGCTTGCATGAGGAGCTTGGTCTTGATAATTAAACAATGCGTTCGTGTCCCAGTTCTTGACTGTCTGATTCAGCCATTCATCAAACTCCAGCACCCATTCTTCAACCTGGTCGTCATCTTTGTCCATTCGGATGATGGACAAATTATGGACGAGGCCGCCGCTGCCGATAACCATCACGTCTTTTTCTCTTAACGACACCAGTGTTTTTCCAATATTATATTGTTCCTCCGGGGGGAGGGCAGGGTTTACTGACATAGATATGACTGGAATATCCGCGTTTGGATAAAGTAATTTCAACACGACCCAGGCTCCGTGATCTAATCCACGTGTCGTATCCACGTGATACGCAATCCCGTGATTGCTGAACGTATTTTCTATTTCTTTGGCAAGCTCTGGATCACCGTTGGCAGGATAGTGCATGCGAAACAGCTCTTCTGGAAATCCACCGAAATCATGGATGGTTTCATATTCTTCGACTTCACTAACCATCTGAGCTGGGGACTCCCAGTGGGCAGAAAACAAGACAATTGCTTTTGGGCGAGGCAGTTCTTGGCCTAATTGATGTAAAAATTGTGTATAGCTGTTATCTTCTAAGGCTAATAAAGGTGCACCGTGAGCGATAAAAAAAGACGGCATCATAAATAAAAAGCCTCCTTATTATAGATTGGCAGAGTCATTTTGAGTGTGGTATTGTTTTCTCATATGAAACTTTATTATCTAAAAGATAACAAAAGGGCGAAGAAGCGTCAATCTATATGTTTGTCTTATATAGAATTAAGTTTCTTATTAGAAAACAAAAAGGGGTGAACTGCCTTGGATATCGGCTCTGCCGTTCGGTCCATCCGTAAAAAGAAAAAAATCACCATTGCTGAAATGAGTGAAGGAACAGGCCTTTCTAAAGGATTTATTAGTAATATGGAAAACAATAATACGTCTCCATCGATTAACACGTTGCAGACCGTTGCTCATTTTCTAAAGGTGCCGCTTCCGTATCTACTCTTAGAAAAAAAACAGAAAATACGAGTACTGCGTGAACATGAGCGCCAGCATACGATTCATAACAATCAAAATGTAAAAGTGGAACATTTGACACACAAAGGAGGACTGCGGATGCAGCGCATCGATATGCCGCCCGGTGCCTCCACAGGCGATGAACCTCATGCTCATGAAGGGGAAGAGTGTCATATTGTTCTGCAAGGAAAAATTCTTGCTGAACAAGGGGAGGATTCGGTCATTTTAGAAGAAGGAGACTCCTTTAGCTGGAATGCAAGTGTCCCCCACTACGTCAAAAACATTGGTGACAAATCAGCTATCCTCCTTATTGCTATTTACTCAGAAGAAATAGATATGTAGTAAGATTTCACGTTATTTTATGAAAAGTGTAAAAATATAATTTCTATAATAAAAGCATCTGCCAAAAAAGCAGATGCTGGATAACTATTTATTGAACATGTTATGGGGGTCAATAACAAATTTCTTAGCGACACCGCTGTCAAATTCGCTGTAACCTTGCGGAGCTTCATCTAAAGAAATAAGAGTAGCGTTTACAGCTTTTGCAATGTCTGCTTTTCCGTGAAGAATCGAGTTCATGAGCGAGCGGTGATATTTCATAACCGGGGTTTGACCGGTTACAAACGTATGGGCTTTTGCCCAGCCTAAACCAAAACGTATGCTGAGAGAGCCTTGTTTTGCAGCTTGATCTACTGCTCCTGGATCCTCGGTAACATAAAGGCCTGGGATACCTAGTTTCCCGCTTACTTTAGTGACATCCATGATAGAATTTAAAACTGTGGCAGGAGCTTCTTTGGCATCTTGCCCGTGGCCATGCGCTTCAAAACCTACACAATCAATGGCACAGTCAACTTCAGGTATTCCTAAAATCTGTTCAATTTGTTCACCTAAATTATCATGGTCTCTAAGATTCACGGTTTCGCAGCCAAAGCTTTTTGCTTGCTGAAGTCGTTCTGGTATTAAATCCCCAACAATAACAACGGCAGCTCCAAGCAGCTGTGCAGAGTGAGCTGCGGCCAATCCTACTGGGCCGGCACCGGCAACATATACAGTGGACCCAGGTTTTACCCCTGCGCTGTATGCACCGTGAAATCCTGTAGGGAAAATATCAGAGAGCATGGTAAGGTCAAGGATTTTATCCATTGCTTGATCTTTATCTGGAAATTTCAATAACTGAAAATCAGCATAGGGAACCATGACATACTCCGACTGACCTCCAACCCATCCTCCCATATCAACATATCCATAAGCTGATCCAGGACGGTCGGGATTTACATTGAGACACACATGGGTATTTTGTTCCTTACATGCCTGGCAGCGTCCGCAGGCAATGTTAAAAGGAACAGATACTAAGTCTCCTTTTTTGATGAATTCTACATCTCGACCTGTTTCAATTATTTCACCAGTTATTTCATGACCGAGAATAAGACCTTCGGGTGCTGTGGTTCTGCCTCGCACCATATGTTGATCACTTCCACAGATGTTTGTTGTAATGACTTTTAAAATAACGCCGTGTTCACACTTTCTGCCTACATTAAGTGGGTTAACCCCTGGGCCGTCTCGTAAAATCAGTTCTGGGAAATCGGTATCTTTCACTTCTACTGCACCAGATCCTGCATAAGCAACAGCACGGTTTCCTGACATATTTTTACCCTCCTGTATCCTTATTAGGAATGTTCATGGGGACTGTACAATTGATGTTTCAGTTGACATTGCTTAAACTAGCAATAAGCAGTTAAAAAAAGGAATTGTAACGTAAACCATAGTTTCGATGTGATTCCTTAAGTAAATTCTATAAGTTCAAGTAAGTTGTCGGAAAGTACGCACTTTTAAGTAAGGTAGTAACCTATAGGATACTATGGAAGGGAAGTGGGTTCTGAGTGGAAGATTTACGGAAAGAAGTGTTAAAGAAGGTTAGAAGCGGCAGGTTTAATTGTGAAAAAGAATTTACTCTTTCATTAATAAGCGGAAAGTGGAAAATCACTATGCTCTATCATCTCGGAAAGGATGGTACAATGCGCTTCAATGAAATACGACGAATTTTTCCAAAGATCACCCACAAAGTATTATCAACACAATTACGAGAATTAGAAGAAGATGGCCTTTTGCATCGGGAAATCTACCCAGAAGTTCCGCCAAGAGTGGAGTATACCCTAACTGAACGAGGAAAAAGCTTGATGCCGATTATTGATAGTATGTACAAGTGGGGTCAGGAGCATATGAAATATTATACAGAAGAAATTATGGTAGAGCATTGAACTACCCACCATTTAATTTCTGGAGAAACGTGAAGTGGGGGAATTCTGCGAACACCAGTGCAGCCACCAGTTATATTAGCAGGCTTTAGCCGTACTATAACCTCATATCCCCAGTTTTCAAAGAGCAACTTGTACAGGAATGTAATATCACGCAAACATATGTTTCGCTATGCAAATAGGCGGTTCACCCCCCTTATTTTTAGATTGCACCCTGCACAAAATGGAAGAGGGAGCCTTCTCCTTAAAATGGATTGGTTAGCGAATAGAATTTTCTAAATTATCAAAACTTAAGAGGACGATAAGGCGGCAGTAGCTGTTGCTGTGAAAGGATACTAGACTGTGCAGCTTGTTAGAAGCAAAAGTATGTATATGGAACGACCAACTCCTGTTGATTCTAATGCAACGTTCAACAATAACTAAACATGTTGGTGAATAAAACATGTTAAAGAACTAAACACAGTGTGAATCCATCAACCACAAATTCTATCATAGAAATCTCGATCGAACGTCAAGAGAGAATTTTAGTGTCCGAAAAGTCCTTAACCCCACAGAAGACAACAAGTTTAACTGTCAGCAAGGAGAAACCTCAGTACAAACAAAGATAACTACTGGAAAGGTCATCACAATCACTGTGGTGACCTTTTAAAAAATTCAATTGTCTACAGGAATGGGAAAAGAAAGATAAAGGGTTCCGGCATTTGAACATATATGAAAATACCTCCATATTTCATTTACGCGTTAGCAGCGCCACACATAATAACGATAGACTAAATGAAGGGCTGCTAAATATGCAAGAAAGGTTTTCATTAGATTCCACCCATTTCGATACGCGGCCCACCCGCATAACTTAGACGTAAATTCAAACACGGTTAACAGGCACGTAAACACTAATATCCAAGAAGATGGCCGTTCTCTGCTGTTTTTTATAATGTAACAGATTAATGCGCTCAGTATAGGGTATAACCCATAATTCAACGGCATCGTCGTTAAGTATTGTCTTTTCTTAAGAACGGGCTTTAATATCCAATAATTATGGTATTGGCCCCATAAGTCAATCACGTTTGCTACTGCCATCCCAAAAGGAAACATGCGCAAGAAAATGGTTTTGTCCCTTTTGAATAACCATATTCCAAACATCCAAGGGAATAGTAAGAATAATAAGATATTAACGACCATGTCAGATCACCTCACATACATTGTTGGATCCCCAGTAAACATATATACTTTGGAAAATAACTGGGAATTAAATGGGTAAAAGGTTCAGGGGGAAGTAACTGTTTCTTAAAATGAATTCAGTTTAATCCAACAATCTACGATCTTTTCAGATAATCATCAGTTCAACTTGCTGAACACTTTAGCTGAAAATCGGTGGATCAGTCACCAAACGTGGGTGGTGATCAGGCTGGGGTGTGAAAATTTGTTAAACCAGTTACCAAGAAAAGCCGGCAAGACCGCGGCGGCAAAAGCAACCAACAAGTGAAGAATTCGTTTGCATCGAGCTCTTTCGTCATTACTCCCAATCCAGCCAGGTTGTGCGTTCTTGAAAGTTGCTGTAATCCGGTTCGTTCAGCCAATCATAAGCAGGTTTTTCAAAGGGGAGCAATTGTTTTTGGAGCTCCCGTTGTTTTTTGGCATAACGAATTTTCTTATGTTCGTCCATTAATGTTTCTACGACTTTTTCCATGTAGGAAGAGCCGTATTGTATGTTTTTGTCTTTCCATTTGGATTTAATTAACCAGGCAAATTTTTCAACACTTGTATATATATTTTCTTGTTTTAAAGATTCTAAAGAAAAAGATTCTGTTTGCGAAAAAGATGCTTCAGACCTTGACGCAAAAGCGGTTTCAGGGGATGGACGGTCGGCAATGGACGGTCTGCAGCTGCGGGGTGAAAAAGGCAGAATCGCAATGAGATTACTGCTGTTGCCGCCTTTTGTCTCTCTCATTACCGGAATGCGCTGAATGATCTTTTTCTCTTCTAACGATTTCAGGGCGTAACCAACAGTACGAACACTTTTGCAGACCGCTGCAGCGATGTTTTTAACTTTTATCCAGCTTGTCCCAGGATAAGTTAATGAGCGCTTTGCAAGAAACATAAGAACGTCGTTTTCAGTAGACCCCCGCCGTAATGTTTCACTGTGATGGGAAACGTGATAGTTCATTTCTTCTACTGTAGAGAAAAACGAGTGCGTTTTTGCTTCTTTCAAATGATTGGTGGATAGAATTGTTTCCATGCTTTCTTCCCTCCAAAAAAAGAATTCATTGTATATATGGAAAGAAGAAAAGAAAAAGGGGGAAATGGTTTAAAATTAATTTCCTCCCTTAATCAAATGTTTGATTAACAGCTCAAAACACCTGTTTATAAATCTATTATCATGGTAAAATAGACTCAATACATATACAGGTGATGAGAAATGATTTGTAAAACATGTAAATCAAAAAACGTCGAAAACAGCAAATTTTGTTCGAATTGTGGAGCGGAGCTGACTGAGAGAAAAACAAGGTATTCAGTGTCTTCCGTTTCAAACAGCTGGAAAGCCTTTTGTTTTGTGCTCCCGCTCCTGTTTTTTCTTGGCGGGGGAACTTTTTTGTTCTTTGCTTATGAAAAAGAACAATCTATTAATCAGGATGTTTTGCAGTTACAAGAAAAAATGATAACAGCGATGAGAGATGGGGAAATCGAAGAAGCTTTGACGCTAAATGAACAGGCGATGGCCTATCGTCCGAAAGAGAACGCCCTGCAAGAAGATCAGAAACAATTGGAAGAAGCTGCAGACTGGTTTAATGAACAAGAAGCGGTATTAAACCAAATTGGTGATCTAGAATTTGATAAAGCGGCACAGGATGCAGCGTCGCTAAGTGAGCAGGCGGCAGCATTTAATGAACCACTCGCCGGTGTGCTTGATATGTCACTGCAGGAGACGGAAACGATATTATATCTAGCCCGGACAAGAGAAGAAATTAAAGCACTCGAATCAGTCGAGGAGCTTGGCAGCAGGTTGTCATCTCTTGAAGACTATGACGGAGAAGAAGCAGAGGCGCTAGTAAACGATATTCACTCGCGCATGGAAGGGATTTCATACGATCAAGCTTCACGGCTTCTGTCGGAAGGAAACATAAACGGGGCCCAGCAAACCTTAAACCAGGGACTGGACTATCTTCCGGAAAGTGAGCGGCTGCTATCATTACAAGATAAGGTTGAACAAGAGAAGCTCGCTGCCGAACAAGCAAAGCAAGCCCAAAAAGAGCAGCAGTTAATGCAAGCGGCCGCAGAAGATCATGAAAATGAAACCGAAGCAGCTGAAATACTGAATCTTGATGCGTCGATTGATGATTTTGGTGATTTAAATATTGAAGGGGAAGTAGAGAACAATGGAACGGCACCAATTTCTGATATACAGGTCACCTTATCGGTGTATGAAGAAGATGAGTACTTAGGGGAGACTTATATGGATGTGCTTCCTTACCAATTGCAGCCCGGAGAAACCGGAAGTTTTTTCGACTTTTACATTGGGCCGTATGAAGAAGTGGATGTAGAAATTGAAAATATTAACTGGTATGTGAATTGAGGTGAAACCATGTCGCGCTCCGCTTATTTTGCCGTATCTTTATTCATGTGCTTACTTATCGCGCTTGGAACATACGGCGGCTATGTATATATGAAAAAAAGCGTTTCAGATAGTCTTTCAGCAGAACCGGTACTCTCTGAAAGCGTATCAGCGGCTGATACCGACGAGGAAAAAGAAGAGGCAGATACGAAAAAAGTGATCCACGATTCGCAGAAAAGCGTCGTCATGATAGAAACGGACTATGGTCTTGGAAGCGGCTTTTTATATAACGAAAAAGGTGATATTGTAACGAACGCTCATGTCGTAGAAGGAGCAGAGACTGTCAGTGTACAGTTTTCAAATGCCGAAATACTCCCGGGAACGGTGATAGGAAGAAGTGATACGGTGGATGTGGCACTTGTCCGTGTGGATGCTCTCAAAGATGCAGAACCACTGCCCCTTGTAGAAGACGAATATCTTGAAGTGGGCGATGAAGTGATGGCGTTAGGAAGTCCGAGGGGGCTGGATAACACAGTGACCACTGGCATCATTAGCGGGGTGGACCGTGACTTTGAACTTCCTCCATATACTTATGAAAATGCCTATCAAATATCTGCTCCCATTGCTCCCGGCAGCAGTGGCGGTCCCCTTGTTATGCAGAAGTCCGGGCAGGTAGCAGGCATTAATTCTGCTGGCATGACAGAAGGAGATATTGGTTTTTCGATTCCGATAAATGATGTTCTTCCTATGGTGGAGAAATGGTCAGAAAACCCGGCAGAAACCAGAGAAGCAGCTTCTGCCCCAGTGGCAAATGCCGCAGTGGACGAGGAAGCGGCTGCCTACGTTGTTGGGTATTATTTTGACAGTCTGAATGTTGGCGATTATTGGACTGCGTATGATCTTCTCAGTTCAGATTGGAAACAGGGAGAAACATATGACGAATTTTCCGTTCGTAACGCTGATTTAGGCTACGTGGAAATACGGGAGGCTGACACCACAATCGTAGGAGACCAAGCCAAGGTCATGTTCGTTCTAATCGAAGATGAGGGTGAGAGTGAAGGTTGGTATCAGGCGACATATACAGTTGAAGCTGAAAACGATCAGCTTGTTATTGTCGATCGGGAATGGGAGAGTATTGAATAAGTTTTGAATGAGCTGCTCCAAAAAGAGGCAGCTCTTTTTTACACTGATAGAAAAGTATAGAATTTTAGCATGGATGAAGCATCGAGGTTGTCAAAATGTTGAGGATATCGTTATAAGTGCAGCTAGGCATAACCTGCACCTAAAGATTTGACACTAGCCAAGTTTTCCTTTGATTAAGGGACAAAAGACTAACAGGAAGGCACGTAAACAGAAGTTTTATAAGATTTTTCGTCATGAGAAAAAAATGTCGAATTAAGAAACTTACTGTTGAGAAAATTCGAATATTTTTGTATAATTAATATATGACCTTTTTCCTATGTCATCCGGTCAACTCCAAATTGCACTATAGGCGATAAGGGCAATACCATGAATAGATGGTGACGTAACCATTAGGGGCCCAGTTATCGAAGTGAACTCCTTTATTTAAAGATGTGGTTTGGATTTGCAGAAAAATCAAAAATATAGACATCAGGGATATTCCACCGGACAAGCATGAACGCAAAAGGAGAGAATCCCGTGGATGTGACAGTGGAGGAAAAAATGAGAAATAATAATAAATCGAATGAAATAAAGCGACCATCAAAAGAAACGGCTCAAGATCAAATAAAATGGCAAAAACTCGTCATTAGAGAAGAATATGTAACCTCTAAATAATGATATGGTGTGCAATAAAATATGGATTGATCTTTATAGGAGAAGGTAAAAGCAGTTCATCCTGAAATAACTGGATGGACTGTTTTTTGTGTTTGTTGGATCGTAGGAAGACTTTTTATAGTGACTTAGACCTTCCCCCCTGGGTATGGCTGTTATTAAAGTAGATGGGTAGTTTTGTATACTGTAAAGCCAAACGCCGTCATTTAACTATAGGACTTACTAAAGCGGCATCCGAGTTTTTCTAATAATCCTGGTGCTTCACAGGAGAATGAAGGAGCATATGGAATACATTAATAAATACGGAAAATTTAAAGGTTATTCGCAGATAGGAGGTATTTATTTGCGTAACATTATCGAATCTTCATGGGAGCGCTGCGAGGCTTCAGGTTTAAGCAGGACAAATGAAGAATTGGAAAAGCAGGTAAGTAATCCACAGTTTACGGAGTTAAAAGAAACGAATGCAGAGTTTTTAAACGTAGCTTCGCCGATTATTAGCGATTTGCATGAGATAGTTTACGGAACCGGCTTTTTAACATTGTTAACTACAGAAGATGGTGTGGTTTTAAAGGTACTAAGTGATCCTTCAACGCAAAATTTCACAGAAAACTACCAATTAAAGCCTGGACGGGTGTGGAGAGAAGAATGGATAGGAAAAAGTGCGATCGGTTTAGTTGTTCATCATGGAAAACCTTGTCAAGTTGTGGGAGAAGAACATTACTGGGTGCGTCTGCATGGAATGACATGTTCAGCTGCTCCAATTAAAAACGAGAAGGGAAAAATGCTTGGGATCGTCAACGTTTCGGGACCTGTAGAAAGAGTACATGTTCATACGTTAGGAATGGTTGTTTCCGCAGCTAAAGCAATTGAACGGCAATACCAATTAAATCAAAGTACCTTTGAGACAAAACAAATGAATCAAACATTAAATACATTATTAAATGTAGTCGAAGATGGAGTTATTCTGGTAGATCAATCACAAAAAGTGGTTCAAGCCAATGAATTTGCCAGATTGGTTTTAAAAAAGGAACATTCTTTAAAAGGAAAACCTATTAAATCATTATTTTCACATCCGAAATTGCACGAAGCAATCAGTACGTTAAAACCACTGCAAAACGAAATAATGACGATTAATCCAATAAATCGATCTGCTCTTGTGCAAGTAAAACCTGTAGTAACAAATGAAAACAGGGTAACAATTGTTATCACCTTTCGTGAAGTGCAACAAATACGTAAAATGGCACGACGAATTACAGGTAACGAAGCTTATAAATCCATGAGCGAACTCAAAGGAAAAAGTAAATCGATGGAGCGATTAAGGGAAAAGGTTGGTCGTATCGCGAAATCAGAAGCTACTGTCTTAATACTAGGGGAGACCGGCAGCGGAAAAGAAATTGTTGCTCACAGTATTCACAACATGAGTGATCGCAGAGATGGCCCGTTTGTCGTTGTAAATTGTGCTGCTCTTCCTAGAAATTTATTAGAGAGTGAATTATTCGGATATGAAGGAGGAACTTTTACTGGCGGTTGGAAAGAAGGAAAACCAGGAAAGTTTGAATTAGCAAATGGGGGAACTATCTTTCTTGACGAAATAGGGGAAATGACATTAGATATGCAAGTGATTTTACTTAGAGTTTTGCAAGAACAAATGGTAACAAGACTCGGAGGAAGTATAGCAAAACCAGTAGATATACGCATCATTTCAGCCACGAACAAAAATTTGAAAGCAGCTATACAAATAGGAGAATTTAGAGAAGATCTGTATTATCGTCTTAATTTACTTCGAGTAACTATTCCGCCTTTGCGTGAACGAATAGAAGACATTCCAGAATTAGTGCAGTGGTTTACTGCTAAACATCAAAAAGAAACAGAAACAAAGACTTTTCACCCAAAAGCGGTCCAATTTCTTAAAGATCAAACATGGCCTGGAAATGTAAGAGAACTAGAAAACGTTATTCAACGAAGTCTTATAATGAGTGAATCACAAGAAATACAAAAACACGAACTACAAGAAATATTGGGAGAAGATGCCGACCAAGATCACAAATATTCTATGAACTGGATGAGCGATATACAGGAACAAAAATTTTTAGACACTTATGAAAAAACACATGGGAATGTAACGGAGACAGCAAGACAATTAGGAATAAGCAGAGCCACAGCGTACCGTTGGAAGAAAAAATATGGGAAATGATTGTCTCAAATTGAGAATGTGAATCTCAAAATAATACATTTGCAAAAGTGTTTAAAACATAAATTTAAGGTTTTAGCGGGCTTTTTCAATTGGCATAATAATTGCAATCAAAATAAGTGACGTTATTTTTAAAAACAAATTATTGTAAACGCTAACAAAAAGAGGAGGAGTTATGATGTCTGCAAAAAAAGTATTGATTGTTACTGGAGACGCTGTGGAAGCTTTAGAGGTGTATTACCCATATTTTCGCTGTTTAGAAGAAGGATTTGAGGCAGATATTGCGGCACCGTCACAGAAAAAACTTAATACCGTTGTTCATGATTTTGAAGATTGGGAAACATATACCGAAAAAAGAGGATACATGATTGAAGCCAATAAGTCATTTGCTGACGTGGATCCGAAACAGTATGATGCTTTAATTATCCCCGGAGGACGGGCGCCAGAATATATTCGCATGGATGATCATTTGCCCAACATATTGGTTCATTTTTTTGAAGTAGATAAACCGATTGCCATTATGTGTCATGGAAGTCTCGTTTTAACCCCTATTGCAGAAAAGGTAAAAGGAAGAAAGCTTACCGCCTATCAAGCTTGTAAACCAGAAGTAGAAAGCATGGGAGCAGAATATGTAAATGAAATGAATTACGTAGATAAAAATCTTATTTCAGGACATGCATGGCCTGATCTTCCAGCTATTATGAGGGAATTTGTGAAACAAGTGAATGGAGCAGCTGTCAAGTCCTAATACAATTATTACTTTCAGGAGGGAGCCTAAAATGTATCGTACGGTAGATGGAGAAGAACTTTTTATAATTGATGCTCATATTGCTTTATGGGATGCAAGCAAGGAAAATCAATTAAATAATCATGGAGAAGAATTTATCAACTGTTTTTATGATTATCACCGTAATTTAACCCCGCCTGAGTACCATTGGGATAAGAAATCTTTTCTGAAATATAGTAAAGAAACTCTTATTAGTGATGTTTTTAATAAAGGTTATTGTGATATGGCTATCTTTCAGCCAGTCCCCCTGACTGACTTTTATAAGGAACCCTTTGGAGATATAAAAAAGAATGATGAATTGGTTAAACAATATCCCGGACGATTTATTGGTAACGGAAGCTTTGATCCGCGTGATAAGGAAAAGGGATTAAAGGTATTGGAAGAAGAAACAAAAAAATATCATTTAAAAGGTGTTAAACTATACACTGCTGAATGGCGTGGGGAATCAAAAGGGTATAAACTATCGGATCCATGGGCTAAACGATATTTGGAAAAATGTGAAGAATTAGGTATTAAAAATATTCATGTTCACAAAGGACCAACTGTTACTCCACTAAATCGTGATGCATTTGACGTGGCAGACATTGATGACGCTGCAAGTTCATTTCCAAACTTAAATTTTATCGTAGAACATGTAGGACTCCCTAGATTAGAAGATTTTTGCTGGATAGCAACACAAGAAAAAAATGTATACGGCGGGCTAGCGGTTGCGATGCCTTTTGTGTATGCACGGCCAAGATATTTTGCTCAAATTATTAGTGAGCTGCTTTTCTGGCTGGACGAAGATAGAATTCTATTTGGCAGCGATTATGCGATTTGGGAACCAGGCTGGTTGATAGACAAATTTATGGACTTTCAGCTTCCGGAAGATATCGTAGAAGAAACGGGTTCAGTACTAGATCTAAAAGTGAAACGCAAAATACTCGGAGAAAATGCAGCCCGCATTTACGACATTGATATTCCTAGAAAAAAAGAAGAACTAAAAAACAGCCCCATAAATGCAAGGGGGGACAGATCCATTGTTTAAGATTAAAGAAGTATATGACAGACTAGAACTAGTTACCGATCCAGAAATAGACCGTCCTTTACCAGAATTAGGATTTATTGAAGACGTAGAAATAAATGGAAAGTCTGTTATGGTGGGATTTCGTCTGCCAACTTATTGGTGTTCCCCTAATTTTGCCTTTATTATGGCAGAGGATATTAGAGATGAAGTTTCTGAGCTGCCCTGGGTGACTCAAGTCGAAATTAATTTAATAGAACACTCAGAATCCGAAAAAGTAAACCGTGGAGTAAATAGTTTTTATTCCTTCGAGGAAATGTTTTCTGACAAGACGGATGGAACAGGATTAAATGAACTGCGTCATATATTTAAGGTAAAGGCTTTCTATGGAAGACAAGAGCGTTTACTTCGATATTTGTTAAAAAATGATAGGAGTAAAGAAGATATTTTAGAATTAACGAAACAAACATTAATTCCTTTCACTAGAAACGATAGAACATTAGAAGAGTTAATGAAAAGTTATTTGAATATTCGTGAAAAGTTAAACCTAGACAACTCAAAGACAGTTAAGTTAATAACAGATGAATTTGGAAAACCATTAACAATAGAACAATTTAATGACCATCTCTTGCATGCTAGAAGGTCGCGCTTAACGATGGAATTTAACGGTCATTACTGCCAGACCTTATTACAAACAAGATATAGCTTATCGTAATGTCTTTCTAAATAAAGGAGTGTATACCGTGAAAGCATGGAGATTAAAAGAATTCAATCAGCCTTTATCGTTTGAAGAAATAGATGATCCAGTGATTACAGACCCAACAGATGTTATTATTAAGATTGGCGGGGCGGGAGTTTGTCGTACCGATCTCCATTTAATAGAAGGGATTTGGGATGAAACATTAAAAACACCGCTTCCTTTTACGATAGGACATGAAAATGCTGGCTGGGTTCATGAAATTGGATCAGGGGTCACAACGTTTGAAGTCGGTGATCCAGTAATCGTCCATCCGGTTGCAAGCTGTGGAAAGTGTTTAAGCTGTCGAGCAGGGGAAGATATGCATTGTGAGAACCTTGTTTTCCCGGGATTAACAGCTGATGGAGGGTATGCAGAATTTTTAAAAACATCTGAACGAGCCTTGATTAAGTTAGAAAATGGCGTGGAACCAAAAGACGTGGCACCTCTGGCAGACGCTGGAATAACAGCTTACCGGGCCGTTCAGAAAGCAGCTCCTTTAGCTAAACCAGGAACAAAAGCCTTATTAATTGGAATGGGAGGGCTTGGTCACATAGCGGTGCAGCTCATGCGAGAATTTGGTAATTCCGATATCATCGCTATGGATACAAATGAAGAAAGGTTAAAATTAGCTAGCGATTATGGTGCAGACGAAAGTGTTTTAGTTAAAGATGGGATGATTGAAGAGGTGCTGCATCTTTCTGAAGCCAAAGGAGTAGATTTAATTATAGATCTTGTTGGAACAGATCAAACCCACGAAGATAGCATGAAAATGCTGAAAAAGGGCGGCTCCTATTTTGTAGTTGGTTATGGTGGAGCGTTACATGTACCTTCGCTGAATATTATTAATAATGAAGTGAATATAGTAGGGAGTCTTGTGGGCAATTATAATCAATTGTATGAATTAATGAAATTACATGCGAAAGGGAAAATACATCTGCATTCTACTTCTTATCCATTGAGCGAAGCTAATGAAGTCTTAAAAAAGCTTGATGAAGGAATAATTAACGGTCGGACAGTGTTAGTTCCAGAATAATATACTAATCGGAAAAGATTTACTTGATAGCATTGACTTAAAAAATTAATCGAATACAACAACCTAGCGCTTCTTCGTTAATTTACACAGTGAAGAAGCGCTTTTTTTAATGGAAGAGAAGCATAAATACTGTTGACTTATAATTTAAAGTCGACTAAAATTTTCTTGTGTAAATAATAATGATTACGATTTTTGATGTGAGGGATAAACATATGGTTACTTGGAATTTATCAAATACAACTCATCACGTATTAATTTATAACGGCGGCAGCTGCATGAGGAAAAATGGAGAAGAGGTAACACAGGCGATTCGCGATGAAATAAAAAACCTTGGTCTTGATGAATACATACATACCACTCGTACGCGTTGTAACGGGCGATGTGAGGATGCCTGCGTGGTACTGGTTTATCCAGAAGGCGTTTGGTATAAAACGATAAACCCGGATATGGGAAGAAAAATCATTAATCAACACATTCAAAAAAATGAACCTCTTCACCCTTACATTGCTTACCGGTATCAGCATGCAAACTTCGAACCTGATAATATATCATCTATTGGTATATCTAAATCCAAAAAATAATAGGTATGGGAAGGATCACACAAAGCGGGAGGGTTTAATACATTTTGAACAATCACCGAACAGAACTTTTCATGTTGAGCGGCTTTCTAGGCAGCGGGAAAAGTACGATGCTCAGACAATTACTTCAGAAAGAACAAGAGGCTGGCAGGAACGTGGCTGTTTTGATGAATGAATTGGGAAAAAAAAGCATTGATTCATCTGTAGTTCCCGCCAATATGCCTCTAAAAGAGCTTTTAAACGGTTGTATCTGCTGTACGATCCAAGGCCAGCTCAGCCAGCAATTAGATCATTTATTAAAAGATAATGAACTCGATGCGATTTATGTAGAAGCAACCGGTGCTGCTCATCCTGTAGATGTGATCGAGGCTTGTACTCATCCTTTTATCGCAGACAAACTAAAAATAAAAGCGGTCATTACTTTGGTGGACGCGAAACAATGGAACGATAAAAAAGGCAGTCTGAAAGTGAAGAAGCTAATGAAAGAACAAGTGAAATACGCTGATATTGTGGTACTTAATAAGATAGACAAAGTGAGCAGCAGTGAACAAAAGGCTGTACATCAATCATTAAAAGAAATAAATCCAAAAGCAAGTACTCTCCCTGCTGCATATGCAAATATACCTTTATCCGTCTTATTTTCTTCTAAAACCAATTATTACTCTTTGCCGCCTGCAGAAAGGAAGGCACACGCTGTGGAAGACTTGCATCTTCACTCATTAACATTGCCGCTGCCTCAGCCTGTCAGCCGGCTCAAGTTTTCTCAGTGGATAAAAAAAATGGAAGGAAATGTCTTTCGCATGAAAGGATTTGTCATCTTTACGAGCGGACCAGAAATGTTTTTATTTAATTACTCCCACGGTGGATTGACCTTTGAGAAGCACCAGCAAGATAAAAACATTGATCCTTTACTGGTTATCATAGGAGAAGGCCTTGATGAGAATAAAATGAAGGAAGGACTTCATAAGCTTTAAAAACTATGTATAGATAGTAAAGGACGCAGCAGTAATTGCTTCAAATGACATAAAACGGACAGACTTATCTTTTGTATGAGTCTGTCCTTTCTTTTTGGCTGCAAGGTATTGGTAAATAAAGGAATATTTCCCTTCTCTATAAAATATGATTCCTATGTGCACTTATTCTTCTATTAGAGGGGGATGGCTGGATGAGCAGAGTGACGGAAATGGTGCTTGGGGTTATTGGCGGGTTGATTGGATTTGGCGGTGCCTTTTTTGCGTTATTTATGGGAAGCCTTGATGAAGCTTTTAATGAAACGGCCAGCAGTTTGACGGGACTAGGTGCTAGTGCTTTTTTGTTTAGTGCTTAAGCGATTGCAGGAGCGATCGTCGTGAAGTTTAAACCGAAAACAGGCGGCTGGATGATGGCCATAAGCGGCATAGCCATTTTATTTTCTATTAGTCTGTTCGGTGTGGTTCCAGCACTATTTCTTGTGCCCGCGGGATTAATGGGAATTTTGCGTAAAGAAAAGCAAACGCAGTCTCCAAATAAATCAGAAGGAAGTTAGATCAAAGCCCAATATAATGAAGTAATATGTAAATTTATACCGGTTAATTTTTTGTAACAGGCCAACCTATTTTAGGCATATATTAACCCAGAGTTTTAAAGAAAGGAGGAGAATTATGTATTTTTATTATTACCCCACAGGAAATCCATATGCCCATGCTCCTTACCACACGCGGCCTTATGAACAGCACCCTTATTACATGGAAGATAGAAGTTATTCCGGGTTTTCTAATGATTTTGATCGTCAGCAATCCGTTCGGGGGCAGGCTACCTGGACAGAGGGAGGGCCAGTAACAAAATGCGGTATCCCCTGGTCTCACAATAATTACATGACAGTTTCGGTTGGAGAAAATTCTCCTTATCAATGCGGGCAATCCTTAAGAATTAAAAATCTTACTTCTCCTGACAAAGAAGTGACGGTAACGGTTGTCGATCAGACGAGAGGCTATCCGCCTAATAAAATTAATCTTCACCGCAGCGCTTTTGAGGCACTAGGTGCCAACCTTGAAGTAGGTGTATTAAATGTTGAGATTACACCAATGCAGCAGTCAGATTCAAGCATAAGTAATGGAAGATGGGGAGAGTACTTATCGGCCATTACTCAAACGGCTTATCCGAGTTATTATGTGACCAATTTCCAAGCCGTAGGGAAAACACCCATGAATCCACAGCAGACAAAAGAAACTTATGATCTGCTATTGCAATCACCGCACGAATCCAGGCAAGTCCGCGGCAACGTTATTTATCAAACAAACACAAACCAAGTAATTTCTTTTGATATACAGGAAATGTGAAGATGATAGGAGGGGCTGTCTCACAAGCTGGAGGCAGTTCTTTTTTGTATTGAAATAAAACCAATCTAAGCAATTGATCCTCATCTCTCTTTTGTCGGTTTTATTATTTCTCTTTAGAAACGTTTACAATTGCTAAAGGATAGAGATAGAAAACAGGAAATAATATAACCGCACGATAAGTTGAAAATTATGGTAAAATATAGGTAGAAAAAGGAAGGGGAGAATGTTAAGCGTATGCAGGTATCTCACCCCGATGATTAAATCAAGTGACTCCTAATCTCATGATAAGGGAGGTCGGTTCCCTTGATCAATAAAACGAGAATATTTATAAGCTCTGCTTATGAAGAAGATTTAAAAACACCGCGGAAAATAGTGAAAAAGCATTTAGAAGAGAGTGGGCATTACGTTCCTATATTTGAAGACGGGGATTTTGGTACATGGGAAAAGGATACGTTAAAGCAATGCCAGGACGTCGTAAAAGCAAGCGATGTTTTTGTCCTTCTCATTCACCGAAAAGCAGGTGCCAGTTCACAACTCTTGCCAGGAAATGTGACACCTGCTTATTTAGAGTACAAAGCAGCAGTTATGGAAAACAAGCATATCCTTGTGTTTGTCTCCCCAGAGGTAAAAGAAAGTTTTTTTAAAATACAAAAGAAACTCGAGACCCTTCACAACGCCTTTTTAAACGACAATCACCGGGCGCCCGATTCTCCGTTTGATCCGTTTGAACATTGGATAATAGATGAAATAGAAAACGAAGGTTTGGCAAAACAATTTCTTAAAACAGCGGATCCGTTTATTTGGGCGTTTCTCTTTGAATTGTTTCAAAACGGACATTGGCTTTATGATTTTGACATTTCCAAGGCTGAAACACAGGCCCAAAATATTTCTGCGATGCTTAGCACATCGTTACGCTCTGTTATTGGTTTTATCTCAGAAAGAGAACACATTCAAACGTTAAAAAAACAGGCTGCTCAGCTGCTTCATTATGGTGATTATTCTCTTTTGATGCTTCATGCGTATAATGAGATGATTAAAGATACAGGGGAGATGAGGAAAAACTGGTCTGCTTTTTTAGAAAAAGCAATATCATTTTTCCATTGCCCCGTCGACATAGTGCAAGCCCCTGAATATAACCCTGTTGTCGTAAATACCATTAAGGACTGTTTTGCTGCAGCTCTTTATTGTTCTGTTGAAGAGCAATATTTGTCTCTAATTGGCCTAACCGGGGACATCCCAGCCCCAGAAGAAATGTCGCTCGACGCCGGGGCGTTTAAAAAGAGAACGATCGGATACAAAGAAGAGACGCAATCCCTTTACATCGCTGAATCTATTAGTCCTTTCGTCTTGTATTTGCATTTTTCTTTGGCTGATCCAATGACAGAGGAACAAATCACTGCGTACACGGATGAAATAGAACGAGCTGTCATGGAGCAAAGTGAGTATCATATCGAATGTTTAAAATCTCTGATTGGCGGAAAATCAGTGAGCCCAGAAGATAGTGTACGGTTTTACTCTCATGAAAAACAGAACACGATGCGTAAGTCTATTTCCCAAAACCTTGAATCCCTCAAGAGAGCATTGGATAGAGGAAATACATTGTTCCAAAAGAAATGGTAACAACATTTGATTTTAAATGACGAAGAGTTTTTAGAACATAGCGGAAGCGGCTGCAGCGGCTGTGCGGTCACTAATGAAGGTGACGAGATAGAAGCCTCCATTCATTGGAGCGGAGAATCGGAACGTTTTAAACTAGAGAACGAGCAATAGCTGCCTGTAATTATAGGACATATCTTCGAAACAGACGCCTCCTTTATACATAATGAACCAAAACAGAAAGGCGTTGATTATGTATACACCGGACAAAGAGAAAGGTCTAAACGACGAGGAATGAAGAAGCAGAAAAATATAAAAATTATTCATCATCTCGTTCTCTTTTTTTGTTTTCTATAAAAGCTTTAAATTGTTCCTTCGACACTCCAGACTCTATTGCTTCCTTTACGACTTCAATCCAAACGTCATCTAGTTCAGTTTCTTTTTCTTGTGAAGTCGGCGGTCCGAGCAAGAGTTGAACAGGGATATTTAACCCGTTCGCTATCTGTTCAAGCTTTTGAACAGATGGATATGGATATTTGTCTTCCTCTATTTTTTGCAAATGGCTGGTGGAAATTCCTGTTTTCTGTGCTAGCTCCGATATGGACATATTATTTTTCATCCGATAATGGACGATTCGTTGACCAATCATCCTGAAAATCCCCCTATACAATGTTCCAGTTTCTATGGTGTAAAGTGTTTAAATGTCGAAAAATTGTGATATTCGTCTATCTTTGTCACAAAAAAGACAAAGCTAAATTTATAATACTATAAAAATATTAGTTGTAAAGGTCTCAGAAGGATTCGCTGCCTCCCGATTTTATAAAAGCTATTCGTATAGAATAAAAGCTGCTATTGCCATTTAATTGTTATCGTGACTTTTTGCATGATTACAAAGAATCTTATAAAATCAAGTTAAATGGAAATGCAGGAGGGAATTGGAAGTGAGCGTCTACGGAAATGATAATAAAGACGTAGAACCGCATGAGTGGAAAAGGGGATATTTTTTACTATCTGATTCACCCATGATGGCAACTATAATCGATAAAGAAGATTTTTTCTCTATGGAAATATATAAAGCGGACAAAAAAGGCAAAAAACCTAAAAAAGCATGGAACAAAGCAAACAGACATTATCGTTTCTGTCATTATTACAAAATGTATACGGAGCAAAAAGGGAATACTGTAGAGGAATATGCGGTGTTACAAAAAACGGTAGCAGCACCGAGGTAGAGATTAGGCTACGAAGTTCAAAAATATATTTTTGAATAGAGGGCGGACCCAAAACGCTGCTTTTGAACAGTGTATGGGATAGCCCTTTTGCGGAACAGAAGACATTATTCTTTAACAATGCCAACGCCTGTGCCAAATAGACTGCCAGCAGAATGTAATCGGAGGTTCCGCTGTTCAGTCTGGTTCGAAAGCTGCCATTCCGGCTAAACGGTGAAGTTGTATGTCTTTCCATAAATTCTAGCAGGCGCTTTTTTTAATAATATGGAAATACTATCTGTTTAAAGCCATTTACTGTCCGAAATGTTCTGGTTACCTCGCTGTTATTTCCAAAATACTATCCGTTATTTTAGACTATGTTTGTCGGCATCCATGCAATCGGCAAGCAGCAAAAGGATTCGACAAAGTTCTTCATACTACTACGATTACGGTACAAGTCAAAAATGAAAAAGAAAATCAAGAAACAACGGACTATTACCAAAAAACTGATTGCCAATAAATGTAAAGAATATTTTGCTTAAGAGCAGCATCAGCCACTTCAAACTCGGCCAAGCTCCAGTAGAGACAATTATGTGAACTGTTTATGACAAAATTATCGTTCCACCGTACCCCTTTTAATTTTTATTATGATTGCGTCGGGACCAGATAATGAGGGGAAGAAGCAGTAATGAAAGAATACCTCCAGCAACGGATAAGGTTGCAAAACTTGAAACTCCTACGATCATACCTGATAGTGCACCGCCGGATGCCCCTGCCAAAGCGATAAAGACATCAACAGATCCTTGTGTTTTTGCTCGAGCTGTCGGGTTAGTTGCATCTACAATGAGAGCCGTTCCAGTAATCAATCCAATGTTCCAGCCAAAACCAAGTAATGCGAGAGCAATAGCGAGCACTGTAACTGAATGTACAGGTGCAGCAGCTGCAAGAACGCCAGCAGCTAGCAGTATGAAACCAGAAACGATGGTCATAGTCGTTCGTCCAGCCTTATCGACAAGTACTCCCGTCACAAGGGATGGCAGGTACATGGCCCCAATATGAATACCAATTACAATTCCTATCTCACTCAAACCATGTCCGTGATTATTCATGTGTATAGGTGTTATTGTCATAATGGCAAGCATTATCATTTGGGTTAAGACCATTATAGTGGCACCGATAATGATGCCTCGTCTGTCAGATACAGAGTTTAATAGATTAGTATCGTCTTGTTCTTGTACAGCAGCAGCTATAGCTTTTGCAACGATAAAAGGATCAGGACGCATAAAAACAAGTAGAATGAGACCAGCAAGAAGGAAGGCTGCTCCTGCTAAAATAAACGGACCAGCTAGAGCTGGGACACCTATGGATTCAGCAATATGCCCCGTAAAATCAACCAAGTTTGGACCCGCAACGGCACCTAAAGTAGTGGCTACCATTGCAATACTAATTGCAGTTGCCCGCTGTGTGGAGTTTGCTAAGTCTGTACCAGCATAGCGTGCTTGTAAATTTGCAGCAGTGCCGGAACCATAGATTAGAAGGGAAGCAAAAAGAAGAAAAATATTGTTCATTATTGCGGAAGCCACTACGCCAATGGCACCAATACCACCAGCCAAAAAGCCTGTGGCAAGTCCAAAACGCCGGCCAAATTGCTGGGATAGTTTTCCTATAAGCAATGCTGCTCCTGCAGAACCCAAGGTAAACAGTGCAGCTGGAACTCCAGCATAATTTTCTGTACCAAGCATGTCGTGGGCAAGAAGTGCTCCAGTGGTTATGCCTGCAGCAAGCCCGGCGCCTCCAAATATTTGGGAAATGACAACGATGATTAACGTTCGATGGTATAATTTTCGTTGTTTTTCTGGAGTAGCCATGTACACTTGCAGCCAAACTGGCTGGCTTTTTAACTTTTTAGTATCTTCTGCATTTCGAGCTAGCATGTTATTCTTCTTTTCCATACATTCACCTCCCAAATCCTTTTTCTATTTCATTAGTCCTTTATGTTTTGATTAAATTCTTGAAGGGGGCTCTGTACGGGCCCAAAGAGACTCCGGCCCCGGGCGGCTGAACTGCACCGCTGCCCCGTCTCTGTTTCAACGCCTCAAATAGCCTACTGATTAACCGAAGGGGATTCGATATTCAAAAAATAAAGTCACCAAAAATAAGCAGGATTATCATATAAGATATGACATAAAACATGGACACCGTACCTTCAGAAACTGTGTACTTTTATTTTATCTGAATATATTTGATAATAGAAATGCATATTAATAATAATTTGTATACGGGTAAGTTATAGATTTTAGGTAGAGGAGGTATAATGTCATGGATATTCAGCAGTTGAAAACATTTCAAACGGTAGCTAAACATGAGAACTTTTCTATGGCTGCAGAGGAATTATCTTTAAGTCAACCTGCTGTTTCAAGGCAAATAGATCGTTTAGAACAGTATTTAAACGTTAATTTGTTTTACAAAGTTGGAAGGAATATGAAATTAACTGCGGTAGGTAAAGAAATAAAAGTAAAAGCGGATCAAATTTTGGCTTTGGTTGACCGTACCACCTCTCTTGTTCAATCCATCAATGAACTGGAAACTGGTTCATTGCGTCTTGGAGCAAGCACAACGGTCGGTAATTATAGCATGGCGCCGATGGTGATGAAATTCATGGAAAAATATCCTCGTATTGATGTAACGCTTGATATCAAGTCAACAGCTGAAATGCAGAAAAATCTGCGCAATGAAATGTTAGATATTGCTATCATACCTGAGATTCCACAGTCGCGTGAATTTCAATCGGAAGTTTTTATTGAAGATGAAATTGTTTTTGCAGCTTCTCCACAACACCCGGTTGCAAAGAAAGAGCATTTAACATTTGAGGATTTGGCTGAAGAAAGATGGATTCTGCGGGGCCCAAAATCAAATACAAGAAAAACAATGGAAAATTATTTATTCTCTAAGGGGTTCCAAATCCCAAAAGGAATTGAACTTGGCTCTACAGAAGCCGTCAAGCAAGCTGTTATTACTGGAGGAGGGCTTGCTTTTCTTTCAAAAATGACGTTCGAAACGGAACAAAAGCTTGGAATTATACAACCTTTAAATGTAAGCGGGATCAGTTGTAAACGTCATTTTTATGTAGTACGCCATAATCACTACTATCCAACTCCTGCGGTCGATGCGTTTACTTCTTTCTTAACCGAAAAAATCGATTTATAAGACATATCAAAATAATTGAACACAGAACATATAAAATAAGAACACAGCTTGCGTTGCAATATGGAAAATTAAAGGGAAAACGAATAAGGAGAGTTACGCTGGGGGCGCTGAACTCCCCCAGAAAGCGTAAGCTAAGTGGAGAAGTTCAAGAGAAGGGATCTACTATTTTTTCTTCCTGCTGAATGATAAGGTTCTTACGCCAGTTTCGAAATTCGAGGTCGTCAAAAGCGGCGGCCATTTTCATATCGTCAATTGCATACAAGGCATCTTCTAACGAGCACGTAATGCCGGCTTCACAATGAATACGGGCAAGCTGGCGAGAAAGGTGAAGCATCTCGAGGTTCTCTTCAATTTTGGTGCGCTGTCCTTTTGTTAAGGCATCTAAATTTTCTAATATACCCTCGATTGTCTGGTGCTGTTTTAATAGTTTCAAAGCTGTTTTTTCGCCGATGCCGTGCACGCCGGGATAATTGTCGCTTGTGTCGCCCATCAGTGCTTTGACATCCACCATTTGAGAAGGCGTGATCCCTTTTTCTTCGGTAAAAGAAGTTGCGTTATATTCTGCGTAATTGCCATAGCCTTTTTTCAGAAGTAAAACCGTAACGTTTGGCTGCAGTAATTGAAGCAGGTCTTGATCGCCGGAGAGAATCAATACCTCATTATCTCCGCTTAAAACGCTGCTGAGCGTACCGATGCAATCGTCGGCTTCATACCCTTCAACACCCACGTTTGGGATGTTCAACGCTTCAACCACCTCTTTAGCCAGATCAAATTGCGGAATCAGTTCCTCAGGAGGAGCGCCGCGGTTGGCTTTATAATCAGGGTAGAGGTCATTTCGGAAGGTATGGCTTCCCATATCCCAGCAGCAGATAACATGTGTTGGCTGGTATCGATGTACTGCCGTAAACAGGTGTTTGACCAGACCGTATACACCGTTTGTTGGCTGCCCTTTGCTGTTAACCATATAGTAGTTGCTCATGGCTGTCGCGTAAAACGCCCGGAATAAAAGAGCCATGCCGTCCACAAGCATTATTTTATTTTTTTGCATATTCTTTTCCTCTCCTTTTTTCTACGTTTACTATATCAAAAATTAGAAACAATGTTCAGTGCTCTAGGCTGATATTCTGTAACATTTTGTTTCCAATAGATTTTACGAGCCTATATTTTATCATTTAATAATATTAAGTCTATTGGACTGTTTCTAAAGAATGGAAAATACACGGAATCTCCGAAAGTGTTGACTCTCAGGCAAAATTGGCGGAACCATTAAATCACAAGAGAATAAATTTACAATTCAGAATAAAGATGCCCGCTTCTCCTTTCAATAGGAATGGCATTGGGAAAAATGCTCAAGCTCTGGGTCATAGATCAGGGATAATTTTTGTATTTTAGCTTTCAGTTATGTAGAACGCTTGTGCTTTTGTTTTGAAAAGAAGAAAGGTGATAATATATTTTTTCTCTAGTACAATAGATTGATGGGAGAGTCAGATGAACGGAGGGGAAATAGATGAAAAAATATATATTGCCGTTTTTTATTATCGGTCTTGCTGCTTGTTCGAACGGGCCGACCCAGGAAGAAGTGATGAACGAGTTTGTGTCTGCCTGGAATGAGCAGGATTTTGAAAAAATGTATACATACCTGTCGGAAGAATCACAGCAAAGTATAAATGAAGAAACCTTTGTAGAGCGTTATGAGACGATATATGATGGGATCGAAGCAGAGGAGATTTCAGTAGAAGCAGCAGAAGTTTCAGAAGAAGAAGAGGAAGGCATTCCTCGCCCGTATGAAGTGTCGATGGAAACAGTGGCCGGAGAAATTTCTTTTGATGATGAAGCTGAGCTTGTGAAAGAAGAATCAGATGACGGGGAGACGTGGAAAGTTCATTGGGATTCTTCCTTTATTTTTCCAGAGCTTCAGGACGAAGAGACTGTTCAAGTCACGTCCAACGAACCGGTTCGCGGTGAAATTTTCGATCGGGAAGGCTCTCCTCTTGCGATTAATTCACCGGTTCAACAAGCAGGACTTGTTCCTGGGAAAATGGAGGACGATTCCATAGAAGAACTGGCGGAGCTTCTCGATATCGGTGAAGAAGAGATCGAATCAGCGCTAGACGCAGAATGGGTGTCGGATGAATCCTTTGTTCCTGTAACGAAATTAAGACCCGATGAAGAAGATATAGAAGAAGATCTTTTAGAAATTAACGGGGTAATGATTCAAGAGTCTTCCGCACGCTATTATCCGTTTGCTGAAAAAGCAGCCCATCTTACTGGTTATATTCGTCAAGTAAACGCTGAGGACTTAGAGGAGCTCCCAAAAAGTGAGTACGGTGCTGGATCGGTTATAGGGAGTACAGGGCTTGAAAGTGTGTATGAAGAAGAGCTGCATGGATCAACGGGCTGGCGGATCTACATTCCAGAAAGTGATACGACGATTGCTGAAAAAAAAGTGGAGAACGGAACGGATATAACGACGACAATAGACGCTTCTTTTCAACAAAAGATGTATGATGAAATGAAAGGCGACGCTGGTGCTGGAGTGGCCCTTCATCCGCAAACCGGGGAAACACTTGCACTCGTTAGTACACCGGCATATGATCCAAATCATTTTGTATTCGGGTGGCCGGACGGAGAATTTGAAGAAGTAAATGATGACCCAGAAACCCCGTTTTCCGCTAGATTTAATAACCGGTATGCGCCAGGGTCCACCATTAAGCCTATTACAGCTTCTATTGCCCTCCAAAACGGAAATCTTGATGTAAAGGAAGCGAAAACGATCGAAGGAAAGAGCTGGCAGCCAGATGAGAGCTGGGGCGGCTATGAAGTGACACGCGTTTCCGATCGATTAAATGACGTGAATTTAGAAAATGCTTTGATTACGTCAGATAATATTTATTTTGCCCAAGCTGCACTTGACACCGGAGCAGACAATTTCACCGAAGGACTGCGCAGCTTTGGCTTTGAAGAAGATGTTCCTTACGAGTTTCCGGTCAATGGCTCTGCTATTGCCAATGAAGGATTGAATGAAGAAATATTACTTGCCGATACGGGATATGGTCAAGGCGAAATGCTAATGTCACCGATACATTTAGCAGTGGCATATACTCCTTTTTTAAACGATGGTGATATGCTAAAACCAACCCTCGAGCTTCGTGATGAACCGAAAGAGGTATGGCAAGACCAAGTCGTTCCCTCAGAAGATACAGAGGTTATTACGCAAGGATTGCGGGGCATTGTAGAAAACGAAAGAGGTTCAGCGTATGAACCTGTCATGAATGAACTTACGATTGCTGGGAAAACAGGAACAGCAGAATTAAAAACAGCCCAAGGAGACGAAGATGGAACAGAAAATGGCTGGTTTGTGTCCTATGATTATGAAAATGAAGATATGCTGATTACCATGATGATAGAAGATGTACAAGGACGCGGCGGAAGTGAATACACAGTAGAAAAAGTGAAGAACTTGTTTAATAATTAAAGTCTTGTTGTAAGACACAATCGGCTGAACGTTAAAAAGGCAGGGAATCATCCGTACGGACACTAATCGTACAAAAGATCCCCTGCCTAACATAATTAATAATTTAAAGAATATGGGGGAAGCTCAAGAGGAGTTGGAACTCGTTTAGACAAATATTTTAAGAACTAAACATTGCTTGTAAAAAAACGGGAAGAAAAACATATTTGGGAGTCTTCTGACGAATATACAACAAAGTACAACTGTAACCAATGCAGACTGCGAAACAAGTCAAGCTGATGATCATTCTATATTAAGAAAAGTCATATCGTAAAGAGCTAATACCAGCAAGTTGATCTCTAATACGCAAAAAGTGATAAAGTTTTGGCGTTTTGAATATTGACAATGGTGAATTTTTAGATTATTATAAATTAAAATAGAGGCGAATGATCGTTGTGGGAGAGCGCAAAGCTTAGCCACCGAAGGAGCAAGTTCCAAAAACAAACCCTTGGAACCAATCTCTCAGGTAGATGTACCACAATGAGACGCATCTCTGGAGAGCGCATTAATTAATGCCACCAAAGGGGCTGCCTTTCTAAAGGCTAAACTCTCAGGTAAAAGGACAGAGAAGGGTGAACTACCACCTTTCTCTGTCCTTTTTGCGTGCAAAAAAACTATTCCAAAGGAGGACTCTAAATGAGTGTGAAAATTAATGATCCGAAGGTTTATGAAGCGATAGAACAAGAAAAGTCACGCCAGCATAATACATTGGAATTGATTGCCTCAGAAAATTTTGTGAGTTCAGATGTGTTAGAAGCAATGGGAAGTGAACTGACAAATAAATATGCAGAAGGGTATCCTGGCAAGCGTTACTATGGCGGGTGTAAACATGTGGATATCGTCGAGGAGCTAGCTATCGAACGTTTAAAATCTTTGTTTGGTGCGAAGTACGCTAATGTTCAGCCGCATTCAGGCGCACAAGCAAACTTAGCAGTATTTTATGCATTGCTTAAACCCGGGGATAAAGTGATGGGGATGGATTTGTCGCACGGAGGTCATTTAACACATGGGAGTCCGGTTAGTATATCAGGAAAATGGTTTGATGTTGTATCTTATGGCGTACGTGAAGATAATCAAACGATTGATTATGAAAAATTGGAAGCCATAGCAATGAAAGAAAGGCCCAAATTAATTATTGCTGGAACGAGCGCTTACCCTAGAATAATCGATTTTTCCAAATTTAGAGCAATCGCTGATAAAGCGGGAGCAAAATTAATGGTCGATATGGCACACATCGCTGGCCTTATAGCCGGAGGTGTCCATCCTTCACCGATTCCATATGCAGATGTGGTCACGAGTACTACGCACAAAACGCTGCGAGGTCCGCGCGGGGGGATTATTTTGTCGAACGATAAAGAAATGATGAAAAAAGTCAATAAAGCTGTTTTTCCAGGAATCCAAGGCGGCCCTCTAATGCATGTTATAGCCGCTAAGGCAGTAAGTTTTCTTGAAGCATTAGACCCTGATTTTACTAACTATGCAAAACAAGTAGTAAGCAATGCATACAACTTGGGGGAGGAACTTAAACAACAGGGAGCTTCCTTGGTTTCAAACGGGACGGATAATCATCTTATTCTTTTAAATGTAAAACCTTGGGGGCTGACAGGAAAAGAAGCAGAACAATACTTGGAAGAAGCTGGAATAACGGTTAATAAAAACACTATTCCATTTGATTCAGAAAGCCCTTTTGTTACTAGCGGTATTCGAATGGGAACGGCTGCCTTAACAACCAGAGGAATGAAAAGCGACGAAATGAAAGATATAGCCAAAGTTATAACTTCCATTTTAAAAAACAAAGGGAGTGCATCAGCCATTCATAAGGCAAAAGAGACGACAACGTCAATCTGCCAGCGTTATCCTTTATTTCAACCTTCGCTGAAAGTATAAGAATACTGCAGACGTACTCCTGGTCTCTATACAGGATTCCGTCCCAAAAGAAGATTGCATTTATTATGCGGAGGAGGTACCACCATGGAATTTAAAAGTTGTTTTGACATTATCGGTCCTATCATGGTCGGGCCGTCAAGCTCTCATACAGCAGGTGTTGTTTCTATTGGGAATTTTATTTATGAACTATTAGGCGGTCCACCTGGATATGCTTCCATCACTCTTTATGATTCGTTCTCTGAAACACATTCGGGACATGGTACAGATAAAGCTTTAGTCGGTGGAATGTTAGGAATGCGTACAAACGATTCAAATATTAAATCCGCAGTGGAATTTGCTAATAAGCAAGGATTAAATTTTGACATTCAACTTCAGGATTATTGTCCTTATTTCTCTCATCCAAATACTGTAAAAGTAGAAGCTGAAAGACATGAATATAAAATAATTGCAGGAGGTGTCTCTCTAGGCGGCGGTCTGTCAAAGATCTTTTTATTAAATGAAAAAATAGTAGATATACCCATAAGTGCAAATGACAATGTTTCAACGCTTGTACAATCTTACACTAGTTATGTAAAAAGACAAACTTCATTGGGAGGATCTTATGAAGATTGAATCAATGAAGGAACTGCTTCAACGATGTGAAGAAAAGGGAAAAACGATCAGTGAAGTGATGTTAGATATGGAAGTTGAAAATTCCGGAAAAACTCGTGAAACGTTGATTGATAAAATGACAGCTCGTTTACAACAAATGAAAAACACAATAGAACTAGGCATTCAGGATAAATCCTCTTCACCTAGCGGGATTTCTGGCGGTGATGCAGTACGTGTTGATGAGTATGTAAAAAAAGAAACCATTCTCTCTGGAAATTACATTGGTGATGCGATGCGTTTCTCTATAGCTACTTCTGAAAGTAACGCCAAAATGGGGATCATAGTAGCAACGCCCACTGCTGGGGCTGCGGGTGTATTGCCAGGTATTCTGTTTTCTTTACACAAAAACGATAATACTCCTTTTGAAACATTAGTAGAAGGATTATTTACCGCAAGCGCCCTTGGGTATGTCATTGCCAATCGATCATTTATATCAGGGGCAGCAGGAGGGTGCCAGGCCGAAGTAGGTTCGGCTACGGCCATGGCTGCGGGGGCAATCGTAGAACTTAAAGGCGGGTCACCGGAACAAGCCGTTCATGCTGCTGCAATTGCTCTTAAGTCATTATTAGGATTGGTATGTGATCCAGTAGCAGGGCTTGTGGAAGTACCTTGTATTAAACGTAATGTTATGGGCACTTCCATAGCATTTTCAGCAGCTGACTTATCTCTGGCAGGGGTGAAAAGCAGGATTCCGTGTGATGAAGTGATTAAAGCCATGTATGATATTGGGTCTGAAATGCCTCGAACTTTAAAAGAAACTGCACTTGGGGGGCTGGCTGCAACAGAAACCGGCCAGCAAGTAAAAGAAAGAATGTATAAGAAAAAAGGCGGCTTTTAAAGAGGAGGTGGATCTCTACTTGGTTATTACTCTTTCTTCTCAAGCTTTTGAAAAATTAAAAACAATGAACATGGAGGAAAAAGCACCACGTATAGATGCTGAAATAACTGGTGGTTGTGGAATGTCAGTAAATATTTCCCTCATTTTTGACGAACCGAGACCTAACGATAATCATATTGCTTATAAAGGCATTACAATAAATATCGATACGTTTACGAAGCGTTATTTAGATGACATTACACAAGTTGATTACACAGAAGAACAAGGTTTTGTTATTGGAAAAAGATGGTCACAAACTGTTTGCGCGATCCAAGTTTGAATGGAACAAAAAATAATTACAATGATGACTCCAGTTTTATACCGGAGTCATCATTTTTATATTTACTTTAAGAAATGTTGAACTCTTTTAGTTTTCGATATAGTGTTGTTCTTCCCATACCGAGCTTTTCAGCTAATTTAATCTTGTTACCCTCGTAAAGATCGAGAAAAGAGGTGAGGATAGCTTTTTCTGCTTCCATTAAACTGTCCTTGTAACTTTCTAAAATAGGAATTGATACGGTTTTGTAATTGTCAAGAAGGTTGTCGTTCTCAATACATTCATTTAAGAGTTGTAAGCAATATTGGTGTGTTATTTCTCCAGTCTCCGTTTCACTTAAAACAATAAACCTTTCTAATATATTATATAGTTCTCTAATATTTCCTGGGTAGCTATGATTAGTTAAGCTTTTGTATATTTCTGGAAAAAACGGCTCTATAGTATAATAAAGTGCTTTATTGTGTTCCATTATGAAGTCTCTTGTTAACAAAAAAATATCTTCCTTTCGGTATCTCAAAGGAGGAATTGATAATTTTAAAACGTTTAATCGATAAAACAGATCTTTTCTAAATTTGTTTTCTTTAACCATTTGAATGAGACCTTCGTTGGTTGCAGCTATAATCCGTATATTAATAGGAACTACTTGATTACTTCCTATCCTTACTATTTCTTTTTCTTGTAACACTCTTAGAAGTCGAGTTTGAAAACTTAAAGATAAAGAATTAATTTCATCCAAAAAAACAGTTCCATTATGCGCAATTTCGAATAATCCTTTTTTTCCTCCTTTAACTGCTCCAGTAAAAGCTCCATCCTCATAACCAAACAATTCACTCTCTAGTAAGCTCTCGGGTAAAGCACCGCAATTAATAGCAACAAATGGATTGTTCTTTCTAATACTATGATTATGCATACTTTGTGCAAATAGTTCTTTGCCTGTACCGGTTTCTCCAGTTAATAATACGGTAGAATCCGTTTCAGCATATTTTTTTGCTTTGCTAACCGTTTTCCTCATAATTGGGCTTTGGTGAATAATGTGATGAAAGAAAGTTTTTGCTTTTAATCCCTTCGCTTTTGTCTCTGATCGATATTTTTGTTCTAACTTTTGAATTCTTGTTATGTCTTGCACGGTTATGACATTACCTGTTTTCATTTCTTTTACCATTATAGGTACACGATTAATATTTAATGTAGTATTTTTATGGTCAACCAGTTCATCATTTAGAAGCTTTTTATCAAATATTCGCTGATGTTTGGATTCGGAAAAAAGATCGTTAATATCCTGTTTATAGGGAATTTCTTCTAAATCTAATAACTTAGTAGCAGAATGATTAATTAAGGTAAGTTCATCCTTCTCATTTGCAGCTAAAATGCCATCACTTACTGAGTTTAAAATTGCTTCCATTTCCTTCGCTTTTCTTTCTTCTTTTCTATTTATTTCAACAATCTCTATTGCCCTCTCAATTGCTTCCAATATTGTATTTTCAAGAGAATATATTAATAGGCTATTTAATTTGTGTTTTTTTGCGTAGTTAATCGCTATGCTCGTGCCTATTACTGTTCCACCGCATGGTGCAAAAAATTTGATCTTCTCTTCTAATTCATCTTGTGTACTGTAAGATAAAAATTCAATATTGATATCAAGCATGTCAACTAATAAAGAGTAGTCATATTCTAGATCTTCAAAACGAGCCATTGCGATAGCTATATGAGGAGAATGTTTTAAAGCTTTTTTTATTGAGGAAAGGATGTCAAAAGCAGTGATTCTAAAAGTAATTATAGGTATATTAGTGATACTCTTGAGCATTTGTTGATTTGCTCTTCCTGTAATAATAATATCTGTTTTTTGCTTTTCTAACTTTGGTATTATTTCTAGACATTCATTTAAAAGGCATTGATATACATCAATAGAGACGTGGTTATTAGCATTTTTAATAATTCCTTTTGTTAGATCAATAAAATCTCTGTAACCTAGTATTGCAATTTTAGGGTTCATATGCACTCTCCTAAATTTATATTTATGCTAATATTAAAACAATAATCTTAATTTTGAAACAAAATCTTTAAACATGAATTATAATAATTTAAATATTAAGAAGATTGAATGATTAGAAGAAAATTGTTTACGTTGGTACGTCCGTTTTTATGAAAAAGATTTGTTTAAATTTGAAAGAATATTTAAATTATATTAAATTGGCACATTAATTGCATTATTCTTACATTGAAAACCAATAACAAGAAGGGGGAACTTTACCTAATGAAACGTTGGGCTTTAATTATTTCGGTTTGCACACTCATTACTACTGTTGGTTGTTCTGGTTCAAGTGAAAGTGGGGCAAGTGAAAATACCGATGGAGGAGATCTAGAATATTCTATAGGGGCAGGTACTACAGGAGGAGGTTTCCATACAGGAGGGACAGCTCTATCAAATGTTTTAAATGAAAATATGGACAAGATGGAAACAGTAGTGGAAGTTACTGGTTCTTCTAAGGATAATGTCCAGCTAATGCAAGGTGGGGAAATTGAGTTGGGCTTATCTTCTACGGAAGTTGCTTGGGAAGCTTTCAACGGTGAATTTTCTTTAGAAGGAATGGAACATGATAAATTAAGGACGTTGCTGCCGGGCTGGCCAGGAGTATACATGTTTGTGACACTAGCAGACTCAGAGATTAAGACGATTGAAGATTTGGATGGAAAAAGTTATAGTGCTGGTCCAAAAGGAAGTGCAAATGAAATTTTTGCTGAAAGAGTATTTGATACTTTTGACATAGAACCAGATGTTGTTAACTTACCAACCTCAGACGCTGCTAATGCATTAAAAGATGGGACAGTAGATGGTTTTTCCATAGCATGGCCCTCCTCTGCAGTAACGGAGTTAGAGACAAGTCATGAGGTGAAAATTGTAACGTTGAGTGAGGAGGAAAAGCAAACATTCTTAGATAATAACCCTCCATATCTTTGGCTCGACATACCAGAGGATGCATATAATGCTGCTTCAAAAGGGATAGAAAACTTTGGTTTATATAATTTATTTATAGTAAGTAGTGATATTCCAGAAGAGACAGTGTACGAAATATTGAAAACTGTTTATGAAAATACAGATACTATAGAACAAGTATGGCCTCAAATGGCAGAAGGAATGACAATAGAGAATGTTGATCAAACGACTATACCTTATCATAAAGGTGCTGTTAAATTTTTTGAAGAACAAGGAGCAGATATTCCAGAAGAACTGATCCCACCAGAGTAGTGGATTTTTTACTAGGGTTCCTCTCGTTATATGGGGTTTATGGAAACAGTAAATGATAAACTACAACTTCTAACGTACAGGATGTACTAATGCCGCCGTGGCCACGAAACGCGGCGTTATTAGGCGGCTTCCTTTACTTGGCGAAAAGTTAGTTTTCTAAAAATCGGTAGGTGGTGAAAAATAATGAAAGATGCACTGTTTAAAATAACAGGGGTAATACTTTCTCTCTTTGTAGTATGGGTTCTCAACTTTTACCCTTTAGGGCCTAATATATTTAGGCCAGCTATTGTACTTTTGTCGAGCATAATTATTTTTACTGTCTACAAATCAAAATATAGATGGGTTGACTATTTGCTCTTAATTTTGGGAGTCATTACGTTTGGTTATGCGCTTAAAGAAATAGAAGGTGTATTAGATAGAGCAGGTATATTTAGTACAAACCTTGATCTTATTTTTGGCACACTAGCCATTATATTAGTGTTAGAAATGACAAGAAGAACTGTTGGAATAGCACTTCCAGTAATTGGTCTAGTCTTTTTTTTATATGCTATTTTCGGCCAGATGTTACCGGGAGAACTTTCTCACGGTGGTTATTCTTACGCCAGGATCATTACAGCTCTTTTTACTTACAATGGGATTTTTGGAACAGCACTTGCAGTGGTAGCGACGTTTGTAGCCATGTTTATTGTTTTTGCAGCTATTTTAAATTTAACTGGGGTAGGAAATATTTTCTTAGATTTATCGAAGGGAATTGCCGGGAAGCGCAAAGGTGGTCCTGCAAAGATTGCAACCATTTCTAGTGCATTATTTGGGAGTATATCAGGAAGTGCGGTAGCAAACGTAGCGTCTACAGGCTCTTTTACCATACCAATGATGAAAAAACTTGGTTACAAAGGCACTTCGGCAGCGGCAATAGAATCAGCTGCATCCACTGGTGGGCAAATTATGCCTCCTATCATGGCCGCTGGGGCGTTTTTAATGGCGGATACACTTGGTGTACCTTATACAGAAATCATTAAAGCAGCGTTAATACCTGCAGTACTCTATTTTATTACCATATGGTTTACGATAGATTTTAGATCAGCAAGGAGAGGATTAAAAGGTTTACCACCGGAAGAAATACCAAGTGTTAAAAAACTTATATTAAAAGATGGCGTTATGTTATTGCCTCTCGTTATCTTAATTGTTGAACTTACCGTTTTTAAAGTGTCTCCGGTACGAGCAGCTTTTATTGCTATTGTTCTGGCTCTTCTAATAAGTTTCTTTAGAAAAGAAAGCAGGCCGAGTTTTACAGGTATATATAATACGCTATTCCAGGCTTCCAAAGGAATCGTGTCTATTATAGCACCCGTTACATGTGCTGGCATTATTATAGGCGTCATTGGTCTAACAGGTATAGGTGGGAAGATTGCAAGTTTAGTCATTAGTCTCTCAGGGGGTATCTTAATTGTAGCATTAATTCTAGCTATGGTTACAGCTATTATCTTTGGTATGGGACTACCTACGACAGTTGCTTATTTACTAGTGGTATCAGTGTTAGCACCAGTGTTATCTGAGTTAGGAATACAACCAATAGCTGCACATTTATTTATTTTCTACTTCGCTTGTTTATCTGGAATTACCCCTCCAGTGGCGTTAGCTTCCTATACCGGAGCGAATATTGCAGGAGCTCCACCTATGAGGACAGCTTTCGAATCAAGCAAGATAGCAATCGCAGCATATATCTTACCTTTCTTTTTTGTATTTGAACCAGCTCTTTTAATGAATGGAACATGGCCAACTATTACTGTCGTATTTATCACTGCTTTAATAGGTGTATTTGCCATAGCAGCTAGTTTAGAAGGTTGGTTGATAGGAAGATTGAGTTTGCTTAAGCGAGGAGTGTTATTCCTTTCATCGATTGTTCTTATAACACCTGGATGGATTACTGATATTATTGGCATCGCTCTTTTGGTCATAGTTGCTTTTTTTCAATATTACAAGAGTAGATTACGAAATGGGAAAGATTCAACTTCGGAAATACAAGAGAACGTAGAAGAGAAAAAGATAAATAGAAGTGCTTGGTTCTGATCAATTCAAGAGGAGAGATTTTCCTTAAATGGGATAGGTGTTTATTTTATGAAACATAACTTGAAATAATTTCTCTCCTTAAAGTCCCTTTATTGTTTAGTTTTTAAAATAGATTAGTATTCGCTGTTTAACGCCCGTCTTCTGAGTACACATAGAAAAACTTTTTGAACAGTTGTCCGAGCACAATGGTCAGCACCCGTGTAGGCCAATTCGTATTGGCGACATGTGTACCTCTTATATGTCGACGTGACGTTTTCAGAGAATGTCTGGTTTTATTGGCATGATTATTGCATTTATTAAAAAGTGAATATTCAATAAAGGAGGAAAATTCATGGGTTATAAGCTAGGGGTCGATGTTGGAGGAACATTTACAGACCTATGTTTGTTTGATGAAGAAGAGAAAAAAAATATGGTTTTAAAACTTCCTTCAACTCCTCAAGATCCATCAAAAGCAATAATTGAAGGAATTAAAAATATTTTGTCTATTAATAAGGTTAACCCTAACAAAGTTAATTATTTAGTTCACGGAACGACAGTAGGAACAAATGCAGCTATTGAGAGAAAAGGTGCTAAAACGGCATTAATTACTACTGAAGGATTTAGAGATTTATTAGAATTGGCGAGGCAGACAAGGCCATCCATTTACGATCTTTATAAAGATAAACCAGAACCTATAGTAAAGAGAAACCTTCGAAAAGAAGTAACAGAACGTCTTCGGTTTGATGGAACAGTTGAGAAATCACTTAATAAAGAACAAGTAAGTGATGTGTTGGAAGAAATGCTTAAAGATGATATTGAAGCTGTGTCTGTTTGTTTCATGCATTCATATTTAAATCCCGCCCATGAAAAAGAAGTTAAACAGATAATCCAGGAGATCTTACCCGATGTATATGTTTCGGTGTCTAGTGAAGTCCTCCCAGAGTATAGAGAATATGAAAGATTAATGACTACAACATTAAATAGTTATTTAGGGCCTGTAGTCAGTAAATATGTTAATAATTTTGCTGAAAATATTAAAGAGATAGGAATAGAAACAAAACCTTACATTAACCAATCAAATAGCGGTGTCATGTCTATAGAAGTTACCAAAAATAACCCTGTTAGAACTGCTTTATCAGGCCCTAGCGCAGGCGTGGCTGGAGCAGCTTACATTGCCAAACTAGCAGGTTTTGAGGATATCATCACCTTTGATATGGGTGGGACTAGTACAGATGTTTCGTTAATGCAACATTCTATTCCCAAGGTTGCCACCGGAAAATCAGTAGCTGGTTTTCCAGTTCAGGTACCCATGACTGATGTTCATGCAGTAGGTGCTGGCGGGGGGAGTATTGCTTGGATTGACAATGGGGGAGTTCTAAAAGTGGGACCGCACAGCGCAGGTGCTAGTCCAGGGCCAGCAGCTTATGATAAGGGTGGAACAGAGCCAACGGTTACAGATGCAAACGTTTTTTTAAAAAGATTAAATCCAGAATATATTTTAGAGGGCAGTATGCCGATTAATTATGCAGCAGCAAATGAGGTTATTGAAGATAAACTTTCTGTGCAAACAGGTTTATCAGTAATAGACGCAGCAAAAGGGATACTTAAAATTGTTAACTCTAATATGATGCGTGCTATTCGAGTGGTTTCTGTGGAACAAGGCCATGACCCTCGTGAATTCACCCTTGTGGCTTTCGGCGGAGCAGGAGCATTACATGCTGCTCACGTGGCAAAGGAATTAGGAATTAAAAAGGTACTTGTACCAGATAGCCCAGGTATTTTATGTGCGGTGGGCTTACTAGCTTCTGACTTGAGAATGGACTTTGTTAAGACAGAGAGATTAAAAGCTGCCCCCCAAAATCTATCTCTGATTGATGAAAAACTAAATGAGTTAATTACTGAAGCTAAAGAATGGTTGCTAGAAGAGGGAGTGCCTATGGAGCAGCAAATGATTGATTGCAAAATAGATATAAGGTATGTAGGGCAAAATTATGAGTTATCTATCCCTATTAAAGGAGCATTGAAAACAGAAGAAAACCTAAAGGTGTTACAACAGGCATTTCATAGTGAACACGAAAAGGCTTATGGCTATGCGAATGAAAGAGAAGAGGTAGAATGTATTAATTACCGTGTAATAGGAAGAGGAGCTACTTCTAAGATAAATCTAAGGAGTCATGAGGCAGGCAGTACAGATGCTTCTCATGCCGTTTTAGGAGTGAGGAACGTTTATTTTGATGAAGTTGATGCGTTCATAAATACAAAAGTTTATCAAAGAAAAAAGCTAAAACCTAATAACATTATAGAAGGCCCTGCGATTGTTGAACAAATGGATTCCACTACTGTCATACCACCTCATTCAAAAGCACAAGTAGATCTTTACAAGAATATTATTATCAATCTGTAGGAGGACAAAATGAAATGAAAACTAAATCCATTGATCCTATTACTGTAGAAGTTATGGGAAATGCTCTATTATCTATTGCCGAAGAAATGAGTGTAACTCTCGTACGTACTTCTTATTCTACTAATATCAAAGAACGTAAAGATTCATCAACTGCTATTTTTAATGCGAAGGGGGAAACAATTGCACAAGCTGCAGCCATACCTGTTCACCTAGGATCTATGCTTGGAATTTGTAAAGAGATTCTTGCAAAATACCCATTGGATCAAATAAATCCAGGAGATATGTTTGTCGCTAATGATCCTTACAACGGAGGGGGGACTCATTTACCGGATATTACAATTGCACAACCGGTGTTTAAAGATGGAGAAATACAGGCTTTTGTTGCAAATATTGCTCACCACTCGGATGTTGGTGGGAAAGTAGCAGGAAGTTCATCAGGAGATTGTACTAGCATTTTTCAAGAAGGGTTAAGAATACCACCTATTAAAATATGCAGCAAGGGAATTATCAACCAGGATATCATAGATATGATTCTATTGAATTGTCGTACCCCGAAAGAAAGATTAGGAGATTTATGGGCTCAAATTGCCTCAAATCGAATAGGTGAGAATAGAATTGAGGAATTAATAAATAAGTATGGGAAATTTATGTTTAAAGAAGGACTAGAAGCATTTTTAAAATATGCAGAAAATAAAATCCGAGATGGTATTAAACAAATTCCAAATGGTGTTTACGAATTCACAGATTACCTTGACGATGATGGCATTGAATTAACAAAAAAACATTTACCCATAAAGGTTTCGGTAAAGGTTCAAGAGGATCATATTATTTTAGATTTCACTGGGTCTGTGAAACAGGTAAAAGGAGGAATTAATGTAGTAAAAACAGCATTATATGCAACCATTTATTATGCCTTAAAAGCAATTATAGATTCTGAGATTCCTTCAAACGCTGGATATTATCGAGCAATTGAAGTAATTGCCCCTGAAGGTACCATTGTCAACGCTACTCCACCAGCAGCAGTGGGAGGCAGAACGGATACTTGCCAAAGAATAGTGGATGTTATTTACGGTGCTCTCGCTAAAGCAGTACCTGAAAAAGTGGTTGCTGGATGTAATAGTGCTGTTACGACTGTATTATTTTCAGGAACGGATCCACGTAATAATAATTTCTTTGTTTATCCAGAATCTTTAGGCGGCGGTTTAGGGGCCAGGTCAAACAAAGATGGAATAGATGGGGTCCATGTTCATGTTACAAATTCATCCAATCTCCCTATTGAATGTTTAGAAATGGAGTACCCAATAATGATTGAAAAATTTGAATTTATAAAAGATTCTGGAGGGGCTGGGAAGTATCGAGGAGGTCTAGGTATAAGACGGGATTACAAGATTACTGTACCAATGGAGTTTGCTTCTCATGCTGATAGACAAAAAAATGCACCTTGGGGTCTATTAGGCGGAAAACCTGGAAAAACTGGAAAATTTGTTATAAATCCGGGTACGAAAGAGGAAAAAATTTTACAGTCAGGCAAAGTATCAGAAATAGAGCTCAAACCAGGAGATATATTAAGTGCTCAAACTCCGGGTTCTGGTGGTTATGGCCTTCCTTCTGAAAGGGAGGAGAAGAGAATAAAGGAAGATATATTACTAGAAAAAACTACTCTACACCAAGCGGAAAAAGATTACTGAAAAAACATTGGAATCACGCTATCAATGATAGATTATGAAAATTTGAGAAGAAGGGATGAATCGGATGAGTGAATTAAAGACATTATTTTTAGATCAAAGTGACGTGAAAAAATGCGGTGGAGGAAACATATCAAAATTTATAGAGACAATGGAAGAGGTGTTCTCCCTTCACGACAAAGGAGATTATATACTACCAAATAAAACAGTACTACGCTGGGGAGATATGGACTCAGAATCACAAACAGGACGGATTAACTCCATGCCTGGCTTCATAGGAGGGAAATTTAATACTAGTGGGATTAAGTGGATATCTAGCTCGCCCAACAATCCATTCAAACATCACCTCCCTAGAGCTGCAGGAATCATTATTCTAAATGATCCTGAAACGTTGATGCCGGTGACAGTTATGGATGGAACCCTTATAAGTGCTATGAGAACCGGAGCTAATTCGGGTGTAGTCGCAAAGTATATGGCTAAAAAGAACTCAAAAGTATTGGGGCTTATTGGAGCGGGCGTGCAAAACAGAACACAACTCATGGCTATCTATCACACTGTCCCCACTCTAGAAAAAGTAAAAATTACAGATTTAAACGCAGAGCGAGCCAAAAACTTTGCAAACGAGATGAAAAAAGTTATTCCATTGCCATTTGAAATTGTAAACAGCGCAGAAGAAGCTGTACGTGAATCTGACATATTTATCACAGCAACTGTTACAGAAACCCCAATTGTTAAGTCGGAATGGATAAAAGAAGGTTCACTCTATATCCATGTTGGCAGTCACGAATGTGAATTTGATGTGATCAATCAGTCCAATAAAGTTGTCGTTGATGATTGGGGAGAATTAAAACATCGCGGTGTGGAAACGATCTCGATTATGTACAAAGAAAATGAATTTGATGAGACTAATTTATACGCCGAGCTTGGAGAGATTGTTAATGGTAAAAAAGCAGGAAGAGAAAATGATACGGAAAAAATTTATTTTAATAGTTGTGGTCTAGGGATACAAGATCTTGCTATTGCAAAAATTGTTTATGAAAAAGCTATTAGAGAAAATCATGGTCAATGGATCTCATTTTGGGATCAGCCTTCTTTCGTATAACATATAAGGATAAAGGAAGGGCAGGTTGTAATATATTCTGCCCTCCTAAGATTCTACACAATTGAATCTAAATAATGATAGGGAAACAAAAAACAGTTAATATATGAAATTTTCTCCGATCTGAAAGTGTGAAGCATTACATATCCTTCTCTTTAGCGATTGCAGATTCGTTTACAACTATAGATGAAGTGATTCATTATAATAAACAATTTGACAAAGCAGGAAAAATTTCTTATCCTTTAATTGAACAGCGGTTAATTAAAGGGGATTGAAAATTTGTCACCTAGAAAAGCAGTAGATCAAGAGTTATCAAGAGAGATTATCATGGAAGCAGCCCGTAAATTGTTTGTAAAACACGGCTACCAGAATGTATCTATAAGAAAAATTGCCCAAACATTAGATTACAGTCACGGGTCTATTTATTATCATTTCAAGAACAAGGCTGAATTATTTTATTCATTAGTGGATCAGGACTTTTCTATGCTCAATATAAAATTAGATGAGATATTGAAGCGTTCGATTTCTCCTAATGAAAAGATAAAAGCTGTTCTGTTAGGGTACATTCAATTTGGATTAACACATCAGAACCACTATGAAATTATGTTTCTCATAAAAGATGAAGAAATAAAAAACTACGTTATCGACGGACCGAACAAGACATATGAAAAGTTTGCACAGGCAATCTATACTTTGTCTAGTAATGGGGTGAATGTAAAAACGATTTGGACGGTCTTTTTAATGCTTCATGGTTTTGTTGCTCATTATTGTCACAGCGGTCAGAGCTTCCAGGATGTAAGCGGTTTTGCCGAATCATATGTCGATGATATTTTAACTGGCATTTTGCAAGCATAATTTTTTACCTTGGGAATGTTTAACTTTGTTAAAGAATCAAAGTATAAGCAAACTACGACTTCCACCATTGGTACTTGGCGGGAAGTCGAGTTTTCTTAACCATTAATTGAACGGTGGTTAATTAATATAAGTTAGGGGGAAAATAATGAAAAAAGCATTGGTTTTAGGCGCTTCTGGTTCTATGGGAAATGCCATTACTTTTGAATTGGTAAGCCGGGGGGTTGAAGTGGCAGCATTTGCACGAAACAAGAAAAAGCTGGACCAACTTTTCGGTGATAAGAAGCACGTTCAGGTTTTGTCAGGGGACGTATTTAACAGTGCTGACGTGATACATGCTGCAACCGATGCGGATGTGATTTTTCACGCGATAAACATTCCATATCCCGAGTGGGCCGTAAAGCAGCACGTGCTGTTAAACAATATCCTACAAGCTGCAAAAACAAACAAAACGAAGCTTGCTCTAGTGGATAACATATATGCTTATGGAAGAAGCAATGGAAATGCGATTTCAGAAGAGTTTCCAAAAAAACCGCACACGAAAAAAGGAAGAATACGACTGGAACTTGAAAAAATGGCTAAACAATCAGGCGTTCCGGTGGCCATTGCCCATTTCCCTGATTTCTACGGGCCGCAGATGGGAAATACGCTTCTTCATTATACGTTTCAATCGATGATTCAAAACAAAAGGGCCATGTTTGTCGGAAATCAAGAGATTGCTAGAGAGTATATTTATACGCCTGATGGTGCGAAAGCTATCGTTGAATTAGCTCTTCATGAAAAAGCTTACGGAAAAAATTGGAACATACCAGGGTATGGAACAATCACGGGGAAAGAAATTGTTCAAATCGCAAAAGAACACACGCAGTATACGAAAAAGGTTCGCACCGTTACAAAATCAATGATTCGCTGTTTAGGGTTATTCAACAAGATAATGCGTGAATATGTGGAAATGTATTATTTAAATGAAACACCGGTTGTGTTAAGTGGAAAAAAGTATGAACAAGAAATAGGGTCTTTGCCTCGTACGTCATATAGAGAAGGGATTTTTCAGACTTTGCAATCCATGAAACAGTAAGGAAATGCAAAATGTTTAGTAAAACAAGCAATCGAGAAGAAGTCCATTTCTGTCTTTTAATGCTAGTTTGATTACGAAAGGAGAAATAATGATGAGAGTTTTTTGGTTAAACCGCCCTTTCCGTAAAAGATTTGCATAAGTCAAAAGAGTTTTTCGTTGAGCTTTGTTTTTCTGTCCACTTACATCAGGATAAGGCGGAGTTGGTTATTGGCGAGAAAGAAGTTAGAGGGGGCTTTTTCCTGAGGACACTTTCAAAAATTTTTCAGAACATGAATTGGCAGATCCAAAAACAGGCTGTAGAAGTATTACTTTCTATTGATGACATTCGTTAGCTTTCATCTCCTCTTTATAAAATAACAATCTAGGATAGGCATCTTGAGAATGGGCTTTTGAACTTCCTTAACTGGATGGTCCTGGCATTTTGGGAGAACATTGACCACTATGACTAGAAAGTCATATTCCTCTAAAAATGGTATTAATTGCAGATGATAATGGACAATATAGCCTCCATAATGATCGCTGGAGTGTCTTCATATTCTATATATAAACTCCAAAGCTTTATCGAAAACTCTTCCAATCCGTTATGGGGATTATGTTAAATAGTGGACATGAAGGCTGTCCTCGATCTTTAAAAAATCCTGACTCTCTCCTTTAAACATATAAATTATCCATAATTTTTACTATCTTATTCTTTCAATACGCGTCCACAACATGTGAAGGAGCTGTCCCATCGTCAGATCTATTAGATCTAGGTTATCATATTTTTATGGGGATGATATCTCAGGATAGCCGGATGAGGAAGCATAGCCCCATGAGTATATCCCGTGTTGAAAAGTGTCTCCTCCAAGAGATGCTTGAATCGGAGGTAGTTTCAATTTTGGGTGCATTGTTAAAAGTTCCAATGTGAAAGGAATAAAACAAAAATAATTAAAATTTCAAAAATTAAAATAAATAGCATTGACAAATGAAAGCGCTTGTAATAAGATCTTACTTAAATCACACTTAGATCTTACTTAGATCTAAGTAAGATCTATGGTGATCCCTTTTAATATGAAAGCGTATTTTTACATTTTGGGGGGGGGGAACTGTTCAATTAGTATATTGATTTGAATTCAAGGGTGACTGGAAGAAATAAGTTTTTATTAAAAAAGGGGGAAAATTTTTAATGTATTTAAAAATGCCATTTTTTATTATTATTGCTTTAACTTTTACTCTATCAGCTTGTTCAGGAGGTTCAAATTCTGAAAACGTAGATTCCGGAGCAGAAAGTTCAAACGGATCAGGTACAGATTCTCAAGCCACTGACTACCCTTCAGGTAATATTAATTTTTTAGTTGGTGCAGGGCCTGGGGGTGGAACTGACAATTTTGCGAGGTCTTTAGTCGAACAATTTGAAGAAATGTACGATACAAATGTTAATGTTACAAATTTAGAGCAAGCTTCCGGTGCGGTAGCTAATGAAAGAACAGCTAATGAAGAGCCAGATGGACATACCTTAAATTTTGCTTCATCCACCTATATTATTACGGTAGCAGCAGGTCAAAATAATACAGGTCTTGATGAGTTGACGCCGGTAGCTAGAATGCAATCTGATATTCTCTCAATTACAGTGGATCCAGAACAGTTTGAAGATTTTGACGAATTTAAAGAATTTGCTGAAAACAATCCTGGTGAATTAACTGTGGGAGGGACACACGCTGCTTCTCCCGATGAAATGGGCTTATTAGAATTGAATGAGGCTTCAGGATTAGACTTGGACTATGTACCATATGATGGTTCTGGTGAAGCACAAGCGGATCTTTTAGGTGGCAATATTGATGCTCTATTAGAGTATCCTAGTGCAATGTTGGACTATGTTGAATCTGGAGATATGCAGCCCATTTTGTTCTTGGCAGAAGAAAGGTTGGATGAATTTTCGGATGTTCCTACTACAACCGAATACGGCTGGGATGTAACAAATGGTAATGAAAGAGGTGTATTGGTGGATGCAGACACACCAGATGAAATTATAAAGGAGCTTGAAGAGGCCCTCCACACTATTTATGAATCCGATGAATACAAGGAATATGAAGAAAGCAACCATCTGCATTATAGAGAAGGCTGGATGGGTGCAGAAGAATATAGACAAAAGTTAGAAGAAAATAAAGAAATGTACGAAGAATTTTTAAACAATAAATAAAATTAGTTATACAGATGGAGATATAAACTATGAGAGTATTTTCTGTTTTAACTATTATTTTTGCTTTGTTTTTTTTACCGTTTGCATTGGAATTAGAAAGTTCTAGTGAGGTCTCTACAATTATTGGGCCGCGCACTTGGCCTTTGTATATTTTGATCTTTATTTTAGTGTTAGCTGTATATCATTTAATAAAAACAGAATTGGAGAAAAAAAGAGATCAATCTGCGGAAGATAGTAACGTAGATGAATACGGAGAATCAGATCATAAACAATTAGGTGAAGAGGAAAAAGGATGGTTCGAGAATTATAGACACTTTATACTCTTAGCTACCATTGTCATATATTGTATATTAATTAATTTATTAGGTTTTTTACCGGCTACTTTTATATTTATAGCTGTTTGCAGTATCGTCCTAGGTTTAAAAAATAAACTATACGTATTAATAACGACAGTGGTAGGATCTTTTATGATTTTTATGTTGTTTGATTATGTCTTAAACATTCCTTTGCCGTAAAAAAAGAAAAGTAACTGAACTAATGCCAAGCTAAAGCGCTTTTGCGATAGTTTTCAGAAAGTAATAATTTGTTGGAAGCATTTTTGCTAAGGAAGGTATTCTTATGTGGGAAAATTTAAGTAATGGCTTGATGACTATCATCGAGCCTACACATTTTATTATTCTTATGGCAGCCGTCATTATAGGGTTTCTAGGTGGAGCTTTACCTGGACTTAGTGGTGTTATGCTAGTAGTTATATTATTACCTGTTACCTATGGAATGGATGCTACCAGTGCTTTCATGTTACTAACTGCCATTTATGGAGCAACAGTTTTTTCTGGATTAATCACTGCTATTTTATATAGGGCTCCAGGGACACCTGAGGCAGTGACTACAGTCTTTGATGGTTACCCAATGACCCAAAAGGGTGAGGCTGGAAAAGCGCTAGGTATTGGAATTTCTAGTTCAGCTATTGGTGGGATGATAGGAACCATTTTTCTTATCCTTTTAACTCCTACGCTGGCAAATTTTGCTCTTCGATTCTCAGCACCTGAATATTTTGCACTTGCCATTCTAGGGTTAACAGTAGTAGCGTCTTTAAGTCGAGGCAAGTTAACCCTAGGATTAATAGGAGTCCTTTTCGGATTGTTTATTTCCTCTATTGGAACTGATCCATTAACAGGTGCACATAGGTTCTCCTTTAATAGTGCTAATTTTAGCAGTGGTATTGAGCTTGTACCCGTCATTATAGGTCTATTTGCTATTTCTGAAATACTGAATAGATCCTCGAAAAAAGAAAATATGGAACAAAAAGTTACGAAAGTAAAAACAAAAATTTTCGATTCTAATTTAATGAAGAAGATTACCGGTACATTGGCTCGTTCCTCCCTACTTGGCTCAATAATTGGTATTTTGCCAGGGATTGGAGCCAGTACAGCTTCGATGCTTAGTTATAGTGAGGCTGTAAGGTGGTCCAAAACTCCTGAAAAATTTGGAACTGGTGCCCCTGAGGGAATAGCTGCACCTGAATCAGCAAATAATGCCGCAGCTATGGGTGCATTAGTCCCCTTATTTGCTTTAGGAATACCAGGGAGTGGAACAACAGCCGTTATATTAGGTGCTTTTATCATGCATGGTTTACAGCCTGGTCCTAGTCTTATGACTACGGAAAGTGACTTAGTATACGCTGTTTTTGCGGGTCTTCTAATAGTCAATCTTATGATTTTGATTTTTTCTAAACCTTTTATTTTCTTGTTTTCAAAGTTGCTAAACGTACCATATTCTGTTATTGGCCCATTAATTATTATTTTCTGTATTATAGGTACGTTTGCTATTCGAAATTCAATGTTTGATGTGTATGTAATGCTCTTTTTTGGGCTTCTAGGGTATCTTTTAGAAAAAGTAGGATTTCCATTAGTAACTATTATATTAGGGGTAGTTTTGGGTCCCATTGCTGAGAGTGAATTTCGTCGAGCACTAGAAATGTCCAATGGTGATTTCTCGATATTCTATGCGAGACCTATTAGTGCTATATTACTGACATTTGCAGGAATTTTCATTATTTTTGCTTTTATTAAGCCGATAATGCAAAGACATAAAAAGAGGGGAAAATTGGAGTATCAAGAAAAAATAGGAGGGAAACCATGATTTATCATCATTTATTTAGGCAAGCAGAAAAAAAAGAGGTGACTGTTGCCGTAATTGGAACAGGCCATTTTGGTAAAGCAATCGTTACTCAACAATCTTATAATAAGCATTTAAAAGTAAATGTCGTAATGGATAAAAATTTGGAAGCAGCTAAACAGGCATTAGTTGATGCTGGAATAAGCGAAGATAAAATTTATTATACAAATAACGCTTCGCAAGCCAATAAAATGCTTCAAAATAATAAATATATCTACACTGATCAGCTGGACGTAATACTACAGGTCGATCAAATCGATGTTGTTTGTGAAGGTACTGGCGTTCCGGAAGTGGGAGCATTACATGCTAAACGGGCTATTGAAAACAAAAAGCACGTGGCGATGGTAAATAAAGAAACAGATTCAGCTGTAGGTCCTATTCTCAAGCAACTAGCTAAAGAAAATGACGTAGTATATACACCGGTCGATGGTGATCAACATGGACTTCTTATGGCTATGTATGAATGGGCGAAGGAAATTGGATTAACTGTAATATCCGGAGGGAAAGCCCGAGACGGAGAGTTTGTCTATGATGAAGAGAAAAAGACAGTATCTATAGAAGCGGATGGTATTACTGTTCATGAATCTAAGACTGTCCAATTAACGAAGGAAGAAGCAAAATACTTTAAACAGATCCCAGAGTCCAATTCTGAAAACTATGTCAGGAAAAGGGAAGAAATATTAAAGGAATTACCAGGAGCGGGAGCCTTTGATCTTTGTGAATTAACTATCATGGCTAATTCCACAAAGCTAACTCCTGATATTTCTGAATTGAATAAGGCTTCTTTAAAAATAACTGAATTACCCATTGCATATTGCAGTAAAAAAGATGGAGGTATTTTCGAAGGAGAAGAGGTTATTGATCTCATTACTTGTTTGAGAAGAGAAGATGAGTCAGGTATGGGGGGAGGAGTGTTCCTAGTTGTACGTTGTGATAATGCGTATTCTAATTATATTTTAACAACGAAAGGTCAAATTCATAACTATGATCGCTCTGCAGCTGTTATATACCGACCTTACCATTTGTGTGGAGTAGAAACATCGACCTCTATTTTAACTGCGGGTTTACTTAATCAGGATACCGGTGGTTTTGACTATAAACCCCGATATGATTTAGTGAAAAAAGCTGCAAGAAATATAAAAGCCGGTGAAACCTTTGGAGATGATCATGACTATTCTATGGCAGCATTAATATGCCCTGCCAAACCAATGTTGGATTCTAACCCCGTTCCTGGCCATTTACTGACAGGAAATAAAGCAAAAGTTGATATCTCAAAAGGGGAAATTATCACTTATGATAAAGTTATAGAACCAGAAAACTCAACCTTGTGGAATTTACGAGAAATGCAGGACAAACGATTTTTGAACGAATCAGCACTTAATAATGTTTAATATGTTCTTTAACGTTATCTTCTTTATCTGACTGAAACTGACCATAATTATTTTGGAGGAAAACTTTTATGAAGAACCGTCTTCTCTTAGGGTTTTATGGTGATGATTTTACGGGTTCTACAGATGCCATGGAATCATTAACCATTAACGGGTTTCGAACAATTTTATTTTTGGAAACTCCCAAAGTAGAAACATTGCAACAATTTGAAGATGTGCAGTGTGTTGGTATTGCTGGGACCTCAAGAGCTAAAACACCTGAAGCTATGTACGAGGAACTTCAACCAGTATACAAACAATTGGCAGAGATTAATCCATATTATGTTCATTATAAAACATGCTCCACCTTCGATTCTTCCTCGGAAGTAGGAAGTATTGGGTATGCTGCTGACTTAGCAAAAGAATATTTTAAAGATCAGCTGTACTATATGTTGATAGCTGCACCACGACTAGGTAGATACACTGTTTTTGGCCAGCATTTTGCAAAAATGAATGAGGAAGTATATCGATTAGATCACCATCCAGTTATGGCAAAACATCCTGTTACTCCTATGGATGAAGCAGACTTGAGTTTACACTTGGGGAAACAGACAAAACAAAAAATTGAAGGAGTAAATGTTTTGGAATTGGAAAAAGGCGAACTGTATGTCTCTCAACTATTGAACAAATTTCAAAACGATAATCAGGAGATTATAGTATTTGATGCGCTGAAAGAAAGTCATACAGAAACGTTTGCAAAAAGCATAGAAATAACAAGAAATGAAAACCCCCAATTTTTGATTGGCTCTTCAGGTATTGGTTATGCTCTGGCAAGCCAATGGTATCAAAAAAGACTCAATAAAACTTCCACAGAAAAGAAAAATGTAACGAAAACAGATAAAGTTTTAGTAGTTTCAGGTAGCCTTTCAGAAATCACAAGTGATCAAATGAAACATGCTATCGAAAACGGTTTTCACGCCGAACCAATACCGTTTGAATATTTTGGAACAAGAGACATACCTCATGAGTTTCTAGAAAAAATAAAAATACTGCTTGAAACAAAGAAAAAAGTTATTATATATACGGCGGCTGGTTCAAAGGATGGATTGGTTGAGAAAACACGAAAACATTTGGAAGGGATTGGAGTAAGTAAAAAAGATATGGGCTCTGTGATTGGACGTGATTTAGGAAAATGGACCAAAAAGTTGGTAGAAGACAGTCAATTACAGAGAGTAATTATTTCAGGAGGGGACACTTCTGGATTTGTCACAAAAGAGCTTGATATTTACGCGTTAGAATTATTAACTAGTATTTCACCTGGAGCTCCCTTATGTAAAGCTTATTCTAAAAATGGTCTATTTGACGGGATAGAGATTGCACTAAAAAGTGGTCAATTAGGAGGGACTAATTTCTATGAACGTGTGATGTCTTGACCATTTAGGAGGATTTTTTTATGAAAACTGAACCGTCAAGTTTGTTATTGAAAGACGTGGCGTATTTTAAAATAAAAAAAGGGATTTTGGAAGAAAGATACAAACCTGGTTCTTTTTTATCAGAAAAAGAATTAATAGATGAGTTAGAGATGAGTAAGACTCCTATTAAATCAGCGATTGTTAGACTGGAAGCGGAAGGTTTTGTAACGGTTTCTGATAAGAGGGGCATAAATATCAATGACTTATCAATTGATCGTATTAATGATATTTATAATTTGCGTATTGCTTTAGAAACATTTAACTGTGAGCAGATTTATAACAGGGTATCAAAAAAAGATCTCGATTCTCTTGAAAAAAATATAAACGAGATGGCTAGTATCGTTGAGGATTTAGATGTTCCGAAATTCGCCGAAATGGATCATGTTTTCCATCGATTGATTAGTAATATTGCAGGAAATCAAGAAATTCAACGAATCTTATTAAACTATCACGATCATTTGTATCGCATCACGCTAAGACATTTAAATAAAGAACCAGAAAGAATGAAAAAATTCTTTCTAGATCATCAAATCATTTTTAAGGAACTGAAAAATCATGATGTGAACTGTGTCAACACAATGAAAAAACACTTAGAAGAATCAAAATTATTGTTATTCCAATAGTATTGGAGTGGATGAGTATGGATGTAGTCTTCATGGAGGATAAAGAAAAAATATCGATAAAGGATTACCAACTACCTTCTTTAAATAAAAATGAGGTATTAATAAAGGTGAAAATGGCTGGTATTTGTGGATCGGATATTAACACTTACAGAGGGCTACACCCTTTCCGGAAACCCCCAGTTATTATGGGGCATGAGGTTTCAGGGGAAGTCGCGGATATAGGAACGGAAGTTAAAAGTTTTCAAAATGGTGATAAAGTAACGGTTGAACCACAGCAAGGGTGTACCCAATGCGAATATTGTCTTAGCGGTAATGAAAATCTCTGTACATTACGCAGAGCACCAGGCGTTGGTAACTGGAGTGGAACCATGGCGGAATATTTTATAGCACCTTCTTCAACTGTTATCAAGCTCCCACCCGAAACATCATTTGAAACGGGGGCATTAATTGAACCTCTTGCTGTTGGATTTCATGCCATAAATAAAGCTAATGTTCAACCAGGAGAAAAAGTAGCCATATTAGGAGCAGGTCCAATAGGGTTATTAACTCAAGCAGCTGCTTTGCACAAAGGAAGTGATTTTGTCATGGTCACAGATATTATTGATTATCCTTTGGATATTTCTCAACAGTTAGGCGCTCACACCACAATAAACGTTGCTTCCTATACTGACTGGGTAAAAGCAGCAATAGATAATGTAGGAGATAAGTTTGACAAAGTAATCATAGCAACTGATGCAAAAGAAATCGTAAACCAAGCTCTGCAATTAACGAAAAGAGGCGGTAAAATAGTTACGGTTGCTATGTTTCATAAAAAACATCTCATTGATGTAAACAATATACAAAGTTTGGAGAAAGAAATTATCGGATGTATGACGTATAATCGTGATGATTTTTTACAAGCTATTGAACTCATAAAGTTTGGAAATATACCAATCGAACAAGTTATTTCCCATATTCTTCCTTATTATGAAGCATCTCAGGGGTTTCGCCTCGTACATCAAAAACAAGATCGATCATTGAAAGTACTACTTCGTTTTTAGTAATCTTTCCTTTTTAGTTAGGAGGCAGGTATTGTGAAGGAAAACAAGAAAATCATTACAGAATTACAACAAACAGGAAAGTTTATGATTGACCATCAATTGGCATGGGGAACAGCTGGCAATATTAGCGCGAGGACAACAGGAGAAGAATTTTTAATTACAGCAAGCGGCACATACTTAGGTGAGTTAAATGAAGAAGATGTTATTATCTACCCAGGAACAAGCAGACAAACCAAACGCCCATCAAAGGAATTCCCTATGCATGAAGCCATTTATAAGAAAAGAAGCGACATTAATGCTATTCTTCACTCTTCTCCTTTTTATAGTACACTGTTAGCCTGTTCGGATTTAGAAATTCCATCCAATTATTTCGTTGAAACGATGTACTATCTTGAAAGAGTCCACAGGGTTAGATATGAACACCCAGGAAGCATTGAATTAGCAGAAGCAGTTCGAGAAAAAGCTAACACTGCAAATATATTCTTGTTGGAAAATCATGGGGTTTTGGTATGTGATACAAGTATTAAAGAAGCGTTAATGGCTGTACAAACTCTAGAATTTGCAGCAAAAATGTTAATTACTGCTTTAGAAAAGAACATTGAAATAAAAGGATTGACTAATGAAGTGATCACTGACTTTCTCGAAAATGCAGGATACAAACCGAGAAGAAATTGGTAGTTGACAGGGACCATCCATTGTTAAAGATATTGAAAGAGACCAAATTACCGATATTTTTTTTAAATAAAAGAGGAACTATCTAAATTTTTATAATATTCCGCTAAAACCTTAAGTAATAGTTTATCATATGATGTCAAAGAAATAGGTGACTAGAATGAATGCATTTCTGCTGGATGTTTTTAAAGCATTTATAATTAATTATTTATTTAATCTTCTTATCTAGCTTTTGATTCTGGTTGTAAATGTGTTTTTCCTTCCCTCTATGCAGGTGTTGTTCAGTAGATCGGTTATTATAGCCCAGTTTGGAGTTCTTTTACCGGTTTCTACTCTACTTACTTTATTACTAATGATTCGGAGGTAGACGGTCAATCGTTATGTCAACGAAAAATGGGTCTCGAGTAGTAAATGAGGGTCTTCCTTTACAACATAGGTGGTTCGAACTCTATTAAAATTTTACCAGAGGAAGTCTCAATTTACTTCTTGTATCGCTTAATCGACGTTGAAGATGGGGGGGGATACCATTCACCTATTATGTTATTGGAGGAAAGCTCTATTTTCATATGAGTGTGGTACTTACGAAAAAGAAACTATTGTTCCATGATCTTATGACGAAAACATATGCTATAAGGAGTCATATCTTCATAATTGGACTTGGCTGACAAAAGTCATCCGGCTTGGAAAGGATTGCTGCTCCGTAGAACGGGGCAATCCTTTTTGGACCGGATACAGGGGCGTGACTTGTCAAATTCCTTTATAATTAAAATGAACGAAAAATATGGTTGCAACGTTATGACAAAATGCGTAAATAATGTCCCTTAAATATTATGCCCCTTCTTCTGTTTCTTCCTCACTGTCTTCTTCTGTGCTTTCTTCCTCTGAATCACTGTCTTCCATATTCTCTTCGGTATCTGTTTCTTCTTCTCCCTGTTCTGTATCTTCATTCAGATCGGTTCCTGCATCTTCTGCTGGTTCTTCATCCATGACGGGTTCCTCTTCTTCTGCTTCTCCGCCGCAAGCTGTAAGTACTCCAATAGCCATTAAAGCTGAAGCAGCAGTGTAAAGTACTTTTTTGTTCATCTTGTAAATCCCTCATTTCCAATTAGATTTTGGGCGCTGATTTTATACATGAGAAAAGACTAAGGCTTCTGCCATTTGAACTCAGCGGAAAGCCAAATTTTTCTAATCAGCTAAAAATAACCTACCAGAGAGGGGAAGCTTCGTCTATGTCTTGCGTCTGTTTTTGAAGCTGTTTTATATTATTTCATGACATTATGGTAATTATTGGTTGAAATTGAAATTGTTAGGTATTATTATTAATTTGCTTTTAACATCATTAAAATTGTAAATTTTCGCAAGGAAGATTTTTATAAATAAATGAATTTCATCATTCATTTCTTGTCATTGTAAACGAACATTATATAATATTTTCTCGTTATCGTAGTGTCTTTTTTGCAGCAGGCTTGGCTTCAGTCTTCTCGGCATTAAGCTGTCTGCGGGGTTTTCAGAACTCACCGCCTTCTACAACAATCGATATAATGTTCGATATTGATAATCATGAATAAAAATCCGTTGCAAGGACATACTAAATTTTTTAAATTCCATGTTCTTAGGATCACTCGTATGGCTTAGAATTTCGTTTATTTCTCGAACGCGTCGTGCATATTACGATTAATACATTCTCACGGCCCCATGAGTAAACATCAAAATCATTTCATTTGAGATTGTAAGAATAAAAGGATGTGACCAATGAGTGGAGAAAGCAAAGATCAATGCAAGCCAGCTCTTTGTTCTGATGTTTTTGTTCGGACATGGCAGTGCTATCTTGATCCCTCTTGGTGTTGATGCAAAGCAAGATGCCTGGCTTGCCGTCCTTTTGGGAATGGTGGGCGGTTTGTTCATGTTTTTGATTTATCACCGTTTGTATCAATATTATCCGGACACGATGCCAACCGAGTATATGCAAAAAATAATCGGGAAATTTTTCGGCAAGGTTCTCGCTTGTGTTTATATCGTGTATTTTTTATACCTAGCAGCAAGAATACTGCGGGATTTTGGGGAAATGCTCGTAACATTTTCCTATCAGGAGACTCCACTGTTTATTACCAATGCACTGCTTCTTCTTGTCATCGTATATGCCGTCTGTAATGGCATTGAAGTATTAGCGAGAACAGGGGAGTTTCTTTTTATAATAATGTATCTATTTGCGATTGTTGGATTCGTGTTACTTGTGATTTCTGGTGTCATGGATCTAAACAATTTGAAACCGGTTCTCGAAGAAGGCATGGGGCGTGTACTCAACACCTTCTTTACGCAAACATGGTACGTTTCTTTTGGAGAGGTTATCGTTTTTGCAATGATACTGCCATATGTTAACAGACCGAAAAAAGTGAAAATGGCCGGAATGTCAGCCATTGCTATCATCGGCATTAACCTTGCGATCGTTATGGCAGTTGATATCACAGTTCTTGGCGTTGATATTTATACACGTTCGCAGTTTCCGCTTCTTTCTACAATTCAATCGATTGAGGTGGCTGAATTTCTGGAACGGTTAGACGTCTTTTTTATGATTACACTTATTATCGGTGGTTTTATTAAAGTAAGTATCTTTTTTTATGCAGGCGTGATCGGAACATCTATCTTGTTTAACGTGAAAGAGAAGGCCAAGCTTGTATACCCGCTTGGAGTTGTCGTCTTGTTTTTTTCCATGATTGTTGCAAGCAGTATCTCGGAACATAACTATGAAGGGATGCGGATCATACCACTGCTAATGCATTTACCTCTTCAAATTATCATTCCTGTTTTGCTGCTGCTTTTTGCTGTAATAAAAAATAGAAAGTTAAGGAAAGGCGAGAATAATAGAAGAAGCGGATAAACATCGGGAGATGCACATTGATCCGCTCACAAATCTTGATTTCTGACAAAGTACATGTTTTTGCTTTTTATTCCATAAACTAAACAGGGTCACAAACGATAAAGTTAGGTGAATGTACATATGGATTCTAATTGGATGTCAATTATTCCGTTTTTAGTGGTTATGCCCATAGCTATTATTACAAGACAAGTGCTTCCTGGACTGATATTAGGCTTGCTCGTTGGTTCTTATATTGTCTCTCCTTCTGTTATCGGCGGGATGCAAGCGATGCTTGGATATGTGGTGGAAGCATTAATTGACGAAAACAATATAAAAATAATTGTGTTTTTATATGCTTTTTCCGGTCTGATTGGGATGATTAAATTTTGCGGCGGGATTAAAGGATTTGTGGAAAAAGCATCTGAAAAAATAACCTCAAAAAAAGAGGCCTTGTTTCTTACTTATATTTCAACGATTGGCACATTCAGTGCTCCGACGTTCCGTTTCGTTACGATTGCACCGATTATGAAAGCACTGCTTAAAAAAGTAAAAATGAGCACGAAAGAACTTGGATTTGTGATTGAGACCACTTCTACTCCTATTATTGTGTTAATACCAGTGGCCACCGCTTTTGTAGGATACATGGTGTCAGTCGTGCAAATTTCTGTGAAAAATCAAGCAGGTGCAGGAGATCCGTATGATTTGTTTCTGCAAAGTATACCTTTCAATTTTTTTGCAATCGTTATTATTTTATTAGGAATATACTTAAGCTTTTTTCACCACTCCAGCTCTGAGGCTCCAACTCAAATAGAAGACAACAAGGAAAACGAAGAAGAAGAGGATGATTGGCATGACTGCCACCCGGCGGTTGCAAAAGAACTGCCTACTAAGCCATGGAATTTGATTCTTCCTGTTGCTATCGTCATCAGCTTGACACTATTTTTGACGTGGTGGGATGGGTACGTTCAAGGCTATGCTTTCCCGCAAGCTTTTATTGAAGCAGATGTATTAGAAGCCATGGTGATTGCGCTTTTAATTACATCGCTCGTTACTGTCGTTTTCTTCTTATTCCAAAAGTTTAAATTAAAAGATATTATCAACAGCTTTGTTGTCGGTGGAAATGAATTAATGTCGGTGATTGTACTCTTGTCTGTTGTATGGGGGTTATCTTCGGTCACCGAAGAGCTCGGCTTTTCTGGTTTTGTTACGGAACATAGCGGCTGGATTCCTGAAATGTTTATTACGCCGCTTATGTTTGTATTTGGGGCAGGGGTTTCTTATTTTATTGGTTCCGCGTGGGGGACGTGGGGGATTTTAATGCCGCTTGGAGTGTCGCTGTCGATGGCAGCTGATATTTCGTTGCCTTTGATTATAGGAGCAGTATTTGCGAGCGGTTCGTTTGGAGCGTTTGCTTCCCCGTTAAGCGATGATACCAATACGATTGCAAGAATTTTAAATGTAACCGTGGTCGATTATGCGCATTACAAATTAAAACCAGCATTAATAGCTGCTGGAATCGCTACGATTCTTTACGCAGGTACTTCCTTTTTTCTTTAAGATAGTCATTGAACGGGGATTCGTTTATGCACATTGTCCTCCTTTGCATATGCTATGGCTATAGAAGGAGGGAAGTTATGGGCAAAAAAAAAAAGGGCAAAAGCAAGAAGGCAGTCATTAAACGTAAAAAACGGAAGAAAAACCAAAAGGTCACATTTATCGTAAAAGCAAATGGAATTAAAAGCAAAGTTATTTACCCGATGCCAAAAATTTTTCAGGGTGACAACGGTTATTAACAATCAGTTTACGGATTCGCCAAATACGACGCAAATCGCCAGCGGGGCTGGAAAAAGCAGTGCGGCTGGAAGTAATGCTGCCCTTAACTCATTAAACACAGAACAGCAGCAAAGTGCAGGAGCGCAAGGGAAAGCGAAAAATATAGGAATGAAAGGCAAGCAAACCAAGTCGTCAAAAAGAAAAAACGCCGAAAGAATCAAAATGAAATTGTATTAGCCATTAATAATCAAAAGAATCGAACAAAGGGTACTCAATCAGCAGCTACCCAAGTAGCAAGCGGAGGCGGAAAGTACAGCAGCGGCGGAACAAATGCCGCCATTAGCAGCTCTAACACGAAACAACAACAATCCGTAGGCGGAGGAAAAGGGGCATTAGGTCTTAATAAAGGAATAAAAAACAAACAAAAGAAAAAGAAGAAAAGAAGAAAACGAAACAGTCGCTAAAACCATTAAGAATACGATTATTTTTTTGCACTTATTTCATTTTTATCTTTCAAAAAACTTTCAAAAACTCTGAAATATTAAAGTTTCGGAGTTTTTTTGTGTCATTAATAAGCATACCTATAAGTAAAGGGACTCCCATAGGCAAGAGTGAATGAAGTGATAGATCCAGCTAGCAGGACAATATTCAAAAGCAACAGCCATGATTTTGTTTGTGTAGACCCGATTAAAGATGTCGTGGAACAATCCATGAAAAGTACTGTCCACCATGCTGTCCTTTTTAACTGGGTATTGTAAAAGGTAAGAGTTGGGAAGTGGAATATATGGTGGTGTTAACAGGTGATTCCCTTCGTTTTTCAGAAGTAAAGAAAGTACTGTTTGAAGATGAGATAGTTATTGCTTCAGACAAAAGCATGGAAAAGGTAAAAAGAAGCCGTAAAGCTGTGGAAGATATCGTAGAAAAAGAGAGGGTTATTTACGGTATCACCACAGGCTTTGGAAAATTCAGCGATGTGCTTATTCAAAAAGAAGATGTGAAAGAGCTTCAAAAAAACTTAATATATTCCCATGCATGCGGGGTGGGGGATCCGTTTCCTGAAATCGTTTCACGGGCTATGCTTCTTTTGAGGGCAAACGCACTTTTAAAAGGATATTCCGGGGTGCGTCCGCTCTTAATCAATCGTTTGATTGAATTGCTAAATAAACGCATTCACCCGGTAATACCTCAGCAAGGTTCGCTTGGAGCAAGCGGTGATTTGGCGCCGTTATCCCACTTAGCATTAGTCCTTCTTGGTGAAGGAGACGTGTTTTATAAAAAGCAAATAATTCCTGCTGATACTGCCTTAAAAAAAGAAGGGGTACTACCGGTTATTCTAACAGCAAAAGAAGGGCTTGCACTTATAAACGGAACCCAGACGACGACAGCAATGGGTGTTATCGCTTATTTGAAAGCAGAAAAGCTGGCCTATCAATCGGAGATCATAGCTGCACTCACCATAGAAGGACTGTGCGGAATTATTGATGCGTTTGATGAAGATATTCATTTGGCACGGGGCTATCCAGAGCAAATAGAGGTGGCAAAACGGATGCGTCATTATGTAAAAGGCAGCCATTTAACGACGAGACAAGGAGAACTGCGGGTCCAAGATGCCTATTCTCTTCGGTGCATTCCACAAGTTCACGGAGCGACGTGGCAGACACTTCATTATGTAAAAGATAAGCTGGAAATCGAAGTGAACGCTGCCACGGATAATCCGCTTATTTTTGATAATGGAAGGAAAGTGATTTCCGGCGGAAATTTTCACGGACAGCCGATCGCACTGGCACTGGATTTTTTAGGAATTGCTGCGGCAGAGCTAGCTAATATATCGGAACGCCGTATTGAACGGCTTGTTAACCCGCAATTGAATGATTTACCCCCATTTTTAAGTCCAGAACCAGGCCTGCAATCTGGGGCGATGATTATGCAATATACAGCAGCTTCGCTCGTTTCGGAAAATAAAACGCTGGCACATCCAGCCAGTGTCGATTCGATTCCATCCTCGGCGAACCAAGAAGATCATGTCAGCATGGGAACGATTGCTGCAAGGCATGCAGCAAAAATTATTGAAAATGCCACGCGCGTACTAGCGATTGAAGCCATTTGCAGCATGCAGGCAGTTGAATATCGGGGAAAAGATAAAATGGCACCTAAGACGAGAGCCTTTCTAGAAAAAGGAAGAGCTGTCGTACCATTCATAACGGCAGATAGAATGTTTTATAAAGACATCCAAGCGATGTATCGGTGGTTGAAAAAAAGTACCGCGGAATTCTAATAAAAATTATAACAACATGCCGGTAAAAACAACTTAAATTTTTGCATCTCCAAAATAGGAGCTGCTAGGTTGGCAGCTCCCCTCACGTCTGTTTGGTTTATTTCTGCTATGCCTGTAAAAACATCAGATTCAAGCGTTATATATTTTCTACTGCTACAGATATACCTTGGCCTACACCGATACACATTGCAGCCAGTCCTAAACCAGCATCCTGCTTTTTCATTTCATGAATTAAGGTCGTTAATATTCTCGCACCGCTGGCTCCTAATGGATGCCCAATCGCAATGGCCCCACCGTTAACGTTTACTTTTTCTCTATTTAATTCGAGTTGTTTTATGCATTCGAGTGATTGAGAAGCGAAGGCTTCATTTAATTCTATCAGATCAAAGTCACTGCTTTTAAATAGATTTCGTTTCATTAACTTCTGGGTAGAGGCAATCGGACCGATTCCCATAACAGATGGCTCTACGCCGGCTGCTGCAGAAGCTTTGAACCGTACTAGTGGTTTTAAGCCGAGTTTTTTGGCACGGCCAGCACTCATGATTAATAGAGCAGAAGCCCCGTCATTCACACCAGAAGCATTTCCTGCCGTGATGGTTCCGTCTTTAAAAAGGGGAGGGAGGGTTTTTAATTTTTCTAGTGTTGTATTTGGACGAGGATGTTCATCGCTGTCTATTACGGTTTTGTTACCCTTTTTGTCTGTAATAGTAACTGGAACAATTTCTTCATTAAAACGTTGACACTCTATAGCCGTTTTCGTACGCATTTGACTTTGATAAGCAAACTCGTCCTGTTCTTCGCGAGAGATATGAAACCGTTTCGCCACATTTTCAGCTGTTTCGGGCATAGAATCTATTCCGTACATTTCTTTCATTTTAGGGTTTGGAAAACGCCAGCCAATCGTAGTATCTAACATTTCCATATTTCCGCGCGGAAAATCTTTTTCTGGTTTTTTCATTACAAAAGGAGCCCGGGTCATGCTTTCGGTTCCGCCGGCAATTAAGATGTCTTCTTCGCCTGATAAAATAGCACGAGCTGCGGTGCTGACTGCATCGAGGCTGGAGCCGCATAAGCGGTTTACCGTTGTTCCACTAACTGTTTGCGGCAATCCTGCTAAAAGGGTAGACATTCTTGCGACATTACGGTTTTCTTCCCCTGCACCATTTGCATTTCCAAAGATAACGTCATCGATTTCTTCTGCTGGAAGGTTGGGATTACGTTCCATTAGAGCTTTAATAACCACAGCTCCAAGATCATCCGGTCGTACGTCTTTCAGAGCTCCTTTATATCGGCCGATCGGTGTCCGCACAGCATCAACAAACACCACTTCGTTCATCTTATTTCGTCTCCTTTTGCAATAGCTGTTCATTAATACGGTAAGCTGCGGTCGTATGACCTTCTACATCGTTTAATGTTGTATCACCAATTAACTCCGTCAGCTCATATCCGTCGTCTTTCCATTTGAATACCGCCATGTCAGTGATGATGACATCGGCTTTGCGGTTTGACGTAATAGGATAAGAGCATTTGTCTACGAGTTTAGGAGAACCGTCTTTGGAAACGTGGTTGGTAGTTATAATGATTTTTTTAGCACCGACAAGCAAGTCCATCGCTCCACCGACGCCAATAATATTTTTACCAGGGATGGCCCAATTGGCAACCAGTCCATTTGAATCGACTTGGAGAGCGCCGAGAATGGCTACATCCACATGCTCGCCGCGGATCATGGCAAAAGAGTCTGCGCTATGAAAATAGGAAGCTCCTACTGCTTCTCCCACAGGAAGTTTTCCGGCATTTACGAGAAGAGGATCAATATCTTCTTCTTCAACAGAAGTGACACCAAGAAGTCCGTTTTCTGTATGCAAGTAGTAATTATCTTTATCCAAATAGTTAGCAACGAGTGTCGGGATACCAATGCCTAAGTTAACGATCGAATGAGGAGAAAGTTCTTCGGCTGCTCGTTTTGCAATCATTTCTTTTTTACTCACGCTCAATCACCCCGTCTTTTGTCAGGATTAAACGACTTTTGATCACAGCGTCCACGTACAGGTGAGGAGTTACGATTTCTTCAGGGGACAGTTCGCCTTCTTCTACAATCTCGTCCACCTCTGCAATAACGTATTTGGCAGCGGATGCCATGATAGGGTTGAAATTTCGCGCTGTTTTGTAGTAGACAAGATTTCCTTTTGTATCTGCCTTAAAAGCACGAACCAAAGCTACATCTGCTTTGAGAGCTTTTTCTAGCAAATAGGTTTCTCCGTCTATTTCTTTCGTTTCTTTGCCTTTAGCTAGGTCTGTTCCTACAGCTGTTTTCGTGTAAAATCCGCCTATTCCGGCACCACCGGCACGAATGGCTTCAGAAAACGTTCCCTGCGGAAGCAATTCCAGCTCAAGCTTGCCTTCATTGTACCACTGGGCCACTTCCCGGTTGCTCGTGAAATAAGAACCAACGGCTTTTTTTAATTTTCCTTGCTGCAATAGAATGCCAAGCCCTTTTCCAGCTTCTCCTACATTGTTGCTAATAATCGTCAGCTCTGAAGCGTCACGTTTTGTTAGTGCATCAATTAAAGTGAGCGGGCTTCCGATAAGACCAAATCCTCCGACCATGATGGTGTCTCCTGTTTGTACGTTCTCTATGACGTGTTGAGCTTCTTCTGTTATTGCTACAGTCATGATTTTACCCCTCCATTCGCTAAAAAGTGTTGAATGTGTTCCAACACTTTCGGCTGTTTATTAAACACGAGTTCGTAATGGTTAACAGGTGTCCTTTCTGTTTGCAAACGGCTGATATGTTTTTTGGTATCGTTGAATGCTTCTTCTTTAAAAAGAGCTTTATTGTTTTTCATCGCACCGGCAGCAATAATTAATAATGTTTCACAAGAAATAGAAGAACAAACCGTACGAGGATCAAAGGAATAAAGGCTTTCAAAATCTTGTTTGGTCAAAGCGTAATCTGATTTGTGTGTCCACTGGCTGCCGTCTTGCTTCACTTCATATCGGGCAATTTCTTCTAATTTGCTGTCCCAGTGAATGTTAAGGTTTTGATAGAGGTTTTTTGTTTCTTTGACGTATGCTTCTTGGGAGGAATATGATTTTTCAAGACGACTTAAAGAAGGAATAACAAGGTCTCGTGTCGTTTCATTGGCTTCACCGGCTCCGTCTAAAAGAATAAGAGCTTCGACGTTTGAAAGTCTGCTTGCTGTAATGGCACAAATATAAGCACCCATCGAATAACCCATTAGAATAGGGCGTTCTATTTTCAATGTTTTAATAAGATCGATGAAATCATCTGTATGGGTGTAAATGGATGTGTCAGGATCTGCTTTATCGCTATTGCCGCGCCCTAGAATGTCATAGCTGATAAATCGATAGTTTTCTAAAAAGGCTTCTTGATAATAATGAAGCTGCTTATGATTGCCAGTTAGACCGTGAGCGGCAATGATTGTACCTCGATCACCGCCTGGGGTGTCGTGAATATAAAGCGTACGCCCGCTTTTGGTGGTTAGATACTCTCCCATGCTTTTTCGTATCCTTTCTTTTTTTACTTTAGTAAAATGTAAACTAACTAAAGGAACAAAGTATAAGCTTTGTCCATTTAGTCAACGGTGTAAATCGAATAGTTGACTTTACCTGGAAGTCGAATACCTTTTGAGACAAACAAACGTCTATTCAGCCAATCATATTTTGGAGAAGCAGTTTCAAAAACAGGAGAGGTTCTAAAGTAGTATTCATCCGGGTCGACCTCTTCGTTGTGATCAAGGCGCTTTAAAACTTCCGGTTCCCCGGTGCGGATCCCGCGGTAAGTCATTAATATTAATGCTTCATCGTCTGTTTTTAAAAGAATGCGAACGTCTTGAATAATCGTTCCGTCTTCACGAACGGTAATCCAGTCATCGCCACCGGGAACAACCTCAGCAATTAGTTTTTCACCTTGCAGTGAGCCGCCGGTTACTCGGATCACGCGTCTGTTTCCAATGGGTGTTTTTCCTGGTAAATGAGCACCCTCTACCGTTAATTCCATGTCAGCTAAAAAGGAAAGGGAGGGGGCAGATAAATGTCTCATAACGTCGATTCTCCTTTTTAATTCGTCTAACTTTAGTGCAAAAATCGTGTGGTTCTTGCACTTGCGATTTCTTATTGTCGAAGGTAAGCGGAAACTTTTTCTTCATCTAGTTCCACACCCAGCCCAGGTTTATCAGGAACGTATATATATCCGTCTTTTATGGTGACAGGTTCTTTCACGGGGTCATCGGCAAGCCAGTCCGGACCGAACAATTCACTTCCATAATCAAGGTTAGGAATAGAAGCGTAAGCATGTACACAAGCAGCTGTGCCGATTGAGCTCTCTAATGAAGTTCCGCCAAAGCAGGAAATGCCAGATGCCTCGGCGATACCTGCTACTTTGATTGTGTTTTTCATTCCGCCGGCTTTATGAATTTTTAAAGAGAAAATATCGGCAGCGTCTGCTTTGGCAAGCCGCATCGCATCATCAATCGTAGAAGCGCTTTCATCTGCCATGATAGGGACCTTTTTCATCGCAGCTAAACGAGCTAATCCTTCTACATCTTGAGGAGGAAGCGGTTGTTCGAGAAAATCAATGCCAGCGTCGAAAAAATCTCCCATCCATTTCATGGAGGTTAATCGGTCCCAAGATCCGTTTGGATCTATGCCGATGGTGGAGTGAGCGCGGATTCCTTCAGCGATTCGGATGGAACGTTTTGCATCATCTTCTGGTGCTTCTTTTCCTGATTTCGTCTTAAAATTGTCGTATTTACCGGATGTAACATACTCTTTTGCTTCCTCGATATCGCCTTCTGGAGTGCCCGATGCCAAAGCCCAGCGAACAGGTATTTTATCTTTATGGAGGGTTCCTAAAAGCTGATGGACGGGAATGTTGTACCATTTACCTAGAGCATCCAGAAGCGCCATTTCGACTGTTGCTTTTGCAAAGTAATTCCCGCGAATTTGACGGTTCATTTTTTGTAACAATGCTTCTGTAAGAACAGGGTCTTGGTCCAAAAGAAGCGGGGTAACATATTGGTCAATAACAAGCTTCATCGTTTCGACGCTTTCGCCATTCCAAAAGATACCTGGTGTTGTACCTTCACCAATTCCTATAATACCGTTGCTCAATTCTACTTTTAATAAAACAAAACTTTTCGAAGATACTTTTACGGCTGAAAATTGGTGAGGACGTTTAATCGGAATATCTAACAGTTGGGCTGTTATGTTTTTAATTGTTACTTTTTCCATCATATCCTCCGTTCTAGTGAAATGACTGCTTTGTCAACTTTCAAAATGTAAATGTGCTCGTCTAGAAAGAAACCGTTCCCTTTAGAATAGGAAAGAATAATTGGCAGCCATTCCGGCATTTGTTGTACGCATTGCGATCACTTGTACGTTATGTGTTTTTATTGTATTATTGGGTAACGTAATTGTCAATTTATTTTGATAAGTTTGATAATTACCGCATGTAAATGGGGTGAAGGTATAAAAATACCGCAAATATTTATAAAGGTGAATCAATTTCATAAGTGCTAAATACTAAGGTTAGAAAAGGGGGACTTGAATCTTGAAAAAAGAAAGGAAGGATTTTGCGGAGTCTAGGGATTTTATTAAATCCTTAGAGAAAGGCTTAACCGTTTTAAAAGCATTCTCAGCAGAACAGCCCATTTTGTCTGTTTCAGAAGCTGCAGATTTAACTGGATACAGCCGGCCGACAGTGCGCCGGATATTTATAACATTACATACATTAGGATACGTAAACGAAAAAAATGGAAGATACGTTTTAACAGCTCGGGTTTTATCTCTTGGATATTCCTATCTCTCGTCGCAAAACATATGGAATGTTGCCATGCCTTATATAGAAGAACTGGTAAAGCAAACCCAAGAATCTTCGTCTATATCTGTTCTTGATTACGATGAAGTCGTGTACGTTGCCCGTGTTCCAACTGAACGTATTATGACGATATCGTTGAATGTAGGTTCGCGCTTGCCTGCTTATGCTACGTCCATGGGAAAAGTGCTGCTGGCATATTTACCAGAAACAGAAAAAGAAGCGTATTTAAACCATTTTTCAGCAGAAAAATTAACCCCAAACACAAAAATTGATCCAGATGAATTACGTAAAGAATTAAACGTCATAAAAGAACAAGGCTGGTCATTTGCAAATGAAGAGTTAGAAGAAGGTGTTCGTTCTATTGCAGTGCCGATATATAATAATCGCAATGAAGCCTATGCTGCTGTGAATTGTTCTGCGAATGCAAGCAGGGTGAGCGGGAAACATATGAAAGAAAAGTACCTTCCGTTGTTAAAAAGCACAGCCAACCGAATAAGCCAAGATTTAACTGCCTATCAAAGCTCTTTTAATCTGTAGGAAGCGAATATTTTGCAGGAAGGATGGAAAAGGAATGTCAACTCCGGGGCAGAAGTTAAAATATAATGGAAGTGGTTCTATTGCAAATGATGACAGAGACGGCTGACAGCATCATCATTTGTTGAATCCACGTATCATATGAAAATGAGGATACACGCGAGAAAGAAGAGGGGGAAATATCCCCCTCTTCTAATTCTTACTGTCTGCCGCTCATTTGCTGTTCTGCCATTTGGACAAGACGTTTGGTGATCTCGCCTCCAACAGAACCATTCGATCTTGACGTGGAATCTGCTCCTAGCTGAACGCCAAACTCTTGAGCAATTTCCATTTTCATTTGATCAAGGGCTTGCTGCATTCCTGGAACGAGAAGTTGATTAGAATTGTTACTTCTGTTTTGTTGTACCATCATGCGACCCTCCTTTTCTTGTAGTTGGTGTTAATATTTCCTAAAAGAATAAAATCATGCAAAAAAAAGCACAAGCAAAAATTTCCTTTTTGCTCGTGCTTTTTTGGTTCATCTACAAGAAAGACAAGGAGGGAAGATGAATAAACAAACGAAAAGATAATAAAAATGGAAAATAGGGACGTCCCAAACATCCCTTTCATACAATCAGCTTGCCTATTCCTTAAAACACGCCATAAACTTCGTCACATTCTCCTTGTACTGGCTCATAAAAACAGTGGAGTTTGTATCGGCCCACAAGCTCTTGGCCGTACCAAGTAGGCGGACAATCACCTGGCGGCCTAAAATACCATAAACTGTACTTAGCAGGCCAGCGTCTTTCCCCATTTATAGATCGGCGCGCTAAACGTTTTTCACTTTCTCTGGCTCTTTGATAAAACATACCATGCTGCACTGCCTCATATGCCGTGGGTTGATGAATCACTTCAGGCAAGGTACGTAAATCTTCAAAATCGGAGCAATTAACTCTAACTCGATTAACTGTAACAGCTCCAACATGAAGCATGCCTAATTTTCCTTCTCCCACGGCTTCTGCTCGAAGCAATCTTGCTAAAAGATTGATATCTTTACTTGGAGCCTTTATAACAGCCATGTATTCACCTCCAATGATTAACCTACCTTTATAAATATTCGTAATAAGTTAAATTAATGCCTTTTTTGTAGATGTTTGTTGTCAATTCTTGTATATAAGCTGCCGCAATATGACTTTTGCCTGGGAAGAAAAACTACAAAAGTTTATTTCAATTACAACCGAGGAGAGAGGAATAAAGAAACAATTAAAAGCAGGAAATGAAGCATATGAAGAAAAAAATCCGTTAGTTGTATGTATTTAAAAAAGGAACAAGAAAACGATTTTTAATGGTCGCTTAGAAAAACGTATCTTTTCCTAACATAGTCATTTTCATTTTACAATCGCGCCTTTATATAGGGAGCATTTTTTATATGGGGTCATATAAATATATTACACCTGAATCAATTTCATAAGTGCTGTTTTGCTTATAAAAATCGAACGATGACGAGGGGATTTTATATAACGTACGTTTATAATGATAAAAAAGGAAATAATCCCTTGATTCAAAATCATTATTAAGGATAGTGAAGTGCATGAAAATTATTCCGTTTACATTAGAAGGATATTATTTTATTAAAATGGTTGAGTTATATCTCACTCTTTTTAAAGCAGACCCAACAGTTATGAAAAAGCAATTTCAGCAGCATTCCAGGAATCCAAATTTTGAAGGATATTTGGCTGTTATTAATAATCAAGTTGTAGGATATATATACGGCTATACCTCTCGTAGAGGCCAGTATTACCATCATTTATTGGCAAAACATTTACTGTCCAATGAAGGATGGCTGAAAGACTGTATGGAACTTGCGGAGTTAGGTGTTCATCCCAGGTACAGAAGGCGGGGGATTGCTAAGACGCTCATTCATCTTTTACTTCAAAATAGACAGGAAAAAACAGCTTTATTAACGGTGCGTAAAAATAACCATAATGCGGTTTCTTTTTACAAAAAGCAAGGGTGGGTAGTTATCCGAGATGGTTTTTATCCACATACACCTTATGAATTCCTCATTATGGGAAAGGTAATAAACACAGTAAAATCGATTGGATGAGATTCTACAAGTTAGATAATACATTTTTTGATTAGTAAAAGTATTGTTGTAACTTATTCCCAATTCCATACGTCTTATTAGTAATAATAGATAAGACGTGGGGGGATAAGATGCCGTTTATAGTTTGTTTGTTAGGTATATTGCTAATTTCTGCAGGTTGTACGTCCAATGAAACGGTGATTCTGCCTGAAGATATACCCAACTATGTTCAAGAAAGTGACTTTGAAAAAATTGATTGGGAAAGAAATGCGCAGGAATTTGGTGATAGAGGAGTGATTGGAAATGAAAACAAATCCGGAGTAATTGGTGCTGATCTGCCAAGCGTAGATCGGCAAAAATGGATGTGGCACCTTTGGGGAGTGAAAAATCCAGAAACTGTAGATTTAACCATTGTCGGCTTCAATAAAGAAACAGAAACTGTGCACCAAATCTTAGTAAATGGCTGGACAGGGGAAATTGCAGGAGCGAACAATGGAGCAGATGCACATATGCCTTCAAATGTTGAGGTACCTAAGACGGGGGAGTGGGCGATGCTGCTTTATGCGGACGGAGATCTATTTGATATTTTATTTTATGATATAAGCGAATAAAAAATATTTATTGTTTGATTCAAAATAAAAACAGTAAACATTTCCTGGATATGGAGACTCTCCAATATATTATTTTGTGGATTATTGTGTTTTCTGTTATTGTGGGAGCCGTTTACGACTTGATTGAAGGTTTTCGGAAAGCAAAAATGAAACATTACGAATAAGTTAGAAGTGCGACGAGAGGCTGGGACAAAACCCAGTAATTAAAAAGAGTGGTCCTCGCCAATACGTTGGTGAGGACCACTCT